>NZ_AP024651.1:0-683444 GCF_019977295.1 Arthrobacter sp. StoSoilB20 | reverse complement strand
GCTGTAGCAGTCCGCGTTCCGGTCCCAAGGCGACAGGTAGAGGCCCAGTCCTACGCCCTGTTCTGCACAGGCCTCGGCAACCTCGCGGACGACATCGCCGGAACCACCGTGCCACGGGGACGACTCCACCGAGTAGTCAGTGGTGGCAGTAGGCCAGAGGCAGAATCCGTCGTGGTGCTTGGCTGTGAGGATCAAGTACCTCGCGCCGGCCTCCTTTGCCGTGCGGACCCAGCTGCCGGCGTCGAGCCCTTCAGGGTTAAACAAAGACGCCGGAAGGGTTCCGTCGCTCCACTCCTTGCCGGCAAAGGTGTTAATGCCGAAATGGATGAAGGCGCCGAATTCGAGTTGTTGCCAACGGAGCTGTGCGGGAGTGGGCGTCAGGAGGGTCACTGGGCGGTTTCCTGTCCGTGGATCAACCACTGTGCGGTTCGGATGATGGCTTCGTCACCGGAGGCAGTCCGCAACCCGGCGATCTCGGATCGGGTGACGGCTGCTCCCTCAAAGAGGCTGACGATCGCGGCCGCCACCCCATTGGGTGAGGACTCCGGCAGCTCCGGCCTTCCGCGCCTGACCACGCCTTCTACGTGCCCGGTGTACTGGGCGTAAAAAGAACGCAAAGCACCGGCCGCGTGCTCATCCGAGGCCGCCAGCGCCCAGATCTCAAGGTGCATCCTCACCTCGGCCAACGCGGAATGCTCCTGAAGCAGCGCTGTGAGCAGTCGATGGGAATCCTCGCGGGAGATTGTGCCTGTCGCATCGGAGCTGAGCTCGAATCCGGCCGTATCCTCCAGCCGCCGCAGTGAGCGTTCCAAGGCCCGCTCAAGGACAGCCCGGAGGAGGTCGGAACGGGTTGGAAAGTAGTGCTGCAAATGTCCGATCCGCACCCCGGCGGCAGCGGCAAAGTCCCGCATTGCAGCGTTTGCATTGCCCTTGCTGACCAGCACTTCTTCAGCGGCGTCAAGGAGCGCCGCCTTTCTCAGGGCGCCCTTGCTTTCGATCATGACCTCAATATTGTCACACCGTGCGTTTCAAGCTTGGCGAGGGAAGCGCCCGGATCCTTATCCGATTCCGGGAACGAAACTCCCGGTGTGGCCCCGGCCGCCAGGACGTTGTGCAGCCCCAGCAATCCGCCCAACGCGGTCAGATGTGCCTGGCCCTGCGGGTCTGAAATGACGGCCGTTCGCAGCCCTTTTGGCCCATTCACATCGACTCGGATGTGGGCGGTTCCGCCCGCACCGGGCGAGTACAAAAGGGAACGCCGCAGCGGCGCCCACCGCTCACCGCTCCCCCAACGGAACAGTCCCACCGCGCCGGCGGCGAGCAGCGCCGTCGTGGATGTCTTTGAACTGAAACCGATCCTGGTGGCCACCGAACCGGCGCCGAGGGTGAGCGGGAGGGTGAACTGTTCCGGGGTGTCGAGCCTGGCCACTTTGGTGCGGTGCCCGGCGATGTCCACCCAGCGGGTATCGCCCAGAGGACGCACGACGGCGGCCTTACCGCCTTTTCGTACTTCGAAGTCCAGTCCCAGCCTGTCCATGAAGTCGACGGAATCGACTCCAGCGGTGTCGTTGATGTCGTAGCGGATGGCGACGTCGATTTGGTCCCCACCGCCGGCGTCCTGGGCCAGAGCTGCTGCCACGATGTTGACGACCCCGCCCATCCAGCCCGAGCTCAGCAGGACCGGAGCAGTGGGACGCATAAGTGTTGCCTGCGCGGTGGCCCTGGTGACGCGGCTGGTCCATCGGGTGACGTCAACATAGGGAATTCCGGCACTGACGGCTGCGCGGAGCACTCTGTCGTCAGGGTCGTTGACGGTGCTGATGACGGCCCTGGCTTTTGCTGCGAAGGGTTCCGGCTGGCCGAGGTCCCACCTTTCAACCGTCACGTTTCCGCCCGCAAGGTGGCTGCCCCGGCCCGGGTTCCTGCCGGTGAGGAGCAGCGGCCACTGCGTCCCGGCGAGATGCGTGAGTGCCGTGCCAACTGTGCCGTAGCCGCCCACGATCAGCACTGGACCGAGGGGATCAAGTTCTAGGAGATCATTCATGATGTTGATTCTAGGTCATATGACCTAGAAATATGCATTCAGCCAGACCTACAGCTGACGAGCCGCCCGGAGTAGGCTGCCGGTATCTGCCCGAAGCAAGACACCTGAGTGCGCCAAGGAGAGATCATGACCCTTCCGCCAACACATGAGCCCGAGCCGTTTCCCCCGGATCCAGGGCCGGTGCCACCGCCGCCTGACCCCACCACACCGTTCCCGCCCAGCCCCATTCCGGATCCAAACCCCACTCCCGGGCCGTCCCCCGCTCCGGACCCCGGGCCGATGCCGCCGCACCCGGACCCAACGCACTAGGCGGGGCGTCTAGGCGCAACGCACAAGGCGCGACGCGCTGGAGGCCCGCTACCCCACGGCCCTCTTGATCAGCTCCACGATCTTCGCTTCAACCTCCGGGGTGATCTCCTTGACGGCAAACGAGGTGGGCCACATGTCGCCGTCGTCGAGTGTGGCGTTCTCTTCGAAGCCGAGCGTGGCGTAACGGCTCTTGAATTTGTCGGCGCTCTTGAAGAAGACGATGTTCTTCCCGTCCTTGGCATAGGCAGGCATCCCGTACCAGGTCTTGGGCGTGAGTTCCGGTGCGTGCTCCCTGACAATCGCGTGGAGTCGCTCCGCCATGACCTTGTCCGCCTCCGGCATCTCCGCGATCTTGGCCAGGACGTCAGCTTCTCCGTCCGCCGCGGATGCCTTCTTGCGCGGGGCTTTCTTCAGTTCCTGCGCACGCTCCTTCATTGCGGCGCGCTCTTCCTCCGAAAAACCGTCGTAGGACTTGGTCTTGTTGGTGGTTCCTGTTTCAGCCATGGCGGGCTCCTCTTCGCGTACTGCTCGATAGTGATTGGATACTCCAAAACTACGGCGCCCCGGAGCTGCGGGCTTCTCCAAAACTGCTCATTTGGGGCGGTGCGGGAGTCTTGAGTTTTTCCTGAGGAAGTGTTGCGGGTTTGCAGGATTTGTTCTTGATCCTGCCCCGGCACAGTAGTTCTTGTCAGCCAGTCAGGCAGACACCAAAGAACAGGCCGGCCGGTCCCACGGTGGCCCACCGAAAGGACACTGATTCCCATGGCCATCAGCCTCAAGACCACCTCCGGCAAGATCCTCGCTTCCGTCGCACTGGTCGGCACCGCAGCCGCCGTCGCCGGAATGGGCACCTACGGTGCCTTCACCTCCTCGACCTCCGCCTCCCAGGCCGTCACCGCCGGCACCGTCACCATCGCCCTGGGCACCGGAGCCGCGAACACCCTCAACGTCCCGGTCACCGGCATGCTCCCCGGAGACAAAACCGAAAAACTCGTCACCCTGGCCAACACCGGCAACTCCGACCTGAACAACGTCACCCTCACCACCTCCGCCGGCGCCACCGCCTCCCTGCTGACCACCGACCCCACCAACGGCCTGCAACTGAGCATCGAGAACTGCTCCGTGGCCTGGACCGGTACCGCAGCGCCCTACACCTGCGCCGGAACCAAAACCACCGTCCTGGCCAACGGCCCGGTCATCACAGCGAACAAGGTCCTGAACAACCTGACCTCCCTGACCTCCACCAAAACCGACAACCTCAAAGTCACCACCACCCTGCCCGCCACCGCAGACAACACCTTCCAAGGCGCCACCTCCACCCTCGCCTTCTCCTTCACCGGCACCCAACGCACCGAAACCACCAAATAACACCCACCAGCAACACCAAGAACACCCAGCAGCACCCGGCAAACCCCAGCTCTACCACCACCAAGCACAGGCAAGGAGAACGATCACCATGACACCGCGGAAAGGCTTCCTGCGCACCCTGGTGATCGCCGCCGCCGTCGTCCTGGGCCTTGCAGCGGCACCCACAGCCGCATTCGCCGCGTTCACTGGTACCGCACAGTCCGCCCCGCAGTTCAGCGCCGCCAGCCTGGCGGCCCCGGCCGCAGCGAACGTATCCATGGCATGCTCGTTCGGTATCCGCGCCACCATCACGGTCAATTCCTTCAGCGCCGTGACCAATGCGAACTACCACGATGTCAAGATCTTCGACCGCTCGGGGAACCTCGAATTCACGGGTGATTTGAGCAAGGCCGCCGGCAAGACCTACACATCGGGTTACGAGATCATCGGAACGTGGAGCTACGAGATCCGCGGTTACTACAAAGTCCCCGGCACCACCAACACCTGGACGGGCAAAGTCCTCAAAGGCAGCCTGAGCTGCTGAACCGCCCTGGGACACCAAAAACTCCAACGGCCCCGACACGCTTATGCAGATGGCGTATCGGGGCCGTTGGCCTGTTTGGGAAGCGCGCGGCTAGTGGAAGCGCTTGGAAGAAGCGCCCGTTTGGGAGAAGCCCGCCTAGGAGAAGCGCCCCGGCCGGAATGTGGCCAGCATCGGGTGTTTTTCACCGCCGAGGATCTCACCGGACAACAGTTCACCGGCGATCAGGCCCAGCGTGGCTCCCGAGTGTGTGAACGCAACAAAACAGCCAGGCACCTGGCCGAGCTCACCGAATACCGGTTCGCCGTCACCGGGAATGGGCTTGTAGCCGATCTTCCACGAGGCCGGCTTGAGCTCGGGGTTGCCAGCAATCAGTTTGGAGGACTCGTCCGCCAATTCCTGGACAATGTCATCGGGAATCGTGAAGGACCCATCAGCGTGCTCGGTGATGTTCTCTTCGTACCAGTCGTGGTCCAAGGCAAACGTGTTGCCGGGGTTGGGGCGGACTGCGGCACGCGGCGTATTCATCACGGCGGTGACGTGGTGTTCCACCGGTTTGGTGACCACCAGCATGGACACGGGGGAACCGTTGGGGATCTCCACTCCCAAGGGCTTCACCACGGCGGGCGTTGCAGCACCGCAGGCAACCAATACAGCGTCCGCGGGGTACGTTTCACCGCCGGCAGTTTCGACGCCGGTGGCGCGTCCGCCGTCGACCATCACTGAGGCTTTTCCGGCGTTGAGGACCAGTTGGCCGCCCAGGGCGTGGAATTCCTCCATCAGGAAGTTCACCAGGTCCGGCAAGCTGACCCACCCTTCGCCGGGATTGAAGATGGCCTTCCCGGGGACTGCGCCGGAGTCGATGCCCGGGGTGACGTTGGCGATCTCTTCGGGGGCCAACAGCTTGGAATCGTAGCCAATGGATTTCTCGTAAGCGTGGCGGGCTTCGGTGGCTTGGTCCTGGCCGGACGCGTTCCACATGAGCCCGCCACCGAACTGGAGCCATTCACGGCTTGGGTCCGCGGCGAACAGCGTGCGGTACCGGTCAACCCCGGCGACGCGCAGCTGGTGGTAGGGCGTGGAACGTTCCCCTGCTGAATTGAGCCAGGACAGGGACCGGCCGGTGGCTTCGCTGGCCAGGCCCTGCTCCGTCAGCAAGGTGACGGAAGCTCCTTGGCGGAGCAGGTGGACGGCAGTGGATACGCCCAGGATGCCGCCTCCGATGACGGCAACGTGCTTGGTGGAGGACATGGTTCTCCCTTTCTTTGGTGTTGAAGCTGTGAAATGCGCCTAGGCGAAGGCGTGGATGTTTTCGATGACTTTGAGGGTGGCCAGTGCTTCGGCCGGCTGCACGGGAAGGGGCCCCTGGCCGCGGAGCGAGGCGGCAAGTTCCCGGTAGAACTGTGGGTAGGCGCCCTTTTCCGCCGGGACCGGCGTAGCTGTTCCGTCCACACCCAGCAGCCCCCAAGACTCCTGGGGGTCGCGGCCGTAAGAAGCGTCCGACGGCGTGATGCCGGCGGCGAGGGCGGGTTCCTGGCTGTCCAGTCCCCACTTGGTGTACGCGGCTTTGGAGCCGAGGACGTGGAAGCGCGGGCCAACCTGGGCGGCCATGCCGTTCATCCACAACCGCGAGCGGACACCGGATTCGTGGCGCAACGACACAAAAGCTTCAGTGTCCGCGGCATCAGGATGGGGGCCATGGTTGGCGGTTTCGCCGTAGCTCTCCTCCACAGGCCCGAACAGCTGGATGGCCTGGTCGATCAGGTGGGCGCCGAGGTCGTGGAGGATGCCTCCTCCTTCGGCCAGGGTGGCCGAATCGCGCCAGTTCCCGAAGCCTTCCGGACGCCACCATTCAAAGCGTGATTCAAAGGTTCGCACCTCGCCAAGGGCGCCGTCCTTCAGCAGCTTTGACAGCGTCAGGAAATCGGCGTCCCACCGGCGGTTCTGGAAGACCGTCAGCTGCACACCGGCGTCGGACGCCCGCCCTGCCAGTTCCTCACCATGGGCGACTGTAGTGACGAAAGGCTTGTCCACCACAACGTTCAGGCCATGGGCGATCGCCGTGGCACCGAGCTCAAGGTGCGTCAGCGGCGGTGTTCCCAGCACCACGAGGTCCAGGTTGCCTGAAAGGGCGAACATGTCTTCCGGCGTGGGGACAATCCTTGCCTGCGGGTAGAGGCGTTCCGCTTCGGCTTTTCGTCGCGGATCCGCGGTCACAATGACGTCCAGGGAGTAGTCCGGGTCCGCTTCGATGAGCGGCGCGTGGAACACCTTGCCCGAGACGCCGAACCCGACGACGGCGGTCCGGATGGGTGCCGCTGCTACCTCCCCCATCACAGGACCTCCGAGAGGAAGCGCTGCAGGCGTTCGCTGCGGGGGTTGTCGAAGAGTTCTGTGGGAGTACCGATTTCCACTACTTCGCCCTCATCCATGAACACCACCTGGTCAGCTACCTTCCGGGCAAAACCCATCTCGTGCGTGACAACCAGCATGGTCATGCCGCGTCGGCCAAGGCCTGCCATGAGGTTAAGGACGCCTTTGACCAGCTCCGGGTCCAGGGCGCTGGTGGCCTCGTCGAAGAGCATGACTTCGGGCTCCATGGCCAGCGCCCGGGCGATCGCGACGCGTTGCTGCTGGCCGCCGGAGAGGTCGCGTGGCCGGTGGTCGGCCCGTTCGGCGAGCCCGACTTCGGCGAGACGGCGCCGGGCACGTTCCCGGGCTTCGGCCTTGGACATCCCCTTGACGCTCCATAGGGCCAGCGCCACGTTCTCTAGGGCAGTGTGGTCCGGGAAGAGGTTGAAGTGCTGGAAGACCATGCCGATCCGGGCGCGGAGGATGTCCGGCTTGACCTTGAGGGCACTTTCACCCGCCAGGAGGACGTCCCCGCTCTTGGGTTCGTGCAAGCGGTTGACGCCGCGCAGGAGCGTGGACTTCCCTGATCCCGAAGGCCCGATGATGCAGGTGGTGGTCCCCGGGGCGACGTTGAGGCTGACGTTCCGGAGTACCTCGACGTCGCCGTAGGCCATGGTCAGGTTCTGCAGTTCGAGGCTCGAGCCGTTGAACTTCTCAATATCCTGTGCTGAATTCTTGGTGCTGGTGGCGCTGCTGCTGGTGAGGTTCACGTGTTGCTCCCGGTGATGAGCGGCGAGGCCGCGTCGAGTTCCTTGACTTCCTTCAGTCCGCTGGTGGGTGCCGTGGGACGACGGCGGCCGGTGCGGAACTTGTTGTCGAAGTAGTTGACCAAGTGGGTCAGCGGCACGGTGATCACCAGGTAGAAGATGCCGGCCATGACCAACGGCGAGAGATTGCCGGACAACACTGCTGCGTCCTGGCCCACCCGGAACAGTTCGCGTTCACTGACGAGGAGTCCCAGGAAGTAGACCAGGGAGGAGTCCTTGACGATGGCGATGAACTGGTTGACCAGGGCCGGAAGCACCCGGCGTACACCCTGCGGGACTACCACCAGGGACATGGACTTGGCGTAGCTCATGCCCAGTGCGCGGCAGGCTTCTCCCTGGCCCTTGTCCACGCTGAGGATGCCGGCGCGGAAGATCTCTCCGATGTAGGCACTGGCGATCAGGCTCAGCGCGATGATGCCCAGGGGATAAGGAGAGGGGCCAAAGACCGACTGGCTCAACCGGGCAAAACCCTGGCCGATCAGCAGGATGGTCAAGATGGCGGGCAGACCGCGGAAGAGGTCGGTGTAGATCCTTGCAGGGATACGCAGCCACCTGGAGCGGGAGATGCCCATGACGGCCACCACCATTCCCATCACTACGCCGAGGATGGTTGCTGCGATGGAGATGATCAGGGTGTTCAGGAGGCCAACTCCGAGGAGTTGGGGCAGTACTTCGATCATGGCGTCAAAATCGAAGAACGTGCGGCTGATGGTGTTGAGCCAATCCATTGAGTGCTCTCAGACGTTGGTTGTTTGGTGCGGTTACTTGCTGGCTGTCGGGGCCGGGCTTGAGGTCTGCTCGGCTTTGGGGAGGTACTGCTCCGGCATCGGCGAGCCCGGGAACCACTTCTGGTAGAGCGTCTTCCACGTGCCGTCTTCCATTGCTTCGGCCAGGCCCTTGTTCAAGGCCTCTTTGAAAGCGGTCTTGTCCTTGGCGATGGCGAATCCGGCGGGGGCGTCGAACGACGGAATGTCCGCGGCGCTGACCAGTCCAAACTGCTCCTGGTATTCCTTGGCTGCCTCGTAATCGAGGAAGTGGGCGTCCACGGCCCCGCTGTTGACTGCGGAGATTGCCGTGTTGTTGTCCGGGAAGCGGACCAGCTGCGCAGAGGTGAAGTTCTTCACTGCGTAGGCTTCCTGCAGGGTTCCCTGGACAACTCCAAGCCGCTTGCCGTTGAGTGCGTCCGCGTCCTTGATGCCGGAGTCCTTGGTGGTGATGACCGTCAGGTAGCCGGCGAGGTAGCCATCGGAAAAGTCAACGGTTTCCTTGCGCTTGTCCGTGATGCCGATGGCAGCGACACCGACGTCGAACTGTCCGTTGGCCACGGCCGCGAGGAGCCCTGAGAAGTCCTGTCCGGTGAAGACCACGTTGTCTACGCCGGCGCGGTGAGCCACGTCCTTGAAGAGTTCCACGTCAAAGCCGGTGAAGTTTCCGGAGCTGTCGGTGAAGGTGTACGGCTTGGAGTCGCCCAGGCTGGCCACGCGGATGGTGCCGGGCTGGATCAGGCCGTAACGGTTTTCGGCGGACGGGGAGTTGGCGGCGGGCGACCCGCCGCAGCCCGAAAGGGCGAGGAGAGCCGCCACTGCTGCGGCTGCGAGCGCTGCCGGGCGGAAGTTCAGTTTAATCACAGCGTTGTCCAATCGTGGGAGGTCTAAGCGGTGCTGTCAGGAGCCGCTGGAAGTTATTTGCTCGATGCGGGGTCTTGTTGAGTCCGGTCTCAGCCCCTAGGATTGAGACCGGACTCACATCGATTGATAAGAAATGTAGCGGAACTCACAAAGCCGCGTCAACACCCCACTGAAAGGTGAACATGAGCACTGACGGATCCCGACGGCGGGACGTAACGGTTGCCGACGTCGCCAAAGCCGCAAAAGTGTCCAAGGCGCAAGCCGCCCGCGCGTTGGGCAACTACGGAGCAGTCAGCGACGACGTCCGGGAGCGCGTCCTGGCCGCGGCGGAAGAGCTCGAATACCGGCCCAACGAGCTGGCGCGGAGCATGAACACTGGAAGGTCCAACACCATTGGCGTGGTGGTGGGCGATATCGAAAACCCGCACTTTGGCCTCGCCATGAGGGGCATTACTGACACCGCCAAGAAGAGCGGCTACAACGTCATCCTCATCAATACCGACGAGGAAAGGGCTGCCGAGGTCGACGCCGTCCGCGTGCTGCTGGACAAGCGCGTGGACGGACTCATCGTGGCCCCGGCATCATCCGTGGAGACCTCGCATCTGCAGCAGGTCCAGGATTCGGGCCGCCCCCTGGTGCTCCTGGACCGCGCCGCCCAAGGGCTGGACGCAGAAACCTTCGCCGTGGACATGGGCGGCATTTCCTATGAGTCAACCAAGTACCTGATCGAGTCCGGGCATCAGCGGATCGCGTTCGTTTCCACTCTGAAAACAGACCGGCCTTACGAGGAAGGGATGGTGCTGGACTCCTCCCAGATTTCGGACCGCCTGGAGGGAATCCGCCGCGCGTTCAAGGACGAGGGACTCGCTTTACCCGCCGATCTGGTCCGCCTTAACGCCGGTGACTCCGAATCCGTGAAAGCCATAACCCGGGGGCTGCTCGAAGGGCCGGACCCGGCCACCGCCATCATCGCCTCCGACGGCCTGATCGCCTTGGGCGTGGTGGAAGCCATCCAGGAGGCCGGACTTGCCATCCCCGCCGACGTCTCTTTCCTGATGTACGACGACTTCGCCTGGACACGCCTCACCACTCCCCCGCTCACCGTCATCGCACAGCCCGTCTATGACATGGGCATCGCGGCGGCAACCGCCCTGATCCGTCGGATCGAAGGCAGGAAAGCCGCCGCGCCAGCACCGGAACTGGTGGCCCGCTTAATCCAGCGCGGTTCGGTGGGAGCGCCTCAGCGGACGGCGGTCAGGGCGTCGTCGTAAATCGCCAGCGCCTGGCGTACTTCTTCGGGGGTCACGACGGCGGGAGGCACCACGTGCACGCGGTTGTCCGCCATGAAGGGCAACAGTCCGCGGTGGAGCAGTTCCGCTTTAAGCTTGCCCATGAAGGCGGCGCTGACCGGTGTGCGGCTTTGGCGGTCTTCGACGAGTTCCAAAGCCCAGAACACGCCGCGCCCGCGCACTTCGCCGATGACGTCGTGCTTGGCAGCGAGGGCTTTCAGGCCCGGTTCCAGGTGGTTGGCGCCAATGCGTGCGGCGTTCCGGACGATGCCCTCCTCCTCGAAGGCTTCGATGGAGGCAACGATCGAAGCTGCCGCGAGGGGATGGCCTGAATAGGTAAGCCCGCCCGGGAAGACGCGCTCATCAAAGGTCCGGGAGATTTCTTCGGAGATGATGACGCCGCCTACCGGGACGTAGCCGGAGTTGACGCCCTTGGCGAAGGTGACCAGGTCCGGCCGGACGTTGAAGGCGTCAAGGGCCAACCAATCACCTGTGCGTCCAAAGCCGCACATGACTTCGTCCAGGATCAGGACGATTCCGTGCTGGTCGCAGAGCGCGCGGACACCTTCAAGGTATCCCGGCGGCGGAAGCAGTATCCCGGCGGTACCGGGAACGGTTTCCAGCAGCACGGCAGCAACGGAGTGCGGACCTTCGAGTTCGATGGTCCGGCGCAGGTGTTGCAGTGCCCGTTCTGCTTCCTGCTCCGGGGTTTCGGCCCAGAATTCGGAACGGTAAAGGTACGGCCCAAACACGTGGACGTGGCCGCGGGAGTATTCGTTGGGAATGCGGCGCCAGTCCCCGGTCGCCACGATCGCTACCCCGGTGTTGCCGTGGTAGGAACGGTAGCGGGAGATGACCTTGTCCCGGCCAGTGTGGAGCCGGGCCATCCGGATGGCGTTTTCGTTGGCGTCCGCGCCGCCATTGGTGAAGAACACCTTGTCCATGGTCTCCGGCGCATGGGAGAGGATCTTCTCGGCCGCCATCGCGCGCGTGCGGTTGGCGTGCGCGGGAGCAACGGTGGTGAGCGTGTCCAGCTGTTCCTTGATGGCTTCGATAAGCCGCGGGTGCTGGTGGCCGATGTTGGTGTTGACCAGTTGGCTTGAGAAGTCCAGGTAGGTCCTGCCCTCATGATCCCAAACCGTGCTGCCGGAACCGCCGGCGATCGCCAGTGGTTTCAACGAACCCTGGGCAGACCACGAATGGAACACGCTGGCGGTATCCCTTTCTGCGACCTCGGAGTTGCTTGCTGCCAAGGAAGCAGCCGGGGCGGTGCGGGTGGGTGACATGGGAGGGTCCTCTCTCTGGCGGGGCTGGATGTCCCTTCATCATGCGCCGGTGATAGCCGCAGTCCCTCTCGACATTTGTATAGTGAACTCCTGACGGAACTACGTTTTTCCAAGGAGCCACGAGTATGCCACCGACCCTCAACGCCATCGTCCGCGACAGCACTTTGAACCTGCGGCTGGTAACGCCGGAGGCGGGGGATGCTGCTGCGGAGGTGCCGGTATCCTGGGTCCACAGTTCCGATCTTGGGGACCCCACTCCGTTCCTCGATCCAGGGCAGTTGCTCCTGACGGATGGGACACAATTTCCGGTGGGCGATGCTCCTGCTGCGCTCTATGGCGACTACGTGGAGCGGCTGGTGGCCCATGGGATCAGCGGCCTTGGTTTTGCCACCCAGGTGATCCATGGGGTGCTGCCTGCAGGGCTGGTCGAAGCCTGCAGGACCCGGGGTTTGCCGTTGCTTGAGGTTCCGGACAGGACTCCGTTCATCGCCGTCATCCGTTTCGTGGCCGATTGGCTCGCAACCGAACAGCATGCGCGCTCCGAGTGGTCGCTCCAGGCCCAGCGCGCCATCGCACGGGCTGCACTTCGTCCCGATGGCCTCAGGTCCATCCTGGCCGAACTCGAGCGCCAACTGCACGGCTGGGTTGCCCTCTTTGACGCCGCGGGCAACCACATCCTGATGCCCAACAACCGTCCCGTGCCATCGGCCCTGATGCCGGGTGTGGAAGAAGCCGTCCGAAAATCGCTGGACAAGGGATCGCGGTCGGTATCGCAACTGACCATCGACGGCGGACACGTCACCTTGCAGACGCTGGGCCGCAGGCACCATCTGCGTGGCGTCCTGGTCTTGGGCGCCATCGAGCCATTGGACCCGGCCCGCACCGACATCATCAACAGCGTTATCGCCTTGGCCAGCCTCGCCCTGGAGCAAACCCGGACCCTGGACACTGCCCGCCGCCATCTGCGTGCCGGGGTCTTGGAGCAGTTGCTGGCCGGCAGCTTCGATGTTGCCGAACGTACCGGACGCCAGGTTTGGGGCCGGCTGCCGGCACAGCCCCTGCTGGTGACCCTGGCGCAGCCTCCCGGACAGGGACAGAACCTGCTCGAAGCGCTCGAGCTGCTGTCCGATGACCATCGGGGTGCCATCTTCTACGCCCAGCGGAACGAAAACATCGTGGTGCTGGCCGGACCCGCCCTCCAGCCGAAAGTCAGCACCCTCCTGGACAAGTACGGCGCAACGGCGGGGGTTTCGGCCGAAACGGACTTCGCCCACCTGCCCAAGGCATTGGCGGAAGCCGAGCGGGCGCTGAAACGCGCCACGGAGCTGAGCCGGCCCCTGGTGGCTTTCGAGGACATCTCCCAAGGCGGGATGCTCGGGCTGCTCCGACGTGACGAAGCGGCCTCCGTTGCCCGCCGGCTCCTTGAGCCCTTGGCCAGGCATGACGACACCGAACAGACGCAGCTGCTGCCCACGGTTACGGCCTGGCTGGCCAACAACTGCGTCTGGGACCGCACGGCGAGGGAGCTGGGGATCCACCGGCACACCCTCCGGAACCGGATCGACGCCGCCGGGAACGTCCTGGGCCTCAACCTCGACAACCTGCGCGACAGGCTGGAACTGTTCGCCGCCGTCGAGTTTGCGGAAGAGCGCCCGCAGACATCGTCCTAGTTCTGCGGGAAGCCCAGGTTGATGCCGCCGTGGCTGGGGTCCAGCCAGCGTGAGGTGATGGCTTTTTCGCGGGTGAAGAACTGGAAGCCCTGCAAGCCGTACGCTTTGGAGCTGCCGAAAATGGAGTCCTTGAATCCGCCAAAGGAGTAATACGCCACCGGCACGGGAATGGGCACGTTGATGCCCACCATCCCCACCTCAACCTCGGCCTGGAAGCGGCGGGCTGCACCGCCGTCGTTCGTGAAAATCGCCGTGCCGTTGCCAAAAGCGCCGGAGTTGATCAGGTGCAGGCCTTCTTCGTAGCTCTTGACGCGCACCACTGCCAGGACCGGTCCAAAGATTTCCTCGGTGTACACACGGGAGGTGACCGGGACGTCGTCGATCAGCGTAGGCCCAAGCCAGAAGCCGTTTGCATCCCCGTCCACCTCGATGCCGCGGCCATCCACCACAACGTTGGCACCGTCCTCGAGGGCAACGTCGATGTAGGACGCCACCTTGTCGCGGTGCTGGCGGGTGACCAGTGGGCCCATGTCGCAGTTGCGGCGGCCGTCGCCGATCTTCAGGGTGGACATCCGGGCGGTGATCTTTTCGATCAACGCGTCAGCAACCGGCTCCACGGCCACCACCACACTGATCGCCATGCAGCGCTCCCCCGCCGAACCGAAGCCTGCGTTGATGGCGGCATCGGCGGTCAGCTCGAGGTCGGCGTCGGGCAGGACCAGCATGTGGTTCTTCGCACCGCCAAGGGCCTGGACGCGCTTGCCCTTGCGGGCTGCGGTCTCGTAGATGTACTGGGCAATCGGAGTGGAGCCGACGAAGGAAATGGCCTTCACATCGGGATGTTCCAGCAGGCCGTCCACTGCTTCCTTGTCGCCGTGCAGGACGTTGAAGACTCCGTCCGGAAGGCCCGCCTCAGTGAACAGGGCAGCGAGCCAGTTGGCCGCCGTCGGGTCCTTCTCGCTCGGCTTGAGGACCACAGTGTTGCCGGCCGCGATGGCGATCGGCAGGAACCACAACGGCACCATGGCAGGGAAGTTGAACGGGCTGATGATGCCCACCACGCCCAGCGGCGCTTTGGTGGAGTAGACGTCGACGCCGGTGGAGACGTTTTCTGAATGCTCGCCTTTGATCAGGTGAGGGAAGCCGGTAGCCAGTTCCACGACTTCCTGGCCCCGGGTGATTTCACCGAGGGCATCGGAGACTACTTTGCCGTGCTCGGAGGTGATGATCTCCGCGAGCTCACCCTTGCGCTCGTTCAGCAGCTCCCGGAAGCGGAAAATGATCTGCTGGCGTTTGGTGATGGACATATCCCGCCAGGCAGGAAATGCCTTGTGGGCCGATGCGATGGCCGACTCGATGTCCTCGGCGTTGCCAAGGTTGACCAGCTTGGTTTCACGGCCGAGGGCGGGATCGAATACGGGGGCGGTGCGGTCGCCGGCCGATGGCGAGCCGGCGCCTCCGATCCAGTGCGGGACCACGGGAAGCTGGTTGATGTCAGACACTGCGTTCTCTTCTCTTACGGGGGATGGATGTGTTCCACCGTAAGTTCGCAGGCTCGCCCACGTGTCAGTACATTGAGCGAAAGACAACGAGCTTGTTGGACATATGTCTATGGGGCGACTTCGCCTTCCTCGGGATCATCGGCGGAGCGGACTTCGTTCCGGATAATGCCGAGTTCCTCAAGCTGTGCGGACATCCCCGCTCCATCCGGTGCGTAGATCCACGGGACACCCGGCGTGGGTTGACCCCCGGACTTTGAACGGCCACCCGCCAGTACAGCTTCCCCCGCCGAGAGTTGGCGGATGGCGATTGCCCGGACGTTTTCCGGATGACGCTGGGCGAATTCGGAGTAGATGGCTTCATCGTGCTGGCCGTCGTCGCCCACCAACAGCCATTTCATGGTGGGAAACTCCTCCGCCAGGCGTTCCAGGGAGTTCCGTTTGTGCTCCTGGCCGCTGCGGAACCAGCGGTCGGGAGTAGGACCCCAGTCGGTCAGGAGCTTGGGACCGGCCGGGTACAAGTTGCGGGACAGGAAGCGGGACAGGGTTGGGGCGACGTTCCAGGCCCCGGTGGACAGGTAAAGGACTGGGGCAGAGGGCGCCGTCCTGGCTATCCGCTCATACAGCACAGCCATCCCCGGGGTGGGAGTCCTGGCGTGCTCGTTGAGCACGAAAGTGTTCCAGGCCGCCAGGAACGGACGTGGCAGCGCGGTCACCATCACGGTGTCGTCAATGTCGGACACGACGCCGAAGTCAGCGTCGTCCGCGACGATCTCCACGGGAGCCTCCACAGTTTCCGACTCCCCGGATTGCAGCGTGATGGTGTGCCAGCCGGCATCCAGGGCCACCGGAATACGGGCATCCACTACGCCGCCGCGGTCCGCCCGCACAGTGAAAACGGTACCGGCGACAGTCACGTTGACATCGGCGTGAGCCACAGGAGCACTCGTGAAATTCCGCCATCCGCGCATACTCTCCTGCAACGGCTTTGCATGCCCTGCCGCATCCCGGGGGTCACTGCGGACAACGCGCGCCAGCACCCGCACCCACTTGGTACTTCCATAGCCGGTGTAGGGAATCACCGTTTCCACCCGGCCACGCCGGATGGCTAGCTGCGTCTGGAAACCAAGCCACGCGTCGTCGAGCCTCAACGCGAGGTGGCGGCGGGTTTTGCCGGGCTGCCTGGTGCCGCCGTTATCAACGGCGTCGGATGTGGGGCGCGGTTTCAGGGGACGGGAAGCCATGCGTCCAGTCTTCCACGACGACACACCGGAGCGTCACTCCCCTTGTCATACGGCAGTGGTCGGCGCCCTGCCTTCGTCACCGTGCAGCTTGCGCGCTTCAGCCAGGCGAAGGCGGTCCAACCGGTTCATCAGGGGTGCCGTGGTGGCGCCGTGCACCACAATGGACAACGCAATCACCAAACCGATGAAGGCCCAAAGTTGGTGTGCCTCGGCGTCAAAGTTGCCGTGGGTCAGCGCATAGCCGACGTAATAGATTGAGCCGATCCCGCGGATGCCGAAGTAGGAGATGGCCAGCCGTTCGCGCGGTCCGGTCTTGCCGCCCATCAACCCGAGCCATCCGGCCAGGGGCCTGACCAGCAGGAGGAATGCCAAGGCCACCACAAGCTCCGCCCAACCGATCCCCTCCAGGAGTCCACGGGCTATCGCTCCGCCAAGGAGCACCAGGATCACCACCGTCATCAAACGCTCGAGCTGCTCCACGTAGCCATGGAGAACCTGGTGGTAGCTGTGGTGGCGCTCGGCGGAACGGATGGTCAGAGCACAGACGAAGACCGCTACGAACCCGTAGCCTTCCAGCATTTCCGCAGCGCCGTACGCCAGGAATGTTGCTGCGAGCGCCACGAAACCCTCGGCGTGTTCTGACAGGCGGAAGCTCTTGCCTTTGGCGGCAAAGAAGATCAGGCTCAGGAGCTTGCCCGTTCCGAAGCCGAGCAGGACGCCGACGCCCATACGCCAAAACACATCCAAACCCACCCATTCCCCAATCCAGGCGCCCGGTGATGCGCCCACCACGCTGATGAGGATGGCAAGGTACACAAAGGGGAAGGCGAGCCCGTCATTCAGGCCGGCCTCGGAGGTCAGGGCGAACCGGACCTCGTCCTCGTCCGGGTCCTCTTCGGTATCTGCTGGCCTGCCGACTTGGACCTCTGAGGCCAGGACGGGGTCTGTGGGGGCAATGGCAGCGGCCACCAGGATGGCGGCGGCGAGCCCCAGGCCCAACACCCACAACCCCAGCAGGGTCATCACCAGGATGCACAGTGGCATCACGATGCCGAGCAGGCGCCAGGTGGTGGACCATCCGCGCCAGCGGAAGGGCCTGTCCAAGGCCAGACCGGCGCCCATGAGGGAGATGATGACGCAGACCTCGGTGAGGTGGGTCGTGAAGTCCGCATGCAGGATGGGATCCGGGTCCGGAAGATCGGGCAGGAGGGTGAACGCCAGCATTCCACTGCCGAGGAAAACCATCGGCATGGAGAGTGGCGTTTGCCGCAACAGTTTCGGCAGGACCGCTGCGGCCAACACGGCAACTCCTGCCGCGAGAAACAGGATGCTGGGGGCTTCAAACAAAATGGTCTTCTTCCTGCCGGCCGTTGGGCGGTGTCAGAAAGCCTAGTCCGCAGGCGGGGCTGCGTCGATCATGGCTGCCTCGATCAGGACCTGGGCAGCTTGGCGCGCCTGTCCGGCAGCCTCCGCTGTTCCTGCGATGGCCGCTGTGGTCTGGGCTCCTTCGGCGAGGATTGCCAGTTGGGGTGCAAGGTAGGCCGGGGCGCCGGCATCGAGGGCGAGCCGGGCCACGTATTCCTGGAACGATTCCTTGTGTTTTCGCGCGTACTCGGCCACCTCCGGGCTGACGGCTCCGAGTTCGGCGAAGCTGTTGATGAATCCGCACCCCCGGAAGGAGTCCTGGCAGAACCATCCTGCGAGGTAGTCGAAGATGGCGAGGAGCCGTTCCTTGGGGGTCGCGGCTTGTTGGACGGTGGCGTCCAACCCCTCGGTCCAGGACTGGTGCCGGTGTTCCATCACCGCCATGACGATGCTGCTCTTTGACGGGAATTCCCCGTAGAGCTTCTTCAGCGAGACCCCCGCCGCGGAACGGAGTTCATCCATGCCCACGGCTTGGATTCCCTTGGCGTTGTAGAGCTCGTCGGCAGTGGCAACGATTCGTTGGCGGACCTCGGAAATATCCATGTACCCATACTACTTGCATTGAGAACGAACGTTCTCTACTATGGAGAACACAGAGGGAGAACGATCGTTCTCCACTTCGAGAAAAGGGACAAGCATCATGGGTTTCATCAAGGTCGGCACCGAGAACACCACGGACATTGAGCTCTACTACGAAGACCACGGAACGGGCCAGCCCGTAGTCCTGATCCACGGCTACCCGCTGGACGGCGGCTCCTGGGAAAAGCAGACCGCAGCCCTCCTCAACGCCGGCTACCGGGTCATCACCTACGATCGCCGCGGATTCGGCAAGTCCAGCAAGCCGACCACCGGCTACGACTACGACACCTTTGCAGCCGACCTCAACACGGTCCTTGAAACCCTGGACCTGCAGGACGTAGTGCTGGCTGGCTTCTCGATGGGCACCGGCGAAGTTGGACGCTACCTCGGCACCTACGGCGAAGCCCGCGTAGCCAAGGCCGCGTTCCTGGCATCCCTCGAGCCGTTCCTCCTCCAGACGGACGACAACCCCACCGGCGTTCCGTCATCAGTGTTCGACGGCATCCGCAACGCCGCCATTGAGGACCGCTACGCCTGGTTCACCAACTTCTACAACGACTTCTTCAACACCGATAACTTCCTGGGCAACCGCCTCAGCGAAGAAGCGCTGCGCAATTCCTGGAACGTCGCCGCCGGCTCTTCCTGGTACGCATCCTTCGCAGTAGTGGATTCCTGGCTCACCGACTTCCGCTCCGACATCGAGAAGGTCACCGTCCCGTCCCTGATTGTCCACGGCACCGATGACCGCATCCTGCCGATCGATGCCACCGGCCGCGAGTTCACCAAGCGCCTGCCCTCTGCCGAATACGTGGAGATCGAAGACGCGCCGCACGGCATGCTCTGGACGCACGGGGCTGAAATTAACGAGATCCTGCTGCGCTTCCTGGCCAAGTAGGCCAACACCGGACAAGACCTCAATAACGACGGCGGCAGCCCGCCTTTGGTTCCAACCGAACCAGAGGCGGGCTGCCGCCGTCGTGCGTTGACGTAGCGCACGTCACGACCTATGATTTATGAATCGATTCAAGATGTAACCTTCCTCACGCTGAATGACCACTTTGTTCAGTCCTGGATGGGAAGAGTTCTTGTTCCTTGCCAACGACGCCAGAGGAGTACAGCGACGTGACAGTCACGCACCGGAGGGATCTCAGCACCTCCCCCGAACCCATCACAGGTCCGGAATCCAGCACCGGCGGGAAAGATCCGAGGAAGGCCGCCATGAGCGGCTGGATCGGAAGCGCGCTGGAGTACTACGACTTCGCGCTGTATTCCTTGGCAGCAACGCTCCTGTTTCCCACCATCTTCTTTCCCACGGAAAACCCCACGGTGGGCATCATCGCCTCGCTGGCAACCTACGCCGTGGGCTACGTTTCCCGCCCGCTCGGTGCCGTGATCCTGGGCGCCTACGGAGACCGGCACGGGCGCAAGAAAGTCCTTGTCTTCGCCATGCTGCTCATGGGCTTCGCCACGTTTGCGGTCGGCCTCCTGCCGACCTACGGACAGGTGGGCCTCCTGGCTCCCGTCCTCCTGGTAATCCTCCGGCTGATCCAGGGCTTCGCCGTGGCAGGTGAACTCGGCGGTGCCAGCGCCATGATCGTGGAGCACTCCCCCGACGCCAAGCGCGGCTTCTTCGCAAGCTTCAGCCTCCAAGGCACGCAGGTGGGTTCAATCCTTGCAACCGCCGTCCTGATTCCGCTGGCCGCATTCCTCCCTGACGAGCAATTCCATGCCTGGGGCTGGCGCCTGCCGTTCCTGCTCAGCGCAGTAGTGATCCTGGCCGGCTACGTCATCCGCCGCCGCGTGGACGAGCCCCCGGCCTATCTGGCCCAGTCCGGGGACGCCGGCGCCAAGCGCCGCTTCCCGCTGGTGGACCTCCTGCGTACCCACCCCTGGGTTCTGGTCCGGTGCGTCATCATGACCTTTACCAACGTGATCGGCATGGCCACCCTCATCTTCGGGGTCTCCTTCGCCACCCAAAAGGGCTACGGCATCGGCTTCTCCAGCAGCGAGTTCCTCTGGGTTACCCTGGCTGCCAACGTCGCAGCAGTCCTGACCATCCCGCTGTTCGGCGCACTGTCCGACAAGATCGGCCGGCGTTCCCTGATGGTCGCCGGTGGCCTTGCGGGCGGACTGCTCACCGTGGGCTACCTGTGGGCCATCGAACAGCGCAGCCTGCCCTTGGTATTCGTCTGCGTCGTGATTGTCCAAGGCATCCTCTTCCAGATGTGGAACGCCACCTTCGCTACGTTCTTCCAGGAGCAGTTCCCCATGCGGATGAGGGTCACCGGTTTCGCGGTCTCCCAGAACATCGGCCTCATGATCGCCTCGTTCTTCCCGAGCCTGTTCACGGCCATCGCTCCCCCGGGCTCAGCCAACATTCCCCTGGTTATTGGCCTGACCACCCTGGGAATCTGTGCTGTGTCCGCTGTGGCAACGCTCTTGTCTTCTGACACCCGGGGCAAGTCGCTCGAGGACCTTGAAGCACGCTAGATCGCCGAAATCGCCCCTTGTGCACCGAGATCGCCGGAACGGCTCCAGCTCGCTGGTCCCTTCCGGCGATTTCGCGCGTTTCCGGCGATTTCGCGCGTTTCCGGCGATCCCGTAGCTAGTCGCCGACCAGCCCTGTGGCACGATGACATACAGCTTGCAAAGCCCAACGGGTACCCCGGATCAGCAAGGAGAACGTGACATGAGCACACCCATCAAGATCGCTGTGACCGGCGCGGCCGGCCAGATCGGCTACAGCCTCCTCTTCCGGATCGCCAGTGGCGCCTTGTTCGGCGCCGATACGCCGGTGCAACTGAGGCTCCTGGAAATCACGCCGGCGTTGAAGGCACTTGAGGGTGTGGTGATGGAGCTCGATGACTGTGCGTTTCCCGCGCTCGACTCCGTGGAAATCGGCGACGACGCTGATCACATTTTCGACGGCGTGAACCTCGCCTTGCTCGTTGGCGCCCGTCCGCGCACCAAGGGCATGGAACGCGGCGACCTGCTCAGTGCCAATGGAGCTATTTTCACAGCACAAGGCAAGGCGCTGAACCGGGTCGCGGCCGACGATGTCCGCATTGGAGTGACAGGCAACCCGGCCAATACCAACGCCTTGATTGCGATGAGCAACGCCCCTGACATACCCGCTGAGCGGTTCAGCGCCCTGACCCGGCTGGACCACAACCGCGCCCTTGGACAGCTTGCCAAAAAACTCCAGGTCCCCGTAGGGGATATCCGCAAAATGACGGTCTGGGGCAATCATTCCGCAACGCAGTATCCGGACATCTTTAATGCAGAGGTCGCCGGCCGGAACGCGGCCGAGGCGGTGAACGACCAGGACTGGATAGAGAACGAATTCATCCCCACGGTTGCCCGGCGGGGTGCGGCGATCATCGATGCCCGGGGTGCGTCCTCCGCGGCATCGGCAGCGTCGGCCACCATCGACGCAGCCCGCGACTGGCTGCTCGGCACACCGGAGGGCGATTGGGTTTCCATGGCCGTTGCCTCTGACGGATCATATGGAGTGCCCGAAGGCCTCATCTATTCGTACCCGGTGACAACCTCAGGCGGGAACTGGGAAATTGTTCAAGGGCTGGAAGTGAACGACTTCAGCCGCAAAAGGATGGATGCGACAGCCGCCGAGCTTTCTGAGGAGCGGGCCGCCGTGGCTGAACTCGGCTTGATCTGAACCCGGCTTGATCTGATCTCCGTCAATGACGTGCAGTTGGCGTGACCAGACGGGCAAGCTCGGTGCCCGGCGCCGCCAGCCGGTCAACAGTACTGAAGATGAACTCCTGCATTGCTGCGGTGGCTGCTGAAGGACCAATGTCATTGCGCCGGGCCAGATTGACGGTCCTTCTCAGCGAGGGGTTGACCAGGCGGACACTGCGCAGTCCGGGCCTGCCGATGACAACCATGGCCGGCACCACAGCCACGCCCAGGCCACGTTCGACGAACCTCAACACTGCGTCCATCTCGGCGCCCTCGACGGCGATCACCGGTTCCAGCCCCTTGGCGGCGAACGCGGCTTCCGTGGCCACCCGCAGGTCATAGCTTCGATTGAAGGCCACCTGGGGAATGTCGGCCAATTCCTCCAAGGTGAGTTCTTCCCGCCACCCTGATCCGGCGGCGGAGACAACCACCAGCTCTTCGGTCAGCAGCGGAACCAGTTCGGTGCCCTGTACTGCGGGATCTGTTCCGCGGGTGACCACCAGGGCCAGGTCCAGGGCGCTTTCGTTCAGGGCATCGACCAGGAAACGCGAGCCGCCTTCAGTGATATGCAGTTCCACTCCGGGATGCGCGCTGCGGAAAGCAGCCAGTACATCAGCCACCAGTGAGACGCACAGCGTGGGCGGGGCGCCCAGGCGGACGCGGCCCCGGCGCAAACCCGCCAGCTCATTCATCTGCTCCCGGGCGGTCTCCGCGTCACCGAGCATGCGCCGGGCGATGGGCAGAAGCAGTTCTCCCGCATGCGTCAGCGTGGCTCCGGCGGGTCCACGGTGGAACAGTGCCGTTCCCAGATCTGCTTCCAGCGCAGCGATCTGCCTGCTCAGGGATGGCTGCGCCACGTAGAGTTGCTCGGCCGCACGTGTGAAATGCCCCACCCTGGCAAGGGCCTCGAATGAGCGCAACTGCTCCAACTTCATCTTCATAGCATAAACGCATCAGGTTGAGCCAAATAATTCATTGGATACATGAAGAGGACCGTCCTAGCGTTGATGCCATGAACTTCAACGCCACTCCAGAACGACTCATGTCCACTTCGGTGCTTGTCATCGGCACCGGCGGCGCAGGCCTGCGCGCCTCCATTGAACTCGCCCAGCGGGGTGTGGAGGTACTGGCGGTAGGCAAGCGACGCAAACACGACGCCCACACCAGCCTGGCCGCCGGGGGCATCAACGCTGCCCTGGGAACGATGGATCCCGAAGACAGCTGGCAGCAGCACGCAGCCGACACCTTGCGGGAGTCGTACTTCCTTGCCGACCCGTCCATCGTCGAGACGGTAGCCCGGAACGCCGCCCAAGGCATTGAGGACCTTGAACGGTGGGGAATGCCCTTCGCCCGGGAGGATGATGGACGCATCTCCCAGCGTTTCTTCGGAGCACACAAGTATCGCCGCACCGCCTACGCCGGGGACTATACCGGGTTGGAGATCCAGCGAACGCTGATGCGCCGGGCCGCAGAGCTGAACGTGCCCATCATCGACACCGTCTACATCACGCGGTTGCTCGTGGCCGACGGCACCGTCTTCGGCGCTTATGGATTCGACGTCGTGGACGGCACTCCCGTCCAGATCCACGCCGATGCGGTCATCCTGGCCGCAGGCGGACATACCCGTATCTGGCGGCATACCTCCTCCCGGCGCGATGAGAACACCGGGGATTCCTTCCGGTTGGCAGCCCTGGCCGGGGCGAGCATCCGCGACGCCGAGCTGGTCCAGTTCCACCCCTCCGGCCTGTTGGAACCCGACGACGCTGCCGGAACCTTGGTCTCCGAGGCCGCCCGTGGAGAAGGAGGCATTCTCACCAACGCCCTCGGCGAGCGCTTCATGGCACGTTACGACCCCGAGCGCATGGAACTTTCCACCCGGGATCGGGTTGCGCTGGCCGCATATACCGAGGTGGCCGAGGGACGCGGCACGGAGAAGGGCGGCGTCTACCTGGACGTTTCGCACCTGCCGCGGGAAACCATCATGGAAAAGCTGCCACGGGTCTACCGCACGCTGATCGACCTGCAGATGCTGGACATCACCACCACCAAAATCGAAATCGCTCCCACAGCGCACTACTCCATGGGCGGGGTCTGGGTGGCACCGGAGGACCACGGAACAGGAGTGAACGGCCTTTACGCAATCGGCGAAGCCTCTTCCGGGCTTCACGGTGCCAACCGTTTGGGCGGCAATTCACTCATTGAGCTGCTGGTTTACGGCCGGATCACCGGTGGGCACGTGGCTGACTACGTCCATTCACGCACGCACATCTTCCGGGATACTGCCGCCGTCGAGATCGCCCGCCGGGAGTTGCAGACCCTCCTCAGCGAACGCGGAACAGAGTCCGCACGGCGGCTGCAGCGTGAACTCCGCAACCTCATGACCGAGCACGCAGGGGTAGTGCGCACCGAGAAAGGGCTGGAGCTGGGACTTGAGAAGTTGACCGCGTTGGAGGAACGCGCCCAACTGGTCACAGCCCATCCGGACATCGCAGGGTTTGATGACCTGGCCCACGCCTACGACCTCCTGGGCTCCCTGCTCGCGGCACGGGCCACCCTGGAGTGCGCGCTGGAACGCCGCGAAACCCGCGGAGCCCACAACCGTGCCGACTTCCCAACGGCAGATCCGGCATTGCAGGGGAACTTCATCTGGTCCACCGATGAGGGGGTCAGGTTCGAAAGCCTGCCCCCGGCTCCGGATTCGTTCCGGGCACTGGCCGAGGCCAATGCGGACGACTCCGTTGCCGGCAAGCTCGTGGAGTGAACCTTAAGGAACGGTGACCACGATCTTCCCGCGGGTGTGGCCCTCCATGTTGAGCCGGAAAGCATCAGCTGCCTCGGCCAGGGGCAGCGCGGTGGCTACTTCCACCCGGATCTTGTGCTCGTCCACCAGGTCAGCGAGTTGTTGAAGTTCGGCGCCCACGGGATTGACCCACATCCAGGTACCGCCGTGGGCCTCCACCTCGTTGTCGGCAATGGAGGCGTGGCGCCCGTTGTCGGCCAGGACCTCAAGCGTGGCTTCAAGGTTGCCGCCCACGAAGTCGGCCACCACGTCCACGCCTTCGGGACGCACGGCCTTCACCCTGGCGGCAAGGCCTTCACCGTAGGCAACAGGTTCGGCACCCAGTGACCGCAGGAAGTCGTGGTTCTTTTCAGATGCCGTGGCGATCACCTTCGCGCCGCGCGCCACGGCGATCTGAATACCCAGGGAGCCCACCCCGCCGGACCCGCCGTGGATCAGGACTGTTTCTCCCGACTGAAGGCCCAGGCGGTTGAGCACCTGGTACGCGGTGAGTCCGGCCAGGGGCAGCCCGGCCGACTCATTCCAGTCCAACGATTCCGGCTTGCGGGCAAGCAGCCGCTCCGGCAGGGCGATGTACTCGGCGAAACTGCCGCCGTGGACGTAGTCCTTCCGGCCGTAGGAGATCACTTCGTCGCCGGGCTTGAAGTGGGGAGCGTCAATACCAACAGCTTCCACAACGCCCGCGACGTCCCACCCGGGGATCGCCGGAAATTGGAGGTCCATGAGCGGATCAAGGTGGCCTCCCATGATTTTCCAGTCCACCGGATTGACGGAGGATGCCTTCACTTTGACCAGGACCATTCCCGGCCCCACCTTGGGCATTGGTTGCTCTGTCAGTTCAAGGACGTCGGGGTTTCCGTATTTGCTGTAAGTCATTGCCTTCATATGAGCGACAACTCCCGTTTAGCGCAGCGTATTCCTAATCGAAGAAGCCAACGATGTAGCCGATGAAGTACAGCAGCGAGAGCAGGACTCCGGCGCCGATGGCGGCAAGCCATAAGGCCTGGGTTCCCTTCCGGGGGCCGCCCTCGTCATGGCCTTGGGGGCCTGCGGTGGAGGATTCGCCCGGAGGCGTTTCTCCCGGTGGCACTCCGCCGCCGGGCTCAAGGCCGGTGATCTTGTCCTCATACGGATCGGGATTGGGTCCTGACACGCTCACTCCCCTTGTAGCAGTGGTGACGCTTTGACCCAGCGTATCGAACCGGCACGGCCAGAACCACAGCAACCTTACAAACCCGGTGAAACTCTCAGCGACCCCACACTGTGTCACGCGTCGCCGTCCGCACACGATAGAGGGATGTGGTGGCCGTGATGTAGAGGTCATGCCCGTCGACTCCGCCGAAACAGAGATTGGACACCCTTTCCGGAAGTTCGACGGCGGTCACCAGCCCGCCGTCGGGCGCGTAAACCCGCACCGAGGCCCCGGCCGAAGTCCACACCCTGCCCTCGACGTCAACGCGGAAACCGTCCGAGGCCCGGTCCTCTTCAAGTTCCACAAAGGTGGTTCCGGCCCCACACCGGCCATCCTCAACCGGATAGGCGGCAATGCGGAACGGGACTCCGTGGGACGCGCCGGCGGTATCGGAGACGAACAGCCGCGATTCATCCGGTGAAAAAGCCAAACCGTTCGGATGGACCAAATCGGTAATCACCGGCGTCAGGTCATTGGTTGCGGGGTTCAACCGAAACACGTAGCAGCCGCCGTACTCCTGCTCGCCCTCGTGGCCTTCCACCGTCCCGGGCAGGATTCCGTAGGGCGGATCCGTGAACCACACCGTTCCATCGGCGGCCACCACAACGTCGTTGGGCGAGTTGAGCCGATGCCCACCGAACGCTTCAACGATCGGTGACACGACGCCGTCGTGGTCCCGTTCCACCCGCCTGCGGCCGTGGCTGCACTGCACCACGCTGCCGTCATGGTCCAGCGTCCGGCCATTGGTGTATTCGACGCCGGTGGCGTACTCACGGGTTGCACCGGTTGCCGGGTTGAACTCCAGGCTGCGGTTGTTGGGGATGTCGCTCCAGCGGACTGTTTGCGATTCCGGTATCCAGGCCGGCCCTTCTGCCCACACGGTGCCTTCGAAGAGCTTTTCCAGAGTGCCGGTGATCAGTTCGTCCATGCGTTAGAGACTAGTCCTCCACAGGTCCCACTGCGGCCTTTGCGTCCGACGGGGTGTTGCTGTCCGCCCGCTGGGCAGCAGGCATGGCGATCACGGCCACAACAGTGAGGACGGCACTAACAAGCACGGCCAGGAACACCGCTGCGGAGGCGTTCACAGTTGTTTGGGGATCGACACCGCCGCTGGGACCACCGGCGTAAATGGCGTTGGCGATTGCACCGAAGACCGCCACACCCAAGGCGCTGCCGATCGAACGGGCAAACAGGTTTGTGCCCGTGACCACGCCGCGCTCGTTCCACTCCACGCTCGACTGGGCGGCAATGAGGCTGGGGGTAGCAACCAGCCCGAGCCCCAGGCCCACAATGAAGCAGGCCAGTGCCACCAACACCACATTGGGCGAGGACGCCGTGAAGGCAAGCACTGCCGCGCCCGCCACGGAGATGACGATTCCAATCAAGGCGGTGCGTTTGAAACCGATGCGGAGATAAAACCGTCCGGCCTGGGATGCGCTGATCGGCCAGCCCAGCGTCAGGGCAGCCAAGGCAAGGCCGGCGAGGATGGGAGAAGTCTTCAGGGCCCCCTCAAGGAACGTCGGAACATAGGACGTCAGGCCCAGCATGACCGCACCAACACCAAAGGAAATCAACGCCGTTGTTGCCAGGAGCCGCCGGGAGAGCACCCATGCGGGCAGGATCGGCTCCGCCGCCCTCCGCTCGGCCAGGACGAAGGCAGCAAACAACAAGCCACCCACCGCGAAGACAGTAATGCTGACCGGAGAGTTCCACGCCCACGCCTGGCCACCTTCCAAAGCCCCGAGAATCAGCAGGCTCAAGGAAACCGTGAGGAGACCGGCGCCCAGGTAGTCGATCCTGTGCTTGGCGCGCTCAATGTTCTCGTGGAACGTCCTTATCAGCATCCAGCCCGCAAGGAAGCACAACGGAATGTTGATGAAGAAGATCCAGCGCCAAATTTCCAGGGAAGCGAAAACCCCTCCCAAAGTTGGCCCCACTACGGAAGAAATGGCCCACACGCTGGCCAGATAGCCCTGCACCTTGGCCCGCTCGGCAAGGGTATAGATATCCCCCGCGATGGTAATAGCCACCGGCTGCACCGCCCCCGCGCCCAAGCCCTGAAGGACGCGGAAGGCAATGAGCGCCGGCATGCTCCAGGCGAACCCACACAGGATCGATCCCAGCAGGAACAAGCCGATGCCGCTGAGGATGATGGGCTTCCGGCCTACGACGTCCGAAAGCTTGGCGTAAATCGGCACCGACACAGCCTGTGCCAACAAGTACGCGGAGAAAAGCCAGGGGAAGGAACTGAATCCGCCGATGTCTTCCACCATGGACGGAACCGCCGTGGCCACAATGGTCGAGTCGATGGCCACCAGGCCGGTAGCCAGCATCAGGGCAATCAGGATCGGTCCGCGCCGGGACCGGAATCCGACTCCTTCGGTGGTTTCCGTTGTCATGGTGCCCTCATTCCGTCATCATCACTGGTTTCGCTCCAAAAGGAGTAACCCCACGGGCCTGGAGATTAGTCCCTGGAAGGAAAGACCTGTGCGAACTGCTTCACTCGATGTAAGTTAGCCAATAATTAGGCTAGTTTCTGGCCTGAAGTTTGGCTAAAATACAGCTATGAGAACAGTGCCACTGAGTGAAGCCAAGGACAAGCTGTCCGCCTTGGTCGAAGAAGCAGACTCAACGCACGAGATCATTCAAATTACGCGACACGGCCATCCATCTGCCGTTCTCATGTCCGCGGACGACCTGGAATCTTTGCAGGAAACCATCCACTGGCTCTCGCAGCCAGGTATCCGTGAAGACCTGGACCAGGCTAAACGCGACATCGCCGCGGGCAACACCACCAGCGGGGACGATCTCCGCCGGGAGTTTGGACTCCCGGCCCGGTGACCGATTCGGCCGGCACCAGTCCAAGTCCATGGACGATCGAAGTCACAAGCCCGGCGTTGCGCGGCTTCAGGCGCTTACCGGAAAAGGCCGCTACCGCGATCATTGAGTTCGTCACCGGACCCCTGGCGGAGAATCCGCATCGGCTCAGCAAGCCTTTGACGAACGAACTCCTCGGACTCCGCACCGCTCGGCGAGGCGATTATCGGGTGCTCTTCACTCTGGACCTTGAAGAACATGTCCTTTTTGTCCACCGCATCGAACATCGATCTGATCTTTACAAACCCCGATAAGCTCCACGCAGGATTATCGGCAGTCGCACCGCCCGAACCGGGATAAGAACGACGACGGCGGGTCACCTCCGGTTCCGTGAGGAACCAAGGTGACCCGCCGTCGTCGTGAATTGGCTGGTGGTGTCAGTCGTTGATGAGGTCGTGGACCACGATCGTCTGGTCGCGGTCCGGGCCGACGCCGATGGCCGAGAAACGGGTGCCGGAGAGCTTTTCCAGGGCCAGCACGTAGTTCCGCGCGTTCTCCGGGAGGTCTTCCAGGGTGCGGGCACCGGTGATGTCCTCAGTCCAACCGTCGAAGTACTCAAAGATGGGCACTGCGTGGTGGAACTCGGTCTGCGTCATGGGCATTTCGTCATGGCGCACGCCGTCGACGTCGTAGGCAACGCAGACCGGGATCTGCTCAATGCCCGTGAGGACGTCCAGCTTGGTGACGAAGTAGTCCGTGAAACCGTTCACGCGGGAAGCGTGGCGGGCCAGGACGGCGTCGTACCAACCGCAGCGGCGGGGGCGCCCGGTGTTCACTCCGAACTCGCCGCCGGTCTTCTGCAGGTACACGCCCATGTCATCGAACAGTTCCGTGGGGAACGGACCGGCGCCAACACGCGTGGTGTACGCCTTGATGATGCCGATGGACCGGGAAATGCGGGTGGGGCCAATGCCCGAGCCAACCGAAGCGCCGCCGGCGGTGGGGTTGGAGGAGGTGACGAACGGGTAGGTGCCGTGATCGACGTCCAGGAACGTTGCCTGCCCGCCTTCCATGAGCACAACCTTGCCCTCGTCCAAAGCGTTGTTGAGGACCAGTGTGCTGTCGATGACCAGCGGGCGGAGCCGCTCGGCGAAGGAAAGGAAGTACTCCACGATTTCGTCCGCAATGATGTCGCGGCGGTTGTAGACCTTGACCAGGAGTTCGTTCTTCTGACGCAGCGAACCTTCCACCTTCTGGCGGAGGATGGACTCGTCAAAGACGTCCTGGACACGGATACCCAGGCGGGCCACCTTGTCCATGTAGGCCGGGCCAATGCCGCGGCCCGTGGTACCGATGGCGCGGCTGCCAAGGAAGCGCTCCGTCACTTTGTCCAGGACCTGGTGGTACGGGGCAACCAGGTGGGCGTTGGCCGAAACGCGCAGGCGCGAGGTGTCCGCGCCACGGGCTTCAAGGCCGTCGATCTCCTGGAACAGGGCCTCGAGGTTCACCACGCAGCCGTTGCCAATAATGGGAATGGCGTTGGGGCTCAGGATGCCCGCGGGAAGGAGCTTCAGCTCATACTTCTCACCGCCAACAACCACGGTGTGCCCGGCGTTGTTGCCGCCGTTGGGCTTGACGACGTAGTCAACGCGGCCACCGAGCAGATCGGTTGCTTTGCCTTTGCCTTCGTCGCCCCACTGGGCTCCGACGATCACGATAGCGGGCATGGGATCCTCCCCCATTCTTTCGGGCGAGACACTGACCGGATGACCAGGACTCGACGCCGTACATGAGAATGCCCCGACGATACCGGTGCAGCCTGCCACGACGGCCGGCATACGCAAGAGTTCGGGGCTCTTACCAGCCAAGTTTAGCCGATGGGACCGCTTTCTCTGGTGTCAAGGTGTCTTGAACGGCAGCCTGGTGAAGTTTTCCCCAGGGAAACCCGGGCGCGCCGACGTCAGGCCGCGGGCAGATTGCGGCAGCTTCCGCCAAGACCGGCCACCAACCCTGCATTTGACGCCACGGAAGCAGCCTTCGACGTCCATCCTGACACCGGGTCCTTGACCGTAATCGCAATCTGGAGCTCGGTTCCCAGCCCCAGGAGCCCGCCCAGCAGGTTTGCCTGGACTTCGGTGCTGTACCCCGAGGCCGCATTTCCCGTGGTGTTGGCCGCCAGGTTGTACCCAGTCAGCGGGGCCAACGCCGAGCCCAGTCCGCTGGTGGATACCTGCAGTTCGGCATTCGCCAGGGAGTACCCCGCCGGCGCTTTCCACAGGATGCGGACATACGCCCCCAGTCCAAGAACGCCTGGGTTGTAGGTGCACTGGCCATTGAGTGTGGGAGCCGGAATGGTCACCGTCCCGAAGCTCCCGGACGCAAACTGATCGCGCTGCCACGCCGCCTCCGTGGAAGCCGGCGGGTTCACCACGGAAAGCACCACGGCGAGAGGCACAGCCAGCACCAGCCCTGACCGCACTTTGGCCCATACCCTCACCGGCCACCACCCCGCAGGCGCGCCAACCCAAAACCTGCCATGACCGCCACAATGCCGAGCAGCGCAAACCCGCCCAGCCTGAAACCCGTGTGGGCAAGAGCGTCCGACGGCGGTTCCGCCGGGTTTCCGGGTGAGCCTCCTGAACCAGCACCGTCACCGGAACCAGCACCGTCACCGGAACCAGCACCGTCACCAGAACCGTGAAAGCCCAGCACAATTTGTGTCCGGCTCCCCGCACTTCAGGCGGAACATCCTCGGCCAGTGTTGCCCTCACCAAAACGTGGGCATGGGTGGATTCCAAAGCTCCTGGGCTCATGAGGTCCACCCGCACGCCGTCGGCCCTGTTCAGGGGCGTCCGCTGCATCAGAACACGGGGACCTTGGGCGCAGGAACTTCCCGTCCAGGGTTCGGAGCAGCCCTGGAGCTCCACGCTCAGGAAGTCACGCAGGGCCGCCGCATCCGCCGGACCGGGCTCCATGCCCACCTCCAGGGATGAGGCGGGTTCACCACGAACCTGGACATCCACCACCCAATCCGCGCTTCCACCAGGGGTGAGGCGATGCACTTGGCCGGTGGGTCCGGCGTCGAGCTCCAACCAACCGGGCGGGTAACCGTCCGCGGCAACTGCCGGTGCGACTGCCGGTGCAGCGGGCGCGGCGCCAAGCATCAATACGCCAGGAAGCAGCACGCCCAGCAGCCCCGCCGGACTAAGCCGCCACATGTTGTCCGGTCCTTCGTCTGCGAGTGCTCCTCGGCCACAGCACCCACGTCACCAATGCGGACACGGCAACCGTGGTGGCGCCGAGGACCACGGGGTTGGCCGCAGCCGCCAGCGGGTGCGCGAGCCCCGGCGCGGACCAGATCACCAGCCGGACTTTCTCCACCACGTAAGGGGCGGGATCGGCTTCAGTGTTGGCGTCGCCTTTCATGGTGATGGTCCGGGCGGCTCCCTGCGCAGGCTCCACGGATTGGACCCGGTGCGTGATGGGCAGTTTGCCGGGCCTGTCCACGGTGACTACATCCCCGATGCCGATATCAGCTGCCGGGATTTGGCGGACCACCGCCAGTGATCCGGCCGGAATGGCCGGGGACATGGACCCCGTTTTGAACATGACCAAGGTGATATTGAAGAGCAGGGCACACACCACCGCCAGGATGCAGACGGCGCCGCCCACGGCAGCAAGGTTCAGCAATGTTTCACGCAGCCTGCTGCGGAATCGGCGGCCGCTCATGAGCTCGAGGTGGCAGTGAACTGCCAGGTCGCAGTAGCAGTCTGGCCTTGGAGCGCGTTGTTGGCACCAGCCGGCAGAGTGACCTCGAAGCAGAACTGCGCGGGCGTTCCAGGCAGCGTCGCCGACGCTGCCGACAAGGGATTGACGACGCCGGCAGCCTGCCCTTGCGTCAACGGCTTGGCGCCGTCGCTGCCCACTACGAAGGTGGGTGTTCCGGTGAAGGACGCAGCATCGCAGGTAGCCGAGCGGACCACCCTGTAGCGCAGGGCGGCGCCAAGCTCGGCGGTTCCCGTCCCGCTGCTGGTTACGGCCGGAATCCCGAGCACCACCTCGCCCGCCACCGAGTTTGCCTTGGTTCGGAGGGCGAAGGGGGCATAGACCACACTGCCCGGGCTCATGGAAGTGGCCGTGAACACCAACGCTGCACCGGGCGCAACGTCGTTGGCACTCCACGTCCCTGACGCGTTGTACGGTTTGGTGACGTTGGACTCGGTGACGAATACGCTCGCGCCAAAGGCACCGGCGGCAAAGTCGCTGTCAGTCCACGAAGCAAGGGTCACGGAACTGCCCAGCCCCAGCACCAAGGCCCCTGCCAGCAGCGCACGAATGCGGATCAGCGCCGCACCGCGCTGGGTTTCGGCTTCTCGTCTGCCCATGGGTTACTGCGATTGTGCGGCGAATTCCCAGGTGGTGGTCCCGGATTGGGATTGGACGAGGCCATCATCTGCGGTAATCCGGAAGCAGAGGTTCACGGCGGTGCCATTGGCCGTGCCGCTTCCCTGCACCAGGTCGAAGGTGACACTGGCCGGCGTGGTGCCCAGTGCCTGCCCGGCTGCCACCAACGTTTCCGTGACGGGTTCTCCACACCCGAAGCCAGCGGACTGCGTCAGCGAGTAGGTCAGGCCGGTGAGGGCTCCGGTGGAGGTCTCCGTGGTGACTGTGACGGTGGCGTCGTTGCTCGTGGTGTCGTCCAACCTGACTGCGAAAGGCGCCGTGACGACGTCGCCGGGTGCCAGGTTGGCCGGCGCGGCAGTAAAGCCGAGCGTTGCCGGGTCGTCGACGGGGTTCTCTCCGAACGATGTCCCATCCGTGCTGCCCTCGAGGTTGAAGGCACCTGCCGTGAAGGTTCCCTGGGCAAATTCGGAGTCATTCCAAGCTGCCAAGGTGATGGCTGCGCCTACCCCCAGGACCAGTCCGCCGGCAAGGATGGCACGGACTTTCGGTGATTTCCGGGACCCGATGTCACGCTGGCCCGGGTCCGTTTCCGGCGACGCTGTTGATGCAACCACTATTACCCCCACGATTGTTGTTGCTGACGATCAAGGGATCGTCAGTCCGGAGGTGGGGGTCCCCGGTTGGTTTCCCCCAAAACCTTGGTTCCAACTGATCATTCCCGCGAAGGTATGTCAACGCTTTGACGTGGGCAAATGCGTTTAGGTCCCCTGCTCCCCCGCGACGAACTCCAAGGCGGCTTCGGCGAAAGCAGGCCAATCCTCATGCTCGGCGAAGGGCAGCTCCACCCAGTCCTTGAACGGACGGCCCATGCGTGAAGGGTCGAAGAGGACGGCTCCGGGAAGGGACAGTGCGCGGGCATGCTCAGCAGTATCACGGCCCAGTTTGAAGACCACTTTGTCTCCGTTCAAGCAGGCCAGCGCCTTCTTGTTGAGCATGAGGGAGGTGGCGCCGAACATCTTTCCCATGACCACACCGGCCGGCGCCAAGTCTTCCCCGAGTCCCTCAAAGGCGGCAACGGCAGCAGCCGACGATTCCTGTTTCTCCATAGGGCGCATCATGCACCATGCCGCGGGCCTTCGTCGAGACCGCGGCTCCGGCTCCGGCTCCTGCAAGGAGTTGGCCCCGCCGTCCGAGACGCCGGACACGTTTCCGGGCAACACGCCGCGTCGCATTTAAAGGGCGCGCCGGAGCAGGACCCGTTAACCCCCATAGTCCGGTAAGGTTAGTTAGCCCCCAACAGCACCCTTTGAGGTTCGGCCGCGGCATGCCCGCGGCCCCTTGGAACGGTGCGCTGTAACACCTAGGAGACCTAACCCCTGATGCAAGAACTGGCGACTGAATCACCCGAAGAAATCCTCTGGAACCGCCGCTACGAACCGCACATTGCCGAGGTCAACGAGCTGTGCGACTCCATCAAGGAGCAGAAGCCGGGCAGCGAGGTCCTTTACATCGACCCCGCTCACAGCATGGATGACTGCCGCATCGTCAGCCTTTTCTCCAACCAGCGCACCACCACCGGCGAAGGTTTCATCACCCCCGGTGACGAGGAAGCCGCCACCCGTATGCTCGGTATGCAGTGGCAGCTGGGCCTGCGTCCCGCGCTCATGATGCCCTGGAACGCGTACCCGTGGATCGAACCCAACGAGGAACCGGGCAAGCTCACACCTGCCAACATCACCGAGGGCTTGAAGCCGCTCCTGCGCCTCCTCCAGCTCCTGCCGCGCACGTCCGCCCTTGTGGCACACGGCAACGAGGCACACCGTCTGGCCGACCAGCTCATGAAGGCCGCACCGGCAAGCATCGCCCGCCGTGGCTTCAAGACCTTCAAGGTCCGCTCGCTCGGTGGCCGCTCCTTCGCCGGCACCCCGGCCCGCCAGCAGGAATACCTGGATGCCATCCACGGCGCCTACGCCGAGGCCATGGCCCGCACGGGCATCCCCCGCAAGGCGTAGTTCCCTTCCTTGCGTGGCCCGCTTTGCGCCCCAAACCTCCGGGTAAGCGCGTAGACCGGGCCTCACAACGCACGCACCCTTCCTTGCGTGGCCCGCTTTGCGCCCCAAACCTCCGGGTAAGCGCGCAGACCGGGCCTCACAACGCACATACGACGGCGGCCCCCACCTTTTGGTGAGGGCCGCCGTCGTCGTTGGGGTGCTTGTTGTTGGGCGGCGTTAGCCGGCCAGCATGCTGCGGAGGTCCTTGAGGATCAGCTGCGCGCCGGTGGGGCCGAGCCCCAGGAACCAGACGTCGTCGCTGACGGCCTTGGCCTGGCCGGCTTTGACTGCGCCGAGCTTGGGCCAGACAGCGCCTTCAACCACGGAGGTTTCGCCCGTGGCCGCGGGGTCGCCGTAGCTGCTGTAGAAGATCCAGTCGGCATCGCCCTGCTCGATGTTCTCGGCCGAGATCTCGGCTGCGAGTTCATCGATGTCCTGGTTCTCCGGACGGGCCAGCCCGGCGTCCTTGAGGATCACGCCGATCAGCGACTTGTTCGCGTACAAACGGATCTTGCCCGGGAGGAAGCGCACCAGGGAGATCTTGGGATCGCCCTTCACGTCAGCCTTGAGCGCATCGGCTTCGGCCTGGTAGTCGTTGAGTGCCTTGACGGCTTTGTCTTCCTCGCCCAGGGACTTGCCCACCAGCAGGAAGTTTTCCTTCCAAGGGAAGCCGGGGCGGATGCTGAACACCGTGGGAGCAATGGTGGAGAGCTGCTTGTACAACTTGTCGGCCCTGAGTTGGCTACCCAAAATGAGATCCGGCTTCAGGGCAGCGATGGCCTCAAGGTTGAGGTCCTGGATGGTGCCTACCGACGCCACATCCTTGACCTTGTCGGCCAGGTAGGTGGGGACCGGGTTGGCGCCTTCGGTGGTTGCCATGCCCACCGGAGTGACGCCAAGGGTTACGACGTCGTCCAGTTCACCGGTGTCCAGAACCACCACGCGGGTGGGCTTCTTCTCCAACGTGGTTTCACCGTTGGCGTGCTTGAGCGTGCGGGGAAAGACACCGGGAGCGGCGTCGGTGCCCAATTTGGCCGTCTCCTGGTCCGCGGTGGTGAACTTGGAGCCGCCCGTGGCAACATCGGCGTTGCCGGCAGCAGACCCTGAGCCACCACTGGTGCCGCAGCCCGCGATCAGGCCAACCGCCAGGACGGCACCTGCCGCCTTCAGCACAAGCTTGCGCACTGCCATCCGGCGCTGGGGGGAAGCCTTGCCCGGCTGCACTTCAAAATCGTCATTTTTCACTGGGTAAGGCTAACCTAATTAAGGCACACTTCTGTGACGTTGTGACGACAGTCACCACAATGCCCGTCTTATTACCGCCCCTCTGCGAAATGGTCCCTGCTGTGTCCCCATCGACGGTGTCATGTCCCCGGTAGCCGCTCCTGCCCTTCCGGCTGTCAGCGCGGCTGCCGGTTCCGGCGTCGTCAATAAGTCCCGGTGGAGGGTCCTCTTCCTCGCCCTGGCAGCGGCCGCCCTGGTGGGTGCGGTGTTGCTCAGCCTGGGTGTTGGAGCCAAGTTCATCCCGGCATCGACGGTCCTTGAGGCCTTCACCAACCCACAGGACTCCGCCGATCACGCGATCATCCTGCAGAACCGGCTCCCCCGCACCTTGATGGGGATCGCGGTAGGAGTCTCCCTAGGCGTGGCCGGTGCGCTCATCCAAGCGATCACGCGCAATCCCTTGGCTGATCCGGGCATCCTGGGCGTCAACGCCGGCGCGTCGTTTGCCATTGTGGTTGCCATTGGCGTCTTCGGGATTGGCTCACTGAGCGGCTATATCTGGTTTGCGTTCGCCGGCGCCATCCTCACCACGGCTGCCGTGTACCTGATTGGCACCTCCGGCAGGAACGTGGTGAATCCCATCAGGCTCACTTTGGCCGGTGTTGCCTTGGGCGCCGTCCTCACCGGCATCGGCTCAGGGCTGACGCTCCTGAATCCCAGGGCTTTTGACCACCTGCGCTCGTGGAGCATCGGCTCGTTGGACACCCGCAGCATGGAATCGGTCCTGACTGTGGCGCCGTTCATGGGCCTGGGCTTGGTGATCGCCGTGTTCTGCGTGGGCGGGCTCAACGCCATGGCGCTGGGCGACGACCTCGCCACTTCCTTGGGCGCCAACGTCAACCGCACCCGCATCCTGGGCGTCGTGGCCATCACCCTCCTCAGCGGAGCGGCAACAGCCGGTGCAGGTGCCATCGGTTTCGTGGGCCTCATGATTCCGCACGTAGCCCGCTGGATTGTGGGCCCGGACCAGCGGTGGATCCTTGCCACCACCGTGGTGCTCTCCCCCATCCTGCTGCTGGTGTCGGACGTAGTGGGCCGGATCGCTGCTCCCGGGGAACTCCAAGTGGGCGTGGTGACCGCATTCATTGGCGCGCCGGTGCTGATTGCCCTTGCACGGCGGCGGAAAGTGAGTGGGCTGTGACGCGCCTGGACCAGAGCAACCGCACCGACTTTGGCCGGTCCACCGCTGTGGTCCGAAACCGTTGGCTGAGCTTCCGTGTCGACATCCGCAGCATCCTTGTCTGCATCCCGTTGATTCTGGCCGCGCTGGCCGTGGCGGTGGCCAGCCTGGCAACCGGTGATTACGACGTTTCAGTGCCGCAAGTACTCCAGGCCTTCGCCGGTGACGCACCGGGTCTTGCCCAAACCATAGTCATGGAGTGGCGGCTCCCGCGCGTCCTGGCAGCACTGGTCTTCGGTGCAGCACTTGGCATGAGCGGCGGAATCTTCCAGTCCATGACCCGCAACCCGCTGGGCAGCCCGGACATCATCGGCTTCAACACCGGCGCCTACACCGGAGCGCTGATCGTGATGCTGACCATCGGCGGCGGATATTTAGGCATCGCTGCAGGGGCCTTGGTTGGCGGAATCCTCACCGCGTTGGCCGTCTACTTGCTCGCCTACCGCCGCGGCTCCCAAGGTTTCCGGCTCATCATTGTGGGCATCGGCATCAGTGCCATGCTGGCCGCCTTCAACCACTGGCTGATCCTGCAGGCCGAGCTTGAGGCCGCGCTGGCGGCCGCCGTCTGGGGAGCCGGGTCCCTCAACGGCATCACCTGGGAGCAAGCGGCGCCCGCCGCCGTCGTGGTTGCAGTGGTTGGCTTGGGCACGTTGGCAGCCGCCCGCCGGATGCAGTTGCTGGAAATGGGCGACGACGCCGCACGCGCCTTGGGCGTCCGGGCGGAACCCACCCGCTTGCTGCTGCTGGTCCTCGGCGTCGCACTGACGGCTGCTGTCACCGCGGTTGCCGGTCCCATCGCTTTCGTTGCCCTCGCGGCACCGCAACTTGCGCGGCGGCTCACTCGAAGCGCGGGCATCACGTTGGTTCCCTCTGCCGTGATGGGAGCCTTCCTGCTGGCAGCGAGCGACCTCGCGGCCCAACGCCTCTTTGCCCCGATCCAGCTGCCAGTGGGCGTTGTGACGGTATGCATCGGCGGAATCTACCTCGTTTGGCTGCTGGCCAGGGAAGCAAGGAAATCATGAGCCTCACCACCGCTGCCCCGCAGCTGCACGCCGAAGCACTCACCATCGGCTACGAGCAACGCGTCATTTCCGAGAACCTCAACGTGCGGATCCCCGAGGGGCAGTTCACGGTGATTGTCGGGCCCAATGCGTGTGGCAAATCAACACTGCTGCGCGCCCTCGCCCGGCTCATCAAGCCCCGCAGCGGTCAGGTGCTGCTGGACGGGAAATCCGTGACCGCGCTTCCCGCGAAAGAACTTGCCCGGCGTCTGGGGCTCTTGCCGCAGTCTTCCATCGCGCCCGACGGCATCACCGTGGCGGACCTCGTGGCCCGTGGACGGTACCCGCACCAAAAACTGCTGCGCCAGTGGTCCGAGGCTGACGAGAATGCAGTTGTCGACGCCATGGAGGCCACCGGCGTCGCAGCCCTGTCCGGCCGTTTGGTGGACGAACTGTCCGGCGGGCAGCGGCAGCGAGTGTGGGTGGCCATGGTCCTCGCCCAGCAAACACCGCTGATGCTGCTGGACGAACCCACCACGTTCCTGGACATAGCCCATCAGATTGAACTGTTGGAACTCTTCCGCGAGCTCAACCTGGACAAGGGCCACACCCTGGTTGCCGTGCTGCACGACCTCAACCATGCCAGCCGCTACGCGGACCACATCATCGCCATGAAGGACGGCGTGGTGGTGGCCGAGGGCGCTCCCGCTGACGTGATCACCGAGTCCTTGGTGGAGGAAGTCTTCGGGATGGCCTGCCGGATTATTGACGATCCCGTGACGCACACGCCGCTGGTGGTTCCGCTGGGGCGGCCGCGGCACTCCGCTGTTACGGACTGAGCGCTGTTACGGACTGAGCGCTGTTCGACTAACGCCCTTAACGACGACGGCGACCCCCACCTTTCGGTGAGGGTCGCCGTCGTCGTGTGCTTTATTGATTCCGCGTCAGCGGGCTTCGAGCGCTGCCTTGGCCTTGGGGTCCGAGTCGTTCAGGAACTTCTCGATCCGCTCCGGCTCTTCAGCCTCGCCGATAGCCGATGCTGCCCGGCCCAACGCGTAGAGGGCACGCAGGAAGCCCTGGTTGGGCTCATGCTCCCACGGGATAGGTCCCACTCCGCGCCAACCGTTGCGGCGCAGGGAGTCCAGTCCGCGATGGTAGCCAACGCGGGCGTAGGCGTAGGACTCGATGGTCCGGCCTTCGGCCCAGGCTTCCTCGGCGAGGATGGCCCACAGCAGGGACGACGTAGGGTTTTTGGCCACCAGGTCCAGCGCTTCGTTGCCGAGCGCCAAGTGCTGGTAGATCTCGGTTTCAGCGGGCAGGAGCGTAGGCTCCGGCCCCATCAGGTTCTTGCGGAATTCGTCAGACATTAGAAGGTCTTGCCCACCGAACCGAGCTGCTGTGCGGCTTCGACGATGCGCGCGGCCATGCCGGCTTCGGCCGAAGCACCCCAGACGCGGGGGTCGTAGGTCTTCTTGTTGCCCATTTCGCCGTCGACCTTCAGGACGCCGTCGTAGTTGGAGAACATGTGGCCGGCAACCGGGCGGGTGAAGGCGTACTGGGTGTCGGTGTCGATGTTCATCTTGATGACACCGTAGGAAACGGCGTCAGCGATTTCCTGCTCGGTGGAGCCTGAACCGCCGTGGAAGACGAGGTCGAACGGGTTTTCCTTGCCGATCTTGGCGCCAACCTCGGACTGGATCTGCTTGAGCAGTTCCGGGCGGAGCTTGACGTTGCCCGGCTTGTAGACGCCGTGCACGTTGCCGAAGGTCAGCGCGGTGAGGTAGCGGCCGTGTTCGCCGGCGCCGAGTGCCTCGATCGTGGCCAGGGCGTCCTCGGTGGTGGTGTAGAGCTTCTCGTTGATCTCGTTCTCAACGCCGTCTTCTTCGCCACCAACGGTGCCGATTTCAACTTCGAGGATGATCTTCGCAGCAGCTGCACGTTCCAGCAGCTCGCGGCCGATGCGCAGGTTCTCCGGGAGGGTCTCGTGCGAGCCGTCCCACATGTGCGAGTTGAAGATGGGGTCGTTGCCGGCCTTGACGGCTTCCTCGGAAGCGGCGAGCAGCGGCAGGACGAAGTCCGCCAGCTTGTCCTGCGGGCAGTGGTCCGTGTGCAGGGCGATGTTGACGTTGTAGTTCTTGGCAACTTCGCGGGCGAACGCGGCGAAGCCGAGGGAACCGGCAACCATGTCCTTGATCGAAGCGCCGGACCAGTAGGCTGCGCCACCGGTGGAAACCTGGATGATGCCGTCCGATTCGGCCTCGGCGAAACCGCGGATCGCAGCGTTCAGAGTCTGCGACGACGTCACGTTGACCGCGGGGAAAGCGAATCCGCCTGCCTTTGCGCGGTCGATCATCTCGGAGTAAATCTCTGGGGTTGCAATGGGCATGGTGACTCCTATGCTGAATTCGTCTGTGGGTTGGTAACCCTGGAGTAGACCGCTTACGGCTAGCACCCATCCTAGCGATATCCGCCGGGACGCCGTGTTTCGGGTCACTGGGGGCTCTTAACACTTCCGCCGGGTTCACAATCCGCCAGCTACCTCTGATTCATCGAGACGGTGGATATACTGCCGGAATGGAGTTCCCCCCGAGCGCAAACCATCAGCCCCGCCCAACGCCACCCCTGCCGCCCCAGGGCGGTACTTTCCCGGAAGCGCACCCCGGGCGGAAACGGAAGATGATTATTGCCATTGCAGCGGGTGCGGCGGCCTTCCTCACCGCAGCCATCGTTGCTCTGGTTCTCCTGGTTTTGCCGTTGTTCTCACCGGACCGGGGCATGAGCGCCACAGCAAAAACATACTTCCAGGCCCTGATCGATGGTGACGGCGAGAAAGCCCTCAGCGTATCGGACCCCGGCGTCCCCGAGAATGAACGGGCTCTCCTCCAAAACAACGTGTACAAAAATGCAAAGCAGCACATTGACGGTTACCGGATCCTGGAGGCAAGGTCGGAGTTCGTCACTGCCGAAGTCACCCAGAACGGCCGCAAGCAGGAAATCATTCTGAGGATGACCAAGTCACGTGAAGGCGAGTGGAAGGTTGGGCCCAAAAACTTCCAGAAAATCCGGATCAGTTCCAACCGTCCCGTGGGGTTGTTCACCGTGAACGGCGTGGTTGTTGCCGCTCCTGACTCCGGAACCGCTGCCAGTGATTCCCTGCTGATGCCGGCCTTCCCCGGCGAGTACACCCTCGGCATTTCCGGAGACAAGTACACAATGGCAGAAGAGCAGAAGGCCTTGATCAGCATTGACCGGGCGATTTCCAAGAACGCCGAACGTTTGAAAGTGTTACCCACCCAGCTGCTCCTGGACGAGACCCGGACGCTTCTTGAGAACAAACGGACTGAATGCACTGCCTCCGCTCTGGCTAGTACCGCCGAAGCGACGCGTCGTGGCTGTTCCGGGTTTGCGATCTCCGAATACCGACCTACCCGCAACGTAAAATGGACCATCGAGAAGGAGCCCACCTTCACTCTCCTTCGCGGCGAGGACAGTTGGATCATTCAGTCGGCGCAATCGGGCGCGGCTTCGGTGAGCTACGAAGTGAACAGCGGCCGTGACGACGCCCCGCAATGGGAGCCGAAGGTTGAGATTGTAATACCCAGAGCCTCAGGTGAGATTCACATCGTCGACGGAAAAGCGACTCTCAAAGACCAATAGAACGGCAGCTGCCCGGGGTCATACTGACAGCTCGCCTAGCTCACGGGCTGTTGGAATACGTGCCGGCGCACCCACGCGTGCATGGCGATGGCGGCCGCGGAGGCAGCATTCATGGACCGGGTGGAGCCGAACTGCTCGATTGAAAGCGTAGCGACGGCGGCATCGTGCACCTCGGGTGTCAGGCCGGGGCCTTCCTGGCCGAAAACCAGCACGCAGTTCTTCGGGAGGTCGTACGTCTCCAACGGCACCGAATCCGGGAAGATATCGATGCCGATCACGGCAAGCCCCTCCCCCTCGGCCCACTGCACGAAGTCCTCGACCGTGGGGTGGTGGCGGACGTGCTGGTAGCGGTCGGTGACCATGGCCCCGCGACGGTTCCACCGGCGTCGACCAATGATGTGGACCTCCTTGGCAAGGAACGCGTTGGCGGTCCGGACCACCGTGCCGATGTTGAGGTCGTGCTGCCAGTTCTCTATGGCGATGTGGAAATCGTGCCGCTTTGAATCAAGGTCCGCGACGATCGCCTCGTGCTTCCAGTACCTGTACTGGTCCACCACGTTGCGGCGGTCACCATCCCTCAACAGGTCCGGATCCCAGTGGTCGCCAACCGGCAGCTCACCTTCCCAGGGCCCGACGCCAACCTCGGGCTTCGCTTCTTCCCCGCCTTCCGGTGTGGTCTCGGCCGAGGACAGGGCAGGGGTGGGCAGGGCTGTAGTGGGGGGAAGGTCAGTCACCCCTCAACTTTAGCCCTGCCGCTTGGACCCGCCGGGACTAGCCCATCTTCCACTTGTTGATGCGGTACGAGTTAGCCAACTGCTCAAAGAGCCCGGGGTGCGCGTCCCAGTATTCCTTGTGGCCGCTGACGCCAAGCATCTGCGGTGTTCCCCAGGGAGTTACGGAGAACAGGTTGACGGCTTGGATGGCTTCACCACGGGCGTTGGCGCAGGTGAAGCCGACAACAACTGCTGCACCGCGGCGGAACTCACGGATTTCCGGCATTGAGGTCTTGAAGTTCGAAGCGCACTTGTGACCCACCAGGTTCTGCGGCAGCTCGGTGGCCGACATGCCCTTGTAGCGGGCTTCGATGTCCTGGATGGCTTTCTTGACCTCAACAGGATCCTTGCCGAACTTGCCCTCCTCCGACTCGGCGAAGAACGCATAGGCGAGCGCGATGCCGTCACCGTCGGTCTCCACCGTGCCCTGGGCCTTCTTCTGGATTTCTTCACCCGTGGTGGGGTCCTTGGTGATTCCGAACGACTCGTCGTGGGTCCATTCGGCCAAGTACTGGAAGGAGGATTCGCCCGTCACCCACCTGTTGAACAACGGATCACCGTCGGCGGGTACGTTGCTGGGGCCGGCGAGTTGCTCCCACACGGACGGCAGCGGGATGGCACCGGCGGGCATGGTGGAGGACGCCGAAGCCTCCCCCGACGGTTCGGAGGACGGTTCAGCGGACGGTTCAGCGGCTGCATCCGAGGCTTCATCCGAGGACGTCACCGAGGGCGACGGGGACTCCACTGCGGTGGGCTTGGTCATGGACGGGATCAGCCACGTGAACGCCACCACCAGGGCAATAATCACGACGACGGCGACACCACCCAGGATGAGGAACAACGACTTCCGGTTGTGGTCGCCCGGGTTCTGGCCGGGTCCGCCGGGCTGGCCTGGGTAGCCGGGCTGGCCGGGCTGACCGGGGTAGCCTGCTCCGGGTCCGCCGGGCTGCGCCGGGTAGCCTGCGCCCGGGTAGCCTGGCTGGTCCTGCTGCGCTGATGGACCCTGCCGGGCATCAGGGTAGCGGTGCACGGTCTCGGCATACTCGCCGTCGGGGTGGCCCGGCTGGTTCGCCTGCTGCGCGGGGTATGCCTGCGTTGGGGGCTGCTGGGTGGGATACGCCTGCGTCGGATAGGACTGGGCGGGGTAGGCCTGCGTCGGCGGCTGCTGGGTGGGGAATGCCTCGGTCTGGCCCTCGCCCGGCTGGCCCTCACCTGGCTGGTATTGGCCCGGCTGCCCCTGCCCTGGCTTGTACTGTCCGTACTGGCCTTGGCCGGTGTCGTAGCGGGGCTGCGGCACGCCGTCGGGGTTGTAGGGAGGCTGCGGCGCTCCGTTGTTGTTGCTCATGACAGGCCCTTTCGAAAGCAGTGGGTCACCGGGATGTTTCTGGGACATCCGGTGGATAAACCGTAAGAGGGGACCTGCTGAAGCGTGGACGACGCATAAAAACCACCATGTCGATCCCCCGACCCACGGTGGTGGCACGCCTGCGCCGCCACAAGCGTAATCGAGTTCGAGCCGCCGGGCGCAAGTCACAGCCGTTATCCACATGGGCAGAACTACCCACATAAGCGGGATTCCAGGATGTTCGGGCCGCGGATTGATGGAAGACTGGTGGAAGTGCATGAACAACCCCAGCCGGAGGCAAATATGGCAGAAGAAACCACGTCCACATCGGTTTATCGGAACGGCCACGAAATCGAGTGCTGGCTCACGGACATGGACGGCGTCCTGGTCCATGAGAACCAGGCAATCCCCGGCGCGGCTGAACTCATCCAGCGCTGGGTGGATACGTCCAAGCGGTTCCTGGTCCTGACCAACAACTCCATCTTCACTCCCCGCGACCTCGCAGCCCGCCTGCGTGCGTCCGGCCTGGAGGTACCGGAAGAGAACATTTGGACGTCGGCACTGGCCACGGCCCAGTTCCTCAAGGACCAGGTCCAGTCCTCGGATTCGGGCAACCGCGCCTACACCATCGGTGAAGCCGGGCTTACAACCGCGCTGCACGAGGCCGGATTCATCCTCACGGACACCGATCCTGACTTCGTGGTGCTGGGTGAGACCCGCACCTACTCCTTCGAAGCGATCACCATGGCCGTCCGCCACATCCTGGCCGGTGCCCGGTTCATCGCCACCAACCCGGATGCCACCGGCCCCTCCAAGGACGGTCCCATGCCCGCCACCGGAGCCATAGCGGCCATGATCACCAAGGCCACGGGCCGCGAACCGTACATCGTAGGCAAGCCGAACCCCATGATGTTCCGTTCCGCCATGAACCAGATCGACGCCCATTCCGAGACCACTGCCATGATCGGTGACCGCATGGACACTGACATCGTTGCCGGCATGGAAGCGGGCCTGCACACGGTCCTGGTCCTCAGCGGAATCACCCAGCGTGAAGAAATCGTGTCCTTCCCGTTCCGGCCCAACCAGATCCTGAACTCTGTGGCCGACCTCAAGAGCCAGATTTAGGAACAAGAGATGGCTGTGCTCAATCTGCGTCCTCTGGCCGGTGGCCGGATACTCAGGGGGAGCCAGCCGTTCGGCTTGGATGCCGCTGCGACGTCGGCTTTCCTGGCGGAGCACGGCATCCAGGCGATCGTGGACCTGCGCAGCGAGTTGGAGCGCTCGTTGGTTCCCTGGCTGATCAATAGCGACGGTTCGACGGACGGCACCAGCTCAGCCGGCTCCGCCATGCCCGGCGTCGAACTCGTGAACAACCCGCTGGATCCCAACGCAATCGCCGGCTCGCTCCATGCTGTGGAGACCCCCGAGGACCTGGGCGGGCTCTACCTTGGCTGGATCAAGCTACGGCCGGAGTGGGTTGCTGATGCTCTCCGTCCCGCCGCCCGCGGTAAGCGCACGCTGGTTCATTGCTCCCTGGGCAAGGACCGGACGGGCGTGGTGTCGGCCATCGCGCTCCTGGCGGCGGGGGCCGCCGAGGACTCCATAGTGGAGGATTACACCGCCACTACCCTCAACCTTCCCACCATGCTGGACATCATGGCTGAAACATGGCGGTTGCATGTCCCTTCCACTCCTGCGGCATACTTCAGCCCCGAACTGATGGTCCTACAGAGCCCTGAAGCTGCCATGCGGCACTTCCTGGCCGCTTTCGCAGAGGAGTTCGGCGACGCCCGGAGCTTCCTGCGCGAGGCGGGCCTGACCGCCGTCGAGGTTCAATCACTGGCTCCGTAGCCTAGGCCGGACGGATGATTTTGCCATTCGGCTGCTCGTAGGAGGGTTCCTCGGGCTCCGGTGGGAGCGGCTGGAGCTCGTTCTGGATCCGTTCCAGCAAGGGCCGGTACACGCCGCCGTTCCATTGCGGGCTCGCGTGGGCCGGCCGGGCACCCTCTGTGCTGAGCGTGGGAAGGGCCATGTTGGCTCCGAAGACTTTGCTCCAGCCGGCCCGCGCCGACTCGTAGTCCACGGTGCCATCTTTGGCGTTGCCCATGAACGCCATCTTGGCGCCACCGATCTTTCCCGCTAATCGGAGCCCGTCGAAATGGTAGATGTACGCCGACTCGGTCTGGATGAGCACGCTGGAAGGGGCGATCGGAGAAAGCTGCTCCAGGCTTTGATCCAGGATTTGGCGCCATGTCCGCTCGTCCTTGTGCGCCACACGCTCCCCCAGCTCATAGCCGCCGCGCAGCACCGATGGGATCCGGAAACCGTTCTCGTACAGGAACACCACACCGTCGAACCAGCTCTGGTCCAGGACGTCGGCGCGGCTGAACGGGCTCGAATCCAGGACGATCAGTTGTGTTTCCACCCCGTGCAGTTCCAGCAGGCGGGCGGCCACCTGCGTGGCGAGCATGCCGCCGAAACTATGGCCATAAAAGTAGAGCTTCTCCAGTTCCAGTTCGCGGACATGGAGGATGATTTCGCGGACGATCTCGTCAACGTCCAGTCCCAGGTTGGAATAGCCGACGGCGGCCAGGCGGCCTCGCTGGTGCATGGCTGGGCGCAATGAGTTGAGGATCCACTGGGCCTCTTCCCAGCTGGTTTTATACCCCGGGAACAGGATCCAGCTGGCTTTGGGGAAGTACAGGTCCGAGTACGGATCCGGAACCCGGAGGATCTTGGTGGCTCGTCGTTCGGCCTGGACACGGCGGGTGAAAAGCATGTCCCCTGCCAGCGCTGCGGACGCTCCGGCGCTGATGAGGAAGTTGCGGCGGGACCTCTTCTTGAGGCGGGCAGCATAAGGCAGGATCCGGGCCCAGTCACCCGGATCCTCTGCCTCCTCCGGCTCGGGAGGGGCCGGCACGGCGGGGTTTTCTTCCACCTCCGCCGGTGCCGGGAACTTCCCCACTTGAACGTCCACGCAGCAAGCATAGGCTTCGGAAGGCGGTGTCTCACAGCCCCGTAGTTTGTGTACAGCTGATGCCCTTAAGATGCGCCTTTAAGGTCAAGTGCTGTACAAAAACTCCTTAGTCGAGGCCCAGCTCGCCCTTGCCGAAAGCGAAGAGGTACGGCACGCCGGTTTCGGCTTCGATCTTCTCTTTGGCGCCGGTGTCGCGGTCAACGATCACAGCCACGGCCACAACATTGCCGCCGGCCTTACGGACACCTTCGACGGCGGTCAGCGCGGACCCGCCGGTGGTGGACGTGTCTTCCAGGACCACAACGTTACGGCCCTCAACGGAGGGGCCTTCCACCTGGCGGCCCATGCCGTAGGACTTCTGGGCCTTGCGGACAACGAACGCGTCCACTGCGCGGCCGGCATCGGCGGCAGCGTGCATCACGGCGGTACCTACGGGGTCGGCGCCCATGGTGAGGCCGCCCGCGCACTCAACGGAAACGCCGGCGTCGTCGATCATGCCCAACATGACCTGGCCCACCAGTTTGGAGGCCTCGTGGTGCAAAGTGATGCGGCGGAGGTCGATGTAGTAGTCCGCTTCCTTGCCGCTGGAGAGGATCACCTTGCCGCGGACCACCGCCAGTTCTTTGATGAGTTCAAGAAGGCGGGCGCGGGCAGCTGCAGTGTCAGGCGAGGAAGTCATGGCTCCTAGTTTAGTAGGAGCGGAGTTCAGCGCGGCGCAGGGGCAGCCGTGGTGGAACGGATCACCAGGCGCGGGTTGACCATCTGTTCGTCACTTGCCGGTTCTCCGTCCAATTGCTGAAGGACAGCTTCCATGCAGCGGCGGCCGAGTTCTTCGAAATCCTGTTTGACGGAGGTCAAGGGCGGCATGAAAAATTCAGCTTCGGGTTGGTCGTCATATCCCACCACACTGATGTCGCCTGGCACGTGGCGTCCCGCTTCCTGGACGGCGCGAAGGACCCCTACGGCCATCTGGTCATTGGCGACGAAGACGGCAGTGATGCTGCGGTGATCCAGCAGATCGCGTCCGGCCCGATACCCCGACGCGGCATCCCAGCCACCCTCCAGGAGGACCCCGGCATCCAGCCCGGCCGTGCCCAGCGCCTCCTGCCAGCCTTTGATACGTTCGGCGGCGTCGATCCAGTGCGGCGGACCGGAAATGTGGGCAATATTGCGGTGCCCCAAACCGATCAGGTGCTCAACGGCAAGGCGGGCTCCCAAGCGTTGATCCAAGGAGGCCCCCGTTAATTGGTTGCCGGCTCCTGCGCCCACCGCCACGATCGGCACAGGCACGGAAACATCGCCCAGTACAGCCAGGACATCGGGATGGGGAACCAGGATGACGATCCCGTCCACCGACTGGTTGCGGAAATGGGCAATGGCGTCGTTGATGCTCTCGCCGGTCACTTCACGGAGGTTGGCGATGCTGACGAAGTACCCTGCTTCCCTTCCCGCTTGTTCTACTCCCAGCAGTGTGTTCGCCGGGCCGAACTGTCCCGTTTCGCACGCCAGTACGCCGATGGTCCGGGACCGCCGCGTTACCAGGCTGCGGGCTGCGGTGTTGCGTCGATAGCCAAGCTGGGCGATGGCCGATTCCACGCGTTCCCTGGTTTTCCCGCTGACGTTCGGATGGTTGTTCAGGACACGGGAAACAGTTTGATGCGAGACGCCCGCCATCTTCGCGACGTCGCCCATGACCGGAGGCCTCACCGGCTGGGCGGTCGGGTTGAGCACCGAGCCAAGCGGGGCCGCCGAGCCCGGCACCGAGTCCAACGGGGCCGCTGAGCCCAGCGGGGCCCCGGACAATGCCCGGGACCCCGCTGGTGGCGGTTGATCGCCGCGTGACATCCGTTCCTACTTCGCGTCCACGCCCACAGGCTCCACCTTGGCAGCCGGAGCTGCCTCGGTTGCCGGAGGCGTGGTCTTCCACTTGAAGCGGCGGCCCATGCCGGATCCGCCACCGGCACCGGTCCGGTTCTTGTTGAAGATGTCGAACCCGACGGCGAGCAGGAGCACCAGGCCCTTGATGAGCTGCTGGTAGTCCGTGCCGAGGCCGAGGATGGACATGCCGTTGTTCAGCACGCCCATGATCAGGCCACCGATCATGGCTCCGGCCACGGTGCCAATGCCACCCTGGACTGCAGCACCGCCGATGAAGGCCGCGGCAATGGAGTCCAGCTCGAACCCGGTACCGCCGGCAGGCTGCGCCGAGTTCAGGCGGGCCGTGAACACCAGGCCTGCCAGTGCGGCGAGGACGCCCATGTTGACGAACAGGCGGAAAGTGACCTTCTTGGTCTTGATGCCGGAGAGCTCGGCGGCGTGGAGGTTGCCGCCGATGGCGTAGGTGTGGCGGCCGAAAATGCTGTTGTTCATCAGCGCCGAGTAGAGGATCACCAGGACGGCCAGGACGATCAGGACAATCGGGGTTCCGCGGTAGCTGGCCAGCAGGAAGGTGATGATGAGCATCAGCACAGCGATGAAGCCGTTCTTGACGGCGAACCAGGCCATCGGCTCGTTCTCGAGGTTGAACTTACGGCGGACACGGCGTTCTTTCAGGGCCTGGAAGAGGATGGCGGCCGTACCGCCGACGCCGAGGATGACCGTCAGCCACTCAAGGACGGACGTGCCGCCGGTGAGGTCCGGAAGGAAACCGCCGCCGAGGGCCCTGAGCTCGCTGGGGAACGGGGTGATCTGCTGGTTCTTGAGGGTGATGAGGGTCAGCCCGCGGAAGATCAGCATGCCGGCCAGGGTGACGATGAAGGCCGGGATGCCCACGTAGGCGATCCAGTAACCCTGCCAGGCACCCACCAACGCTCCGACCAGGAGGCAAGCGGGGATGGCGAGCCACCAGGCCCAGCCCCAATGGACGATCATTACACCGGCTACGGCCCCGATGAAGCCTGCAATGGAGCCGACGGAGAGGTCGATGTGGCCGGCGATGATGACCATGACCATGCCGATGGCCAGGATCAGGATGTAGCTGTTCTGGACCACCAGGTTGGTGACGTTCTGGGGTTCGAGCAGGATGCCGTTGGTCAGCACCTGGAAAAGGATCACGATGAGGATCAGGGCGACGAAGATGCCAACCTGGCGGAGGCGGCTTGTGAGGAAGCCAAGGGATTCTCGTAGGGCGGACATGTTCGCTATTCCTTCTCTTTGGTCATGTAGTGCATGAGGGTTTCCTGGGTGGCTTCGGCGATGGGGACCTCGCCGGTGATGTGGCCTGCGGACAGTGTGTAGATCCGGTCGCAGATACCCAGGAGCTCCGGCAGCTCAGAGGAGATCACAATGACTGCTTTCCCCGCCGCTGCGAGTTCAGCGATGATCGTGTAGATCTCGAATTTGGCGCCGACGTCGATTCCACGGGTGGGTTCGTCCAGGATCAGGACGTCAGGGTCCGAGAACATCCATTTACTCAGCACCACTTTTTGCTGGTTTCCACCGGAGAGCTTGCCGGTGATGGCAGCAACGGAGGGCGCTTTGATGTTCATGCTTTGGCGATAGTGGTTGGCTATGGTGGTTTCCTTGTTGCCGTCCACCCAACCGCGTTTGGCCAGCTTGTTCAGCGCAGCCATGGAAATGTTCCGCTTGATGTCCTCGATCAGGTTCAGGCCGTAGTGCTTCCGGTCTTCGGTGGCGTAGGCGATTCCGTGTTCAATGGCGTCGGAGACGGTGGAAGTGTTGATTTCCTGGCCGTATTTGTAGACCTTGCCTGAGACGGCGCGCCCGTAGGTCCGGCCGAAAACGCTCATGGCGAGCTCGGTCCTGCCTGCGCCCATGAGCCCGGCCAGGCCAACTACTTCACCCTTGCGGACGTTGAGGCTGGCGTTGTTCACCACCATGCGGGAATGGTCCTGGGGGTGCTGGACAGTCCAATCCTCAATGCGGAGGACTTCCTCGCCGATGTTGGGGGTCCGGTCAGGGTAGAGGCTTTCGAGGTCGCGCCCCACCATTCCGCGGATGATGCGTTCCTGGGTGATTTGGCCCTGGTCCAGGCGGAGGGTCTCAATGGACTTGCCATCGCGGATGATGGTGACGGCGTCAGCCACTTTGCGGATCTCGTTGAGCTTGTGGCTGATGATGATGCTGGTAACGCCCTGGCCCTTCAGGTGCAGGATGAGGTCCAGCAGGTGGTCTGAGTCTTCGTCGTTCAGCGCCGCCGTGGGCTCGTCCAGGATCAGGAGCTTCACTTCCTTGGACAGCGCTTTGGCGATCTCCACCAGCTGTTGCTTTCCCACGCTGATGTGCTGGATGGGGGTGACCGGGTTTTCGCTGAGGCCCACCCTGGCCAGCAGCTTGGCTGCTTCCAGATTGGTTTTCCGCCAGTCCACCCAGCCGTTGTTGGCCAGCTCGTTTCCGAGGTAGATGTTCTCGGCAATGGACAGGTACGGGCTCAGCGCCAGCTCCTGGTGGATGATCACGATGCCGCGCTTCTCGCTGTCCGTGATGCTGGAAAATTCGCAGGGTTCGTTCTCGAAGAGGATGTCGCCGTCGAAGGTGTTGTGGGCGTAGACGCCGGACAGCACTTTCATCAGGGTGGACTTCCCGGCGCCGTTCTCACCACAGATGGCATGAACCTCACCGCGGTTGACGTCCAGGGTGACGTCCTGCAGGGCTTTTACCCCGGGGAAGGTCTTGGTGATTCCTCGCATTTGAAGAATGGGTACGTTCATCGTCAATTCCCGCTGACTGGTTGAAACTTGGCCGGGCCGAGGACTCGACAGGCTCTAGGGGGAGGCTGTGGCCCCACCGCTGCGCATTTCGGCACAGGACGGTGAGGCCACAGGCCAAGGAGTTACTTGACGTCGGCATCCTTGTAGTAGCCGGAGTCGATGAGTTCCTTCTTGTAGTTGTCCTTGGTGATGATGACGGACTTCAGGAGGTAAGCCGGAACAACCTTGACCTTGTTGTTGTAGGTCTTGGTGTCGTTGGTTTCCGGCTCGTTGCCCTTGAGCACGGCGTCTACCATTTTCACGGCCTGAGCGCCGAGCTGGCGGGTGTCCTTGAAGATGGTGGAGTACTGCTCGCCGGCGATGATGGACTTCACGGAGCCCTTCTCCGCGTCCTGGCCGGTCACTACAGGCAGCTTGCCGGTGGAGTAGCCGCCGGTGCTGGTCAGTGCCGAGATGATGCCGATGGACAGGCCGTCGTACGGGGACAGGACGCCGTCGAGCTTGGTGCCGGAGCTGTAAGCCGAGGTGAGGATGTCTTCCATGCGCTTCTGGGCTACGGGTGCCTGCCAGCGAAGGATTGCTGCCTGCTCAAACTTGGTCTGGCCGCTGGGGACCTTCAGGGTGCCTGCGTCCATGTACGGCTTGAGGGTGTCCATGGCGCCGGTCCAGAAGAAGTTGGCGTTGTTGTCATCCGGGCTGCCCGCGAACAGCTCTACGTTGAACGGGCCTTTGCCTTCAACCTTCTTGCCGCTGGCGTCAACCAGGCCCAGGCCGGTCAGCAGCGAGGTGGCCTGCTGGACGCCCACGGTGTAGTTGTCGAACGTGGTGTAGTAGTCCACGTTCGGCGTTCCGTTGATGAGGCGGTCATAAGCGATGACCTTGACGTTCTGCTCCTTGGCCTTGGCCAGGACATCGGTCAGGGTGGTGCCGTCAATCGCAGCGATGATCAGGGCCTTTGCACCCTTGGTCAGCATGTTCTCAATCTGGGAAACCTGCGTGGGAATGTCATCGTTGGCGAACTGGAGGTCAGTCTTGTAGCCAAGGTCCTTCAGCGACTTCTCTACGTTGGCGCCATCTGCGATCCAACGCTCGGAGGTCTGGGTGGGCATCGAAATGCCTACCAGGGAATCGCTGGGATTGGCGCTGCTGGTGGATTCGGCGGTGCCACCGCGGCTGCCGCAGCCTGTGGCTCCCACCGTCAAGGTAAGGACAACCGCGACGGCGCCCAGGAGTTTCTTCAATCTCACGATGCTCTCCTTCCGCGGCAGCATTGCCGCGAACTCTGATGCAGCCGGAGCATCTGCGCGTCCGGCACGGTAAAGCGATGTGGGCTGCGCCTGCTGGGGGCAACACGAGCCACTGAAAGGTAATGCGAATGCCATTGTGAACGCTAACATTACCGTTGGTCAAGTGCCGTGGATCACGAAATGGTTGCAGACTTCCAGCACCCTTGAGGCTATTGACTTGAAACGTTGTTAGCGTTCACAATTGGCGCTCCAGCCCGGATGCCGGGAAGCCCAGATGCAGGAAACAGAAAAGCCCGGCACCGCCTTGTGGGCAGTGCCGGGCTGACGCCCCAGCCTGGTTTCTGAAGTCAGAGGCGGGTGTCGAACGAATCGCAGAACACGTTCTGGTTGAACGTTCCCTGGAACCCGGACTTGCCTTGGATCTTTTGGATGGTTGCGCGGATGGCCTCGCGGGTGGCTGCGTGCGCATGGATGGCCGTCTTGACCATGGGCACGTCGATCAGGTGGTTCGGCTGGTTCAGGGAAACAAACACCGTGGGAACTTCCGTGGCGTACCAGGGAATTTCGGCGGCCATGGGCGAGGACCACTTGATCCTGATGGAAGCCTCCTGCGCGAAACCCTTCACGTTGGCGAACACGAAGGCGGCGTCATACCGTTCCGCATAGTCCCCCGTAGCTTCCTCGGACACGACCCTCATGAAGTTCACGCCGGTCTCCCCCGCGGCTTCGCGCTGCTCGGCGGTCTTGAACACGCTGACCTCAAAACCTGCCGCTTCCAGCTCTTCCCGGACAATGTCCAGGTAGGCCAGGGGATCCGCACGGGTAAAGTCGGCGCCGCCCGAGATTCCGTAGAGACGGATCCGCTGATGCGTTTCAGGCGTGATGGGCAAGTTGGCTGCGGTGTCCTTGACCAGCGTCACGGTCTTGTCAGCAATGTCCGAGGCAATAGCCCGATGAGCCTCACTGCCGATAACAGCCAAGGCCCCAGCCGCCGGAACCAACGATTCCCGGGAAGCACGGTGCAGCCCCAGGCTGGCTTTCAACCCAAGAATCCGCCGCACAGCATCCTGCAAACGTCCCTCACTGATGATCCCGGACTTGTAGCCATCCAGCATGTAGCCGAAGTCCTCCTCCGGATTCCGGAAGAACAGGAACATGTCGCAGCCGGCCGCGATGGTGGCGGGAACCAGGTCGCGCCGCTTCATGGTTTGCGTCAGGCCAACCATCAAGGAAGCATCCGTGAGGACCAGCCCGTTGAAGCCAAGCTCACCCCGGAGCAGGTCCTGCAACAACTCAGGCGCCAGCGTCGCGGGGCGAATCTCAGCATCCGTCAAACCTGGCCGGAAATGCCGGGACACCTCAGGCGCTCCGATGTGGCCCACCATGATGGACTGCACGCCGTGCCCGATCATTTCGCGGTACACATGCCCATAGCTGGCATTCCACTCCTGGTAGCCAAGGGTGTTGTAGGAGGTCACCACATGCTGATCGCGCTCATCAATGCCATCGCCGGGAAAGTGCTTCATGGCGCAAACCGTGGGCGATTCGCTGATGCCGTCGAAGTACTCCTTGGCCCGTTCCACCACGATCTCGGGAGTGTTGCCGAAGGCCCGTGTGGAGATGACCGTGTTCCGCCAGTTGTAGTGGATGTCCACGATAGGCGCGAAGGCCCAGTTGCAGCCCAGTGCAGCAGTTTCGACACCGGCCACCTGCCCCATCTGCCGCGCAATGGACTTATCCGGATGCGAACCTGCCTGGAGATGCGTGGACACGAACGTGCCGTCGTCGCAGCTGCCCGCCCCACCCATCTCGGGATTGGACGCGATCAGGAGCGGGATTCGCGTTTTGGACTGCGCGTAGCGAATGTGCTCCTGCACCGCCGCCGAAGGGCCGGGCCGGTACCGCATGCCGCCCACATGGAAGTTCTCCAGGATGTCATCCAGGTATGCCGGGGAGTAGTCATTGTTGTGGTTGATGAACAGTTGGCCGATCTTCTCTTCCAACGTCATGGAGCCGAGGGCGCTTTCCACCCATTCCACGGCGGCGTCATCAAGGTTGTATGGAGCCGCTTTGAGGTCCACGAGGTACGGCCCGGCAGTTGCTGCGGATTGGCCGTTCAGCCCTGCAAGTACGTCCTTCACTATGTCCTCCACAGTCAGTGCAATGTCCACAACGATCCCGGCTTCGTCATCCTGCAACGGTTCCAGCGTGGCCAGTTGCGAGTCCAGCAGCGAGGCAGGCATGAAGTGTCCGGGCCGGGCAGTCATGCGCGCGTTCAGCAGCTCGCGGCTGCCGTGCAGGTGAACAAACACCACTGACGGATCGGCGCTGCGGATGATGTCCCGGTAAGAGCGTTTGAGCGCGCTGCACGCGATGACAAGGGCAGAGTTCGACGCCGGGAACCGCCTGCCGATTTCGGCCAGCCATGGTGCGCGGTCGTCGTCGTTCAGCGGCGTACCGGAGGCCATCTTGTCGATGTTCGCCTGCGGGTGCAGCGAGTCGCCGTCGAGAAATCCAGCGCCGATGCGCTCGGCGAGGGCGGCACCAACAGTGCTCTTGCCGCAACCGGCCACGCCCATCACCACGATGTGGTGACGGGGCGCAACTCCAGCGGCAGCAGCCTCACCAGTCATGAACAGTGCCGTCCACGAGGCGGTTGTAGGGCAGGTAGGCCTGCTGGTACGGGAAAGCGGCTGCGGCTTCTTCGTTGAATTCGACGCCGATGCCGGGGTTGTCGCCCGGGTGCAGGTAGCCGTCCTTGAAGGTCATGGACTGCTGGAAGACCTCATTGGTCTTGTCCGAGTGCTGCATGTATTCCTGGATGCCGTAGTTGTGGATGGCCAGGCCGACGTGCAGCTGGGCGGCGAATCCCACCGGGGAGATGTCCGTGGGGCCGTGGAAGCCGGACTTGATCTGGTACTGCGCGGCGAAGTCCATGACCTTTTTCAGCGGTGAGATGCCGCCGAAGTGGGTGGAGGCTGCGCGGACGTAGTCGATCAGCTGTTCCTTGATGAGGGTCTGGAAGTCGAACACGGTGTTGAAGATTTCGCCGATGGCCAGCGGGGTGGTGGTGTGCTGGCGGACCAGGCGCAGCCCTTCCTGGTTCTCGGCCGGGGTGCAGTCCTCGAGCCAGAAGAGGTCGTAAGGTTCCAGCGCCTTGCCCAGCTTGGCAGCCTGGATGGGGGTCATGCGGTGGTGGCCGTCATGCAGCAGGGGGATTTCGGGGCCGAACTCGTTGCGCACGGCCTCGAAAACGGTGGGCAGGTGGCGCAGGTAGGCGCGGGTGTCCCAGTCTTCTTCCAGGGGGAAGTTGCCGCGGCCGGCGGGCTCGTAGTCATAGCGTTCACCCGAAGCCTGGGCCTGGGCGGCCACCCCATAGACAGCCTTGATGCCGGGGACTGCCGTTTGGATCCGGATGGACTTGTAGCCCAGTTCCAGGTGCTCCCGCACGGAGTCGAACAAGGACGGAATGTCGGCACCGGATGCGTGCCCGTAGGCGCGCAGCCCGTTCCGGGATGCACCACCGAGCAGCTGGTACACCGGCATCCCGGCAACCTTGCCCTTGATGTCCCACAGCGCCATGTCGACGGCGGCAATGGCCGCCATGGTGACTGGGCCGCGGCGCCAGTAGGAGCTGCGATACAGGAACTGCCAGGTGTCCTCGATCCTGTGCGGGTCCTTCCCGATCAGCAGCTGCGCCACGTGTTCTTTGAGGTACGCGGCGACGGCAAGTTCACGGCCGTTGAGGGTAGCGTCACCGATGCCTGTCACACCGTCCTCCGTGGTGATGCGCAGAGTGACGAAGTTACGGGACGGGCTGGTCACAAAGACTTCAGCGGCAATGATTTTCACAGCTTTCCTTTCGGGATGTGGCTGGTGGTTAGGTTGTTAATTCGGATTGCCGCTGGTGGCAACCGCTTGCTTGCGGGGTGCGAATGCCTGGCTGAGGCGATGGACCAGCTCCACTACGGAGGGGTCCCACGCGAGCTCGGAATCCAGCAGGGAGACCAAGGCAGCGATACGCTCAACGCCGGCCAGCCTGTTGGCCTGCTCCACGCCTGCAGCTTGGGGATCCTGAAGGCCCGGGTTGGACTCCACATAGGCAGCCCACACGGCGATCATCCGGGCTGCGGCTTCACCACTCCGGCCGGCCGCGCGTTCAGCCCGCAGCACGGGAACTGCCCGCATTCGCAACTTGGTGCTGGCGTCCATGGCAATCTGGGCCAAGTGGTGGGCGATCCGGGAGTTGCCGAAGCGCTCCAGGAGTGCGGCCCTGTACTCGGGAATGTGGAGATCGTCACCGGAGAGGTGCCTGGATGCTTCGTCCCAGAAGTCCTCCACAGCCTGCAGGCACACCGGGTCGGCCAGTGCTTCGGCCACCGTGGAGTGTCCGCGCAGCTGGCCGGCATAGGCCAGGATGGAGTGCGCGCCGTTGAGCAGCCACAGCTTGCGGTTCTCGTAGGGCTCGATCCCGCCCACAAACACAGCCCCCGCGTCTTCCCAGCGAGGCCGGCCGGCGGGGAAATCACCGCTGAGCACCCAGTTGCGGAAGGGCTCGGCAACCACGGGCGCCTCATCCCGGTAGCCGCACTCGCGGGCCACCAGGGCAACGTCTTCAGGGGTGGTTCGCGGCGTAATCCGGTCGACGGAGGTGCTCACGAAGCTGACGTTCGCCTCGATCCAGGCTGCCAGGCCGCCGTCGAGGTCCCGGGCGATACCCAGCACCCCTTCCTTGGCCACGTTGCCGTTGTCCGAGAGGTTGTCGCAGGAAACCACGGCGAGGGGTCCGGCGTCGGCGTCCTTGCGTGCGGCGAGGCCCAAGACCAAGCGGCCCAACGGCGTCGTGGGTTCCTGGCCGGAGACCAGCAGCGGGGCGTCTCCGGCACCGAGGCCGTACGCCGCTTCCGTGATGGTCAGGGTGACCACCGATGTCTGCGGCGCGGCGAGCAATTCAACCAGCCGGCCAATGTTGGCGCCATCCACGGCCTCAACGATGCTACCCACAACCTCAAAGGTGTCGCCCGAATCCGAGCGCTCCACCACGGTGAACAAACCGTCCTGGGCGGCCAGGACCTCGGCTGCGTCCGGGCGTCGACCAGTGAAGGAGGCGATGCCCCACTCCCCCGCGTCACCGGCGTGCTGGGTGAACCAGGCCTGATGCGAACGGTGGAAGGCGCCAAGGCCCAGGTGAACGATGCGCACTGGCGCTTTGGGGCGGGGCGCAACGTCGCGGCCCAGGCGCGGAAGTCCGGCGGTCATAGCTTGAACACCCGTCGGGGCGAGGAATCGACGACGTCGAGGATCAGCTCATGCGCGCGGTCTTCAGTCACGCGGTGCTCGGCTACGAGACGCGCGAGGAAGGCGGCTTCGATCCTGCGGGAGGCGTCGTGCCGTGCCGGGATGGAGCAGAAGGCCCGGGTGTCATCAATGAACCCCGAGGAGCGGGAGAATCCGGCGGTTTCAGTGACGGCCGAACGGAAGCGCAACATGGCGTCCGGTGCGTCGAGGAACCACCAGGGGGCACCGATGTAGACGGATGGGTAGAAGCCGGCCAGAGGCGCCAGTTCGCGGGAGAACACCGTCTCATCCAGGGTGAAGAGCACCAGGTGGAAATCCTTGGCCGTGCCGAAGTCCTGCAGCAACGGACGGACGGCCTCGGTGTAGTTCACGGCAAACGGAATATCGTGGCCGGTGTCGGCGCCAAAGTTCTCGAAGGTGGGCCCGTGGTGGTTCCGGTACGAGCCTGGGTGGATGGTCATGACCAGGCCGTCCTCCACGGACATCCGGGCCATCTGGTACATCATGTGGGCCTCGAACGCATCGCGGTCTGCGGCCGTTGCCTTGCCGGCGCGGGCCCGTTCGAAGAGCGCTTCAGCGTCGGCAGGGTCCAGCTTGAGCGTGGCCGGGGTGCGGACGCCGTGGTCTGCGGAGACAGCGCCATGTTCCACGAAATAACGACGCCGGTTTTCCAGCGCTGCGATGTAGCCGGCGTAGCCGGTGGCGCCGTCGGCAGCGGCCTCGATGAGCCGGTCCACGTTGGAGCTCCAGCTGGGGTGGGCCACGTTCAGGTAGGCGTCCGGGCGGAAGGTGGGCAGGACGCGGCCGTTGAAGCTCGGGTCCTCGGACAGGGCTTTGTGGCTGGCCAGGTTGTCCAGGGGATCATCCGTGGTGGCCAGGACCTCGATGTTGAAGTCCTTGAAGAGTTGCCGCGGGCGGAAGTCCGGTTCCACCAGCTTGGCGGCAATGGCGTCGTAGCTTGCATCGGCAGGAAGCTCGCTGAGGTCGGCGCCGAGCTTGAAGACGTTGTCGAACTGCGTGCGCAGCCAGTATCCGGAAGCTGTTCCCTCGAACAGGGGCCAGGCCTCCACGAAGGTGCGCCAGATCTGCCGGGACTCCGGTGCGGACGCGGTGCCGGCAAGCAGCTGATCCATCGGAACACCGTTGGCGTGGATCAGGCGGGTGACGTAGTGGTCCGGGCTGACCAGGAGGGCAGCGGGATCGGGGAACGGCGTGTTCTGCTCGATGACTGCGGCGTCAACGTGGCCGTGCGGGGAAATGATGGGCAGGTCCTGGACGCGCTCCAGCAAGGACCGCGCGATGCTGCGCGTCCCGGGATCTGCGGGCAGGAGCCGGTCAGGGTGTGCTGCGATGGACTGTGACATAGATCAATCTTGGCCGCCATGTCCAACTTTTGTCAACCGGTTGCCAAAAATTGCCAACTAGTTGCGACAGGGCTGTTCACACAACAGCAACTGTTGGGGAAACTACGCCAGCAGGCGCCCACTGGAGCCGCGCACCACGAGCTCCGTTTCCACCCGGACTGCTTCGCCGGGAGCGTCATGGCCTTGGAGCATGTCCAGGAGGATGGTCACGGCGCGGGTGCCGCACTCCCCCAACGGCGAACGGACCGTCGTGAGGGCAGGAGTGGTGAAATCGGCGCCAAAGATGTCATCAAAGCCAACAATGCTGATCTGGTCCGGAACGCGCATGCCGCCGGCCTGCAGTTCCTGCATCAGCCCGATGGCCAGGAGGTCGTTGTAGGTGATCACCGCCGTCGCCCCGCTTTCCAGGACGTCGCGCGCAACCTGCCGGCCGCCGTCGACCGTTGGTTTGGACGACTCAAGGCGCACCGCGCTGAGCTTGGACCACTCGGCGGCGGCTTTGACGCCGTCCCAGCGGCGGGCCGTCATCCAGGACTGCTTGGGGCCGGCCACGTACGCGAGCTTCTCGTGGCCATTGGCGGCCAGGCTGCGCACGGCCTCGCTGATGCCCTTGTTGACGTCCGGAACCACGCACGGAACGCCTTGGATCTCGCGGTTGATGACGGCGACGGGTTTGTCCGCAGCCAAAGCACGGATGTGGTCGTCGTCCATGCGCGGGCTGGCCAGGATCAGTCCGTCCACCGTGCTCAGGAGCCGGCGGGCCGCGGTCACTTCCGTTTCCGGCGACTCCGCTGACTCAGCCAGGACCAGAGTGTAGTCCCGGGCCGAACCGGTGGTTTCAGCGCCGCGGATGATGTCGAAGAACGTGGGGTTGGTGATGTCCGCAACGATCAAGCCGATGGTCTGTGTACGGCCTGTAGGCAGGGCACGTGCAAAAGGGTTCACCTGGTAGTTCAGCTCAGCGGCAGCATCCTCAATGATCTTCTGCGTCTTGGCGCTGACACGGCCGGGCTTGCTCAGGGCACGCGAGACGGTGGAGGGATTCACCCCCGCCAGCTTGGCGATGTCATAGATCGTGGCAGAAGACTTCTCCCCCCGCCCTCTTTTGGCAGGGGCGGGTGCTGCTCCGTTGCTCGTCACGTCAGTCACCGCTCCATCGTAGACCGCATGGCAACAAAAACAGGCCGGTTGCCATCCATTTGTTGGCAACCGGCCCCGCCCTCTGTGAAACGTCCCGCTTAGGATCGTTCGGCGAACTTGCCCTCTTCGGCGATTCGCTTGTTCAGTTCATGCAGGAACTCGTCCTCGTCAAAGTCCAGCGCCACTTCCTTGCCCGTCCAGGCCGAGAGGTGGATGGCGTTGGCCAAACGGACACCGTTGATGCCATCGGAGCCCGGGGCCAGCAGCGGAGTACCGTCCAGGATGTTGGCAGCAAAGTTCTCCAGGACCCCTGCATGCTGGCCGCCCCAGACGGACTCGAATTCAATGACTTCCGTGCTGTAGAGCTCTTCCCGGTTCAGCTGGCCCATGAAGAGCTTGCGGACATCGTCCATGCCCATCGAGTCGCTGATTTCCCTCTCCGGCTTGACCAGGCGGGTAACCGTGGCCACTTTGCTGTCTTCCACCACGATCTTGCCTTGGTCGCCCAGGATTTCGAACCTGTCGGTTCCCACGATGTCGTGGGTGGCCGTGACGAAAACGCCGGTGGCGCCGTCGCCATAATCCACGACGGCGGTCACTTCATCCTCGACGGCGATGTCACGGCGGAAGCCGAACGCCACCTTCGAGTACACCGACTTCGGGACGCCACAGATCCACTGCCAGAGGTCCAGCTGGTGCGGGGCCTGGTTGACCAGGACGCCGCCGCCCTCGCCGCCCCACGTGGCGCGCCATTCGCTGGAGTTGTAGTAACCCTGCGGACGCCACCAGTTGGTGATGATCCAGTTGGTGCGGCGAATGCTGCCGATCTCGCCGTTATCGACGATCTCCTTGAGCTTCTTGTACAACGGGTTGTTGCGCTGGTTGAACATGATGCCGAAGGAGAGCTCCGGCTTGGAGGCCGCGAACTCGTTGAGCTCCTTCACCTGCTTGGTGTAAACGCCGGCAGGTTTCTCCACGAGTGCGTGGATGTTGCGCTTGAGGGTTTCGATGGCCATCTCCGGGTGCAGGAAGTGCGGCACGCAGGTAACTATCGCATCCACCGCACCGCTCTCCAGCATCGTGATGTAGTCCTCAAAGAACGGGACACCTGGGTACTGGGAGGCTGCGAGCTCCTTCTTCGCGGGATCGATGTCGCAAATAGCGGCGATCTCCATGTTCGGGACCAGCCCATCATTGATGAACCGGGCATAGGCGCCGCCCTGCTGGCCAAGGCCGATGATGCCGAGGCGTACTTTTTTACTCATGAACGGAATCTCCTGTGTGGGAATCTAGAAAAGGTCGGCGTGGCCCATGGCCACCAGGTTGTCGTACGAGGTCTGGAGGGCATCCCACATAGTGCGTCCGTACAGTTCGTCCTGCTCCACCAGGAGGTACTGCGCGCCTGCGGCGACGGCAGCAGGAATGATCGAGGGGAAGTCCAGGTTGCCTTCGCCCACTTCGGCGAACTGCACGACGTTCCGGAACTCGGCCATGAAACCGGCGAAATCGCCCTTTTCCAAGAGCCCGAAGGATGCTTCCGGCAGTTGGCCGATCCTGTAGTCCTTCAGGTGCACCATGGCAGTCTTGCCCGCATACTTTTCCAGGGTCCGCACAGGATCCAGGCCACCGCGCTGCACCCAATGGACGTCAATCTCCATGCCCATCGCCGGGGAGTTCTCCGCGATGATGTCCAGCATGTACTTGCCGTCGAACTTCGCGAACTCAATGTGGTGGTTGTGGTAATAAAGGCTGATGCCCTGTTCCTGCAGCCGTTCCGCATAGCCGTTGGCTTGCTTGGCGAATTCAATCACTGAGTCCAGGGATTTCATGGCTCCAAAAGGAAGCATGCCGATCCGCAGCAAGGAGCTGTCCAGGCGCTTGGCGTCATCCACGATCTTGTCGAAGTTGTCCGCCAGTGATTCCACGGGCATGCCCTTGCGGCCTTCAATGTTGACCGACAGCGCCGCGATGTCCATTCCCAGCTCCGTGCGGGAGCGGTCCAGCTCGTCCACGTTCGCAGGGGTCATGGGAATCTGGGAAATTTCGACGGCGTTGTAGCCGATCGCGCTGACCTTGCGGAGCGTTTCGAACGCTCCAATGTCAGCAAAACTGTCCTTCAGCATCATGGCTTGGACGCCTATTGTGGCCACTTTTTCCTCCGGGGTTCTTGGGCCCTTCCGGACCCTGGGTCGCTGTTGGGGTGCTTGGCTGTTCAGGCCACGGCACCTTGCTGTTCGATTTGGCTGTGCTGGTTCGCGAGCAAGCGGTGACGGTCTGCCCGGCGTTGTTCCTGCCGGTCAGGGTCCGGCACGGGCGAGGCCAGCAAGAGGCGCTGGGTGTAGGGGTGTTCGGGATCGCGGGTGACTACCTCGGCGGGGCCCTGCTCCACGATTTCGCCGTGGTACATCACGGCCACCCGGTGGCTGATGTGCCGGACGACGTCGAGGTCGTGGGACACGAACAAGTACGAAACACCGGTGTCCTTCTGGATTTGCAGGAAGAGGTCCAGCACGCGGGCCTGGGTGGAGAGGTCCAGCGCACTGACGGGTTCGTCGCAAACGATCAGCTTCGGGGACAGGGCAAGAGCCCGCGCAATCGCGACGCGCTGGCGCTGGCCACCGCTGAACTCGCGCGGCAGCCGGTGGATGGCGTCGGTGGGCAGGCCCACCTGGTCCAGCAGTTCTTTGACGCGCTTTTTCGCAGCGCCCGCCTCCATGCCCTGTACGCCCAGCGGCTCTGCGAGGATGTCACCGATTTCCAAGGCCGGATTCAGCGAGGTGTACGGGTCCTGGAAAACCACTTGCAGGTCCCGGCTCAGCGTGCGGCGTTCCTTTCGGGACGCGTTGCTGATGTCGTTGCCTTCGAAAATCACTTTGCCGGCGGTGACCGGGGCCAGGCCCAGGACGGCGCGGCCAAGGGTGGTCTTGCCTGAGCCGGACTCCCCCACCAAACCCAGGGTCTCCCCCTGGCCGATGGTGATATTGATGTCCGTCAGGGCGCGGAAGGGCTTGGCCCGGAACCGCTTGCTTGGGTACTCCACCACCAGGTTCTCCACTGAGAGGAGCGGGGACTTGCCCGTTGACTCAAGAGAGGCACTCATGCCACCGGCTCCTTCTGTGCTGCTGATCCAGGCTGTGCTGCTGATCCAGGCTGTGACACAAGCATGGTCATGGGGGTCTTTCCTTCGAGCATGGACCCCAGCAGGGTCTGCGTGTAAGGCTCTTTGGGGTTCCGGAGGATCTCGCGGACCGTTCCTTCTTCCACCAGCCGCCCGTTCTGCATGACCGCTACGCGGTCGCAGAGATCGGCGACAACGCCGAAGTTGTGGGTCACCAGGATCACGCCGATGTTCAGGCGTTGCTGAAGTTCGCGCAGCAGGTCCAACACATCGGCCTGCACGGTGACGTCCAGGGCGGTGGTGGGTTCGTCAGCGATCACCAGGTCCGGTTCGCAGCTGATGGCACCGGCAATCAGCACGCGCTGTGCCATGCCGCCGGAGACCTCATGCGGGTAGGCGTTGAAAGTGCGTTCCGGGTTGGTAATTCCGACGTCGGTGAGCAGCTTGAGCGCACGCTGGCGGGCTTCAGCTTTGGAGATTCCCAGCACGCGGACCATGGGCGTGACCAGTTGGTAGCCGATGGTGAAGGCCGGGTCCAGGTTGCTCATGGGTTCCTGCGGAATGTAGGAGATCCGCTTGCCGCGCAGTTTGGACAACCGCTCCTGGCTGACGCGGTCCTCGCCCGGGGCAACGGTGTAGTTGCCGTCGAACTGGATGGAACCGCCCACAATCCGGGCGTTGTCCGGCAGCAAGCCCAGGATGGAGAACGCGGTCTGGGACTTGCCCGAACCCGATTCCCCCACGATGCCCAGGATTTCGCCGCGGTCAACATGGAAGGAAACGTCGTCCACTACCTTCTTGATGGACCCATCTGCCTGCGGATAGCCGACGCCGAGGTTGGTCACCTTGACCAGGTGGTGTTCGGTTCCGGCGTCGACGGCGGCCACGGACTTCCGTGACTGGCGCGCCTTGGCGGGGTCCGCCGTCGTGCTTGCAGAAGAACTCGTGCTTTCTGCCGTTGCAACCGCGCGTGTTTTGCGGTGCTTGATCTTTTCGCCGTCTTCGAGGGCGTCGCGGATGGCGTTGCCCAGCAGGACCAGGCCGCCGATGGTCAGTGCCATGGCAAGTGCCGGCCAGAGCAGCAAAATCGGCGTGAGATAGACGTTCTTGAAGCCTTCGGAGAGCATGACGCCCCACGTGGCTTTGGTGGGATCGCCCAGGCCCAGGAACTCGAGTCCGGACTGGATGGCGATGGCAACACCGGCGATCGCCGCGGTTTGGATGATGATCGGAGCCCGGACCACCGAGAAGATGTGGCGGGCAATGATGCTGAGGTCGGACAGGCCCGAAACCCGGGCGGCGTCCACGTAGAGCTCGTTCCGGACCGACTGCACCGCGGTGCGGGTGAGCCGGAAGTAGGAAGGGCTGATGAGGACACCGAACGCGATCATCGAGATCCACACCGAGGGGCCGAAGGCTGCACGGATGGTGAGCAGGACGATCAGGCCGGGCAGGCTCATGAGGATGCTGACTACCCAGTTGGAGACGGCTTCGAATTTGCCTGCGTAATAGCCGGCGATCAGGCCTGCCGGGAGCCCGATGGCAATGGCGACGCCGGCACACAGGAGCGCGGACAACAACGTCAACTGGGCGCCGAAAAGCAGCCGGCTCCAGGTATCGCGCCCCGCGCTGTCCGTGCCCATGATGTTGACCGAATCCGGGGCAGCCAGGGTTTTGGAGATATTGGCGAAGTTCTCTTCGAAAGGCGCGATCACCGGCGCAAGGATGGCCAGGGCCGCAATGGTCAGGAGGATCACCAGCGAGGCGATGCCCATGGGGTTCTTCAGGAGCCGGCGCATCACGGTGGAACGGACCACTGTGCCGCTCTGGCCTGATCCCTGCTTCGCCGCGAGGTCGGTACTGGCCGTTGTTACTGCAGCTGAATCTACGGAGTCGCTCATGAGACACGTACTTTCGGGTTGAGCCAACCATTGAGGATGTCCACCAGGAGGTTCACGACGATGACAACCACCACGGTGTACATCACCACTCCCATAACCACGGGAAGATCGGTTTGGGTGGTAGCGGCAACAGCCAGCGGACCCATTCCGGGGAGGGCGAAGATCTGCTCGATGATCACCACGCCTCCCAGCATGCCGATCAGCTGGAGGCTCAAGACGGTCAAGCCTGCCGGTGCGGCGCTGCGGAGCACGTGCTTGAAGAGGATTTCACGCTCTCCAATGCCTCGGCTGCGCAGCGTCCGGACGTAGTCGCGCTCGAGCTGCTTGATCACGGCGGAGCGGATCTGCTGGGCACCACCGGTCACGCCGTTGATCAGCAAGGCGATGACGGGAAGGGTCATGGAATAGACCCAGGCCTCCGGCCCCACCTCCGGGGAGATGGTGCTGGTGGCGGGGAAGAAGCCGAGCTGGATGGCCAGGATGGTTACCAGGAACACGCCGATCACGTAGCCGGGGATGGAGTCCCCCACGATCGCGCCGATCTGGACCACCCTGTCCACCCAGCCGCGCTTCACGGCTGCGGCAACACCGATCAGTGCTGCACAAATGGCGATCAGGATCATTGCGGTGAAAACCATGGTCATGGTGACCGGGATGCGGGTGGCCAGGGAGTTGGCCACCGGCTCCGAGGTGAACCAGGAGGCTCCAAGGTTGCCTGTCAGGGCGTCGCCCAACCAGGCGAAGTAGCGGACAAAGAGGGGCTGGTCGAGTCCGAGCTCCTGTTCCTTCAGGGCCACCTGTTCAGGCGTGGCCTGATCACCCAGGATGTTCTGGGCAATACTTCCGCTGGAGGTATACAGCAGGGTGAAGGTGAGGACCGAGACGACGAACAACACCACCAGACCACTGCCCAGTCTTTTCGCAATGAACTTGATCATGGGGTCCTACTTGGCGGGCGAGTAGTTGTAGATGGACGGAACGGCCTGCTGGACCTGCGGCGTGACGTTCACTTTGTCGTTGTGGTAGTACATCTGGTTCACACGGAACAGCGGGGCGAACCAGGCTTGTTCCACCACGTATTTGTTCACTTCCTGGGCCAGCTTGCCGGCATCAGCTCCACCCGTGCGCACGGCCGCGATCTTGGCCTCCAGCTCGGGGCTGGTGGTCTTGAACGGGTTGTAGAGGGCCTTGGTGGAGACGATCTGGTCGATCGCCACTGTGGGCTGTCCCTGGAAGAGGTTGTAGAAGAGTGCCGGGTACTTCTGGGCGGCAACATCGGAGGTGAAGGTGTTGGTGATTGCCGCACCCGGGTTCAGGGTGATGCCAACATCTGCCAGTTGCTGCTTCATGACCGAGATGAGGGTTTCACCACCGGGGAGGGTGGGAACGTCGATGCTGACCTTGCCCTCGAAGCCGGACTCCTTCAGGAGCTGCTTGGCCTTTTCGGGATCGTAGCTGTAGTAGTTCTCCAGCTCCTCGGTCCAGGCACCACTGTCCTTACCGAAGGGCTGGGAGGTGGGAGTGCCCTGTCCCAGCATGACCTGGTCCAGGATGGTCTTACGGTCAAAGGCGTGGTTGATGGCCTGGCGGACCTTGACGTTGGCCAGTGCCGGGTTTTTGGTACCGTCACGGTCCAGCAGAAGCAGGCCGGACCAGTCGACCTGGTTGGTTTCAAGCTTCATTTTGGCGCCCTCGGCCTGCTTGCCGTTCTTGGGATCCAGCAGGGTGGCGTCAATCTGGCCGGACACCAAGGCGTTGGTGCGGGCCGTGGGATCGAGGAGGATCTTGAGCGTGAGCTTCTTGAACTTCTGGAGGTCCTTGTTCCAGTAATCCTCGCGTACGGTGAACACGGACTGGGAGTCCTTCACCGAGGCTGCCTTGTCCATCACGTAAGGGCCGGAACCTACGGGAACGGTCTTGATGGCGTCGGTTCCCAGTGCGGCCGGGCTCCCCATCAGGCCTGCAGCCTGGCTGAGGAAGAATTCCAGGGCGGGCTCAGGTGCGGTGAGGTTGATGTCGATCGTGTCGGCATCCACCACGGCAACGTCCGAGACTGAGCTCAACTGGGCCATCTGCGGACCGTTGGCCTTCTTGAAGTGGTCCATGTTCGCCTTGGCCGCAGCGGCGTCGAACTTGGCTCCGTCGCTGAAGGTGACGTCCGTGCGGAGGTCAACAGTGAGCTTGGTGTTGGTGTCGTTGTACTTCCACGCAGTTGCCAGCATGGGGCTGAGCTTGCCGTCCGGTTCGCGGAGGATCAGGGAATCGTAAGCTGCCTGGTAGGGCTGGAGTGCGTGGCCTACGTGGGCCTGTGCCGGATCCCAGGAAGTGAGGTCCCGAAGGGTGCCCAGGGTCAGGGCCGTGACGGTTTTGCTGCCGGCAGTGGAGCCATTTCCGGCGCCGGCACCCCCGCCACCACATGCGGTGAGCGCCAGGGAGGCGCTAAGGACGATGGCGGCTGCTGCCGCCTTGGGACCTAACTTCATTGTCGGCTCCTACTGAGTCTTTGCCTGATGCGAGTCAGAGCTTGGAGTGTGTGGCCTGGACCACATTTTTATTGGGTGTGGGATTTACAGTACGGACTTTGCCCGGCCTTGGCAACCGATTGTCAAAAGTTTCTTATATTGTTGCCAAACGTCGGGGCGGGACGTCTGGATTCATCACCGTGGTGGGGTGAAAACGGCGCGAAATCCTTGAAATTCAGGCGTTTTCACGCGGTGTTTTCTGGGTTGGCTGCGGTTGCCTCAGCCGACCCGGTCCAGCATGTCCGGGTAGCTCTGCGCGTAAATGTCCTTGATGATGCCCAAGGACTTGCCTGCCTCGGCAGGGTTGATCCAGAACTGGCCCGGCTCCCCCAGCGTTGCGTAGAAGTCGGCGATAAGCAGCTGATGGGATACGCCCCAGTACGACCTTCCGCCGGTTTCCGCCACCCGCTCCTGGATGACGTCAACCCTTCCGTCCGCATAGGTCACAGTGAGGTCGCCCCGCAGGCTGAGCGTCGCCTTCTCGGTAACGATGTCCAAGGTCACCGGAGCATTGGCGGCGTTGGCCAGGGTCGCGTAGAAAACGCTGCGCGCACCGTTGACGTGCTCGGCAACGAACTCGGCAGTGTCTTCCACTTCGATCACTCCACCCAGCGAGCGCGTAGAGGCGTGGCCCTCCACTTTGGCTACATCACCTACCAGCCATTGGAGCAGGTCTACCGTGTGGATGGCCTGGTTCATCATCAGGCCACCTCCGCCTTCAGCCCAGGTGCCGCGCCATGGGCGGCTGCGGTAGTAGCTGCCGTCCCGGTGCCACATCACGGTTGCCGAGGCGCCGACCACCTGACCCAACGTGCCGCCGTCGAGCAGTTCATGCATTGCTTGCGACGTCGCGTTGTAGCGGTTCTGGAAGCAGACGCCGATCCTCGCCGGACTGCGTTCGGCCACCTCGACCAGCCGCCGCCCCTCCTCCAGCGTATGGGCCAGCGGCTTTTCGACGATCACGTTGACGCCGCGCTCCAGGCAGTCAGCCGCCACCGAGGCATGGAGGTGGTGCGGCGTACAGACATGGACGACGTCGGGACGCACCTTCTGGATCATGTCCAGGTAGTCCGCGTAGCCGGGGACGCCGTGGGTGGCTGCCGCCGCTTCCAGCCTTTCGGGGTCGGTGTCGCAAACGGCCACCAACTCCACGTCCCCCAACGTCGATAGTGCCTGGAAATGGACGGTCGAGATGTCGCCGCAACCGATAACTGCCGCTGTAGGCATGTCCTGCTCCTTCGAAGGATGATGCTGAATTGTTGGGGGCCGGCCGTCAGGCCAGGGTCACGCCGTTCTTGCTTGCCAGGCCGGCAAAGGCCCGGGCTGCGATGCCGAACGCTACCGGGCCGGAGTATCCGCCGAGTTCGTGGGCACTGGCCAGATGAGGCTCCAGGGACGCGAAGCCGGTGTAGCCATCGGCTGCGAGGGCAGCAATGGTGGCGTCCAGTTCGCCGTCGCCTTCGCCGGAGGGAACAACTTCGCCTGTAGTGGCGATCGCATCCTTGACCTGCAGGTATTCAAAGTAGGGGCGGAGCAGTGCATAGCCCTCGGTGTACGGCTTGACGCCTACCTGGACGAAGTTGGCGTTGTCCCAAGCGACCCGCAACGCCGGCGAACCAACTGTTTCCATGATGTCCAGGACTCGTTCAGGGGTGTCGCCGTAGATGCCCTTCTCGTTTTCGTGCAGCAGAACCACGCCGCCGGCTTCTGCTTCAGAGGCCAAGGCGGTCATCCGTTCCATCACAGCATCGCGGACCTCTTCCTGGCTCTGGTCCTCACCGCGGTAGAAGGAGAAGATGCGGACGTATTGGGTGTCCAGGGCTTTGGCGACGGAGATGATCTGGCGGAGCCGGGTGAGTTCGTGCTCCACCGGCAGGCTGACGTCCACTTTGCCGATGGGGCTGGCCACGGCCGAGACCTTGAGTCCGTTCTGGTCCAGTATTTCCTTGAGTCGGTGGACAGCATCGGGCTCCAGCTCGGACACATTGGTGCCCCAGGCGCTGCGGACTTCGATGTGACCTGCGCCGAGGGCCAGCAGCACGGCGGCCTGGACAGAGGGATCTGGATCTACTTCGTCGCCGAAACCGGACAGGCTCCACACGGCTTGGGGGTGGGTCACGAATTCTCCTAGGTAGCCCGTGATGCCACCGGCCGGAGCACGGTGACGCAGTTCACAGGAGTGTCTTGTCCCCACGAGTTTAGCCATCTTGGCACGAAGTTGACAACCGATTGCCATATCCGGCCAAGCTGTGGCATTCTTGACCCACGGTGTGGCAGTGGTCACAGCCGAATGATCTTTTGTCGTTCCGGAAGGAACGCCCATGTTTGCTGTTCAGAGAGGAACGCCCATGGCGACGCAACCCATGGCGACAGGCCGGCCTGCCACCATCCATGACATCGCTGCGCTGTGCGGCGTTGCGGCGTCCACTGTTTCACGGGCCCTCGCCAATCCTGAGCGCGTCAATATCCGCACCCGGGAGCGGATCCAGGCTGCCGCCGTCGAACTCAACTACACACCGAACTCCCAGGCGAAAGCCTTGAGTTCGGGGAAGACCGGAGCTGTTGGCGTCCTGGTTCCGGATATCACCAACCCCTTCTACTTCGACCTCATCCGCGGTACCCAGTTGCAGCTCAAGGCCGCCGGTTACACGCAGTTGCTGGTGGATACCGAGGAGTCGGACGAAGTTGAGGCGAGCACGCTGGAGCAGCTGCGCAAGAGTGCCGACGGCGTCATTGTGGCAGCATCGCGACTCAACGACGACTCGCTTGCCGCTGCCGCCGCCCTGATGCCGATGGTCACCGTCAACCGCGACGTCGACGGCGTCCCGGCAGTCATCATCGACACCCCCTCGGCCATGCCACAAGCCCTGGACCACCTGATTTCCTGGGGCCACACATCCGTTGCCTACGTCTCCGGTCCGGCCGTGTCCCAGTCCAGCGCCCGGCGATGGGACGCACTCTCCGCAGCCGCGGAGGAACGCGGAGTCGAGGTCCGCCGGCTTGGACCGTTCGCGCCCAAGACCCAATCAGGCGCAGCCGCCGCCGACGCCGCCGTCCACAGCGGGGTCACTGCCTGCATCGTCTTCAACGACCTGATTGCCATCGGCATGCTGCAACGGCTCCGCGAACGCGGCCTCCGGGTGCCCGAGGACATGAGCATCGTGGGCTGTGACGACATCTTCGGGGCAGATTTCTGCAATCCGCCGCTGACCACCATGAGCTCGCCCATTGAGCAGGCCGGCAGGGTGGCCGTATCAATGCTGCTGGCCCAGTTGAATCCACTCTCCGGGGGCGGGAACCGGAACCGCTCCGTCATGCCCACCCACCTCACGGTCCGGGGCTCAACGGGTCCTGCGCCCACCACTTAGGGTGAATCGCCGCCTGAGCGAATCATCAGCGCAGCCGAATCACCAGTGCAATATGGTTGAGCGTTCGTGACACGGCTGACTAGTGTTGGACCATGCGCGAACTCCAGGAAAAGATCATTGAAGAAATGGGCGTCCAGCCCCGGATCGATCCTGCGGAGGAGATCCGGCAACGGGTTGCCTTCCTGAAGGATTACGTCAAGGCAACCGGCACCAAGGGCTTTGTCCTGGGTATCTCCGGAGGCCTTGATTCAACCCTTGCCGGGCGCTTGGCCCAGTTGGCTGTCGAGGAGCTCCAGGCCGACGGCGTGGAAGCGAACTTCGTGGCTGTCCGGCTCCCCTACGGCGTCCAGCACGACGAAGACGACGCCCAGGCCGCACTGGACTTCATCAAAGCCAAGACCGAGTGGACCTTTAACATCGCCCCCGCCGTTGACGGTTTCGAGGACGAATTCCAGAAGACCACCGGCGCCGAAATTTCAGACTTCCATAAGGGCAACACCAAGGCCCGTGCCCGCATGATCGCGCAGTACGCTTTGGCCGGCGAACACAATTACCTGGTGATCGGTACCGATCACGGCGCCGAGTCCGTCACGGGCTTCTTCACCAAGTACGGCGACGGCGGTGCCGACATCCTTCCGCTGTTCGGCCTGAACAAGCGCCAGAACCGGACACTCCTTGCCGAATTGGGCGCTCCCGCCCGCCTGTGGCAGAAGGTTCCCACCGCCGACCTCTTGGACGACAAGCCCGGCCGCACCGACGAAGACGAGCTCGGCATCACCTACGACCAGATCGACGACTACCTCGAAGGGCGCGACGTCACCGACGCAGTGGCCGAACTCATCGAACAGAAGTACCTCCGGACGCGCCACAAGCGCACCGTTCCAGTGACCATCTTCGATACCTGGTGGAAATAAGCGCACCAAAACCACCGCATTCAGAACTACGGCGTTCAGAACCACCGCGCTGACAAACCACGACGGCGGGTGCCGGCTTCCGTACGGAAGTCCGCACCCGCCGTCGTGCTTTAACAAACCCTCTCGCACATCCCCCACCCCTCCGGCCAACCCTCTCGCACATCCCCCACCCCTCCGGCCAACCTTCTCGCACATCCCCCACCCACTTCCCCACGCTCAGCTCTTGACGTCCCGATAGTTACCGATATATCGTTAACTATCGCCGATACTTCTTCGGTGATTCACAACCGAAAGGACGATGCTGCTATGAAAGGCATCAACGAAAACAACAACTCATTCCCTGAGCACGACCACGGACATCCCGAACACGGGCATGGCAGAGGCCGCTTCAATCGAGGCAAAGGCCGGCGTGGTCCGGGCGGTCACGGTGGTGGCGGATTTGGTCCGGGCTTCGGTCCGGGCGGTTTCGGCCCAGGTTTTGGCCCCGGCTTCGGACCAAGGGGCTTCGGTCCCGGCGGTTCACGTCGAGCCAACCGTGGCGACGTCCGGGCAGCGATCCTCTCGCTCCTGGCAGAGGCCCCGTCCAACGGCTACGGCCTGATCAAGACCATCGCGGAGAAGACATCCGGTGCCTGGCGTCCCAGCCCCGGCTCGGTCTACCCCACGCTGCAGCAGCTGGTGGACGAGGAACTGATCGTCGCCGTCGGCGAAGGCCGCCGCACCGAGTTCACGCTTACTGACGACGGCAAGGCCTACGTCGCCGAGCACGAGGAAGAACTTGCCAACGCCTGGAACACCGAGGCCGATGGAACAGGGGCGGCCTTCCACCAAAGCGTCGGCAAGCTCATGGGAGTCATCCACCAGTTCCGCTCAGCGGCTACTGAGGAACAGCGGCAGGCAGCGATCGAAAAGCTCGACGAAACCCGCCGGGCGCTCTACCTGATCCTGGCCGACTAATGCCTGCTGAGGTCCTCTTGACCTTGACGTAACGTCAACCTCTACTGTCGAAGTACAAGCACAGAACGGGGGACGCATGGACTGGTCAATCCAGGAAATCGCCAGGATCGCAGGAACAACCAGCCGCACGCTGCGTCACTACGACGACATCGGGCTGCTGAAACCAAGCCGGACCGGTCATAACGGCTATCGCCACTATGACGGTCCGGCGCTGGTTCAGCTCCAGCGCATCCTCCTGCTCCGGGAACTCGGACTTGGCCTGCCGGCCATCGCCGAAGTACTGGATCGCGAGACGGACACCGTCAAAGCGCTGAGCAGCCATCTGGAGTGGCTCGCACAGGAGCAGGACAGGCTGACCCGGCAGATCGCCTCCGTTCGGCAAACCATCGACACAATGAAAGGGGATGGAAAGTACATGGCACAGGAGATGTTTGACGGCTTCGACCACACTCAGTACAAAGACGAGGTGGAGGAGCGCTGGGGCAAGGACGCCTATGCCGCCAGTGATTCATGGTGGCGCGGGATGAGCGCAGACCAAAAGCAGGAATGGAAGGACCGCGTCCAGAGGCTTGGTACGGACTGGATGTCCGCAGCAGAGTCCGGAGTTGCACCTGACAGTACCGAAGCGCAGGACCTGGCTCGCCGTCACGTCGAGTGGCTCAGCGGCATCCCGGGAACCCCGACGGCGGTACCTGGCGGAGACGTCAAAGGTTACGTCACGGGACTCGGTGAAATGTATGTAGCGGACCCCCGGTTTGCGGCCAATTACGGCGGGGAAACGGGAGCGTCATTCGTCAGGGATGCCCTGCGGATCTATGCCGAAAAGAACCTCTAGGCGCTCAGGATGCGGTGACCGGGGTTAGGCAATAGTGTGGCGGAATGGGTACAAGCACCGCGAAGTCCGGCCAACAGGTAGACAGGCAGAAGCGCATTCTCGAAGCGGCACTGGAGCTGCTGTCCCGCCACGGCATTTCGGGCATCAACATGCGGGCTGTGGCACGTGAAGCCGGCGTCGCACTCGGGCTGGTCAATTACTACTACGAAGACAAATCGAGTTTGATCCGCGCGGTGCTCCACCAGATCGAAGAGCATGACCTCCTGCTGGTGGAGCCGTCGCCTACCTCAACCCCGGACGAACAACTCCGCGGCTCCCTTCGTCGCGTTGCCGACCCGGGGCTCCTGACCACGCCGTACCTTTCACTCCGCCTCCACTTGTGGGCCCTCGCCCAAGCCGACGAGGAGTTTGCCCGGATCAACGCCGCAGCCTTTGACAGGTATCTGCAAGGGCTTGCGGCATTGATCGGCAATGCCATTCCCGGGCTGTCCCCTGATGAGGGCCGGGAGCGGGCGGCCGACATCGTGGTGGTGCAGAACGGGATGTGGCTCACCACCCTCCTGGGGATCGACAAGGCAGCAATCGAGCGCGGAATTGCCCGCACGGAAGAGATTGCCTTCGCCCCTTCGCAGCACCAGCCCGGGCCTTAGTCCTCAGGAAGAAACGACGACGGCGGCAGCACAGCCGTCGTCGTCTGCCTTCCAAGGCGCGCCCATGGGCAATTCCGAGGTGACAACGCTGTCCAACTCGTTCTATTTCTTGGGATCAAATTCGAATACCGCCTAGACCGTTGACTTGTCCAATGGACATATCGTAGCTTTCCTAGCACTGACAACGTTGTCTATTTGGGGATAGGCACGCGCGATGAAGGGCGCCTGGAAGACCATGACTAAATCAACGATGAATAGGGTGCGGGCAGCGACGTCTGCGCTAACGCTGGCGGGCCTGACGCTTTCCGGCATCATGGCCGGTGTTGCTCCGGCCTCTGCGGCATCGGAAGTGGGAAGCGAAGAGTTTCGACCTGCTTACCACTACACCCCCGCGAAGAATTGGATGAACGACCCCAACGGGATGGTTTTCCATAAGGGCGTTTACCACCTGTTCTACCAGCACAACCCTTCCGGGAACACATGGGGAAATATGTCATGGGGGCATGCGACCTCGAAGGACCTGGTGCACTGGGAGGAGCAGCCCCTTGCCCTCTCCACGGATGCGCAGGAGGACGTCTTCTCCGGCAGCATAGTGGTTGATAAAGACAACACATCGGGCTTCGGGACCAAGGAAAACCCGGCACTGGTAGCCATCTACACCAGCGCCTATAAGGAACCTTCCCCGTACCGCGGCCTGCAGGCCCAGTCCCTGGCCTACAGCGTCGATGATGGCCGGACGTGGACCAAGTACTCGGGAAACCCTGTGCTGAACCGCAATTCAGCCAACTTCCGGGACCCGAAGGTGTTCTGGTACGACAACCCGTCCGGCGGCGGCTACTGGGTCATGACGGCTGTCGAATCACAGGATCACAAGGTTGTCCTCTATAAGTCCAGCAACCTCAAGGACTGGACTGCCCTGAGCGAATTCGGGCCCGCCAACGCCACCGGCGGGCAGTGGGAATGCCCGGATCTGTTCCCGCTGGCGGTGGATGGGAACAAGAACAACATCAAGTGGGTCATGGTGGTCAATATCAACCCTGGCGGCGTCGCCGGAGGCTCGGCCGGTCAGTACTTCGTGGGGAACTTTGACGGCACCACTTTCACTTCCGAAACCACCGAGCCAGCGGCCGAGGCACCGGCCGGCACGCCCCTGGCAGGCTTCAACGACGGCACCTATAACGGCTGGGCCCTCAACAACGAGGCAGGCAACTGGAAGAACGGGCCTTTTGGTGATGCTCCCGCTGCAGGCTCCCTGCCCGGGCAGAGTCCAGTGACCGGATTCGCCGGACCAGGGCTGATCAACTCATTCAACGACGGCGATTGGCCCATGGGTTCCATGCAGTCACCAACGTTACGGTCACCGACGACTACCTGAACTTCCTCGTCGGCGGCGGCAAGCACCCCCGCGTCTCGGACAAACTGGACAACACCCCGCCCCCGGGAGAGTTGAAGTTTGACGGCTTCGAGGTTCCCGACGGCACAACGCTGGCCACTGCCGGCTGGGCCGGAACAGGCGATCTGACCCCCAATTTCCAGCCAGCCACCAGCGGCGGGGATTACTACATCGGCGCCAAGAGAATCAACACGTTCGAAACCGGCGCCGTGCCCGGCGACGACCGCCAGGGCACCCTTACCTCCCCCGCCTTCCCGATCACAAAGAACTTCATGTCCATGCTGGTGGGAGGCGGCAACCGTGCGGCGGACTCCGGCCAGACCCTGGCCGTTCAGCTGCTCGTCAACGGCAATGTGGTCCGCTCCCTGGCGGGTGACAATGCGGGATTGCTGAACTGGAAAGGCTGGGACGTCTCGGAGTTCGCGGGACAGAATGCCCAACTGCGGATCGTTGACGAAGCTACGGGTGGGTGGGGCCACCTGACCCTTGACCACGTCATGCTCACGGACACCGCCGCGGTCCTCCGGTCCGACGAGGAGACGGTGAACTTGGTGGTCAACGGACAAGTTGTCCGTAGCACCACCGGCAACGACAGTGAAAGCCTGGATTGGGCCTCATGGGATGTGAAGGAATTCGTCGGCCAACAGGCACACATCAAGGTGGTCGACAACAACAGATTCGGGTGGGGGCACATTCTCGCTGACGAGTTCACGGCCAGCTCCACGGCAGCCAAGTCCCGGCTGGAGTCCTACGACTGGCTGGACTACGGCCGTGACTACTACGCGGCAGTGTCCTTCTCCAACATGCCCGATAACAAGCGGGTCATGCTCGGCTGGATGAACAACTGGGATTACGCCAACAACATCCCCACCAACCCTTGGCGCAGTGCGATGTCGCTGCCCCGGGAGGTGCAGTTGACCCAGACACCTGACGGGCCACGCCTGGCCCAAAACGTGGTCAAGCAAGTGGACAAGCTCGCGAAAAGGCCCAGCTACACGGACAAGAAGGGCGGCGCCATCAAGGCCGGAACAACCCCGCTGCCCGCGTCCGCATCAGGTCAGGTACAACGCGTCGACATCACTTTTGCGCCCGGCACGGCGAAAAAGTCAGGCATCACAGTACTGGGCGACGGCAACTCCTCCACCGTCATCGGCTACGACTCCAGCACCGGGAAGGTCTTTGTTGACCGCACAAAGTCCGGAAACACCACTTTCCATCCGGCCTTCCCTTCGATTGAGGACGCCCCTGTCACCCTGGATAAGAAGGGCAATGTCACCCTGCAGGTGTATGTGGACCGCTCATCGGTGGAAGTATTCGCTGGTGACGGCCTCCGGACCATCACCGATCAAGTATTCCCCAACCCCGGAGCGGACAAGATGGCGCTCTTCGCGGAGGGTGGAACTGCGCAGCTGAAGTCCCTCACCGTGACCCCCATGGAAGGGTCAATGTTCCTTCCGGGAAAGAAGTAACACTCCCCGCATGACAAAGAAGGCGGCCGGCATTTGCCGGCCGCCTTCCTTTGCATCATGGCTATGCCAGTGGTTTCAACCAGGTCAGCTCAGAGCCATTGCCTTCGATGTGTTCGGCCAGTTCCGCATTGAACTCCCGGCCGTAATCGGCACCGATGTGCTCCTGGAATGCTTGCTCGTCCTTGTAGACCTCAAAGACAAAGTACTCGCGCGGGTTGGTTTCCCGCGTGTAAGGCAGGAACATCACGTTCCCCGGTTCGTTCCGAACGTGCTCCGTGAGCGTAGCCATCATTTCCGCGACGCGGGATTCACTGCCTTCCTTGACGGTGAACTCTGCACACAGTGTTTTGGTCATAGCCAGTCCTTTACTTGGTTGCTGTGGGATTGTTTTTCTTGCCTGGAGGAGTATTTGTCCGGATCAGCTGAGGGGACGGATTTCACCGGAGCCACGCTGTATCAATTCGGTGGGGATGACATAGGTCCGGGCGGGGTTCGCGTCGCCGTCGATCCGTGCAAGGATCCGCTCAGCTGCAAGCTTGCCGATGCGTTCAGGGTGCTGGGCGATCACGGTGATCCCGGGGTCCATCATGTCGGCCAGCGTGAAATCATCGAACCCGATGAGGGCAATCCTGTGATGCAGTCCAAGGGCTTTAAGGGCCCGCATTGCGCCAAAGGTCACCAGGTTCTGACTGGAGAAAATCGCCGTCGGAGGGTTTTCCGAGGTGAGTAGTTCGTGAGCGGCCCGAAAGGCGGTTTCCTCATCGTGAAGGTTCTCCCGAACTGCGACACCGGAGGTGGAAATGCCTGCACGCCCGACGCCGTCCAGGAATCCCGTCCGGCGCTTCCCGGCAGTCTGGATATCCGTCCGGTCACCAAGGTAGGCCAGCTGGGTATGTCCGTGCTCGATGAGGTGGGCCGCCGCGTTTGCCGCACCGACTTCGTTGTCAGTGACTACCGCGTCAGCTTCGATACCCGCCGGCTCACGGTCAATGAATACCAGTGGCAGGTCCCGGGAGTGCTCCGGGATCATGTAGGCCTGGCTCTTGGCAATGGTGGTCAGGACAAGCCCGTCAACCCTGCGGCCCAGGAAAGCTGAAATAAGCTTCTTCTCCCGCTCGGGATCGTCATCCAGGCTGGCGGCGAAGACGGCAATTCCGCGCACAGCCAGGGCGTCTTCCATGGCCCTGTGGATTTCTCCACTGAACGGGTTGGACACGCTCGGGAGCAGCAGGCCTATGGACTGGGTCTTGCGTCCGGAACGCTTGAGGCTGCCGGCGGTGATGTCCAGTTGGTACTGCAGTTGTTCGGTGGCCCGGATGACGCGCTGCCGCGTGGCCTCGGAGACCCCCGGCTCGTCGTTGACTACGCGGGAGACCGTCTTGATCCCAACGCCGGCAAGATCCGCCACGTTCTTCATCGTTGGGCGCTTGCGCCCGGAATCCGGTTGGTAACGATTAGACACCGTTGTCAACTTGCTGCTCCTCACCTTGATTTAATACTTGACTCTATCGTGTGAGCTTGCTTACATGTTACCTGACAACGTTGTCAGCCGCAGAAGATGCGCCGCCAACAGCCACAAAAACAGGAGTTTCAATGTTGAGTTCCACAGTCAAGCAGTCCGCCCGGACCCGCCTTCTTGCCGCCGGCGCAGTCCTGACGCTCGGCGCACTTAGCCTCACAGCCTGCGGAGGCGGCTCCACCCCTTCAGCCAGTGGGGGCTCCGATGAAAAGATCGGCGTTTCGCTGATCGTCAAGACCACGTCCAACCCATTCTTCGTTTCCATGCAGGATGGCGCGAAGAAGGCTGCAGAGGCCGACGGCGTCGACCTCAAGCTTGCTGCCGGCAAGGCCGACGGCGACGAGGACACCCAGATCCAGGCTATTGAAAATGCTATTTCCAAGGGTGACAAGGGAATCCTCATCACCCCCAACGGCCCGTCCGTCGTCGATGCCCTGAAGAAGGCCAAGGACGCCGGCCTGTTCGTTATTGCGCTCGACACTCCCCCGGACCCGGCCGACGCCGCGGACATCACCTTCGCCACGGACAACTTCAACGCCGGCGAGCTGATCGGCAAGTGGACCGCTCAGCAACTGGCGGGCAAGAAAGCCGTCATCGCCCTCATTGACCTCTTTGACGACAAGGTGGTCTCGGTGGATTACAACCGCGACCAAGGCTTCCTGACCGGACTGGGCATCGACACCGCGGATAAGAAGAAGAACGGCGACGAAGCCAAGACCGGAAAATACACCGGAGGCAAGGGCGGCGAGTACGAGATCGTCGGCAGCCAGGCATCCCAGGGCGCCGAAGACGGTGGACGTACGGCAATGGAAACCCTGCTGGCCAAGAACCCCAATGTCAACGTTGTCTACACGATCAATGAGCCGGCTGCAGCTGGCGCCTTCGAGGCCCTGAAGTCCGCCGGCAAGGAAAAGGATGTCCTGATCGTCTCCATTGACGGCGGCTGCACCGGCGTAAACAACGTCAAGTCCGGCGTGATCGGAGCAACTGCGCAGCAGTACCCGGTCAAGATGGCCGAGCTGGGCGTAAAGGCAATTGTTGACCTGGCAAAGACGGGTAAAAAGCCGGCCAACTCCGAGGGCCTGGACTTCTTCAACACCGGGGTGGAGCTGGTCACTGACAAGCCCGCCGATGGCGTCAAGAGCATCACCACCACCGAAGCATCCCAGATCTGCTGGGGCAAGTAACCCCATTCCACCCCGGGGAGGCGCACCAAGCAGCGCCTAAAGCAGCGCACCAAGCAGCGCCTCTCCGGGTACCAGCAGTTACAGAACATGGAAGTTCAGGAGCAACCTAAAGTGACCCAGCAACAGACCGCCGGCCCCCCGAGCGCCGGGCATGCTGACTTGGCCGAGGAATTCCTTGACCGACAGACCCCCCTCAGCAAAATCCGCAACATCCTCCACCGCTACCCCGCCCTCAGCCCGGCCATTGTCCTGCTGATCGCCGTGGTTGTCTTCGGGCTCCTCAATGACCGGTTCCTCCGCGTTGAGAACCTTTCCCTGATCACCCAGCAGGTTGCCGTGGTCGGCACCCTGGCAATCGCCCAGACCTTGATCATCCTGACAGCGGGAATCGACCTCTCCGTGGGCGCAGTGATGATCCTGTCGTCCATGGTGATCGCGCAGCTTGCCGTCAGCAACGGCCTCCCGGGTCCCATTGCACTGTTGGCCGGCCTCGTCGTCGGACTCGGTTCCGGTGCCCTGAACGGATTCCTGGTAACAAGGTTCCGGCTGCCCCCGTTCATCGTCACGCTGGGAACACTGAACATCTTCATCGCTTTGACGCTGCTTTACTCCGGCGGAAGCACCGTGCGTGGCTCGGCAATGCCGGACATGCTCACCTGGCTCGGGAGCACCTTCCCGATCGGCCCGGTCCGTATCTCAACCGGCGTGGTCATGATGCTGCTCCTGTATGTGGCCGTTGCCTTCATCCTGGGCAAGACCGCCTGGGGACGGCACGTCTACGCTGTGGGTGATGACAAGGAAGCGGCCCGCCTCGCCGGCATTCCCGTCAACCGGGTCCTGATGAGCGTCTACCTTGCCGCCGGCGCAGTCCTGGCTGTAGGTGCCTGGATCCAGATCGGCCGCACCAACGCTGCCAGCCCGAACGCCGGCGTCGATTTGAACCTGGACTCCATCACCGCCGTCGTGATTGGCGGCACCAGCCTCTTCGGCGGGCGCGGCTCGATCTGGGGCTCGTTGCTCGGAGCGCTGATTGTTGGTGTATTCCGCAACGGCCTGTCCCTCGCCGGCCTGGACGTCCTCTATCAGACCCTCGCTGTAGGCATCCTGATCATCATTGCCGTATCCGTCGATCAGTGGATCCGAAAGGTCAAGTCATGACCACCACAGAATTTGAAGCTCCCCGCACCGAAACCCGCGAGCCCATCCTCAAAGCCAGGAACCTCGTCAAGACGTTCGGCCGCGTTGTAGGTCTCGACGGCGTCAGCCTGGACCTCTACCCCGGCGAAGTCCTGGCCGTCATCGGCGACAACGGCGCCGGTAAGTCCACGCTCATCAAATGCCTTACGGGCGCTGAAGTTCCCGACACCGGGGAGCTTTTCGTCTCCGGACAACAGGTCCACTTCAAGCGGCCCCAGGACGCCCGCGTCCACGGCATCGAGACCGTCTACCAGAACCTTGCCGTTTCGCCGGCCCTGGACGTTGCCTCGAACCTGTTCCTCGGCCGCGAAGAGCGTCTCCCCGGACCACTGGGAAGCCTGTTCCGGATGCTCGACACCAAGGGCATGCGACGGAAAGCCAAGGAAGAACTGACACGGCTGGGCATCTCCACCCTGCAGGATGTCACCGTACCGGTGGAGAACCTTTCCGGTGGCCAGCGTCAGGCCGTTGCTGTGGCCCGTGCAGCGGCGTTCGGATCCAAAGTGGTGGTTCTCGATGAGCCGACAGCCGCTTTGGGTGTCCGTGAATCCAACCAGGTGCTCCAACTGGTCCGGGACCTCCGCGACCGCGGCCTGCCGGTTATCCTGATCAGCCACAACATGCCGCATGTGTTCGATGTTGCAGACCGCATCCACATCCAGCGCCTGGGCAAGTGCGCGGCGACCATCACCCCGCAATCCCACACCATGACCGACGCCGTCGCCATCATGACAGGTGCGGCAAAAGCCTGACGGCCGCACCGGGCTTTCCGTTCCACACGGAACTCCTGTCCCCGTCCGCGGACCTGCCACCAGGTCCGCGGACGGATCCATCCCTGCCGCCCCACCGATCAGGCGGCAACCCGACGAAAGAACCAAGATGCACAACCCTTACCCGGGCGGATCAGCCCAAAACCCACTGGACGTCCTCGTTATCGGCGAGGCCTTGGTGGACATTGTGAATACCCGGGAAGGACGCATCAGCTACCCTGGCGGGTCACCCGCCAACGTCGCCTACGGCCTGGGCCGCCTCGGCGTGCCCACCGGGCTGCTCACAGCGATCGGCGAGGACGAACACGGCGCCGCCATCACCTCCCACCTTCACAGCGCCGGTGTCCAACTGCTTCCCGGATCAACCTCCCTCACACGCACCGCCACAGCAACCGCCACCCTCGCAGCGGACGGCTCGGCAAGCTACGAGTTCGACATCTTGTGGGAACTCCCACCCGTGGCACCGGCCATGATCCCGAAAGTCCTGCACACCGGATCCATCGCCACGTTCCTCGCCCCGGGAGCGGCCAGCGTGCGAACCCTCCTTGAGCAGAGCCACGACTCATGCCTGGTCACCTACGACCCCAACATCCGTCCAGCGCTCCTTGGCAGCCACGCCGAAGCACAACAGACATTTGAGGACTTGCTCCCCCTCATTGACGTCATCAAACTCAGCGACGAGGACGCGCAGTGGCTCTATACAGGGTCCTCGCCGGACGACGTCGCCTCCCGCCTGCTCAACCACGGCGCCCGGATGGCCGTCATCACCCGTGGCGCTGAAGGAGCACTCCTTGCCGCTCCGGGGGCGCGCGCCACCATTCCCTCTGTGAAGACCAACGTCGCGGACACCATCGGTGCCGGTGACTCCTACATGGCCGCCCTCATCTTTGAGCTGCTGGCCCGGGGTGAAAAGGCGTTTGCACCAACAGCCCTCGGCGACATCGGACAAACAGCAGCTGTGGCCGCAGCGATCACCGTCAGCAGGCCCGGCGCCAATCCTCCTACCTCCGATGAACTTCAAGCGCGTTTGGAAGGACTCAAACAGCAGCCCCTGGCCGTCGTCTAGGCCGGGGCAGAACTCCCCATGGCACTGCTGCGGGCCGACGCCTACGATGTCAGTGGACCACTCGGTCCCCTTTAGTCACTTTTTTGGGGAAAAGGACCATACCCATGCCGTTGCAGCGACGTGCCGCCCACCATCCGATTCGAAGTACGCGGCAGGGGGTGTGGGCCATCCTGACGGCAGTCGTCCTGGTGGCTGCGGGCCTCTTCGCCGGCGCTGCGCCCGCTTCGGCCGCGACGTACACCTTCAAGGGAGTCGTCAAGGGAAAACTGACAGCCACCGCAACGGCAACTCCGCTGGGCGACGTCTGGGTGGGTGCATACACCAACGACGAACGGGCCTCCTACGTGGCCGGCGCCTGGTCCGCGGCCGATGGCTCGTACAGTTTCACCGTGCCTGCGGCCGGCAGCTACAAGATCTGGACAACCTGCAGCACCGGGCCCTGTTCGGCCACCTACGCGGATGAGTGGAACGGCAACCAGTCCAGTTCCTACGGTTCGACGCCGGTTGCCGTCACCGACGCTGCCCCCACCACCACTTTCAACCCGCAGTTGGAAGCCTTCGGCAGCATGACCGGGCGGGTCACCAATAAGGCCGGCCAGCCACTGACTGCTGTGTCCGTTTCAGCCTCGCCCAACAACGGCGGACAGATCAGCAGCACCAAGCCCGATGCCAACGGCTACTTCACCCTGACAAAGATCCCGCCCAATCAGGCATACATCAGCGTCCGGGACGAGTCCGGCCAGCGCCTCTACCTGGAGCAATACTGGACCGGCACGGCAATGGTGGATACCTACACCGTTGCCACCGTCCCCGCGGGGGTCAAATGGACCAACGTGAACTTCGTCCTCAAGGATGAAACCGTCATGGAGGCCACCGTCGTCGATCCCGCGGGTGCGCCGATTGCCGACGTCGGCTACAGCCCGTACGTCTACAACGACGCAACTGCAGCATGGGAAGGTCCCCAAATGGGACCGCTGACCTCGGACGCGCAGGGCAAGATCTACTGGCGCATGACAGTAGGCAGGAAGTACAAGCTCTGCGTCTCGGACACTGTCTACGAGGGCGCACCCCGCGAAAAGCGATACAAGGCCGAGTGCTATGACAACACTGCCACGCTGGACACGGCCACCGTCCTGACGGCAACTGCTGCCGGCCAGCGCATCAAGCTGACCATGCAGCTGGACGTTGCAGGGTTGTCGCTGACGCCTGACAGGCCGTTTGTTTATGGTTCAGCCCAGGCCGGACAGAAACTGACGGTCGATCCCGGCGTTTGGGGTCCGGCTCCGGTGACGCTCGCCTACCAATGGCAGCGTTCCAAGGACGGCGTAGTCGCCCAAGACATTCCCGGCGCCACCACCACTGTCTACACTCCCACCGCCGCCGATGCCGGCTACGACATCTGGGCCAAAGTCACCGGGACCAAGACCGGCTATGCCTCGTACACCACCTCGGTTCACGGCGGTAAATCCGGCGCCGAGGCTGTCACGGCTTCGAAGCCCTTCACCCTTCTGGGCACGCCGGTCGCCGGGAACACCCTGACCGTTGACCACGGCACCTTGACCCCTGCACCTGATTTTGGCCCCTACTACGACTGGTTCGTCAACGGAGTGCAGGACCATAGGACCAATGGCCCCACGTTCCTCCTCCAGGCTTCCGACGCAGGCAAGAAAGTCACGGTACGGCTCAGCGTCCACGACTGGCCGTTGCAGCCCTACTACGGCCAGGCCAGCGTCACTGTCGCCGCAGGGACCCTGACTGCTCCTGTTCCCACCGTTTCCGGAACAGCGAAAGTTGGCTCGACGCTCACCGCTGTTCCCGGGACATGGGGACCTGCCCCGGTGACGCTGGCCTACCAGTGGTTCCGCAGCGGTGTCGCCATCACAGGTGCCACGTCAGCTACTTACGCCTTGGCTGCCGCGGATCTGGGCAAGACCATGACCGTCAGGGTCACCGGAACCAAGACGGGATTCACGACGACGGCGAAGACTTCCGCTGCGACCGCAGCCGTCGCGGCGGGCACGTTGACCGCACCGGTGCCGACCGTATCCGGAACAGCGAAAGTTGGCTCGACGCTCACCGCTGTTCCCGGCGCATGGGGACCTGCCCCGGTGACGCTGGCCTACCAGTGGTTCCGCAGTGGCGTTGCGATCACAGGTGCCACATCGGCCACCTACGCATTGGCTGCCGCCGACTTGGGCAAGACCATGACCGTTCAGGTCACTGGCACCAAGGCCGGATTCACCACCGCGGCCAAAACCTCCACTGCCACTGCTGCCGTGGCGGGAGGCACACTGACCGCTCCCACCCCGACGATCTCCGGGACGGCAAAGGTGGGCTCTGCGCTCACAGCTGTTCCAGGGGCGTGGGGACCGGCTCCCGTAACGTTGGCTTACCAGTGGTACCGGACTGGTGTTGCCATTACCGGGGCTACGTCTGCCAGCTACACATTGACTGCCACCGACCTTGGTAAAACCATGAGCGTCCGGGTCACCGGCACCAAGGCAGGATTCACGACGGCGGCCAAAACCTCCGCGGTCACCGCGGCCGTGGCGGTGGGAACCCTGACCACGCCGACGCCGACGATCTCCGGGACCGTGAAGGTGGGCTCGACGCTCACGGCAGTGCCAGGAGCCTGGGGCCCAGCCCCTGTGACTCTGGCCTATCAGTGGTTCCGGAGTGGCATCGCGATCACGGGTGCCACATCAGCTACTTACGCATTGACTGCCACCGATCTCGGCAAGACCATCACTGTCCGGGTCACGGGAAGCAAGACCGGATTCACGACGACGGCCAAGACCTCCGCGGCGACTGCGGCCGTGGCGGCGGGCACGCTGACCGGGCCCACCCCAACCATCGCTGGTACCGCGACCGTGGGCAGCACGCTCACGGCGACCCCCGGTGTGTGGGGTCCGGCGCCTGTCACACTGACTTACCAGTGGTTCCGGGGCAGCACTGCGATTACCGGCGCCACCGCCCAGACGTACAAACTGGTTGCCGCGGACAAGGGAAGCGCCATCAAAGTACGCGTGACCGGGACCAAAACTGCTTACACCGCATTGGCCCGCTACTCTGCGGCCACTGCCCTGATCGGCTGATGTTGTCAATCTCCGGAAATTGAAAGGTCTACCAATGAAAATCATCAAGCGAATCACCGGGACCGTGTCATTGCTTGGATTGGCAGCAGGGGCGTTCCTTGCCGGCGCACCCGCGGCTCAAGCCGGCTCAACGTGCCCCTACGAGAGGCTGTGCTTGTACTTCAACAGCAACTACGAAGGGGCGCGCGCCGACACCCAGTACTCGGACGGTTGGCTGGGTGACGAACTGTTCAACAACGGCCCCGCCGGCGCGAACGGATGGAACGTCCAGGTCAACAACAACGCCGCCTCGATCATCAACAACACCAGCGAAACTGTCTGGGTCTACGACGATTCCCATTGCGGCGGAAACCCACTCAGCATCGGACCCGGCGGACGATGGAACCTCGAGGCCCTGGGATTGAAGAACAAGGTGTCCTCGTTCTACATCGACAACAGAGGCAACTGCGCAAACCGATGAGTACCACAGCGAGAGGCCTCGAGCCGATGACCGCCTGGAACCTGGCCTTTCGCTGTGGCAATGGCGTCGGCAACGCGCCAGGACGAACTGCCGTTGCTGCACTGCCAAGCCAGCCGCCTTCAGGGTGGACAGGCGGCCATGGTCCGGGCGTTCGTTGGGAACACTGGCCGCGCAGCCTCAACACCGGGTTGCCGATGATGCATGTGCTGACTCTCTGGCTGCCCGCAGACTTCCTACGGCGCGGGCCACAGTCCCCTGGGATAGCCATCTTTGCCGGCGAGGGCCAGTTTGCAGTGGAAGACACATCTGCCATTCCCAGCGCGGAATCAGCCGATCCTTTCCTGCGTGACCTTGCAGCAGCCCAGGACCATCCCGGCCTGCTGAGGCGAAGAGACGTGATCGACGGAGAATTCGCGATCCTTTGGCTCACCCACGATGAATTGGCGGCCGGACCAACAGCGCCCCGCCCGGATCTTCGTGCCGGGGGTGACCATGCGGATGAGTCAGAAGGTACAAACGCCTGGGACAACGTCGAGCCAACCACAGACATTTGGCTGATCCCGCGCGCCGATCCCAATGCCGGCAAGGCCCCCGTCGAACTCTGGGGAGATGAAGTTGGCCCGGATGGATATGTCAGTCCCTCAACAGGCGACGGACTCACAGACTGGGCAGAACCCCTGTTTGCCATGAGCCACCTGGGCGGGACGGCCTTTCCCATCCAAGCAATGCCTGACGGGCTTACTCCTTGGTACCTCGAATTGGAAGAGATTTCAGGGCTTAACTTTGGCGGTGGCGGCAATGCCCAATTCGACCTGGAATCCGATACGTTCGACTGGGCTTGCGGATAGCGCAGTCGAAGCACCCAGCAGTATGCACTCTCGCAGCCGGCACATGAGTCCTAGACACCGCAGCCTCGGTTATATGGGGACTAATTTTCGGTTTTTCGTCGTCGGCTTGGCCGCTTTGCTCGCAGGCTGTTCCGCCGTTCCGTCATCCATTTCCGAGTCTGAATTTCGCGGAGGACTTCCGTCGGCAGCAATTACAGCTGATCCCGGTTCCTGGGCTGAGGATCCGTCATTCCCCGCTCCTGTTCCTGTAGCGGGCTGGCTGGACGCCGGCGCGAGGTTTGCGGTTGTCCTCAGCGGCAGTTCCAGCTGCCCGGTCTTCCCGTCTTCAATAGAGGTCCTCAATGCCCACCACATAAAGTTGGGCATTGGCTCGCATACCGCGCAGGCCTGTTCAGCCGATTTAGCCCCTCGTACCTATGTGATCAAGACCCCCGGCGACGTGGACGTCTCCAACGAAGTCACACTCGAATTTGGCGAAACGAGCGTTGTTTTGCCACCCCTGTGAGTTTGCGCCGCGATACGTTCGCCCCAACGGACGACGCGTCCAACCGCGGGCTAGATCAGGGTGCTCCAGCCTACTATTTTGACGTTAGTTGGATCGGGCCAGGCGCCGGGCATATCCTCGGACCACCAAGGGTGTTCAATTCCGGATAAATAGCCATTAGAGAAACATTGGCAGGCGCCCAACTACCACCTCTGCGTTTTCAAGCTGCACCATTAGGTCCGCATCCCCGAAAGCCTCCAGTATCTTCCGGCAGATTTCGTACTCAGTTGAAGCCAAGGCACGCCTGGTCTGTGGACTGGTCATGCAGTAACCATAGGGAGTCAGAGTTCATCTAAGAAGCTCCTGTGGGCCGGGCTATTGACACGCAGTCCTGACGGCACCCAACTTGGGTTGCAGCGGACGCCTAGCCCTTGAGGCAGAAATACGCCATCCCGAGTACGCCCCGGTAGCCCTCTTCATAGGCAGCGCGCTGTTCCTCGTATTGCCGACGGACCTGATCTGCGGCGGGATGGTCGGCATCATGTGCCTCCAGCCAGCGGGTAAACCGGTTACGAAATCCGGCTTCGAAAACGTCCCACTCCTGAATGCTCGCCTGGTCCTCATCCACCACCTCGAAACCGGCGGCGCGGATCTGCTCGCGTAACGCCTCGGTTGTCAGGTACTCGTCATCACGGCCAGCCAGAGGGGCGGTAGCAGCCGGGTGCGGTGTTGCCGACCAGATCGCTTCTCCGTAGACGAGCCGGCCGCCAGGAAGAACCAGAGTTCGAAGGGCACGGAGTGCTGCGGCGTAGTCGAGGGGCTGCGCGTCCTCTACCGGCGGTCCCCAGATCTGGCTCGCGCCGATGCAGATGACAGCGTCTGCGGGGCGGTGCTGGCCTTCTGCCCCAGGATTCGAATCAAACGTCGCCCTATCCAGCAGTCCACGGATGGATGCCTGCTGCGTCGCCCGGTCGATGAATGCGGAGGCACAGTCCACTCCGCGTCCCCGAGCCTGCGGGGCCGACGCCAAAACCCGAAGAAGCAGTTCTCCCCATCCGCACCCCATGTCCAGAACCTCAGCCGGGGCCGGGTCGGACAAGAACGCCACAAGGTGGGCGGCACGTTCCTCCGAAAGCGGGGTGAGCCAGGTGAGGGACTCATACAGGGGCGGCAGTTTAGGCGAAGTGTCGTCGATCACTCCATGATGCTCTCACGACTCAGGGATCCGAAAACCTACTCCACCGTCACCATCACCGACGGCCAACCCGAGGCTCCATCGGGCACGGGATCGGCGAGTTTGTCGGTCTGGGTTTCGCCGGTGCCGTCGGTGGCGCGGGCTTTGACGTAGTGGAGGCCGGGTGTTGCGTCCCATTCATAGGACCACTGCCGCCAGGTGATGGTGGAGGCTTCGTCGGAGAGGGTTGCTTCCACCCATTCTCCGTCGTCGATCTGTACTTCCACTTTGGTGATGCCGCGGGTCTGGGCCCAGGCTGTGCCGCCCACGGCGACCTTTCCGGGAGGGAACTTGGCAAAGGATTTGGGTACGTCCACGCGTGCCATGGTCTTGATGGGACCACGCTCTGACCAGCCGCGTTCGGTCCAGTAGGCCTTGCTGTCAGCGAAGCGGGTGACCTCCAGTTCCACTACCCATTTGGTGGCGGAAACGAAGCCGTACAGCCCGGGAACCACCATGCGCACGGGGTAACCATGCTCCACCGGAAGTGGCTCACCGTTCATGCCGATGGCCAGCATGGCATCACGGTCATCCTGCAGGACGTCCAGCGGAGTGGAGGCGCTGAAACCGTCGATGGAGCGTGAGAGCACCATGTCCGCACCATCCTTGGGCTTGGCCCTTTTCAGGACTTCGCGGATGGGAAGGCCCAGCCATTTGGCGTTTCCAGCGAGCTTTCCACCCACCGGGTTGGAGACGCAGGTGAGGGTGACGTGTGATTCGATCAGGTCGGCGTCGAGCAGGTCCTGGAAGGTGAGGGTGACCTCTTCCTCGACCATGCCGTGTACACGCAGCGACCAATCGTTGACGTTGATTTCGGGGACGCTCAGGGCCGTATCAATGCGGTAGAACTCGTTGTTCGGCGTCAACCAGGGGAAGACTCCTGCCACCGGGGACTGGACACCCGCCGGCACGGGAGCTGCCGCCTTGATCGGTGCCGGCAGCCGCAGCGCATCACGGACCTGGGCAACGTTGTTCCGTGCTGCGCCCAAGAGCCGCCCACCGGTGGCCGCAATTCCGGCAGCAACGGCGGTGACTCCGGCAGCGGCGAAGAAGCGACGACGGCTGGTGCCGGCCCCGCCAACCTGTTTGTCGGCGTCGGCCGCCACGTCAGCTGGAGCCTCCGGCCATGCTTTCAGCCTCCACAGCGGCACTATGAGCCGGCGGAGGGCGATCAGGCCGGCGATGGTTCCCAGGACGGAGGGGATGGCGTCGACCAAGCCGACGCCTGCGCGGGTCAGAACGGCGGCCACAATCACGGCACCCATGAACAGCACGCCCAGGACGCCCAGCGCCCACTTCTTGTAGGCCACTATGCCCAGGACACAGGCCAGCAGAGCGATCGTCAAGCCCATGCCCACGAAGAGCGCGGCTTTGTCGTTAGTGCCGAACGTGGCAATCGCAAAGTCCTTCATCCACGGTGGAGTGAAGTCGATGAACGTTGATCCCAGGGCGAATACGGGGGTCGCCCTGGCGGTGAAGAAGGCACCGATCAGCTCGGCGACGGCCAGCACGACGGCGGCAGACACCACGCCTGCCAACGCTGCCATGGTTTCGGGGCCTTTGGTCCGGAGTCCGAGCTTTTTCATGCAAGTAGTTCGTAGCGCGCGGAAGCAGGGATGGGTGCAACCAACTGGTAGATTAATCCAGTCGATAGATATTCACCTGAAGCAGGTAAGTTGCCTCGGGGTAAGCGCACAGGAAAAGGAACCATATGACCACGCCAAGCCCATCCCGCACGCAGTTCTTTGCACTGTTCTCGTCCATTCTTGCCATCACGGCACTGGCAGGCTGCAGCATCGGAGCGCCGGCTCCGATCAACACTTCCACCCCCGTTGCAACAAACTCCGCCGGGTCACAAAGTCCGCACCCAAGCGCAGCTTCAGCCAGCGGGGAGGCAAAGACTGACAGCGACACCGCCACCGGGAGGCTCGATCCGGCAACCGAAGATCTTTCCTGGACCAACGGCAACAGGATCATCGGCGATGAAAATGGTGGACACACCCCCGATATCGCCAGCTCACTGACGGACCCAGCTGCCGGCTGGGAAGCCGACTACAGCCGCATGGCAACGGACGGGATAATGACCTTCACCTCCGGCAACACGCGCTGCAAGGTGCGAACGGTCCAGGCGCGCAACAATCCCGCCGAGCTCGTTGCCGGCGACGACAAGGCATCAACCCAGGAGATCCTCGCCATCCTCTTCCCCGGCAAGACGGACCTCATGGCCAATGCCAAGGACGCGACGCTGGGCTATGGCATCGGCGGCAGCCATGAAGTGGACATGCTGGCCGTGACATACACATCTGGCGACGCTTATGGATACACCGCGGTCAGGACCTTCAACAAGCCGGCGGTCACAGTCAGGGTTGAAGCCCTCTGCCCCACCCTCGACACCCTCAAGGCCACCCTTCCCGAGATCCGCAAGAGCATTTCCATCAATGCCCGTTGAGGCCTGCATGGCCGCGTCACTTTGAACATTTGTTCATAATTTTCCTTGAACAGATGTTCAAGATGCACTAGCCTGCTTCGTATGACCCAAGCCACATTTTCCGATTCCGCCTCCACGCTTTTCATCAACGGCGCGTGGGAACCGGCCGCTTCCGGCGCGGTGCGCGCGATTCACAACCCGGCCGACGGCGAACTGGTCGCCACAGTGTCCGAGGCAGGCCGCGAGGACACCGAGCGTGCCATTTCCGCCGCCCGGGCAGCCTTCGATTCCGGCGTCTGGTCGGACGTTCCTGCCCCCGAAAGGGGTGCGTTCCTGCTCAAGGTCGCCGCTGAACTGCGCGAACGCCGGGAGAAGTTCGCCCGCGCCGAATCGCTGGACACCGGCAAGCGGATCATCGAGAGCCGCATCGACATGGACGACATCGCTGCCTGCTTCGAATACTTCGGACGCCTCGCCGGGCAGTCAGCGGGCCGCGTAGTGGACGCCGGGGACCCCGCCGTCGTGAGCAAAATCGTTTACGAACCCGTGGGCGTGTGCGGCCTGATCACACCATGGAACTACCCGCTGCTGCAGGCCGCCTGGAAGATCGCACCCGCACTGGCCGCCGGCTGCACCTTCATCCTGAAGCCTGCCGAACTGACCACCTCCACCGCAATCCTCGCCATGCAGTTGCTCCAGGATCTCGGCCTGCCGAACGGCGTCGCCAACCTGGTGACCGGCCCCGGTCCGCAAGCGGGCGCACCGCTGTCCGATCACCCCGACATCGACCTGGTTTCCTTCACCGGCGGCCTGGAAACCGGCAAGCGCATCGCGGCTGCCGCAGCGGGCACCGTGAAAAAGGTGGCGCTGGAACTTGGCGGCAAGAACCCCAACGTGGTGTTCGCTGACGCTGACTTCGACGCCGCCGTCGACAATGCGCTGAATGGCGCCTTTGTACATTCCGGTCAGGTCTGCTCCGCGGGGGCACGGCTGGTGGTGGAGGAATCCATCGCCGGGCGCTTCGTTGATGAACTTGTCCGCAAGGCCAAGGACATCCGCCTCGGCGGTCCTTTCGATGAGTCCGCCGAAACCGGTCCGCTGATTTCCGCTGCGCATCGGGAGAAGGTGGACGCCTACGTCCAGCGCGGCGTGGCCGAAGGCGCGCGGCTGCGGTGCGGCGGCGCGGCCCCGGAAGGCGAAAAGTTCGACGCCGGCTTCTACTACCAGCCCACCGTCCTGGACCGCGTCCAACGGGGAATGTCGGTAGTCATCGACGAAGCCTTTGGCCCGGTGGTAACGGTGGAAACCTTCCGCACGGAAGACGAAGCCGTAGCTACAGCGAACGACACCATCTACGGGCTCGCGGGCGCCGTGTGGACCCAGGATGCCGGCAAAGCCCAGCGGGTAGCGGGCCGTTTGCGGCATGGCACGGTCTGGATCAACGACTACCACCCCTACCTTCCGCAGGCCGAGTGGGGTGGCTTCGGCCAGTCCGGCGTCGGCCGTGAACTCGGCCCCACCGGACTGGGCGAATACCAGGAAGCCAAGCACATCTACCAGAACACCAACCCCCAGGTGACCGGCTGGTTCGCAGATCACGGCAAGGAGAACTAAATGCACGTGGACAACATTGAGAACCTCAGCGAGCGCGGGTTCGATTACGTGGTCATCGGCGGAGGATCCGCTGGAGCTGCCGTTGCCGCCCGGCTGAGCGAAGATCCTGCCGTCACCGTGGCGCTGGTGGAAGCCGGCCCGGATGACCGGAACCTGCCGGAGATCCTGCAGTTGGACCGCTGGATGGAACTGCTGGAATCCGGCTACGACTGGGACTACCCCGTGGAACCGCAGGAAAACGGCAACTCCTTCATGCGCCATGCCCGCGCCAAGGTGATGGGTGGCTGCTCCAGCCACAACTCCTGCATCGCGTTCTGGGCTCCCCGCGAAGACCTGGATGAATGGGAGTCGAAATACGGCGCTACCGGCTGGAACGCTGCTGCTGCCTGGCCTGTCTACCAGCGCCTGGAAAGCAACGAAGACGCCGGTCCGGACGCTCCCCACCATGGCGATTCCGGTCCCGTGCATTTGATGAACGTTCCCCCGAACGATCCCGCCGGTGTCGCGCTCCTTAACGCCTGTGAGCAGACCGGCATCCCCCGCGCAAAGTTCAATGACGGCACCACCGTGATCAACGGCGCCAACTTCTTCCAGATCAACCGACGTTCGGACGGCACCCGGTCCTCCAGTTCCGTCTCCTACATCCACCCCATCATGGAGCGTGAGAACTTCACGCTGCTGACCGGCCTGCGCGCCCGCCAACTGGTATTCGACGCGGATAAGCGCTGCACCGGCGTCGATGTCGTCGATTCGGCGTTCGGCCGGACGCACAGGCTGGACGCACATCGCGAAGTCATCCTGTCCACCGGCGCCATCGACTCCCCCAAGCTGCTCATGCTTTCCGGCATCGGCCCGGCCGCCCACCTGGCGGCGCATGGCATTGAGGTGTTGGTGGACTCACCGGGTGTCGGCGAGCACCTGCAGGACCACCCGGAAGGCGTGGTGCAGTTCGAGGCCAAGCAGCCCATGGTCCGGACCTCCACCCAGTGGTGGGAGATCGGTATCTTCACTCCCACCGAAGATGGCCTGGACCGCCCGGACCTCATGATGCATTACGGTTCGGTCCCGTTCGACATGAACACCCTGCGCTACGGCTATCCCACTACGGAGAACGGCTTCAGTCTCACTCCCAACGTCACTCACGCACGTTCCCGTGGAACGGTCCGGCTCCGCAGCCGGGACTTCCGCGACAAGCCCATGGTGGATCCCCGGTACTTCACCGATACCGAGGGCCACGACATGCGAGTGATGGTCGCGGGCATCCGCAAGGCGCGGGAAATCGCCGCGCAACCTGCCATGGCTGAATGGACCGGACGGGAGCTCTCCCCCGGCATCGAAGCCCAGAGCGACGAGGAACTGCAGGACTACATCCGCAAAACCCACAACACTGTGTACCACCCCGTAGGCACCGTGCGCATGGGGCCGGTGGAGGACGATATGTCGCCGCTGGATCCTGAGCTGAGGGTCAAGGGCGTCACCGGGCTGCGTGTGGCCGATGCCTCCGTCATGCCGGAGCACGTCACCGTAAACCCCAATATCACCGTGATGATGATCGGCGAGCGCTGCGCTGATTTCATCAAGGCCGACCTCCTCCGGGCCCACGGGACGGAGGAAACCACGACGGCGGAAGCCGGCTTCAGCTTGTCCCTCGCCTGAACAGGGACCCTGCTTTTAGACCCACGCAACAAAAAATGGGGGAAACAGCCGTTGGCACACCGTGGTGCCCGGCTTTTGATATACACCGCGTCCAATGACGGCCGCGGGCTATCACCATTCATGCATGTCTGAACTAGGAGTTCGAATGTCAGAACCCAGCAAATCAGGACCCTGCAAGAGCGATGCGAGCGGTATGGACGAGTTTGGCTATGCCCAGACCCTGGACCGCAGCATCGGCAAGTTTGCCAGTTTCGCCGCCGGCGTCAGTTACATCTCCATCCTCACCGGCGTTTTTCAACTGTTTTACTTCGGATTTTCGACGGCGGGACCCGCCTATGCGTGGTCGTGGCCCATTGTCTTCGTTGGCCAATTGATGGTGGCTTTGTGTTTTGCGGAATTGGCCGGGCGTTATCCGGTGGCCGGATCGGTCTACAACTGGGCGAAGAGGCTTTCGACAGGAGCGTGGGCTTGGCTGGCGGGATGGCTGCTGCTGCTTTCCTCCATCATGGCCCTGGGTTCGGTTGCCTTGGCCCTCCAGATCACGTTGCCCCAGATCTGGGACGGCTTCCAGCTGGTGGGCGATGGCACGGGTCCCTACGACTTTGCCGTCAACGGGGTGATCCTGGCGAGCATCATGATCGGCATTTCCACCCTTATCAACGCGTTCGGCGTGAAGCTCATGACCATGATCAACAGTGTTGGCGTGTTCGTGGAGCTGGTGGCGGCCGTCCTGCTCATCATTGCGCTCATTTGGCACTCGGTCCGAGGGCCGGAAGTCCTCCTCGATACCGCCGGCTTCGGCGAAGATCATCCGCTGGGGTTCTTCGGGGTCTTCCTCATTGCCGCCATGGCATCCGGGTATGTCATGTACGGCTTCGATACCGCCAGCTCCCTGGGAGAAGAAACCAAAGACCCCAAACGCACCGCTCCCAAAGCGATCCTGCGTGCGGTTACGGCGTCATTCCTTTTGGGAGGGCTGCTTCTCCTGGGCGGAATCCTGGCGGCGCCGGATCTTTCCGATCCCAAGCTTGGAGCCGCTGACGGCGGTCTGCAGTACATCGTGTTGTCGGTGCTCGGTGGCCCGTTCGGCAAGGCTTTCCTGGCGTGCATCGTTGTGGCCGTGGTGGTCTGCACCCTGGCCGTCCACGCAGCTGCCATCCGAATGATGTTTGCCATGGCCAGGGACAACAACCTTCCCTTCAGCCGTCAGCTCAGCAAGGTGCACCCCACCCGGAAGACCCCCACAGTGGCTGCGATCGTCATCGGCATAGTGGCCGTCATTCCCTTGATCGTGAACATCTCCCAGCCGGCTATCTTCACCATTCTCTCCAGCATCAGCATTGTCCTGATCTACCTGTCATACCTGCTGGTGACGGTGCCCCTGCTGCGGCGGCGCTTCCTGAAGAAGTGGCCCTTGAAGGACGACGGATCGGAACCGGGATTCAGCCTGGGCAAATGGGGGCTGCCCGTGAACATCCTGGCCGTGCTGTGGGGAGGCGCCATGACGCTGAACCTGGTGTGGCCACGGCCCGAAATCTACAACTCCGTGCCGCCGTTCGAGTGGTACCTGCAATGGGGTGGCGTGATCTTCGTCGGCACAGTCATCATTGGCGGAACGCTCCTCTACCGTCTCCGCATCCGGCACAAGACCGGAGTCCTGGCCGAGCACGCCGCCGTCGCTGCACCATCCGGCGCGGGTCCGGAGGCTGATCCGAGCACAGACCCGGACGCCGATCCGGCGTTGGTGGCGGCACAGAACTCCTAGTCAGCCCATCCCCCAACCATGGAGCATCCCCTCGCCTATATTGATCCGGCGAAGGGATACTCCTTTCGTTTCAACTGAACCGGCGTCTCTAGACGAATCGCCGCGTCTAGACGAACGCAGACTTCCCCGTCACTGCACGGGCCACGATCATCGAGTTGATCTCGTAGCTGCCCTCATAGGTGTAGAGGATCTCGGCGTCGCCAAAGAGCTTGGCCATCTCATAGTCCGTGGTGATCCCGTTCCCGCCCAACAGCGACCTGCCCATGGCCACGGATGACCGGGCCAGCCGGGTAGTGGTGGCTTTGCACATTGCTGCCTGCACCATTTCGAGCTTCCCTGCCTGCTGGATCCGCGCGAGCTCCACCATCATGGACAGTGAGGCGTTGGCATTGCCCAGGATGTCTGCCAGCTGCTGCTGCACCAACTGGAAACGGGCCAGCTCCTTGCCGAACTGTTTGCGTTCCAGAGCGTAGGAACGGGCAATATCGAAGGCCGCCAGCTGGATTCCTGCCGCTTGCCATCCCACCCAAGCCCGGGAATCACGCAGGAGTTCATTGGCCCGCGAGAACTCGGTGGCCCCCGGCAGGAGGTTTTCCACGGGGATGCGGACCTTGTCCAACACGATGTCAGCATTTTGCATGATGCGCAGGCCGATTTTGTGGGAGATCTTGGTGGCGGAGTATCCGGGGCGGTCGCTCTCCACAATGAAGCCTTTGATGTGTCCGTCGGATTCGTCACGGGCCCAGACCAACGCGAAGTCGGCAATCGTCCCTGCCCCGATCCAGCGCTTGGCACCGTTGATGACCCATTCGCCGCCGTCGCGCCGCGCCGTCGTCGAGAGTCCTCCGGCGATGTCCGAACCGTGGTCCGGTTCGGTCAGGGCGAAGGCGCCCAGTTGGGTAAATGCCTCCAACCCCGGCAGCCACTTTCGCTTCTGCTCAGGCGAACCGAGTTCGTCGATCATGCCCACGATCAGCTCATTGTGGATGCCCACCAATGCCGAAAGCGAGACGTCAGCCCGGGCCACTTCGGTGTACATAAGGCCTTTGAACAGCTTGGAGGACCCATCAGTTTGCAACCCGCCCAGCCCGAACTTGGCCATGTCGGCCAACAGCCCGAACGGGAACTCCTCCCGGTTCCAGTACTCGATGCTCGCAGCACGGATCCGCGTTTGCAGGAACTCCCTGATCTCGAGGTAGCGCGCACGCTCGTCCGGGGGCAGCAGGTCCAGGACGTGCATTAAGTCCGCCTCCGGATAAGGAGGCAGGACGTGTTCTGGTGCCGCACCGCTGGTAACGGTGCCGGCAGCTTTGTGATCGAGCATTTGACCCCTTCGTCATGTCCCGCGCAGGCTCTTCCAAACCCTTGGATGTCCTAGTATATTGCAAGGTGATGTGGATCACTAGGCGGGGTGCTGAGGCAAGGGTGCCGGCATTACCCGAAGGCGAAAGGCGGACTATGACAGTCACAGAAGACTTCCGTGCGGCCCGCGACCGGCTGCTGGAACTACGCGAGGACTACAAGCAGGCGCACGCCGGGTTCCAATGGCCCCGCTTTGAGGCGTTCAACTTCGCCCTCGACTGGTTCGATCACATCGCGGCGGACCCGGCCCGGGGCGAACAGCCGGCCCTGGTGATCGTGGAACAGGACGGCAGCTCCATCCGCCGCACTTTCAAGGACCTCTCGCGCAGGTCTTCACAAGTGGCCAACTGGCTGCGCGGCCAAGGCGTCCAGCGTGGCGACCACATGATCATCATGCTCGGCAATCAGGTGGAACTCTGGGAACTCATGCTCGCCGGCATCAAGCTGGGTATCGTCATGATCCCCACCACCACCCTCATGGGCGCCCGCGATCTCCAGGACCGCGTGGAGCGTGGAGGGGCTGCCTGGGTGACCGTAGGAAGCGCCAACATCGGCAAGTTTGCCGACGTCGAGGGTAAATACACCCTGATTGAGGTCGGTTCCGAGCGCGCCAATGCGGACGCCATGCAGTACTCAGACTCGAACGACGCCGGCACGGACTTTACGCCCGACGCCCCCACCAAAGCCGACGAGACCCTCCTGCTCTACTTCACGTCCGGCACCACCTCCCGGGCCAAACTGGTGGAGCACACCCACACCTCCTACCCCGTGGGCCACCTGTCCACCATGTACTGGATCGGCCTGGAACCCGGCGACGTCCACCTCAACGTCGCCTCGCCCGGCTGGGCCAAGCACGCCTGGTCCAACGTCTTCACCCCCTGGATCGCCGAGGCTACCGTCTTCATCTACAACTACCAGCGCTTCGACGCCGCCGCACTGATGGACCAGATGGGCCGGGAAGGAGTCACCAGCTTCTGCGCCCCGCCCACAGTGTGGCGCATGCTCATCCAGGCCGACCTCACGCAGCTCACCAGCCCGCCGTCAAAAGTGGTTTCGGCCGGCGAACCGCTCAACGCCGAGGTCATCGGCCAAGTGGAGGAAGCCTGGGGCGTCACCATCCGCGACGGCTTCGGCCAGACTGAATCCACCGTCCAGATCGCCAACACCCCTGCCCAGCCGGTGAAGATCGGCTCCATGGGACGGCCGCTGCCAGGGTACGACGTCGTTCTGGTGGACCTGCTCACCGGACAGGAAGCCGACGACGGCGAACTCTGCTTGCGCTTGGACCCCCGGCCCGTGGGACTCATGAAAAGCTACTTCGGCGACGAAGCCAAAACGGCCGAGGCCTTCCGCGATGGCTACTATCACACCGGGGACATGGCGAGCCGTGATTCCGACGGCGTCATCACCTACGTCGGCCGGGATGACGATGTCTTCAAGTCCTCCGATTACCGTTTGTCGCCTTTTGAACTCGAGAGCGTCCTGATCGAACACCCCGCAGTGGCGGAGGCCGCCGTCGTGCCTTCACCAGATGCCGTGAAGCTGTCGGTGCCTAAGGCCTTTGTGGTGTTGGCCGCCGGATATGAAGCCGGACCGGCTGTTGCGGAGGACATTTTGAAGTACTGCCGCGAGCATCTGGCACCGTTCAAGCGCATCCGCCGCCTGGAGTTCGGCGAGCTGCCCAAGACCATTTCGGGCAAGATCAGGCGTGTTGAACTGCGCGGGACGGAAGTCGCCCGGCATGGCGATGGTCCATTGCCCGCTGGTTTGGGCGTGGAATACACCGAGGAAGAGTTCCCGAATCTGAAAGACTAGCCAACAGTAGGCCAAGCAAGCAAACAAAGGAGGCCCATGGGCACGCCACTCCCCCGCGACCCCATCGCCGATGCCCAACGCAACTGGGAACGGCATGGCTGGGGTGATGTCGCCGCGCCCATGGCCGCCATTACCGCCATCATGCGGACCCAGCAGATCCTGCTTGCGCGTATTGAGACGGTCCTTAAGCCGTTCGGGCTGACCTTTGCACGCTACGAACTGCTCGCACTCCTGAGTTTCGCCCGTAGCGGCGCGCTGCCCATGAACAAAGCCAGCGCGCTCCTGCAGGTGCATCCCACCTCGGTGACCAACGCCGTCGACCGCTTGGAAAAGGCAGCCCTGGTTGCCCGGTCACCGCACCCCACCGATGGGCGCACCACCCTGATCGAGCTCACTCCTGAAGGCCGAACGCTCGCCAAAAAAGCGACGGCGGCCCTCAACGCCGAGGTCTTCGGACAGTCGGGATTCGGGCCCGACGACGTGGACCACCTCATCCGCGTGCTGGGCAGCTTCCGGAGGGACGCCGGAGATTTCACCGAGGAATAGGGCTTACGCCTGTCTACGTTCTGGAGGGATGGTGGCCGGGCAGTGGTGGAGCCTTTGATTGGTATGTGTGACCGGTAGGGGTGCTGATTTCCAGGGCGTGAACGTCCCCGGGCATGACCTTGGTGCTCCAACCGGCGTTTTCCTTGGTGTGGTTGCACGCTTCGCATAGACCGGCGCCGTTAGCCAGGCTGGTCCCTCCTCCGGAACGCCACGGAACCACATGGTCAATATGCCGTATGGGCGCATCGCAATAAGGAGTCCGGCAACTATCGTCGCGGGTTTCAATGAAGCGCCGAAGCCCACCCGTGAAGAGCCGGGCCTTGGAATCGGTAGCGAGCAGTTCCCCTGTGCCCGGCGCGGTGTAGAGCCGACGAAGCCATACGGTGAACTCTGCGTTCAGCCCTGCCGCGGGACCCAGAGGTGCGGCTTGCCCTGCTCTAGAGGCTGGGTTCGCGCCCGCCTGACCCACGGCTGCTGAGGCTTGCCCCAACGCGAGCAGTTCCCTTCCCCATTCAGCGGGGACGATTCCGTAGCCCTTGAGCCGGGCTGGTTCGCTGTCGCCTTGGAAAAGGGTGCGGTCAGTCATGACGAGGTCCAGGTTGATCCCCGAAATCCCGCCCGGGGTGCCCGTAATGCGTGCGGTGAGGGTGTCGGCCATGAACTGGCCCCGACCCCGGGTATCCCCACTGGAACGGGCAGAATCAGCCGCTCGAGTCAATGCGGCGTAGACCGCTACGCCCTGGGCTACCGGAAGCAAGGCCGTCAGGTATGTCATAGTGTCCGGGGCTGGTCGGAGGCTGACGGTCCGCTCGGCCGCAGCACGGCTGGCCCGCCCGACCACTGACCGCGGATCCCGTCGATATGCGGCAGCTTTCGCGGCGGCAATGATCGCTTTATCGCCCTTGCCGTCAAAGGTCCCGGTATCGGGGGCGAGCTCCTCGTCCACCGCACAACGGTCCTCGACAGACAGGCAGGCCGTCTCCTTAACAAGAAGCGTGGCGCGCCATTCATTCAAGTTCCCCGATTTCAGGGCCGCCAAGGTGCGGGGCATCTCGGTGACAAGGGCTTTTGCCAAGCCCAGGAGACGCGACCCACGGTTCGGTGACTCGCGCCGTGCCAACGCAACCTGGGCTCCCACGCCTTGTCCACGCTCGGCCGCAGGGACGCCTGCCTCGGCTTGCTCGGCACGCTGGGTGAGATCAAAGGCCACGGCTATCCGCGCCTGCAAAGCCGAGATGGCAGACTTCATCTCCTCCAGGACCCGTAACTGTTCAATCAGGTCACTGCTAACGGTGGTGGCGGGTGCAGTGTCGGGCTGAACTGGGCTGGGCGGAACTCCGCCCAGAGAGTGGGCGGGCGTGGCAGCAGCAAGCGGACCCGCCACCCCGGCGGCCGCTCGATTCTCCCCAATTCGCTCCATGCCCTAACTCTGGCAGCAGGCACCGACAAAATAACGTCGGTGATCCAGGCGGAGCCCAATTCAGTGGCCCGAGGTGAGGGAGTCCCTCGGAGGACCTCCCTTAAGCGGGACTCCCTCCCGCTTAGAAAACCTGATGTTCTGGAGTCATGACCACAACTCTCCCCAGTACCAAGACCCGGCGCTTGCCCCTAGTGACCTACGTTCTGGCGGCGGGCGTGTTCCTGATGGGAACCACCGAGTTCATTGTTGCGGGCATCCTGCCGGAGATCGCCACTGATCTTGGCACGTCCGTAGCCGATGCGGGCCTCATGATCACGGTCTTCGCGGTGGGGATGATCGTGGGAACACCCACCATGTCCATCCTGACCTTGAAGCTGCCGCGCCGCCTGACCCTGAGCTTGGCACTGGTGGTCTTCGCCGTGGGCCACGTCATTGTGGCGCTAACCTCCGATTTCACGCTCATTCTTGGCGCACGTTTCCTCACTGCTTTGGCGACTGGCGCATTCTGGGCGGTAGCCGCCGTCGTGGGTGCCAAAGCGGCGGGTGCGGCTTCAGCGTCCCGGGCGCTGGGCGTTGTCCTCGGCGGCGGCATGCTCGCCAACGTGGTGGGTGTACCCCTTGGATCGTTTGCCGGGCAGGTGGTGGGCTGGCGGGGGCCGTTTTGGGCGTTGGCTGTCCTCGCGCTGGCGGCCTCCGGTGTGGTGTACCGGCTGGTCCCGGTCACCCCGGAATCCGGCGCTGCTCCGTCAGTGCGGGCCGAGCTTGCCAGCATGCGTGATGCCCGGGTCTGGCTTGTCCTGGCAGGCTGCGCAATCGTGTGCGGATCGTCCTTGGCCGCTTACAGCTTCATCGCTCCCCTGCTGACGGTAAATACCGGACTTGCCGCTACCGTGGTGCCATTGGTGCTGGTGGCCTACGGCGTCGGGGCGTTCATAGGCTCGAATTTGGGAGGCCGCTTCGGCGCCCGCCACCCCTATCCGGCGCTCTTCATCCCGGCCGGCATGACATTCCTGGTGCTGGGTGCCCTTGCACTGTTCTCCCGCTACGCGCTGGTCACCGTGGTGCTGATCTTCCTGCTGGGGCTTTTCGGCATGGCTACCAATCCGATCCTGATCAGCAAAGCCGTTGGTTATGCAGGCAACGCACCGACTTTGGCGTCGGCGTTGAGCACCTCAGCATTCAACTTCGGTACGGCAGTGGGCTCGTGGATCGCTGGTTACGCCTTGGAGTCGGCGCTTGGTGTCACAGGTCCTGTGGTGGTGGGAACAGTGATCGCCGCACTGTACTTAGTGCCCCTTACCTTGCTGATGCTCAAGGATCGAAAGGCAGGTGATTCGGCATGAGGCGCTCCATTCCTGGGCTGCAGGTGCCGGCAATAACGGTTACATTTGCCCTTGCCCTGCTTCTGGCACTGCCCGGTTGCAGCCCGGCACCAAAGGACGGGCCAGCTCCGCGACCAGACGATGGGACAGCACGACCCCGGGAAACAGCCACCACCGCAGGGACATCAGGACCCTGGAAGTCACCCACCACCGCCGTGGACAGCGTGGCAGGTACCGTGGTCCGCTTCAGCACCCATTCAGAAACACTGAATGTGACCATCGACGAGGACAGCCCCGCCACCCGGGACTTCCTGAGCATGCTGCCCCTCACCCTCACCATGGAAGAGTTCGCCGGCCGGGAGAAGATCGCCGACCTGCCCAGGCCTCTCCGCCACGAAGGCTCACCCGGATCCGACCCCGGGGACGGCGACCTCATCTACTTCATCCCTTGGGGAAACCTGGGTTTCTACTACAACGCATCGGGCATCGAATTCTCGGACCAAACCGTGCACCTGGGACGCTACGACGCCACCCCGCAAGAGCTCGCGCGTTTTGAGGGCCAGGAAGTGCACGTGGAAGTCGTGCGCTGACCCTCGCAGGCACCGCAGCCTGCAGCAGCGCGGGGCGGCAGCACCGCCGTCGCACGCACCGCCGTCGCACGCACCGCCGTCGCACGCTGTCCGGCGGTCAGCTGTCCGTCCGCGTCTTTTCCGACGCCGGGTGGGCGCCTTGCCCGTATTCGCTGGCTGCCCATGATGCCAACAGTTGCAGGCGCTCGGCCGACGGCGATCCGGGTTCCGCCGCGTAGATGGTGAGGGTCAGTCCAGGTTCTGCTGCCATCTCCAGGCCCTCAAACGCTAGCGTCATCTCGCCGACAACCGGGTGGTTGAACGTCTTGAACCCGGTGCCGTGATGGCGGACGTTGTGGGCGCCCCAGCGGGTGCGGAATTCCTCGCTGCGGGTGCTGAGCTCGCCAATGAGATCGTGAAGTTCTTTGTTGTGCGGGTCGCGGCCAGCCTCAGTGCGCAGGATGGAAACGGTGACCTCGGCGAAGGCGTCCCAGACCGGATAGAACTGATGGGCACGCTGGTCGAGGAAGGTGAACCTGGCGATGTTGGGTGACTGGCCGGGCATGTCGTAGCAGTCCTTATAGAACGCCCGGGCCAAGGGGTTAACAGCAAGCAGATCCATCCGGCCGTTCCTGACGAAGGCGGGGCCGGCCGTGACGGCGTCCAGTGCCCATTGCAGGCTCTGGTGGGGAACATAGGACGTGGAGTTCCGGCGCCTCGGGGGCCGCGCTACGGGACTGGCGGCGTGGGCGAGATCGAACAGGTGCGCCCGCTCGGCGTCGTCCAGGTTCAGTGCCCTGGCCAGGCTCTCCAGTACTTGCGGCGAAGCTCCGCTGATGGCGCCGCGCTCCAAACGCGTGTAATACTCCACGCTCAGACCTGCAAGCGTGGCAACTTCGCTGCGACGCAATCCCTTGACCCGACGGTTGGATCCGGTGGGCAAGCCAACCTGTTCCGGTGCCACCTGTGCCCGCCGGGAAATCAGGAATTCGCGTACTTCTGCCCTGTTGTCCATGCCCTCCATGCTAGGGCGGGTCTTTCATGGGAGGGAGTCCCTGCGAGGGCCTCCACCACGACAACGCCGGAAAGAATGGTTACGTCTCCTCGGAGGCGGCTTTGCGGCGTGAAACCAGCACGGGACTGTGGGCGTGGTGGAGCACAGCGTGGGCGGTTGAGCCGATGGTGCCTTTGATGAGGCCATGTCCTTTGGTCCCCACCACCGTGAGCCGAGCACCTTGTGAAGCTTTGACCACGGCACGGGAGAAGGATGAGTCCACCAGCAACTCGCCGGACACTGCGATCCCGGGGGCTTTGTGCCGGGCATGGCTCAGCACGGAGTCGAGCATCGCTTCAGCGTCCGGGTAAGCCTCCACGGGCTCGCGCAACCGCCTGTAGCCCTCGGGCTCGTGCAGCACGTGGACGATCATGAGTTCGGCACCTGTTGCTGCCGCAAACAGGCATGCGTCCTCGAGTGCTGCCGGCGAACCTGTCTCATCCACCGCCAGCAGGACGGGACCGTCGGGATGGTCGTCGGCGCGGATCACAGCCACCGGGCATTCGGCGGTTGCCGCCATTTCCAAACTCACGGACCCCACCAGCAAGCCCATGAATCCGCCAAGGCCCCGGCTTCCGAGCACCAACATCGCAGCCCCGGCTGAAACGTGGACCAGATGATCGCGGGGCATCCCGTGCAGCAAGGTGCCGCGAACATCCAGTTCGGGGACGGTCTCCTTGGCCAGGGCCACCCCTTCCTCCAGGACTTTGTGCGCCGCGCGTTCCAATCCGCTGTCGGCCACTCCAGGGACCGGGCCCCGGTTCTGGGACAGCAGTACCCACAGCGAGCAGTGCACAATCTGCAGCGAACAACCCCGCAAGACCGCATGCCCGGCCGCCCACCGGACCGCCCGGTTGGCCTCCTCAGAGCCGTCATAGCCAACCACGATCGTCTTTGATGCGTGCTCGTTCATCATGGCCAGAGCCTACGCCGGCCACCTAAGCGGCACCAGAGCGTCATGTTCGCTTCCAATCCACGGCACGCTGCTAGGCTCCGATGCTGACACTTCAGGAGGAAACATCGTGGGCTTTGCCGAAGAACTCAGGAACCAGTCGGCCATTGATTGGGACGCAGCAGTGAACCATCCGTTCGTGGACCAGCTGCTGGACGGATCCCTTCCTGATGAGCGGCTGCGCCAGTACCTGGTGCAGGATTACCAGTTCTGCGATGCCTTCACCGCCCTGCTGGGACAGGCCGTTGCCTCAGCACCTTCGCTCCCTTCACGCCTGGTGTTTGCCCGGGTTCTGGGGGCTTTCGCCTCTGACGAGAACACGTATTTCCAGGACTGCTTCGATGAACTGGACGTCCCGGAAACGGAGCGGACATCGCCTGCCCTCGGAAGTGCCACCCAGGCCTTCGACGCCCTCATGCGGGAAGCCCTGGCGAGCCGCTCCTACCCAGAGGTCCTCGCTGTGCTGCTGGTCGCTGAGTGGCTTTACGGAGAGTGGGCCGGCCGCGCCGGAGGTCCCGCGCAGTGGCCCTCCGAACCCAAGCACTCCGAATGGATCCGGCTCCACAACAACCCTGAGTACAACGCGTGGGTGACGTGGCTGCGAGACGAGTTCGACGCCGTCGAGCCTTCACGCCCGCAGGAGCGGCAACGCGTTGCCGTGGTCTTCGCCGAGGCCGTGCGGCTGGAGCGGGCGTTCTTCGACGCTGCGCTTGTCCCGGACGAGGCCTACGCCGCGAAGTAGATGCGGACGGGCCCCTGCTTAGCGGCCCCGTGTTCATCAGAACCACGGCAGGCCTCCGGACTTCCCGTCAGGTCAGTCCAGTGCCAGCTCCCGGGGCAGTAATCGTTGTCGCAAAATTGCCAGGTCATGGGTCCCTCAGTCCGCTTGCTTCGTGTCTCCCTCAGTAGGAGGCGCAATCAGGTGGAACATGACGAAGGAAGGACCGTGAGCTGCGCCGCAATCTGCGGACAAATGCAGCGGACTAAAGCAGCGGAACTCCCGGCACTACCCGGTAAACGCGAAGATCAGCGCCGAGCCCAGGGACAAGAGACCTATCCCGTAGCCCACCACCAAAGCGGCGATGGCAAAGCCCCGTCCACGTTCACCGCGCTGCTCGATCTGGTTCAGGGCCACGTGCCCCGCCCCCACTACGAAGACCGCGATGACTGCCATGCCCGCGAAGAACAACCCCGCGAGGGCAAGGACGGCCATGGCCGCAGCCACCAGGGCCTGCCGGTTGATCGGCTGGGTGGATGCTTCAGTGTGGTTAGCCTGAACGATCTCCGTTGACATGTTCTCTCCCCATTTGTAAGTGCCCCGAGTCTATCCCCGGCACGCCCTAAAACCCGCGCGAATTACCGGTGTTTGAACTCCGGTTGGCGCTTCTCGCTGAATGCGGCCATGCCTTCCTTTTGGTCCTCGGTGGCGAAGAGCGAGTGGAACACGCGCCGTTCGAAGACCACCCCTTGGGACAGGCCCATTTCGAAGGCCGCGTTGACGGCTTCCTTGGCCACCATGGCGGCGGGTTTGGACTTGGAGGCGATGACTTCCGCTGCCTTGACCGCTTCGTCGATGACCTCAGCAGCAGGAACCACCCTTGAGACCAGGCCGGAGCGTTCGGCTTCATCAGCGTCCATGAACCTGCCGGTCAGGACCATGTCCATGGCCTTGGCCTTGCCGACGGCGCGGGTCAGCCGCTGGGAGCCTCCCATTCCAGGGATCACGCCCAGGTTGATCTCCGGCTGGCCGAACTTGGCGTTGTCGCCGGCGATGATGAAATCGGCCATCATGGCCAGCTCACACCCACCACCCAAGGCAAAACCGGACACAGCAGCAACAACAGGGATCCGGAGGCGGGTGAGGTCCTCCCAGCGCCGGAACCAGTCCGCCGCGTACATGTCCATGTAGCTGTTGGAGGACATTTCCTTGATGTCGGCGCCGGCAGCAAACGCCTTGGCCGATCCCGTGATCACTACTGCGCCCACGTCGGGATCGGTGTCCATTGAAGTGACGGCATCCACGAGTTCATTCATCAATGCAGTGTTCAGCGCGTTCAACGCCTCCGGCCGGTTCAGGGTCACCAGGCCAACCCGGCCCCGACGCTCCACCACAATGTTCTGGTACTGCTCCGTCATGCTCTCCCTCTCGCCAAGCTCCATCAATCCCTTACCTTTCAAACCTCTCACGCGGACTTGTCGCGGATCTCCGTAATGATGCCGGAGAAGTCCCTTCCGGCGCCTTCGCCTGCAGCAAAGGCATCGTAAATCCGTGATGCCAGCGGCCCCATCTCCGCCGCGACACCTGTGCTTTCCAACGCGTTCAGGGCCAGGCGCAGGTCCTTGGCCATCAAAGCGCCGGCAAAACCAGGCTGGTAATCGCGGTTGGCCGGGCTGGTGGGCACAGGTCCCGGAACGGGGCAGTTGGTGGTCAAGGCCCAGCATTGCCCCGAGGCGTTGGAGGCGACGTCGAACAACGCCTGATGTGTGAGGCCCAACTTTTCACCGAGAACAAACGCTTCGGCCACCGCAATCATGGACACTCCCAGGATCATGTTGTTGCACACCTTGGCAGCCTGCCCTGCGCCGTGGTCTCCGCAGTGGACGATCCTCTTACCCATCAATTCCAGGATGGGCTTCACGGTCTCGAAGTCCTCCGGCAAAGCACCCACCATGAACGTCAATGTGCCGGCTTCGGCCCCCACCACACCGCCGGAAACCGGGGCGTCCACTGAGCGGTGCCCGGCTTCAAGGGCAACGGCGGCAGCTTCCCGGGCTTCGTCCACATTGATGGTGGAACAGTCCAGGAAGAGTGTGTTTGGCCGGGCAATGGAAAGCAGTCCCGGGCCGTCAACTCCACGATAGGCATCCAGGACGTGCTTGCCGCTGGGCAGCATGGTCAGCACCACTGCCGCCGCCGCAGCAGCTTCATGTGCCGTGGCCGCCATGGGAATCCCATGGGCCACCGCTGCCTCGACGGCTGCCGGAACGGGATCATAGCCAATGACGTTGTGCCCGGCCTTGATCAGGTTGGCCGCCATCGGCCCACCCATATGTCCGAGTCCAAGGAACGCGATGAGTCCCGTTTCCGATCCTTGGATATCTGCCATGGCTGCATTCTCTGTCATACCGTCTCCTTCGACTCGCTGCCCAGTGTGGCCAAACCCAGTTCCCGTTCCCCGAGCGGCGCAAAGTAGCCCTCGACGTCGGACGGGCGGACGTCTGCCAGGATGGGCGGCTTCCATTGCGGATTCCTGTCCTTGTCCACCACCTGCGCCCGGATGCCCTCACGGAAGTCAGGACCGGCCAGGCAGCGAAGCCCCACGCGATATTCCTGGTCCAAAGCCTCCTCCAGGGAAAGCCCCCGCACCCGGCGCAGCGATGCCAAAGCGACCTTCACGGACGTGGGCGACTTCGCTTCAATCGTGTCGGCTGCGGCGGCTGCCTCGTCGCCCAAAGAGCGCAGGCTCCGGACAATCTCTTCGGCGTCGTCATACACGTACGCGGTGTCGATCCACTCGCGCTGGGCCGCCAGGGCCGAGTCCGGCGCGGCGTGCGCAAAGCGCTCGACGGCGGCTTCCGGCGTCGAGCTTTCCAGCGCTTCCGCCAGCGCGGGCAGGTTTTCGGACGGCACAAAGTGGTCCGCGAGTCCCAGGAACAACGCGTCCGCACCGGACAGGTGCGCTCCCGTCAGGGCCGCGTGGGTTCCCGACTCCCCCGGCGAGCGCGACAGCAGGAGCGTGCCGCCGACGTCGGGCACAAAGCCAATCGTGGTCTCGGGCATGCCGGTACGCGTCCGTTCGGTGACCACGCGCACTGAGCCATGGGCCGAAACGCCAACGCCGCCACCCAAAACCAGCCCGTCCATGAACGCAACATATGGTTTGGGGTACTGCGAAATGAGCAGGTTCAGGCGGTACTCCTCAGCCCAGAACTCCGCAGTTTCAGTGCCGCCGTGCAGCATGTCCTTGTAAATGGCCACGATGTCACCGCCTGCGCACAGCCCACGGTCACCGGCGCCGCGCACCAAAACCGTGGCAACGGCGTCGTCGCCGGCCCAATCGGTCAGCTGCCGGAGCATGGCTTCCACCATTCCCGCGTTCAGCGCGTTGACCGCCTTGGGGCGGTTCAGGGTGACGATCCCCAGGTGGCCGCGACGCTCGAACAGGACTTCTTCCTCTGCCGCTTCGGACCCCATCAGCTGCCTGCCGGCATGATGAAGCTGGCGCCCTGGCGGATGCCGGAGGGCCACCGCGACGTCACGGTCTTGGTCTTGGTGTAGAAGCGGAAGGCGTCTGCGCCGTGCTGGTTGAGGTCGCCGAAGCCGGAGGCCTTCCAGCCGCCGAACGTGTAGTACGCGATAGGCACCGGGATGGGCACGTTGATGCCCACCATGCCCACCTCCACGCGGCTGGCGAAGTCGCGGGCGGAGTCGCCGTCGCGGGTGAAAATGGCGACGCCGTTGCCAAACTCGTGCTCGCTGCAGAGCCGCAGCGCTTCGTCGTAGTCAGCTGCACGCAGCACGCTGAGGACCGGTCCGAAGATCTCTTCCTTGTAGATCTTCATGTCCTTGGTGACGTTGTCGAAGAGGGTGGGGCCTACCCAGAAGCCTCCGTCGTAACCGTCCACGGTCAGTCCGCGGCCATCGGCCACCAGGGTTGCGCCTTCGTCCACGCCGGACTGGATGTAGCCCTCAATGCGCTCCTTTGCAGAAGCTGCCACCACGGGACCGAAGTCTGAATCCTTATCCAGGCTGTGGCCCACCTTCAGGTCCTTGACGCGCTCGGTCAGCTTGGCCACCAACGCATCGGCAGTTTCCTGGCCCACGGGTACGGCCACGGAGATCGCCATGCAGCGTTCGCCGGCGGAACCGTACCCGGCACCAATCAGGGCGTCGGCTGCCATGTCCAGATCGGCGTCGGGCATGATCACCATGTGGTTCTTTGCCCCGCCGAAGCACTGCGCCCGCTTGCCGTGCGCGGCCGCCGTGGCGTAGATGTACTGGGCAATGGGCGTGGAGCCGACAAAGCCGATGGCCTTGACCCGTGGATCCTCGAGCAGTGCATCCACGGCTTCCTTGTCGCCGTTGATGACGTTGAAGACGCCGTTGGGAACCCCTGCCTCGCTGTAAAGCTCAGCAAGGCGAAGCGGCACTGAGGGATCCCGTTCGGAAGGCTTGAGGATAAAGGCGTTACCGGCGGCGAGCGCGGGACCGGACTTCCAGAGGGGAATCATGGCGGGGAAGTTGAATGGCGTAATACCTGCCACCACGCCCAGGGGCTGGCGAAGCGAGTGGACGTCGATCCCCTGGCCTGCGTTGTCCGAGAACTCGCCTTTGAGCAAGTGCGGCGCACCGGCCGAGAACTCCACAACCTCGATGCCGCGTTGGATATCGCCCTTGGCGTCGGCGAAGGTCTTGCCGTGCTCAGAGGACAGGAGTTTTGCCAGTTCATCCATGTTCTCGTTGACCAGGTCCACGAACTTGAGCAGGATGCGTCCGCGGCGTTGCGGGTTCATGGCCGCCCATTCGAGCTGGCCCTTCTCGGCATTTGCGACGGCGTTGCGGACCTCGTCCGCGCTGGCCAGCGGAAGCCGGGCCTGGACTTCGCCTGTGCAGGGATCGTAGACGTCACTGAAACGGCCGGACGTGCCGTCCACCCTTTGGCCGTCCATGTAGTGGGAAAGTTCGCGCACCATGGTGAAATGCTCCTTTGCATCGTGAATGACTGCCGTACCGCTGGTTCTGGGACCACTGCGGGGAACACGTGACCAACTGTGATCCAGGTCATCTCTGAACCTGAATATACTCGGACTTCCTACTAATTTCCAGAGGGTGCCGTGAAGGCGCTCAGTGGACCTCCTTCATCCCCTTATACGCCTCCAGGGCATCGGCCCGGGTAGCTTTCAGGTCAACGATTTCCTCCGGATAATCGGGCGTTCCGAACTCGGGAAGCCAGTGGGCAATGTACTTTCCCTGCGGATCGAACCTGGTCCGCTGGGCTTCAGGGTTAAAGATCCGGAAGAAGGGCGAGGCATCCGCCCCGGAGCCCGCCACCCACTGCCAGTTGGCAGGATTCGACGCCGGATCGGCATCCACCAGGGTGTCCCAGAACCACTGCTCACCGAGCTGCCAATGGATGCCCAGGTTCTTGACGAGGAAGCTGGCAGCCACCATGCGGACACGGTTATGCATCCAGCCGGTGTGCCACAGCTGGCGTTGCCCGGCGTCCACCATGGGGAAGCCGGTACGGCCCTGCTGCCATGCGCGGAACTCCTCCGGCGCGCTCTCATGCCCGGGGTGTTTCCCGTTCGCTCCGTTACTACCGGGCCAAGCCCACGGGAACCGGTCAAACTCGGGGCGAAGGTTGGCTGTGGCGATCTCCGGGTTGTGGAAATACTGATGCCAGCAGAATTCGCGCCAGCCGAGCTCGGAGGCATAGATGCTTGCACTTTCGGAACGTTTGGATCCCAGCGCACGCCACACCTCAAAGGGGCTCAGCTCGCCCCACCGCAGGTAGGGAGACAAGCAACTGCTGCCATCAGTGTCCGGGCGGTTCCTGCCCTCGCTGTAGTTATCCAGTCCGTCCGCCACGAACGCAGCGAGCCGCTTGTGCCCGGCAGCTGACCCAGGGGTCCACATCTCCGCCAATCCACCGGACCAGTCCGGGGTGGTGGGCAGCAGCTGCCAGGAATCCAGGTCATCGTACGCCGGCAACTTTCCGGTGAATCCGTGGCCTTTTGCCGGGACGGCCAGCGGTTCACGGAATTCCTGGGCTGACACTGTCCGCCAGAAGGGCGTAAAAACCTTGTATTGTCCGCCCGTTTTGGTGGTGACATTCCACGGTTCATGAAGGAGGGAGGCCTGGAAACTAGCCACATGCAGGCCGGCCTCGCCCGCCCAAGCCTTGAGTCCGGCGTCGACCGTCCGCTCGGCTGCACCGTAGCGACGGTTCCAGTACAGCGCGCCCGCGCCCAGCGTCGTCGCCGTTTTCTGCACGATGTCCGCGGCAGGACCGCGGCGGAGCAGCAGCGGGATGCCGAGTTTGTCCAGGTCCTCACGCAGCGCCGTCAGCGAATGGTGGAGCCACCAGCGTGCGGCGCCCCCGTGGGCGCGGATGCCCGGCGACTCTTCGTCGAGGACGAACAAAGCCACGGCTTCGCCGTCGTCGACGGCGGCCCGCAAGGCCGGATTGTCGGCGACCCTCAGGTCGTCCCGGAACCATACGATGGACGGTTTCATCAATTCCTTTCAGCGCACACTCCGGAAACGGGAACAGCCCGTGCCCCCTATGAAATCCTAGGGGCACGGGCTGGACGCTGGCTGTTGAATGAAATCAGGCGATGGACGGAACTGCTTCCTCCGCCATATCCGAAAGGGCGGCGGTGCTGGCCTCAGTCTCATGCCACATGGGAACGCTGTTCACCACATAGTCCCTGGCGGCCGGGCCTACCATGCTCATCCCGGCGTAGATCCTGTGGCCATTTTCTTTAGTGGGCCTGAGCCCCTCAAGTTCCAGGGCTGTCTTGAAAGCGGAGTCGGGAATGGGAATCTTACGTCCAAGAACGCACCAGCTGATGTACAGGCCGTAGAAAGTGTCAAAATCCAAGCCGTTCTCAGTGTCGTCCTCAAACACCACACAGTCGCGAATAAAGCTGCCAATTTGGGTGTCGGTCATTACGGGCCTCCGGCGTCGGAAGAAAAAGCGGGCCGCCGGGCTGCATCAGCGAATGTCCTATCCCTCACTATAGACCCGTTCGGGTTACCCGGACGACGAAATGAGGTTAACTCTGGGTTGAGGGGTGGAAAATCCCGTGTCGTGGCGGGAGATTATTGAATAGCTGCCTTAAGCTCTTTCGCCGCCAGTTCCGGGTCGGCCGCGCTGTAGATCGCGCTGCCGGCAACTGCCACGTCCGCACCGGCCAACTGCACGGCTCCAATGGTTGAGGCATTGACTCCTCCGGCCACGGAGAACGGCACGCGGGCCTCTTCACCGGCGTTGAGCAGGCCGCGGAGGTCGAAACCGGGTTGGGCCTGCTCATCAAGGCCGGCGTGGAACTCGACGAATTTCGCGCCCAAAGCCCGGGCTTCCTTGGCGCGGGTCACCTTGTCAGCCACACCAATGAGGTCCACCACGATGCCCTTGTTGTGGGATTGTGCGGCTTTTACTGCTCCGGCAATAGTGGAGTCGTCCGCCGTTCCAAGGACAGACACCAGGTCGGCGCCGGCCTTGAACGCGATATCGGCTTCGAGTTCCCCTGCGTCCATGGTCTTCATGTCTGCGAACACGATCTTGCCCGGGTGCGCTTCCTTGATTGCTGTCACAGCGGACAGGCCCTCGGCCTTGATCAGAGGCGTACCCAGCTCAATGATGTCCACGTGCGCGGCCACTTTGCCGGCCAGTTCCAGGGCGTCTTCGATGGTGAGGAGGTCGAGTGCAACTTGCAGCTTCATGGGGTGATGTCCTTCGTTGGATGGTTGGTAAATCGTTCGGGAACGGGAGCCTGGTGACGCCCTATTCGAGGTTGGCGTGGCGCAACCAGAGCTGCTCCGCAGGCTCGTTGGTGGCACCCCACAAAGAATGGAAAACAGCCTCTGTTACCAGAAAAAGCGATTGTTCAAAGAGGCTGCCGGAGTACTGCAGCGAAAGATCCGAACCATGGTCCGTTTTTTGGGCGGCGGGGATAATAACCACGGCATCGGCAAGACCTGCCAGGGGAGAAGATGCGTCCGTAGTGATGGCGGCAAGCTGCGCCCCGGCGGAGAGTGCGGTTCGAGCCGCTTTGACCACTCCGGACGTTGTACCGGAACCGGAAGCGACCACCAGCAAATCCCCGGCAGTTATAGCCGGTGTTGTAGTGTCGCCGGCAATGTGGACGGTCTTCCCGAGGTGCATCAGGCGCATCGCCGCCATCCGCAGGACCAAGCCACTTCGGCCGGCCCCCGCGAAGAAGACACGTTCAGCAGTACTGATCTTCTCCGCAAGACCTGACACATCGGCGTAGTCAATGCCTGAGGTGGTGCCGGCAAGCTCGCCCAGGATCAGGGATACGTTGCCGGCCACATCGTCATGGGTGCTTGCCGCTGGTTCTGCGGTGATGCTCATCGTCACTCCTTTTGCAGGTAGGTTATTGCCGTCGTTGAGGGGCTACCCATGATTCTTCCGGTCAGTTCAGGTAGGGGAAACGCTAAAAAGGGACGGTTATGGCTACTCCTTTGGGTAGTCAGGGCCGATGTCATTGGCCTAAGCTGCATGACATGTCCCATCCCACCGAGTTCCACTGGCCCCTCCTGGAGGCGGTTGCGTCCATCGCCAAAGCCCCCTTGACGGGCATTGCCGAGGAGCTTCGCGCAGGGATACATCCGTATCTGGAGTCAAGTGCCTTGGTCATCTTTACCGAGGACTGCACTGGCCGGCCGCAGAAGAAAGCAGGCGCCGAGGACATCGTCAGCAGGGTCTCCATCCCCGAGCTGGAAGGCCTGCGCGCCGCCATGGAGGGCGACGGACCGTGGCGGGGGTCGGCCCGGATCGCCGGTGGGCCCAGGGAGGTCCTCGCTTTCCGCTACCCACCCAGCAACGCCCTGCTGGTGCTTACCGATCCGGCGCCAGTTGAGCCGGATGCAGGGGAAGGATCCCTACGGTTGATGGCCTACCTCTGGGGGCTTGCAGCGGCGCGGATCCAGGAAAAAGTCAGCGACGCACCGCCGTCGTACCTCTTGGAATCCCGGGCCGCATCCGCGGAGCGTATTCGCGTCACCGGCGAGCTGGTAGACCAGCACTCGACAACCCTGGAGACAGTCCTCGCCGCGCTCAGGTCAAACTCGCTGGATGATCGGGCCGCCCGCACCTTCGTCACCGATCTGACTGCCAAAGCCCTGGTGGGGCTGCGGACCCTCAGTGACCACACCAACAACCTGGTGGAGGAGCCTGTGGCCAAAGCGTTCGAACGGCTCCGGGAAGACCTCCGGCCACTCATGCACTTCAGCAACATCGACATCCAGTTCATCGAACCACCGGCGAACGGCAGGGCACTGCCCGGAGAGGTGGCCCACGCAGCCAGGGCTGTGGTTCGGGGCTTGGTCCTGGCGATCGCAGAGCAGTCGGAGGTTCATCGGGTCCGGGCCCAGTGGGACTGCGACGGCGAGAACCTGCTGATCAACGTCAGGGACGACGGCGGCGGTGAGCTTTCCCCTCAGGGACCCAACCTGGAACGGTTGCTTCAACGCGTGCAGGCTGTGGACGGGACCATGAACGTGGAGATCATGCCGGGATGGGGAGCCGACATCTCCGTGGTCCTGCCGCTCGATCCGCCATCAACTCCGGCAGGGGATGCAGCCGGATGGGGGCTGGCCGCCCGGGAACTTGAAGTTCTTCAACTGCTGGCCGCGGGCCAGCGTAACCGGACGATCGCGACGGACCTCGGCATCAGCGAAAATACCGTGAAATTCCATCTCCGGAACCTCTTCCGAAAACTGGACGTCCGGTCCCGCACTGAGGCCATTGCGCTGGCCCACAGTGCGGGACTCCGGTAGCCGTACTAGGCGTCGATCACCATGTCGGTGAGCGCGGTGGAACAGCAGGGCAGGAACTTTCCGGCGTCGATTTCCCGGGCACGGATGCCGCCTTGGTGGTTCATCTCCACATCCCCTGAAAGCTTGACCACTTTGCAGGAGCCGCACATGCCTTCCTTGCAGTTGGCGCCGATCCTGACGCCCGCACGCTGGGCCGGGCCGAGGATGTGCTCGGTGGGGTCGACGCGCACGTTAATGCCCGTCCGCAGGAAGGACAGGGTGAGGCTTCCCGTTCCCACAGTGTCAAAGCTCGACGCGTCAGGGGCAGCGGCCTCCTGCCCGGCGTGAGGACCGGCGTCGGAAGGTTCAGTACCTGCCGCCTCCGGATCGGTGGTTTCCAGCGGCAGGCCGGTGGCTTTCAACGTTCCTTCAGCGTCGTAGCCTGGCTCGTAGAGTCCAAACGCCGTGGGTTGGCTTTCGTAGTAGTCCTCGGCGGAATCGGCGATTTCCTCGGCGATTTCCTCCGCAATGTCCGCTGCAAGGGCCAGCTCCGCCTGGTATTCGAGGATGGTCTGGCGATCACCCGTGAAGAACTCCATGTGGATGGAGGTATCGTCCACGCCCACCTTCCCCAGGAGCTCGGTGGCGGTGTTCAAGTAGCCTTCAGGACCGCAGGCATAGACCTGGCGGCCGTTGGCATCGGGTGCCACTTCCTCGAGCATGGCGGCCGTCAGCCGTCCCGTCAGGCCCTCCCAGTCCTCGGGCTTGCCGCGGTCACCCAGGGAATAGAAGACCTTGATGCGCGAGTCCACCGAGGCAATGTAGGCAAGCTCCTTATTAAAGGCAAAGCCTTCGGCTGCCGCGCCGTGATACAGCACCACCACATCGGCCTGTCCGGGCAAGGAGTGGATGGTCCGCACCATGGACATGATGGGCGTGATGCCTGCACCGGCGGCCAGCAGGAGGTACCGCGCCCGCCTGTCTGCATCAGGGAGGTGGAAGGCGCCCACCGGCCCCAGCATCTCAAGGACCGTGCCAGGTTTGATGTTCTCATGCACCCACGGCGAAACCAGCCCGGTGGGGTCCCGTTTGACCGTAATGTCAAAGGTCCACGGCTTGGTGGGCGCACTGGACAGCGAGTAGCTGCGGTCCGCAGGGTCCTGGTCCCCGCCGTTCACCGGGAAGGCAACATTGACGTACTGGCCGGCACGGAAGGCCAGGGGTGCGCCGTCGGAACGGCGGAACACGAAAGTCATCATGCCGCCCACTTCGGGAACAACTTCCACGCATTCGGCCATGAACTCCTGCGGATGCCAGGGACCCAGGGCCCGGGCGGCACTGGCTGGCCCCTCGGTGCTGCCCATGACCCTGTTCCATGGCATTTCAAGACCGCGGATGCGATGGGGCTCCTGGACCACTGTCTCGGTGAGGACTTCGGTCATGCCAAGTGCTCCTGGACACGCTGGACGTACCAGTTGATGAAGGCCTCCACCTGGTACTCGCTCTTCATGTACGGGCCGGGCTCGTAGGCAGGGCTGCCGGCACCGGTCTGGCACAGCTCCACGAACGCCTTGTCCTGCAGGTTGGTCTGCTTCCAGGTGTAGGTGAGCTTCTCGAGGTCGTAGTCCACGCCTTCCACGGCGTCGTCGGCAACCAGCCAGGTGGTGCGCACCAAGGACTGGTGTTCATTGATGGGGAAGACGCCGAAGGTGATGACGTGGTCGCTCTGGAAATGGAACCAGCTGTTGGGCTGCAGGTGCATCGAGCAGCGGCCCAGGCGGAAGTCCCGCAAGTCGCCGAGCAGCTTCTTGGAGAGCCTGCGGCCATCGGGCGAGAACGACTCGCCTTCGCCGTCGAGCGATTCGCGTGAAATGCGGATGCCGGCGATCCTGGTATCGAGCTCCTCCACAACCTCGTACGGAAGGCCGTAGCGGCGGCAACGCTCCTCAAGGGAGGACTGTGCTTCCTTGTTGCGGTCCCACACTTCCTCAAGGTGGGCTGGAATCAGGCCCTCGGTCAGTCCCCACGTGGGGAAGAGCGAGCAAGCGAGCTCCGGGTGGCCGTCGCAGTGGTAGCACTCACGGTTGTTCTCCATGACGAGCTTCCAGTTGCCCTCTTCGATGATGTTCTGCTGGTAGGCAATCTTCGTCTTGGACAGATCGTGGGGTGCGAGGTAGGGCTCGAAGATCTTGGAGGTCTCGTCAAAATCGGTGGGCGGCTCGTCCGCTACGCAGACGAAGATGAGTCCGGCCACTACGCGGCTGTGGGCACGCTTGAGGCCGAAGCAGCTCTTGTCGAACTTCGTCTCTCCCGGCGCCGAAGCGTGGATCAGGTTCCCTTCCGGTGAGTACGTCCAGGAGTGGTAGCCGCACACCAGGTTTCCTGTGGAGCCCGCGGTTTCGGTCAGGACGCGGGCACCGCGGTGGCGGCAGACGTTGTGCAGGACGTTCACGCCGCCGTCGTCATTGCGCAGCACGATCAGGGAGTAGGGACCATAGTCGACGGTGACGTAGTCGCCCGGCTCCGGCAGTTCGGCGATGCTGGCGGCGAAGATCCAATGTTGGCCAAAGATGGCCTCCATGTCGATCTTGAAGATCGTGGAATCGGTGTAGAAGGGCGCGTCCAGGGAAAATCCCTTGCGCCGGAACTCGAACAAACCGCTGATCTCTGCCAGCTGCTCTGCAGGCAAGGATGAAGCGAGTTTTCCACGTGAGTTGAGGGGCAAGACTGGTGCAGACATATGTTTCCTCCCGGGAGGCGTGGGTCAGAGTGTGTTTCGTGGGGAGCACGGCTGCGTTTGGGGCGAGCGGCGTTGTCGAAAACCTTATAGTCATGAGATTAGGGACGATTGAACCGCAACAAAAGCGCAAGATTCAGAAGATAACCGTGCACAATAGGTGCATGATCGATGCGAGGCTCATCACACTCCGGGTGTTTGCCCGCTGCGGCACCATTGGCGCCACTGCGGAGCTCACTGGCTACTCCCCCTCAGCCGTCTCCGCGCAACTCCGCGAGCTCCAGCGAATGCTGGGAATGCAGCTGCTGACCAAGGACGGCCGGGGCGTTCGATTGACCGCCACGGGACGCTTTTTGGTGACGGGCTCAGACGCCCTGATTGCCGAATGGGAGCGCCTCCGGGCAGCGGCAATGAAAGCCGGCGATCAAGTACAGTCACGTTTCGGCCTGGGCGGATTCTCGACGGCGGCCGCACAGTTGCTGGCGCCGCTCGCCGCCACGCTGCGCTCGACGCGTCCCCTGCTGGAAGTCCAGGTGCTGGAGGCCAACCCGGCCCGTTGCTTCGACTTGTTGGTGGCAGAACGAATCGACCTCGCCGTGATCGTGGCCATGCAGTCCGAAACCTACGGTGAGGACGATCCCCGGTTCGAGCAGACCGTGCTGTTGGACGATCCCCTGGACGTGATCATTCCCGCGGACCATCCACTGGCAGCGCAGGAATCGGTAACGCTCGAAGAGCTTGCCTCCGAACCTTGGATCACCGAGGCCGCCGGCTCCACGTACCACTCCCTCTTCACAGCCGCCTTTACAGCCGTGGGGGTGACACCCCGGGTGGCGCACGAGGCAGTGGAATGGGAAACCCAGATAGCGTTCGTGGGCGCAGGCCTGGGCGTCGGCCTGCTGCCAAGGTTGGCGCCCCTGAACAACGCAGAGAATGTTGTCCGGTTGCGCATCACGGGCAAGGGCAAGCCCACCCGACGCATTGTGGCTGCAGCACGTCGGGGCAGCATCGCCTCACCACTCATTCAGGAGTCGCTCGGCATTTTGCAGGAGAACGCCCACCGCATCCTCACGGCCCGGCCGGAAGACGAGCACTGAGACGCACGGGCTAGTCCAGCGCGGTCACTTATCCACAGGCGGCCTCATATGACTTTCGCTATGAATACCTCTATGTAATAATCCGGCCCAAATTACAATCCTGTAATTCGGATACTAGAATCCCAAGAGCGTCCAGCTACCGGCGCCACACTGTCGACCGCGAAAGGCGCGGCACGACGTCGAAATGGGGATTTCTTGTCCAATTACACTCCGCCCAATTCGGGCTCCTTTCGCCTGCGCACATCCACCCTTTGCGTCGGCATTCTCGCTGTTCTTTTGCTTCTGCTGGGCGCGGTCAGCTCAGGCTTTGGCGGAGCGCTGATCATGCTTGGCCTCCTGGCACTGTTGACGGGGCTCTACATTGCAGCCACCGGCCGACGCTCGTGGGCGCTGGTGCCCGGAGGCCGAAAAGCGGGAGCCGTTGTGTTGACGGGAGCCTTGGTAGCCCTGATTGCCGGCGCAGCTCTTGTTCCTGTTGAGCCCAAGGAGACATTGCAAGCCTCAGAACCCGCGGCCGAGGCGCAAAAGCTGACAGGGCCAGCGACTGCCAGCGCAACGCCGACCCCCACACCAACAGGCGTGGAAGCATCGACACCCTTGGATCCGGAAACGACCACCGCGGTTGCTGCATCTGTTGCGTACAGGGCACCAAGGGCCCAGCCTGCATATGGCTCCAAGGCTCTGGATGTGCTGGCAACCCTGGCCATCAAGGGCCGGGCGCCAAAGACCGGCTATGATCGCAATCAATTCGGTCAGGCATGGGCGGACGTGGATCGAAATGGCTGCGACACCCGCAACGACACACTCAAACGGGATCTGACGCAAGTTGCTTACACCAATGCTGTTCCTTGCAAGGTTCAGAGCGGCAACCTTGCTGACCCCTACACCGCCAAGACCATCAACTTCGTTCGCGGCGCCGCCACCAGCAGCATGGTCCAGATCGACCATGTAGTGGCCCTTAGTGACGCCTGGCAAAAGGGAGCTCAGCAGCTGAGCCTGGAACAGAGGACGGCCTTCGCCAATGACCCGCTGAACCTACAGGCCACGGACGGACCCACCAATCAGCAAAAGAGTGACGGGGACTCCGCAACGTGGTTGCCGCCGAACAAGAGTTTCCGTTGCGAGTATGTCGCGCGGCAAATCTCCGTCAAAGCCACGTACAGCCTCTGGGTAACCCAGGCCGAGTACGATGCCATGGCTCGTGTTCTGAGCGACTGCCCGGGGCAGACTGCGCCGACGGACCAGTCGGCGCCCGTTACGCCTGAGCCTGCACACACAACCCCAGTCACCGTTGTGGAACCAGCACCTGCACCCGCGCCGGCCCAAGCAGTGGTTCCAGCGCCGGCACCGGCAGCACCCGCTCCGGCAGCACCGGCTCCGGCTGCTCCCGCGCCGGCACCTGTAGCACCCGCTCCGGCACCTGCAGCACCTGCTCCCGCCGCGGCTTACTACGCGAACTGCGATGCTGCCAGGGCTGCCGGTGCCGCACCCCTGCACGCGGGGCAAGCGGGCTACCGTGCAGGCCTGGACCGGGACAAAGACGGCGTCGCCTGCGAGTAGACGATAGACGAGGCCAAGGAGCCTGATGCCCCCGCAGGCAACTGCGGGGGCATCTTCAGCCCGGCGCCAAAAGCCCGGCGCTCAGCTAAGCCCACACCTGGTAGCCCGTGGACTTGTCGAAGAGCTTCCGGGTGGACAGCCCCTCGGCCGCGATCCAGAGCACCGAGTCATCGTCGGCGGCCTGCTCCACCACCCCGGTGAGAACGTGGTGGTCGAGTAACCACACCTCTACGGTGTGGCCGATCAACTGGGCCCAGTCCTTCCGGAGGCCACGGCCATGAACAGTTTTGACCAGGGCAAGATCCGTCATTTTCTTTACCATCCACGTTCTGCGAGGCGGTGGGGTTGCGGGATGTCGTCCACGTTGATGCCCACCATGGCTTCGCCGAGGCCGCGGGAGACCTTGGCGATGACATCGGGGTCGTCGTAGTAGGCGGTGGCGTTGACGACGGCGGCGGCGCGCTCTGCCGGGTTGCCGGACTTGAAGATGCCCGAACCAACGAACACACCGTCCGCGCCGAGCTGCATCATCATCGCGGCATCAGCCGGAGTAGCGATGCCACCGGCAGTGAACAGCACGACGGGGAGCTTGCCGGTAGCGGCAACTTCCTTGACCAGCTCGTACGGGGCCTGCAGTTCCTTGGCCGCAACGTACAGCTCGTCCTCGGGAAGGGCTGCGAGCTTGGCGATCTCGGAACGGATCTTGCGCATGTGCCCGGTGGCGTTGGAAACATCGCCGGTGCCGGCCTCGCCCTTGGAACGGATCATCGCCGCGCCCTCGTTGATGCGGCGCAGCGCCTCACCAAGGTTGGTGGCACCGCAAACGAAGGGGACGGTGAAGTTCCACTTGTCGATGTGGTTGATGTAGTCGGCCGGGGTCAGGACCTCGGACTCGTCGATGTAGTCAACACCGAGGGACTGCAGGACCTGGGCTTCGACGAAGTGGCCGATGCGGGCCTTCGCCATGACCGGGATGGACACCGCGGCGATGATCGCATCGATCATGTCCGGGTCCGACATGCGGGACACGCCGCCCTGGGCGCGGATATCGGCAGGCACTCGCTCGAGCGCCATGACAGCCACGGCACCGGCATCCTCGGCGATGCGGGCCTGCTCGACGTTAACGACGTCCATGATGACGCCGCCCTTGAGCATCTCCGCCATGCCCCGCTTGACGCGGCTGCTGCCCGTGAGCGGTATGTGTTCGAAACGATGGGGTCTTGTAAGCACGCGATACTCCAAGGGCTGAAGGCTGTGATTGCATCACAAGCGCCCGAAGGCAGGCGTTGGGAGCACGCCTGATATCCGGGTGATATATTAGTTGGAATCTTCAGTATGCGATCAGGAAAGCGCGGAGTCAACAGCCGGACGACGGCTGGATTCAGGCCGCGAAAAGAGCCTGACGCACTGCTTGTTCGAAGCCACTGACGTGGGCGCGGGCCAACTCGGCAGCCTTTTCCTCGTCGCCGTCGATGACCGCACGGAGTAGATCCAGATGCTCGCGCACATGGTGTTCCAGATTGGGCAGCCGGTCCAGCACCATGCACCAGATGCGCGTGGCCAGGTTGTCATAGCGGATCAGGACGTCTTCAAGGTGGGGGTTGGCGGCAGCGGCATAGATGCCCTGATGGACGCTGGCATCGAGCCTCAGCGTTTCAACTACCGACGCCGCCTTCACATCGAATTCCTCCACCGCACGCATCACCGCACGCAGGTGTTCCTTGGTGGAAGCAGAAGCAACCCGGGCAGCGCGGGCGGCAGCAAGGGGCTCCAGCTGGGTCCGGATTTCGGAGATAAAGGCCAGATCGGTCACTTCCACCCGCGTGGCGAAAGTGCCCCGCCGCGGGTAAGTGATGACGAGCCTGTCGAGCTCCAGCCGCTTCAGGGCTTCACGCACCGGAGTGCGGCCAATATCCAGGTCCTTGGCGAGCTGGTCGTCGTTAAGGAGGTCGCCGGGCTTGATCTCCAGCATCAGGAGTCGGTCGCGGAGGCGCTCATAGGCGACGTCGGCCAGTGACTTCCTGCCGGCGTCATCCGTTATTGCCAGAGTTCCAAAGGCCACAGCGCCATCCCTTTCTTCACAACCCAAAAACCTATTGACCTGCCTGTGCGTCCAGTATACGCTGAATCCCAATCCTAATATATCAGTTCAGGACCCAGGAATATATCTAAAGGAGGAGACATGACCCTCGTGGCGACAGACTCACCAGTAAGCACCCTGCCAAAGCCCGCCTTGCTCAAAGAAGAGCAAGCACAGAAGTTCGTACTCACATTGTCGTGCGTCGAACGCGCCGGAATCGTTCAGGCAGTCACCACCTTCCTTTTCGAGCGCGGTTTCAACATCGAAGAGCACCAGCAGTTCGACGACGGCCTCCGCCAAACGCTGCACCTGCGGACCGCTTTCTCCGGACCGCTGTCCTACTCACCTGAGCGGCTCGAAGAGGAATTCAGTGCCATCGCTGACCGCTTCGAGATGAAGTTCAGCTTCCATGACCAGACCAAAAAGCGGGTCCTGGTGATGGTCTCCAAGTTCGGGCATTGCCTGAACGACCTCATCTTCCGGTGGCGCGGCGGCAGCCTCGGCGGCGACCTCGTAGTGGTTGCCTCCAACCATGAGACCCACAGGGCCATGGCGGAAGCAGCGGGACTGCCGTTCGTCTACATCCCCGTCACCCCGGATACCAAGGCAGAGGCCGAACAGCGCCTCCTGGACCTGGTGGAGGAATACAACGTGGACCTTGTGGTGCTGGCCCGCTACATGCAGGTTCTCTCCAACGACCTGTGCCGCGCCCTCGAAGGCCGTGCCATCAACATCCATCACTCGTTCCTTCCCGGTTTCAAGGGCGCCCGCCCCTACCACCAGGCCTATGACCGTGGCGTGAAGCTGGTAGGCGCCACCGCCCATTACGTCACCGCGGACCTGGATGAGGGACCCATCATCGAGCAGGAAGTCATCCGCGTCGACCACAGCTACGGACCCACCACGCTCTCAACCGTGGGCCAGGACGCCGAAGCCCTGGCATTGTCCCGCGCAGTCAGGTGGCACTGCGAACACCGTGTGCTGCTCGACCAGACCAGCACCGTGGTTTTCCGCTAAGCCACCCGACGCCCCAGACCCCCACGAACTTCAGCAGGAGAACCCCCATGGCAACCACGCCCCGCATTGTCATCATCGGAGCCGGGATCGTCGGCACCAACCTCGCCGACGAACTGGTCACCCGCGGATGGAACAACATCACCGTCCTGGACCAAGGGCCCTTGAACATGCCCGGTGGCTCCACATCCCACGCACCTGGCCTGGTCTTCCAGACCAACCCGTCAAAGTCCATGGCCCTTTTCGCCAAGTACACGGTGGAAAAGCTCCTCTCGCTGACTGAGGACGGCCAGAGCTGCTTCAACCAAGTGGGCGGCCTGGAAGTTGCCACCACGGAGACCCGCCTGGCTGACCTGAAGCGCAAGCTCGGTTACGCACAGGCCTGGGGCATCGATGGCAAAATCCTCACCCGCGAGGAATGCAAGGAGCTCTACCCGCTGATTAATGAGGAAGACATCCTGGGCGGCCTCCACGTCCCCACCGATGGCCTGGCGCTTGCCGCCCGCGCCGTACAGTTGCTCATCAAGCGCACCGAAGCCGCCGGCGTTAAGTACATCGGCAACACCGAGGTGACCGGAATCGAGCAGTCGAACCGCCGCGTGACCGGCGTCGAGACCGCCGAAGGCGTCATCCCGGCGGACATCGTAGTTTCCTGCGCCGGTTTCTGGGGCGCCAAGGTAGGCGAGCTGATCGGAATGTCCGTTCCGCTCCTCCCGCTGGCGCACCAGTACGTAAAAACGACGCCGGTTCCCGCCCAGAAGGGCAAGAACGAGCTGCCCAACGGCGCCCAGCTGCCCATCCTGCGCCACCAGGACCAGGACCTCTACTACCGCGAGCACGGCGACCGTTACGGCATCGGCTCCTACGCCCACCGCCCCATGCCCGTGGATCTGGATGAATTGGGCAGCTACGAGCCCAGCAGCATCAGCGAACACAACATGCCCTCGCGCCTGGACTTCACACTGGAAGACTTCCTTCCCGCATGGGAAGCAACCAAGCAGATTCTTCCCGCCCTCCGCGAAAGCGAAATCGAGGACGGCTTCAACGGCATCTTCTCCTTCACCCCTGACGGCGGCTCGCTGGTAGGCGAATCCAAGGAAGTGGACGGCTTCTTCGTTGCCGAGGCCGTCTGGGTCACCCACTCCGCAGGCATCGCCCGCGCCGTGGCGGAACTGCTTACCACCGGCAAGTCGCAGATCGACCTCGGCGACTGCGATATCCACCGTTTCGAAGAGGTCCAGCTGACCCCTGAATACGTCAGCGAAACCTCCCAGCAGAACTTCGTGGAAATCTACGATGTCATGCACCCGCTCCAGCCCAAGCTTTCCCCGCGCAACCTTCGCGTCAGCCCCTTCCACGCCCGCCACAAGCAGCTCGGTGGCTACTTCCTGGAAGGCGCAGGATGGGAACGTCCTTACTGGTTCGAAGCCAACGCCGAACTCCTCAAGGAGATGCCGGATGACTGGCAGCCCCCGGCACGTGACGCGTGGTCCGGCATGTTCAGCTCGCCCATCGCCGCAGCCGAGGCCTGGAAGACCCGTACGGCAGTAGCCATGTACGACATGACACCGCTGAAGCGCCTCGAGGTATCGGGCCCGGGAGCTTTGAAGTTGCTCCAGGAGCTGACCACCGGCGATCTGGCCAAGAAGCCCGGCGCGGTCACTTACACCCTTCTCCTGGACGAGGCCGGCGGTGTCCGAAGCGACATCACCGTGGCCCGCCTCAGCGAAGACACGTTCCAGCTCGGAGCCAACGGCAACATGGACACCGCCTACTTTGAGCGCGCAGCCCGCCACCAGACCCAGAGCGGCGACGCCGGGGACTGGGTCCAGGTCCGTGACACCACCGGTGGCACCTGCTGCATCGGCTTGTGGGGTCCGCTGGCCCGCGACCTCATCAGCACGGTCAGCAGCGATGACTTCACCAACGACGGCCTGAAGTACTTCCGTGCCAAGCAGGTCACCATCGGCGGCGTCAACGTCACCGCCATGCGCCTGTCCTACGTGGGCGAACTCGGCTGGGAGCTCTACACCAGTGCTGACAACGGGCAGCGCCTTTGGGATGCCCTGTGGAAGGCCGGCCAACCTTTCGGCGTCATCGCCGCAGGCCGTGCCGCCTTCAGCTCGCTGCGCTTGGAAAAGGGCTACCGTTCCTGGGGCACGGACATGACCACGGAACACGATCCCTTCGAAGCCGGCCTCGGATTTGCCGTGAAGATGGCCAAGGAGAACTTTGTCGGCAAGGCTGCCCTTGAAGGCCGCACCGAGGAAGGCTCTGCGCGTCGCCTTCGCTGCCTGACGGTCGACGACGGCAGGAGCCTCGTGCTGGGCAAGGAACCGGTGTTCTACAAGGACCAGGCGGTGGGTTACGTCACCAGCGCCGCCTACGGTTACTCGGTCCGCAAACCGATCGCCTACGCCTACCTGCCTTCGGCAGTATCAATCGGAGACTCCGTGGAAATCGAGTACTTCGGACGTCGGATCCAGGCCACCGTGACCCAGGATCCGCTGTACGATCCCACCATGAGCCGGCTCCGTGGCTAGCACTGCCATGATCAGCTCAGAAACCATCAATGACTACCTCTCCCGGTTGGCTTCACGTCAGCCCACCCCCGGTGGAGGGGCGGCTGCGGCACTGCACGCGGCCCAGGGTGCCGCGCTGGTTGCCATGGTGGCCAGGTACACCACGGGAGCAAAATATGAGCAGCATGCAGGGCTCGTCAACCGGATCACCAGCGCCGCCGACCACTTGGTCGTCGAAGCCCTGCGCCTCGCTGACGCTGATGAACACGCCTTCCAGTCCGTCATCGACTCCTACAAGCTGCCCTCGGACACGGAGGAACTGAAGACCGCGCGCACAGCGGCCATTCAGGACGCCCTGGTCCAGGCCGCCCATACCCCCGCACAGCTGGTCAAGGTTGCCGGTGAAGTGGTGGATCTGGCCACCGAACTTTTCGAGGTGGCCAACCCCAACGTCATCAGCGACGTCGCAGCCGCAGCCGATGCTGCCCGGGCAGCCGCCACCACGGCCCGGGTCAACATCGACATCAATGTGGTCGCCCTCAAACACGGCGAAGCCCGTTCACGTTTGGCGGAGCAGACGGACGGTATTGAGGACAAGGTGGTACTCGCCGCTGATGCCTTGGTGAAGCGCGTCCGGGAAAGGATCCTCTCATGACCACGGCCGTGCTTTCCGGAAAGGGACTCGCTTCCCGCATCCAACAGCAAGCCCGGGATGAGGCCCGCATCCTTCGCTCCGAGGGATTGCGGCCCACCCTGGCCGTTGTTGTCGCCACGGACGACGAGGCAACCCACTGGTATGTCCGTTCAATCGAGCGGGCAGCTGGACGGGCAGGGATCGAGTGCCGCGTGGTCGATCTCGGGCCAAACGCCGGTGAAGCTGCGCTGGCAAACATCCTCGAGGACCTCAGCGCAGAACCGGCCGTTCATGGGATCATCCTCCAGACTCCCCTGCCGGCCGCCGTACGTGCAGACCGCTTGGTGGGGCTCATCGCCCCCGAAAAGGACGTCGACGGCGCCAATCCCCTCAGTCTCGGCCGTTTGGCCGTGGGCCAGCCTGCGTTCGCGCCGGCCACAGCCCGGGCCGTGGTGGAATTGCTGGACCACTTCGAGGTGCCGGTCGCGGGCCGGAAGGTGGCCGTCGTCGGGCGTTCCGCCGTGGTGGGCAAGCCGCTGTCCCTGCTCCTCCTCGACAAGGATGCAACCGTCACCATCTGCCACTCCAAATCGGGTCCGCTGGAGCGCCATACCCGGTACGCCGACGTCGTGGTTGTTGCCGCGGGCCGCACCGGCCTGCTCAAAGGCAGCGATATCTCGGAAGAGACGGTAGTGATCGACGTCGGGACGAACGTCCTGCCCGACGGTTCCCTGGTGGGGGACGTCGATGAGGCCAGCGTCACCGGCGTCGCTGCCGGGCTGAGTCCGGTTCCCGGCGGCGTGGGGTCGGTAACCACGGCCCTGTTGCTGCTGCATACGGCCGAAGCTGCGCGGCAGCACTCCCCCGCCGCTTTGCTGACTGCATCCACTTCCGGGATCTGAAGGGTTTACCCATGCATGCCAAAGCTCCGCGCGAGAACATTGATGAGTCGCAACTGACCGTCACCAAACCCAAAACCAAGGCCGTGGGCATCCCGGCTGTTGCCAACGCCTTGAAAATTTCCCTGGAACAGATGGGACCGCTGCGCAGCGTCCAAACCCTGCTGGCAGTAAACCAGCTGGACGGGTTCGACTGCATGGGATGCGCCTGGCCCGAGCACGAGAAACGCAATGCAGCGGAGTTCTGTGAAAACGGCGCCAAGGCCGTGGCCGAGGAAGCCACCCGCCGCCGCGTCACACCGGAATTCTTCGCCCAGCACTCCATTTCCGATCTCAAGACCCGGGACGACTTCTGGTTGGGCCAGCAAGGCAGGCTCACCCACCCGATGTTCCTGGACGAAGGTGCTACGCACTACAGGGCCATTGACTGGGAGGACGCATACGACCTCATGGCCAAGGAACTGCGGGAGTTGGAACACCCCGACCAAGCAGTGTTCTACACCTCGGGCCGCACCTCCAACGAGGCAGCGTTTGTCTACCAGCTCCTGGTCCGGGGACTTGGGACCAACAACCTCCCGGACTGTTCGAACATGTGCCACGAATCCTCCGGTTCCGCTCTGGTGGAGACCATCGGCATCGGCAAGGGCTCGGTCAGCCTGACGGACCTGGAAACGGCGTCGCTGATCTTCGTCGCGGGGCAGAATCCCGGGACCAACCACCCGCGCATGCTCAGCGCATTGGAGAAGGCGAAGAAGAACGGCGCGGTCATCGTTTCAGTCAACCCGCTTCCTGAGGCCGGGCTCCTGCATTTTGAGAACCCCCAGCATGTGGCCGGGATGATCCAGGGCACCCAACTGACGGACGACTTCCTGCAGATCCGTGCCGGCGGAGACCAAGCCCTCTTCCAAGGCCTGGGCAAATACCTGCTGGAAGCCGAAGCTGCCGGAAGGAACACCCCTGGCCTGCAAACGGTCCTGGACCATGACTTCATCGACAACCACACAGTCGGCCTTGATGACTACCTGCGCTACCTGGAAAAGGTGGAGTGGGATGACATTGTGGAGGCAACAGGGCTGACGTTGGAGCAGATCCATTCCACCGGTGAACGGCTGCTTGCTTCCAGCGCCACGATTGTTTGCTGGGCCATGGGATTGACCCAGCACAAGCACTCCGTGCCCACCCTCCGCGATGTGGTCAACGTCCTGCTCCTGCAAGGCAACATCGGCAAGCCCGGCGCGGGTGTCTGCCCGGTGCGCGGCCATTCCAACGTCCAGGGCGACCGGACCATGGGCATCTTCGAAAAGATGCCCGGGACCTTCCATGACCGGCTGGACCAGGAATTCGAGTTCCACTCCCCCCGGGAGCACGGCTATGACACAGTGGCAGCCATCCGGGCCATGCGCGACGGAAAAGTCCGGTTCTTCATGGGCATGGGCGGCAACTTCGTCCGGGCCGCTCCCGATTCGGAGGTCACTGAGCAGGCCTTGGCCAATACCCGGTTGACCGTCCAGATTTCCACCAAGCTCAACCACTCACACTTGTCCACGGGTCGCCGCGCGCTGATCCTTCCCACGCTGGGACGCACCGAGAAGGACACCCAACGTACGGGCGACCAGCGGGTCACGGTGGAAGACTCCATGAGTGCCGTCCACGCATCACGCGGACGCCTCAAGCCTGCAAGTGAACATCTGCACTCCGAGGTAGCAATCGTATGCAACCTCGCGCACAGGGTGTTCACCGATGGCCACGGCCGCTTGCCCAACACACCCCAGGCCGCGTGGCTCGCCATGCGGGACGACTACACGCTGATCCGGAAGCACATTGAAGCGGTGTTTGACGGCTTTGAAGACTTTGAAGCACGGATCCAGCACCCTGGCGGCTTTGTGCTGCCCCACCCGCCCCGCGATGCCAGGAAGTTCGACACCGCCTCGGGGAAAGCGCACTTCACGGGCAACGAACTGGAGTTCATCAAGGTCCCGCCGGGCCGCTTGGTCCTTCAAACCCTGCGCTCACACGACCAGTACAACACCACCATCTATGGCAAGGACGACCGCTACCGCGGCATCCACGGTGGCCGGCGGGTGGTTCTCATCAACGCCGAGGACATCACAGGGCTGGGCTTTGCCGACGGCGACATGGTCCACCTGGTTTCCGAGTTCCAGGGAACAGACCGGCGGGCGGAGAACTTCCGGATCGTGTCCTATTCGACGCCGAAGGGGTGTGCCGCCGCCTATTACCCCGAAACCAACGTCCTGGTGCCCCTCGATTCCGTGGCGGACACCAGCGGCACGCCCACGTCCAAGTCCGTGATCATCAGGCTGGAGAGGGCCTGAGTTTCAACAAAAGTTCCAACAGTCAGATTTTTCACCCGTCAGATTTTTCACCCGTCCGGTGGTTCGTGAGGGGTGCTTCGGTGGCCTGAAACCTGGGGAGGTATTTCTTCATCGAAGCACCGCTTTCGGACCATTGGGCAGCATTTTTCAGTAACAGCCAGAGAACAGGGAGTGACCATGTCAGGAAACAGAGCAGTCGCCTACAAGGAACCCGGTGTCGTTGAGATCATCAACACCGACTACCCAACGTTTGAGCTCAAGGACGGGCCGGGCGTCAACCCTGCCAACGTGGGACGGAAGGTGCCGCACGGCGCGATCCTCCGGACGGTAACCACCAACATCTGCGGATCGGACCAGCACATGGTCCGTGGCCGCACCACCGCTCCGCAGGACCTGGTGCTGGGCCACGAAATCACCGGCGAAGTGGTGGAGGTAGGGCCCGACGTCGAGTTCATCAAGGTGGGCGACATCGTCTCGGTGCCGTTCAACATCTCCTGCGGCCGCTGCCGGAACTGCAAGGAACAGAAGACCGGCATCTGCCTCAACGTCAACCCTGACCGCCCCGGCAGCGCCTACGGCTACGTGGACATGGGCGGATGGGTGGGAGGCCAGGCCGAGTTCGTGCTGGTCCCCTACGCCGACTGGAACCTGCTGCGTTTCCCGGACCGCGACCAGGCCCTGGAAAAGATCATGGACCTGACCATGCTCTCGGACATCTTCCCCACCGGTTTCCACGGCGCCGTCACTGCCGGTGTTGGCGTGGGGTCCACTGTTTACGTCGCAGGCGCCGGGCCCGTGGGCCTTGCTGCCGCCGTCGGCGCCCAACTGCTGGGTGCCGCCGTCGTGATTGTGGGCGACATGAACGAGGACCGGCTGGCGCAGGCGCGCTCCTTCGGCTGCGAAACCGTCAATGTCTCCAACGGCGATCCAAAGGAACAAATCGCACAGATCCTCGGCGTTCCGGAAGTGGACTGCGGCGTTGACGCTGTGGGCTTCGAAGCCCGCGGCCACGGCAAGGATGCCTCCCACGAAGCTCCCGCCACCGTGCTGAACTCCCTCATGGACATCACTGCGGCCGGCGGATCCCTGGGCATCCCGGGCCTCTACGTCACCGGAGACCCGGGTGGAATCGACGACGCAGCCAAGCACGGTTCGCTCTCGCTCTCCCTGGGTACCGGCTGGGCCAAGTCCCTGTCCTTCACCACCGGCCAGTGCCCGGTCATGAAGTACAACCGTCAGTTGATGATGGCCATCCTTCATGACAAGGTCCAGATCGCCAAGGCAGTAAACGCCCAGGCAATCCCGCTCGAGGACGCTCCCCGCGGTTACGCAGAGTTCGACGCCGGAGCGGCAACCAAGTTCGTCCTGAACCCCAACGGCTACGTCAAGGCGTAGTACACCACCGGCTCAGTACGCATCAACCGATACCGGGGACTGCGCGGCAAGCATTACGGGAAGGCCGTGCAGTCCCCGGTATCTGCACTTAACCTCATTCCAGGGAGCGAACGATCCATGCTTACCCAAGAAGCCGCCGGCCCTGCCGTTTCAGTGCGGCACGCAGCCACCTGGGCTGAAGCCCGGGAGCTGGCGTACCACTGCGCCGGACCGCTGAACCCGTCCAAAGTCTCCCTCCGCGAAGCAATCGGGCACACCCTGACCCGCGCAGTCACTGCCCCGCGGGACCTTCCGCACTACGCGTCATCGGCAATGGACGGCTGGGCTGTCAATGGCAGCGGCGCCGAAACCGGCAGCTTTGGCCCGTGGAAATTGACGACGGCGGGGCTCCCGCTTGCGCCGGGCGAAGCCAGCACCATTGCCACCGGCGGACTGGTCCCTGCGGGTGCCACAGCAGTCCTGCGGAAGGAAAGCGGAACAGTCGCCGAGGACGGCCGGCTCTTCCTCGCCCATGATGCCAGGCCAGAGGACACACTCCCCGGCCGGCACATCAGGGGAGCCGGGGAAGAAGCCGGAGCCGGCGACGTCCTCATTCCCGCCGGCACACTCCTTAATCCGGCCCACATTGCTCTGGCCGCCGTAGCAGGCCACGATTACCTCCACGTACAGCGCAAGCCGAGGGTCGCCGTCGTACTGACCGGCTCGGAAGTGGTGACCTCTGGTGAACCGGCAGCAGGACAGGTACGCGACGCGTTCGGTCCGCAGCTGGATGCCGTCATTTCCCAATTGGGCGGAACCCCCGGTGGCCAGCGCAGGATCGGCGACTCGTACCAAGAGTGGATGGCGGCGCTGGACGATGCTGATGTTGCCGGGGCCCTGCCGCCGGACGTCACCATCACCACCGGCGGGACCGGCAAATCCGGGACGGACCACTTCCGTGACGCCGTTGCTGCGCTCGGTGGCCGGATCCTCCTGGACGGCATCGACATGAGGCCTGGTCATCCCGCCGTGCTGGCCGTACTGCCGGATGGCAGGTTCATCATAGGTCTCCCGGGAAATCCGCTCGCCGCCATGATGGCGCTCATGACCCTCGGTGAGCCCCTGCTGGCCGCCTTGGGAGACCGGCCCATCCCGTCAGCCAGCCTCATGACATCCGGGGCCGACGTTGATCCGGTCCCGGGAAAGACCCGCCTCATACCCTGCAGCGTGATCCACGACGTGGTGTTCCCGGCCTCCCATACCGCTTCGGGGATGATGCGGGGACTTGCCGGAGCCGATGGATACATGGCTGTTCCCCCCGAAGGCGTGGCAGCCGGGGCGCCCGTGCCGGTCCTGCCACTGCCCTGGAAGTAAACCACGCGAGTACCCCTGGTGTGAAAGGGTCCGTGCAAAACTCCGTCTAGGATGAGGTCAGACGAGAGCGCAGGCCGGACAACCCAAGCCAGTAAAGGCGGCCTGCCTGGACTAACGACACGAGGCATCATGGCCGCACGGAACAACCCGGACATCGAAAAGGATGCGGACGCCCAAGGCGGTGGCGTCCAGTCCGTGGACCGGGCCCTCCAGATCCTGGAAATCCTTGCCCGTGAAGGTGACGCCGGCGTGAGTGAAATCGCCGAAGAAATGGGCATCCATAAGTCCACCGTGTCCAGGTTGGTGGGGTCCTTGGTCAGCCGGGAAATCGTGCGGCAAAACAGCGAGCGCGGCAAGTACCAGTTGGGCTTTGGGATACTTCGCCTGGCGTCGTCCATCCCCGGCCGGCTCAGCGTGGTCCATGAAGCACGGGAGGTCCTGGAGTCCTTGGCTGCCGAGTACAAGGAGACCGTGAACCTGGCTGTCCTGCGGTCCAACTACGCCGTCAACGTGGACCAGGCCATGGGCCCTTCGACGCTGGCCACCTATGACTGGGTGGGAAGCCTGACTCCCCTGCATGCCACGTCCAGCGGCAAGGTACTCCTTGCCGCGTTGACCACCGACGAGAGGTCCCAGGTCCTCAAAACGGTGGGCCTGCCCGCCCGGACACCGCGCACCGTGACCAACCGGGGCGAGCTGGAGAAGCAACTGCTGGACGTGGCCCGCAATGGCTACGCCATAGTCCATGAAGAGTTCGAAATCGGCCTCACGGCCGTGGCCGTGCCCATCTTCAACCACTCAGGAAACGTTATTGCCGCGGTCAGCATCTCCGGTCCGGCCTTCAGGTTTTCACCCGAGGACCAGCCGGGGCTTATTGAGGGGCTCCGAACGGCCGGACTGACCATCAGCGCCCGTATGGGCTACCGGCACAGCTAGGCCGCAGCGAACCAACTGCTTCCACCAGCCCCAGGGGCAACATGCAGTACAAACACACCCCTGCACCTCAAGGCCAATTGATATATCAATCTGCTGTCAAAGAGCGAAAAAACCTTGACTTTCACTGTGACGCAGAGCACTCTGTTGCATAGCGCGAATGTTGTTGATTCATGCGGAACGCTCTCCACCCTTACGGATGGCCACCCCCTTCAAGGGCCATGTATAAACGCAAGCCCATGACTCTCCGAGCAAAGGACCCGCTCATGGCTATAAACAGTGACACCAAACCCCTTACACCAGAGGAGTTACCTGCCGACGACCAGTTAGTGGACACTCCACCCGACACCTTGGCCGCCCTCGACGCTGAGGACGGAGGCGCAGAAGTCCTTCCCGATTCTGAAGAGTACGAACAGATCATGGAAGAACTGCGCCACGCCAAGACCGAGCAGGCCGTCTCGGCCCGCCGGAACCGCAAACTTACCCTCGACAAAGTCACCTTCGGGATCACGGGCGCCATCGCCGTCGCCTTCGTGGTCTGGGGATTTGTTGGACGGGACAGCCTCTCTGAAACCTCCAAAGGCGCCCTGAACTGGGTCATGGAATACACCGGCTGGCTCTTCATGGTCCTGGCCTCCTTGTTCGTTGTGTTCGTCCTCTGGCTTGCCCTCGGCAAGTTCGGCAACATCCCGCTGGGCAAGGACGGCGAGAAGCCCGAGTTCCGCACAGTCTCCTGGGTGGCCATGATGTTCGCCGCCGGCATGGGCATCGGCCTGATGTTCTACGGCGTGGCCGAACCGCTGTACCACTACATCTCCCCGCCACCCGGAACAGTGGACGGCCGCACACCTGCTGCCATCCAGACCGCCATGGCCACCTCGATCTTCCATTGGACCCTGCACCCCTGGGCCATGTACGCCGTGGTGGGTATCGCCATGGCGTATGGCACGTACCGGCTCGGCCGTAAGCAGCTGGTGTCCGCGGCCTTCACCTCGCTGTTCGGCATCCGCATGGTGGAAGGCCCCATCGGGAAGTTCATCAATATCCTGGCCATCTTCGCCACCCTCTTCGGGACCGCAGCTTCCCTGGGCCTTGGCGCCCTCCAGATCGGCAGCGGAATGACCTCCAACGGCTGGCTCGGCGAGGTCGGCACCCCTGTGCTGGTGGTCATCGTCGCCGTCCTGACCTTCTGCTTCGTCGCATCAGCCGTTTCAGGCATCAGCCGCGGCATCCAGTGGCTTTCCAACATCAACATGGTGCTGGCGGTGGTCCTGGCCCTGATCGTTTTCGTTGCCGGCCCCACCCTTTTCATCCTCAACCTGATTCCTTCCGCCGTGGGCGACTACGCCAGGGACCTGGCCGAGATGTCCTCACGGACCGAAGCTGTGGGAGACGATTCCCTCCGCAGCTGGATGACCAGCTGGACCATCTTCTACTGGGCCTGGTGGATCTCCTGGACGCCCTTCGTTGGCTTGTTCATTGCCCGGATCAGCCGGGGCCGGACCATCCGCCAATTCGTCACCGGCGTATTGCTGGTGCCCAGCGTCGTGAGCGTCATCTGGTTCGGCATTTTCGGCGGGGCCGCGTTCCAGGTCCAGCAGGAAGCTGACAAGGCCGGCACTCCGGGGCTGGTGACCATGGTGGACGGTGCTCCCTCCATCAACTTCGACGGCGCCCTGTTCGATCTCGTAAAGAACCTGGGCATGCCCGGGTGGCTGACTGCCGCCGTCATCGTCCTGGCCATGGTCCTGGTGGCGATCTTCTTCATCACCGGCGCCGACGCGGCCTCGATCGTGATGGGATCCTTGAGCTCCAACGGTGCCGAGCACCCGCGCCGCGGCGTGGTGATCTTCTGGGGCAGCCTCACCGGTGCTGTCGCCGCGGTCATGCTCCTTGCCGGCGGTGACAAACCCTCCGAGGCTTTGGCAGGCCTCCAAAGAGTCACCATCGTGGCAGCCCTGCCGTTCGTGATCGTGATGCTGCTGCTCTGTTTCGCCTTGGTCAAGGATCTTCGCCGCGACCCCCTCTCGCTGCACCGCCGTCTGGCCACCTCAGTGGTGGACCGGGCCATCCGGGCCGGAGTTGAGCAGCACGGCGGGGTTCAGTTCGACCTCGTCACCAAGCACGAATGCGCCGAAAAGTGCACTGAGTCCGATTGCGCCGGTGGAACGCCCACGGGAACCATCCCCCTGGTGGGCAAACCAGCCCAGCACTCCGACCCCAAGTAACCGGCCTTTGGCCAGCCCATCCCCATTTCAGGCCAGCCCATTCCCATTCCAGGAAGGTCCACCATGCCCAACACATCCACCCTCCGCCTCAACGCCAAGGCCGGCCGCAGCAGCCAGGTCGGCTCCAACGACCAGTCCGGCGAGGACGTGACCCTCACCCTGGACTCCTCCAAACCGGTGACGGTCCGCATTGAGGTTGACCACTGCCCTTGCGGATCCGAACACCGCCGGGCCGGGTCCTACACCGACAGCGACTTCAGCCGCTGACAGAGCACAACAGAACAGGCGACACAACAAAGCAGCACACAACAAAGCAGGCGCCGGATCCCGGCGCCTGCTTTGTTGTGTGGTGCTGTTTATTGCTGGTTTGTTGCTGGTGATACTTGAGGCCTAAGGCCTATTTGGGCATCAGCACCGAGTCAACCAGGTAGACCGTGGCGTTGGCGGTCTGTACGCCGCCGCAGATCACGTTGGCGCCATCAACCGTGAGGGCGTCCTTGGTGCCGGCTACGGTCACTTCGCCACCCTGGACAGTCTTGTGGGTGCCGACGATCTGGTCCGGGGTCAGCTGACCGGGGATTACGTGGTAGGTGAGAATCTTGCTCAGCAGGGCATCGTCCGTCTTGAGCGTCTCGATTGTTGCGGGGTCGATCTTTGCGAAAGCATCGTCAACCGGTGCGAACACCGTGAATTCGCTGCCGTTCAGGGTGGAAACCAGGTCAACCTTGGGGTTGAGCTTTCCCGAAACAGCGGCGGTCAGGGTCTTGAGCAGCGGGTTGTTCGATGCTGCTACGGCTACCGGGTCCTTGGCCATGCCAGTTACCGAGCCGGCGCCGTCCGGAACCTGTGCGGCGTATCCGGCGCAGCCGGGGCCTACAAGGTTGGCGGCGGGATCCATCGCGGCGCTGGACATAGCGGACGACGACGGCGACGGTGCCATCGACGACGGAGCCGCCGAGGAACTCATCGGAGCCGGTGATGAAGACGACGGGGTGCTGGAGGTGCTGGAACCACCACAGGCAGTAAGACCGAGAAGGGCGGCTGCTGTGAGGCCAACGAAGGCGAGGGCGGGGCGCTTTGTGGACAACATGTCATTCTCCTTGTTTTTGGAACCAGGGCGTTGGCTCCATTGGTTGGTGGGACCTTGGCTGCTGATGCTGCTTTCGCTTCACCGGCGGTTTGTGTCTCACCATCTATTCGGAGGGTGGCACGGGGTGGATGGGTCCGGATTGAAAAAGTTTTTTAAAACCCTGGCCGGCCACCCCGCGGCCCCCATCCACCGTTCGCGTTCCACTCAGAAGTACGGCTTGGTGATCAGCTCCAGGGCATGGCCGGATGGATCCTTGAAATAGACGCCGCGGCCGCCGTGCTCCGTGTTTGTTTCCCCCGGGCGGGTCATCTGCGGATCCGCCCAGTGTTCGACGCCGGCGCTCACCAGACGCCCATAGGCACGGTCGAAGTGCTGGTCGTCAACAAGGAAGGCGTAGTGCTGCATCTGGATCTCGACCGGCGGCTCGGCGAATTGCAGCATTACCCCGCCGGCCAGCGTGAGGTTGGTGAAGGGACCCCAGCTGGGAGCTTCCTCCGCTTCAAGGATGGATTGGTAGAACGCGGCGGAAGCGGCGCGGTCCAAGGACGCGATGATGGTGTGGTTGAAAAGTGCAGGCATGGATATCTCCTTTGTGGGTTGTTTTCGATGGTTTGAGGGTCATCGATCCACAAGGAGGTGCCCGAGGGGCAACTGCGCTGTACCTGCCAATGCGGCAGGGCAAAACGCGCGTCAGAGGTCGGCCGGGTAGCCGATCCGTGCAGGGCAGAAGCCCGATCCGGTCATCACGGCAGCCAGTCTAACCCGTTTTGGTCCCGCTCACCGTTGTGCGGCAGCTCCAGCCTTCCGGAGATCGAGGTGGCCCCATAGCGCGCATAGGAACAGAACCACGCTGAGGAAGGCCATGCCGGGAGTGATGCCATCGACGAGGAGAACCACTACTCCAGCCACGCCACTGACTGCGCCCAGCAGGATCCTTGGGTGCGTGAGAGGACCTTTGCTCGACGCGCTTACCAGTTCAAGACGCCCCAGCCGCCTCGCAACCGGCAAGAGCGCACATGCAACAGCCACGAGCCACACCGGCCGGCTCAACCACCATTCCGCGGTCCCCGGAACCGGGAGATGTACCGGGACCATGAGCAGCAGGCCAGCGAGGGAAACCATCACCGGCATGTGCCAGAGATATATGGTCATCGCTTTGGAGCCCACCAACCTGACCAGGGACATGGCCTTGGACCTTTCGGTCCACCGTCTGATGCGCTTTTGGGCGAGGGAGAAAACCATCAGTTGTGCGATTGCCAGGAGCGCAAGGGCGCCCGTTGGCGGATTGAGGTTGCTGAACATATCCCCCGAATACCAGCCGGATGCGAAGAGATGGACCAAGAGGACCAAGGACAAACCCGCAATCCATTTCCGTGCCGCACGGGACATCCGCCCCACCCGCCCATCGGCCAGCCAGAAGCCCAGCTGCTGGATAAAGAGCCATACGAAGGCAAGGTTGGCGTGCCCGAGGGCAGGAAGCTCCATGAACAAACGTCCCGTATCCACCGCAACAATGGCGAGCGCCAACCCCACCAAAGTCGGGAGCCCCGCCTTCCCGTGAGCGGATGCCATCAGGGGAACAAGCGCCGAACATCCGAGGTAGACGGCCAGGAACCACAAGGGCTGGCTGATTCGATACCCGGCTGTTTCCACCATCTCCCCGGGAACGCCCGCTACGGCAAGTATCAGCAGCCCCGTTCCCACTGAGGCCACCAAGACCACAGCGGGAACCAGCAGCCGCACCAGCCTGAGCCGGACATAGTCACCGGCTGTGCTGCCCCGGAGCTGCATGCGGCGCCATTGCGAGACGGAACTGAAGCCGCCGGCAATGAAGAACAGCGGCATGACTTGAACAAGCCAGGACAGGGAGGAGAACCACGGATTTCCGTCCAGGGCATTCTCCAGTACAGGCCCCTGGGGACCAACGCTCACGCCCACCATCAGGGCGTGGAGTGCCACCACCACCACAAGGCAGAGACTCCGGATGACGTCCACACTGGCATCCCGCGCAGTGCCCGTTCCGTGCGGCCGGGCCATTTGTGCAGTTGTGTCACTTTTCATGCTTTCGACGCTACGGATCAGCGGATTCGGGCACGATGGTGCGGGCCACCCTGTTAAAGGTGGAGCTGGCTATACCGCCAAGGCCCTTGCTGCTGCGGCAGACTGAAGTCATGATCAAACCTCGTTTTCGGCCATGGCTTCGTGCCTACGGCTACCTTGTTGGTGAGCTGCTCGCCAGCGTCATCTCCATGGCCATGTTCATGGTTGCCGCGCTCCTTATCCCCTTGTTCCTTTTCAGCGGCGGATGGCTCGTAGCGCCCCGGGCGGTAGCCGGCCTGCGCTGGTGGGCGGCGATAGCCCGCCGTCGAACATCCAGCTACTCCGGTATGCCCGTGACCGAAAACTACGCTCCCATCCCCCGCAGGCCTTCCTTTGAAGAGCGCCTCCGTTTGGTTTTCTCCCGCAGCACCGGCCGCGATTTGCTGTGGTTGGTGGCTCACGGGCTGGGGATGCCGGTCGTCGCGCTCCTGTGTATCGGATTTCCTTTTGGCGCCTTGAACTCGGTGCTCATTCCCACGTACTGGTTCCTCCTCCCCGCCGACCAGCCTGTAGTCAACCTGTATCCGGTGACGTCATGGGAGGGTGCTTGGTGGATGCTGCTGATAGGCCTTGGATATGCAGTGGTCTCCTGGTGGCTGATTCCCGGAGCGGCTGCAGGCCTTGCCTGGATTCAGGCAAAGATGTTGTCGCTTCCTGCGAGCGCGTACCTGGCCGAGCGGGTGACTGCGTTGACGGCCAGCCGTGCCGCGGCGTTGGATGCCCATTCGGCGGAGCTCAAAAGGATAGAACGCGATTTGCATGATGGCGCGCAAAACCGGTTGGTGGGCGTCGTCATGATGCTCGGGCTGGCGGAGCGGACCCTTGAGAAAACCCCGCAGGACGCACTTCCCCATGTCCGCAGGGCACAGCAAGCCGCCACCGACGCCCTGGCCGGGCTGCGAACAGCGGTTCACGATATTCACCCGCCCATCCTGGACGAGCTCGGCCTGGAAGGAGCGCTCTCGGCTTTGACGGGCCGCTCGGCCATTCCCTGCAACCTCATGGTGTCCGACCTCCACCGGGTTCCGGCGGCATTGGAGTCGGCCAGCTACTTCATCGTGGCTGAGGCCTTGACCAATGCCAATAAGTACAGTGCCGCCACCCGGCTGTCCGTGGTGGTCAAACGGGACGGATCTGCTGAGCGGCTCCTGATCTCGGTGGAGGACAACGGCCGTGGCGGGGCGGTGGAACGTCCAGGTGGCGGGCTGGCAGGAATTCGACGCCGGGCGGCTGCTTTCGAGGGCGTTTTGGAATTCCACAGCCCGGCCAACGGACCAACAGTCGTGAAGGTGGAACTGCCGTGCGGGTTGTAATTGCCGAGGATGACGCACTCCTCCGCGAGGGGTTGTCGCTCCTGCTCAAGAGCGAAGGGTTCGATGTCATCGCTGCCGTGGACAACGCCGTCGACTTCCTTGCCGTCCTTGACGACGCCGACGCCGCCGTCCTTGACGTGAGGATGCCGCCCACCTTTACGAATGAAGGCTTGCTGGCCGCACGTGAGGCCCGACGACGACGGCCCGGCTTTCCGGTGTTGGTCCTCTCCGCTTATGTTGAGGACCGCTACGCCGGTGATCTGTTGTCCGAAGGTGCTGCCGGGCTGGGGTACCTCTTGAAGGAGCGGGTGGGTAAGGTAGCGGAATTCACTGACACCCTCCGGCGCGTTGCCGGAGGCGCAACCGTCATGGATCCTGAAGTGATCTCCCAGCTGATGAGCCGCCGGGGAGCCAGTGATCCCATCAGCACGCTCACTCCCAGGGAGCGCGAGGTCCTTGGCCTGATGGCCGAGGGCCTGGACAACCACTCCATTGGCTCCCGTTTGGTGGTCACCGAAACGGCTGTCAGCAAGCACATAGGCAACATCTTCCAAAAGCTGCAACTGTCCACCATGGACCGGGGCCATCGCAGGGTGCTGGCAGTGCTCGCTTATCTCCGGAGCTGAGCTTTGGAACCAAAGGCGGAATCCCGTTGCCTGCACCCGGTCCCGGTGACAGGATGGTCCGCATGGCTATCGAGGTTCGGCCCGCGACGGTGTTCGATGACGTGAAGACCATGGTGGGGCCCAAGAGCCCCGATTCCAACGTGTGCTGGTGCCTGAGTTACAGGATCCCGTCGAAACTGAACCAGGAGCTCCAGAAGCAGGAACGTGGAAAGTTCGTGAAGAAGCTGGTTTCCGAGGACCCGCCTCCCGGCGTTTTGGCGTACGACGGCGACGAAGTGGTTGGGTGGGCAGCGGTCCACCCGCGCGCGGACACCAGTTTCGCGAAGAACCGCAAGATCCCCCACGTGGATGATGCCGAGGTCTGGTCCGTATGGTGTATCCGCGTCCGGCCCGGGCATCGAGGGAAGGGGATCTCCCACGAACTCCTGCGAGGGGCGATCGACTTTGCCAAGAGCCACGGTGCCCCTGTGATTGAGGGTTACCCCGTGGACAACAGGGGCGGCAAGGTGGATCTGACCATGGCCTACGTTGGCACGCGCAGGCTCTTTGAAAAGGCCGGCTTCAAGAAGGTCGCCGAAACCACCTCTGTATTGAACGGCTTCCCCAGGGTGTTGATGCGACTGGACCTGCGCCAGCCCGCATAGGTAACAGCACATGCTCCGATGCGGGCTCCAATGCGGGCTCAGTAGGACGTTTACTCTCACCTAGTTGGGGCTGGCTCCCTGCAACCTTGCACTCATTCGGTGCGCTTCCTCGAGCAGCAGTTTGCCCAGGAACTCCTGGCGGTCAGGACGGAAGCGCGGTTCGATTCCCGTCAGGGACAGCGCCCAGGCCGCGCGGCCCTGCTGGTCAAACACTGCGGCACCCATACCCCAGCTGCCTTCGAGGATGAGTCCGGGATTAACGGCGTACCCCGCCAGGCGGGTGCGTTCCAGGTTGTCCCGCACTACGTTTTCGGGGTGGCCCACAGCAAAGTCGCCGGCGTGCGCAGGCCAGTCCCCCAGCAGTGCTTCCTGTTCCTCCGGGGGCAGGAAGGCCATGATCGCGGTTCCGGCCGAGGCCACTCCGAGCGGGAAGCGGACCCCTTCGTGCAGCACAAAGGATCGCACCGGAAACGCTCCCTCTTCGCGCAGGACGCAGATGGTTTCGTTCCCCCGGCGGAGGGAAAAGAACGCACTCTCCCCCGTTTCGGCGGCCAACCTTCGCAGCGAGGGCCGGGCGATGTCCTCCATGGGGAAACGGGCGGCAGCAACCGATCCGAGCAGGAAGATCTCCGGCCCCAGCACCCACTTACCCGTGCCGGGATCGTGCTCCAGCAAACCTTCGGCAGCCAGGGACGTCAGCAGGCGGTGAACGGTTGGCCGGGTCAGCCCGGACTCGCGCACCAGACCCGCCAAGGATGTCCCACCCGGCTTACGGCCCACCAGGCGCAGCAGCAGCGCCACCCTGCCCACCACTTGGGCTCCTTGCACTGCCACAGCACCCTCCCCGCGATTTTGTCCACAATATGGATACCACTCAGTCTAGCGTCCACAGCGTGAGTATTTGGTAAGTGCCTCCATTGATCTCTCACGTTGCCCTGCCTAGGCTCGATTCCAAGAGGAGACTCGTCCACAAAGTGGACCAACCAGCTCAACGAGGAGTTCGCAATGTCAACCATGTACGGGAGTGCAGCCGAAGCGCTGCGTGAGGTGATGGCAGACGGCTTGACCGTCGCCGTCGGGGGATTCGGTTTGAGTGGTATCCCCGCTGACCTGATCCATGCCGTTCGTGACTCCGGCGCCAAGGACCTCACCATCGTTTCAAACAACATGGGGGTGGACGGCAAGGGCCTTGGAGTCCTGATCGAAGCGGGCCAGGTCCGGAAGGTCATCGCTTCCTACGTGGGCGAGAACAAGCTGTTCGCCGAGCAGTACTTGGCGGGCAAGTTGGAGGTCGAGTTCACGCCGCAGGGCACCCTCGCTGAACGCCTGCGCGCCGGCGGCGCCGGCATTCCCGCGTTTTACACACGGACCGGCGTGGGAACCCTGGTTGCCGAAGGCAAACCGCTGGAAGAGTTCGACGGCGTCACGTACGTCCGCGAGCGCGCCATCACCGCCGACGTCGCACTGGTCCATGCCCACACCGCCGATACCGACGGCAACCTGATCTACCGCTACACGGCACGGAACTTCAACCCGGTGGTAGCTACGGCAGGAGCTGTGACCATCGCCGAGGCCGAGGTCATTGTTCAGCCCGGAGAACTGGACCCCAACCACATTGTGACCCCTGGGGTCTACGTCCAGCGGCTGGTCCAGGCCACCGCGCGCGTCAAGGACATTGAACAGCGCACAGTCCGGCAGCGGGCCGTAGCCCAGCACGCCGAAGCACTCACGGTTTAGCAGCAAAGGAGCCCATCACCATGGCATGGACACGAGACCAGATGGCCGCCATCGCGGCCGAAGAACTGAACGACGGCGACTACGTCAACCTCGGCATCGGCATTCCCACATTGGTAGCCAACAACCTGCCCGACGGCGTGCGGGTGGTCCTCCAGAGCGAGAACGGACTGCTGGGCATGGGCCCGTTTCCCTATGAGGGCGAGGAAGACGCCGACCTCATCAACGCCGGCAAGCAGACCGTCACCATCACTCCCGGCGGCAGCATTTTCGATTCCGCAACATCGTTCGGCATGATCCGCGGCGGGCACGTCAAGGTGGCCATCCTGGGTGCCATGCAGGTGTCCGGTTCCGGGGACCTGGCCAACTGGACCATCCCCGGCAAGATGGTCAAGGGCATGGGTGGGGCCATGGATCTGGTGGCCGGGACACCGCGAGTCGTTGTCCTTACCGAGCACAACGCCAAGGACGGTTCTGCCAAGATCGTCACCGAATGCACCCTGCCCCTCACGGGCCTGAAGTGTGTTGACCGGATCATCACTGACCTCGCCGTTTTCGACATCGAAGACGCTCTGCTGCTGCTGACCCGCCTCGCCCCGGGCGTCACCGTGGAAGAAATCCGCAGCAAGTCCGACGCAGAGTTCACCGTGGCGCTTGCCTCTGTTGAACCTACGCTTGTTGAACCCACGCTTGAAGGAGCACCCGCATGAGCTTGAAGGAGCAATTTGGCAAAGACATCCTGCTCACGGGATGGGGTCACAGCAAGTTCGGGAAGCTGACCGATGACACGCTGGAGTCGCTGATCGTCCAGGTGGCCGGCGAAGCCATCGAGAACTCGGGCCTGGACCCAAAGGACATTGACGAGATCTACCTCGGGCAGTTCAACTCGGGAATGCAGCCCCTGGGATTCACGTCCTCGTTGGCGCTTCAGGTATCGGCAGATCTGGCCAACGTTCCCGCAACCCGCACCGAGAATGCCTGCGCTTCGGGATCGGCGGCTTTCCAACAGGGTGTCAAAGCGGTCCTGGCCGGAACTGCCCGCAACGCCCTGGTGATCGGCGCGGAGAAGATGACCGACGCCGGAGCGGACGTCGTGGGGGCGGCCCTGCTGGGTGCTTCCTACGAGATGGCCGGAAAAGCGTCCTCCACCGGATTCACGGGCCTGTTCGCCGAAGTCGCCAAGCACTATGGCAAGCGCTACGGCGCCGGAATCGGCGGCCCGGGATTTGAAGGTGGCCTCGGCGATGTCCTCGGCTCCATCGCTGCCAAGAACCACCGCAACGGCATGGACAACCCCTACGCCCAGATGCACCGGGACTTCGGCGAGGAGTTTTGCCGGACCATCTCCGAGAAGAACCCCATGGTGGCCGAGCCCTTGCGCCGCACGGACTGTTCGCCGGTCTCCGACGGTGCTGCCGCCGTCGTGCTGTCCACCTCGGCTGCCGGCGGCGCAACCACGCCTGTTCGCCTGGCCGGTTTTGGCCACGCCAACGACTTCTTCCCTGCGGAGAAGCGCGATCCCACCGAGTTCGCAGCAACCAGGGCTTCGTGGGAACGGGCGCTGGGCATGGCCGGTGTCGGGCTTGAGGGACTGGACTTCGCGGAGGTCCACGACTGCTTCACCATCGCCGAGCTCATCATGTATGAAGCCATGGGCCTCACACCCCGCGGCGAAGGTGCACGTGCTGTCCAGGAGGGCTGGGTATATAAGGACGGAAAGCTCCCCATCAATGTCTCCGGAGGGCTGAAAGCCAAGGGCCACCCCGTGGGCGCTACAGGCGTATCGCAACATGTCATCGCCGCCATGCAGCTCACGGGCACCGCGGGTGACATGCAGTTGCCGAACGCCCGCCGCGGCGCTGTGCAGAACATGGGCGGCGTGGGCATCGCCAACTACGTCAGCGTCCTGGAGGCTTTCTAACCCAAGTGAGTAGCAAGATCAGCGGTTCCGGATCAGCGCCGCGATCTCCGTAAACCCGAGCCGCTCTGCGTTCTGCAGTGCGGTTCGGCCTTGGGGGTCGCGGATATCCGGGTTCGCCCCGGCTGCCAGGAGCTGCCGGACCACCTCCTGCTGGTTGGGCCCGCCGTTGTTGAGCAGGATGGCTTCCTGCATGGCGGTCCAGCCAAGGTTGTTGACGTGATCCACCGGCACACCTGCGGCAATGAGGATCCGGACAGTGTCCGTATGCCCGTGCTCGCTCGCCGGGATCAACGCGGTGCCGCCGTACCTGTTAATGCTGCGAACATCCGCGCCCGCAGCCAACGTCAGTTCCAGGACCTCGTTGAAGCCTTCCGCCCCGGCGTACAGGAAGGCCGAGTCCTGGATGTCGTCCTTTGCGTTGACGTTGCCGCCTGCCGCGATCAGTTCACGGACGCGGCCGGCGTCGTTGGCTTTCGCGGCAAGGATCAGGAGACGGTCGGTTTCCAATTGGGCCTCCGGTGGGAGTTTGGGCGGTGTGCCCGGAGCCGACGACGACGGGGCCGGGTTTGAGCCAGGCGACGCGCCGGCCGCCGGGGCAGCCGCCGTCGTGCTTGCATCGGGCGTGCCGGAAGCCGGATCGGCGGGTTCCGACGGTGCGCAGCCGGCCACGAGCCCGGCGATCAGCAAACCCGCACCGATCACCCGGCCCGCCGCCCAGCTGCGCCCCTTCAGGGAATCCATACTGTCGAGGCTACTTCGCTGCCGTGGCCAAGGCATCGGCACCGGCGGTGGCGCAGGCTTCGTCAAGGGCGCCATCGGGAGCGCCGCCGACTCCGATGCCGGCAACGGAGACTCCGTTGACCTTCAACGGGACGCCACCGGCAAGGAAGAGCGTGCCGGGGAGGTCGGCGATGGAGGGTCCGTTGCCGTTGATGCGCTTGGCGAGCTCGCTGGTGGGAGCACCGAAGGCAGCTGCCGTGTAGGCCTTCTGCTTGGCGGCTTCGATGGTGTGCTCGGCAGCGTTGTCGCCCCGCAGCAGCGCCTGGACAGTTCCGAAGCGGTCCACCAGAGCAACTGTCACGAACGGAAGTTTGTCCGCCTGGCACTTGGCCAGCGCAGCAGTGACGGCAGCGCTCGAGGCGCCAACGGAGATCCTGTTCTGGGCCACCACGTTCTCCGGCGCGGGCTGGACCTCGGCTGCAACCTTCACCGGAGCGGCCTGGGCAGCAGCCGGCGCACCTGCAGGGGACACTGCGTTGGCCACGGCCGTGACACCGCCGGTGAGCAGCAATGCTCCGGCAGCGGCGGCGGCAATCATCTTGTTCGACTTCTTCACGGGGTTCTCCTTGTAGGGCATCGGGACCGCAGTTTCGGGTACATCCCCATGCTTCCGTGGACCCACCAACCGCCACATCGCCCGGTTGCCGTTCCCGGACTCAGCCTTTCCGTCGGCGGTATCAGCCAAAAGGTGGACAGACCAATGCCCGCAAAGGGACCTAGCATGGGAGGATGCCCACTGTCCCTTCCCAGCCGGCGCCAGGCGTACGGCTCGATGGACGCATCGATGCTGTGGTGCATCTGGGCTTCGCCGTCCTGATGGTCGCTTCGGCTGTCCGCTATGTCATGCGGCACTCCCCCGCAGACAACCTGTGGACAGTTGCGTTGGCAGGGACTGTTTGTGCCCTCTATGCGGTTACCGCGGTGTTGGCCCGCCGTCGGGAACCTGGCAGGCGTCCCCCCGGACCGGCGCGCGGGGTATGGATTCCGTGGATGGCCGCATTGGTGGCAGCGTGGGCGGCGCTTGTCATTGCCGCCCCCAGCTTCGCGTGGTGTTCCTTCGCGATCTTCTTCCTCGCCCGGACCGCCTTCCGCGGGTGGGCCGCCTATGTGGCCGGTGGCGCGACGGCGGCCGCCACCGCCGTCGGACTCTTCCGGATGAGCGGCTGGACCGACGTCGCCATGCTTCTTGGCCCGCTCGCCGCGGGTGCGCTGCTGACCTTGATTTACGACAAGATCGAACGCGACGCTGCGCTGCAACGCAAACTTCTCCATGACGTCACCCAGGCCCAGGAGCAACTCGCGGCGAAGCAGCGGGAAGCCGGGATTGCCACCGAACGCGAGCGCGTTTCGCGGGAAATCCACGACACCGTAACCCAGGGCCTGGCCAGCAGCCTGCTCCTGCTCGAAGCCGCACAGCGCTCATGGCCGGATCCTGCCGCGAACCGCGAGGTGCGCAAAGCCTCCGACCTGCTGCGACGCAACCTCGCCGACACCCGCAGCCTGGTACATGAGCTCTCCGCCCCCGGGCTCGAGACCGGGCCCCTCCCCGAAGCCCTGGAACAGGCAGCACAGCAGTACGTGGACGGCATCCGTGTGCAAGTCACCGGGGATTTGCGGCCGCTCCCTTCGGAGGTCCGGCATGCCCTGCTCCGTGTCGCACAGAGCGCGGTGGCAAACATCAAGCTCCACGCCCACGCCGGCCATGCCAGCGTGACCCTTGGCTACCTTCCGGACGCGGTCACCTTGGACGTGTACGACGACGGCCGCGGCTTTGATCCCGGAGCGGTACCTCCGCCTTCTGAAACCGGAGGGTACGGACTGCGGGCCATGCGCCAACGCGTGGAACAGTTGGGCGGACAATTGTCGGTGGAAAGCACACCCGGCGAAGGCACCATCATCGCGGCCCAGTTTCCGCTGGCCCGGCCTGCTGATCAGGCAAACGCCTTGAAGGAGGCTTTGTGAACACCATCTCCGTGCTGCTCGTGGACGACCACACCGTGGTCCGGAGCGGGCTCAAAGCGCTGTTGGGCACCCAGGGCGACATCGCCGTCGTCGGGGAAGCCGCATCCGGGGAGGACGCGCTGGAGGCGGCCCGGCAACATGCCCCGGACGTGGTCCTCATGGACCTGGCCATGGGTCCCGGCATGGACGGGATCGAAGCCATCAAACAGCTCCGCCGGCGAACCCCCAAGCAGGCAATCATCGTCTTCACCACCTACGACTCGGACGCGGACATTGTCCGCGCCGTGGACGCCGGCGCCATGGGCTACCTGCTCAAGGATGCGGCACCCGAGGAGATCTTCGCGGCCGTTCGTGGTGCCGTGCAGGGCAAGAGCGTCATGAGTGCGCCCGTGGCGTCGCGGCTGTTCCAACAGCTGCGGAATCCGGACGAAATCCTCACTCCGCGGGAGGCCGAACTGCTCAGCCTGCTGACCGAGGGCCTCAGCAACCGCGACCTCGGAAAGCGCCTCTTCATCTCCGAGGCCACAGTCAAGACCCACCTCGCCCACATCTACGCGAAACTGGGCGTCGAAACCCGTGCAGCAGCAATTGCCACAGCTATCCGGCGCGAGGGGATGCGGTAGGACACGCGGTTGGTTACTCTGACCCTATGTCGGACGTAGCTGATCGCAAGATGTTCAAGAGCCCGGGAACTGCGTTGCTGGTCCGGGGAATCCTCGCCATTGTTTTTGGCCTGCTGATCTTTGCCCTGCCCAGCGCCACGGCGTTCGTGGTGGTCGTCATGTTCGGGGTCTTTGCGATCATTGACGGCATCACCAGCGTGGCCCATTACTTCTACGACCCCGCGGGCCGGTCCCGCTGGACCATTGTGGGTGGCCTCATCTCCATCGCGGCCGGCATTGTGGCCATTGCCTTGCCGGGAATTACGGCCGCGGCGATCGGCGTGCTCATCGGTTTGTGGGCGCTGGTGCTGGGGTTGTCACAGATTGTTTTGTCGCTGGCGGCCCGGACTTTCGTCAGCAGTTGGGGGCTCTGGCTGCTCACAGGCCTGATCACCACCATTTTTGGAATCGTGGTGCTGGTCAATCCGGGACTGGGTTTCCTGGGCCTGGTGTGGATGCTTGGGGCCTTTGCGCTCGTGACCGGACTGCTGCTGGTCGCTTCCGGCATCGGGTTGCGTAAACTGGCCCGCTCGGAGCTGTTGTACGGCCACTAGGTCACCGCAAATAGTCTTCAGGGGATGCGCTCAGCGCCAAGTTCGGTAAGTTAGTGGCTGTGAAGATAGCTACCTGGAATGTGAACTCCCTCCGCGCCCGTGCAGACCGCGTTGAAGCCTGGCTTGAGCGCAGCGACTGCGACGTCCTGGCCATCCAGGAGACCAAGTGCAAGGACGAGAACTTCCCGTGGGAGCTCTTTGAGCGCATGGGATACGAGGTTGCCCACTTCGGTGTGAACCAGTGGAACGGCGTTGCCATCGCCTCCCGCGTGGGCCTTGAAGATGTCGAACGCACCTTCCTGGACCAGCCGGCGTTCGGCAAGGCCGGCAAGGATCCGGTGCAGGAAGCCCGGGCCATCGCAGCCACCTGTGGCGGCATCCGCATCTGGAGCCTCTACGTTCCCAACGGCCGCTCCCTGGACGATGAACACATGCCGTACAAGATCAAATGGCTGGATGTCCTGCAGGGCCACGCAGCCGAATGGGTCAAGTCCGACCCCACCGCCCAGGTGGCACTGATGGGTGACTGGAACATCGCACCGTTCGACGACGACGTCTGGGACATCGAGCTGTTCCGCACCAACAATTACACCCACGTCTCCGAACCCGAGCGTGCAGCGTTCCATGCGTTCGAAGCCGCCGGATTCACCGACGTCGTCCGTCCTTATACCCCCGGCCCCGGTGTCTACACGTACTGGGATTACACGCAGCTGCGCTTCCCAAAGAAGGAAGGCATGCGCATCGACTTCTGCCTCGCCTCCCCCGCGCTGGCTTCGCGGGTCACGGGCGCTTCCATTGACCGCGAGGAACGCAAGGGCAAGGGCGCCTCGGACCACGCTCCCGTGATTGTGGAGCTCGCAGACTAAAGGATCCAAAACCACCGGCGAAAGGGGCGGCTGCCATGACAGGAAACCTCTATCGGGGCCAGGCAGGGCTGCCGTTCTCTTCGTCGCTGCGCATTTACGAACCCCTCGAAGCGTTCCCGCCCGAGCAGCAGCGCCGGCTCCTGGCGCGGGGCAGCAAGAACGGTTCCCGGGCCGCCGTCGAGAATGCGGAGCTGCAGGCCTCGCTGGGCCGCATCACGCGGTCCGGCGGCGATCCTTTCCCCACCGGCCGCACGGACCTGGTACGCATGACGCGCGTGCCCACGGGCCGGCACGCGGCCATGCCGGACCAGCCTGCAGTGGGCCAACCTCCAGCGGAGGACCAACCCACGGGGGATCAGCCTGCAGCGACCGCCCAGGAAGCGCACGACGCCGGGCGGCTGCTTTACTGCCCCAGCCAACTGGTGATTCGGGCGGGTTTGGCGGCCAATGCCCTCATGGACGGCGTGCACAGTCCCCTCGCCGACCTCCTCATCCCCGTCTCACAACGGGACAAGCACCAGGCAAGGATAGATCGGGTCAATGCGGGGGAAGATGCCAAGCGCGTCCACACCCGTGCCTCAACATGGGGAATCCCGTTCAGCTGGTTCTCGCTCTTCGCCGAGTCGGACAGGAAGGACGTGGTGGAATCCGACGGGCGCATTCTGACGGTGCGGGTATGGACGCCCCTGACCGAAGCCCTGGACAGGGCCCGCTTCGCAGTGGCGCACCTGGCCTTGGCCGCGCCGGACCTGGACATGCTCGATGACCTGACGCAGCTCACCGAATGGCTGGAACTGTTCCACATCCAGTCCATGGTGGAACTGGACTACGGTGCAGTGGCGGACAAGGTATACCCGGATGAATCCCCCATGGACGTGCGGCTGGGCATCGAGTGCCTGGCGGAAGGCGACATGACCGGCGCCGCTGCCGCCTACCGCAGGCTTGCCTCCCGGTGGATCCCCATCCGGCAGTTGGCACGGGCTTCCTGACCCGTCGAACTTCCCTAGCGTTCGAGGACCACTTCCTCGGTGTTGGGGAAGAACATCTTGTAGGTGATGCCTGCAATGGCAGCCCCGATGACCGGGGCAAGAATGAACAACCACACCTGTCCCAATGCTTCGGGGCCGGCGAACCATGCCACTCCCAAGGAACGTGCCGGGTTGACGGAAGTGTTGGTCACCGGGATGGACACCAGATGGATCAACGTCAAACCAAGCCCGATGGCGATGGGCGCGAAACCCTTTGGCGCCCGCGAATCGGTGCTGCCCAGGATGATGTAGAGGAAGACTGCGGTCAGGATGATCTCAATGATCAAAGCAGCCACCATTGAATACCCATCCGGGGACCTCTCGCCGTAACCATTGGAGGCGAACCCGGATTTAGCAGCATCGAACCCGTCCTTTCCGGAGGCTATGGCAAACAACGCCAGCCCGGCCAAGGAGGCAGCAGCGACCTGCGTGACGATGTAGGGGCCAACGGCCTTCCATTCAATCCGGCCGGCCAAAGCGGCGCCGATTGTCACTGCAGGGTTGAAGTGTCCACCCGAAATGTGTCCCACTGCGTATGCCATGGCCAGGACCGTCAGCCCGAAAGCCAACGCAACACCCAGGAATCCGATGCCCATGTTGAGCTTGTCCTCCGAGAGAACTTTCGCAGCCAACACTGCGCTGCCGCATCCTCCGAAGACGAGGACAAAAGTCCCCAAAGCTTCGGCCCCAAGCCGGGACGGAAGTGATTTATGCATGATCCCTCTTTCATTAGACGAGCGCCTCCCGGGCCCAACCTTCCAGGTCGGTCGGTGTCCGGATGCTTCGGCGCGGCCGCGGCACAGCAACTGCGCGGCACACAGTCGCGGCGCATTGATGCCGCGGCACAGTAACTATGTGGGCCCCGGACGGGATTCATGACGGAGGTTTGCAGGTGGGTCCCGCGAAGAGGCGGGCTGCCCTAGCTTTCCATTGGCGGGGCTGTGGTCTCGCGCACGATCAGCTCGTGTGGGGCAACCTCGGAATGGACAGCACCGGGGTTCCCATCCAGCTCGTCAAGCAGCATCTTGGTGGCGAGTTCAGCCTGGTTGTCGGGGCGTTGCCCCACCGTCGTCAAACCAATGGAAGACGAGAAATCATGATCGTCAATGCCGATCACTGAAAGGTCCTGGGGCACCTTGACGCCGTGGCGCCCCGCCTCGAAGATGACGCCCATGGCCATCTCATCGGACGAGCAGAAAATCGCTGTCGGTTTGCGTCCGGGCTGGTTCCACAAGCGGTTGAAGGCCTCTTGGCCACTGGCAACCGTGAAATCGCCCCACTGGTCCCATTCGGGACGGACTTCCAGTCCGGCGTCGGTCATGACTTCCTGGAAGGCGCGGATCCGCACACGGGGAACGTCGAAGTTCAGGTCGGTTTCGTCGTCGCCATGGAGCAAGGCGATGTCCTTGTGGCCCAAGTCCAGGAGGTGCCGCACAGCGGTGGACGCGGCGTCGTAATCGTTGATGCCGATATAGGCGCAATCCTCCACGTGCCCGCCTACTACCACCAGCGGAATGTCGATCTTGTGGAGGTGTTCCAGCTCTTCCTCGGTCAAGGACATACAGAGCACCAGCAGGGCGTCGATCTGTTTGTAGACCATGGTGGAGCTGAAGAGCCGCTCGCGGTTGCTGCCGTGGCCGCCGAGGTTGAACAGGGAGAGGTTGTACTTGCGCGAATGCAGTTCCCGGTCCGCGCCTTCGATCGCTTTGGAGAAGAACCAGCGGCTGACGAACGGGGCCAGGACGCCGATGGTGCGTGTACGGCCGGTGGCCAGGCCGGATGCCGACGACGACGCGACGTAGCCCAGCGAACTGGCAACTTCGAGAATCTTTTCGCGGGTGGCCGGAGATACGCGCGGCAGGCCCCGGACGGCCCGTGAGACGGTCGCCGTCGAAACTCCAGCGGCAGCGGCGACGTCCTCGATACTGACGCCGGTATGGCCACCGCGTTGGGACCTACCCGTTGTTCGTGACACAGGCTCCCCTCTCCGGCCGCCGTTGCTCCGCCTTCACCTTAAAGGTGGACTTCTGCTTTGCAGCCCTCGGTTACGCAGCGGCGTAATGCGCTGCGCAACCGAGGCTGCGGATCCTAGCCCTTGAGGCCGCCGGAGAGCAGGCCGCGTACAAAGTAGCGCTGCAATCCGAAGAACACCAGGAGCGGGATGATGATGGAGACAAATGCTGCCGCCGGGTTGAGGTAGTCCCTGGCGCCACGCGTACCGGAAATTTCCGCCAAGCGCTGCGTAATGGGGGCCACGTCCGCCGTACCACCGGAGAACACCAGCGCCACCAGGAGGTCATTCCAGACCCACAGGAACTGGAAGATCGCCAGGGATGCCAGCGCCGGAACGGACAACGGGAGGATGATCCGCCAGAAGATGGTGCTGTGTCCGGCGCCGTCCACCCGTGCTGCCTCAATGACTTCACCGGGGATTTCGGAGATGAAGTTGTGGAGCAGGAAGATGCCCAGCGGAAGGCCGAACATGGTGTGGGCGATCCACAGCTGGGCGTACGAGCCCGCCGGAAGGTGCAGTGTCTGCGTGAAGAACTGCAGGAGCGGGATCAGTGCCATCTGGAGCGGAATGATCTGGAGGGCAAAGACGAAGATGAACATCGCGTCGCGGCCCTTGAACTTGCCCCAGGCAAAGACGTAGGCAGCCATGGATGCCAGCACGAGGACAAAGATCGTGACCGGAATGACGATCGCGATGGAATTGACGAAGTACTGGGACAGGTTGGCCGACTGGGAGCCTGCCGGAGTGAGGACGTCGGCATAGTTCTTGAACGTGAACTGCCAGTCGACGAAGGCATTCCACCAGCCGTCGGACCGGGGGCCCACCTGCTTGGCCGCTGGACGGAATGAGGTAACAAACAGGCCGAACGTCGGGACGGACCAGACGACGGCGATCACGATCGCTGCCGCTGTTGCCCACTTGGAGGTCAGCTTGCTCTTGACCCGCCGCATGATCGGCTGGGCGTCCTCCGTGGGGTCGGATCCAGGACGCTGCCGGGTGGCCTTGGCGGCCTCTTTCGGGGCTGGCGTGGCTGTCAATGGATCTCCCTTTGCTTGCGAAGGACTCGGGCGTTGTAGACCACAATGGGCAACACCATCAGGAACAGGATGAGGGCCAATGCGGCACCGCGTCCCGGCTCACCGGCACGGAATGCCTGGGTGTACATTTCGTTGGCTACCACCGACGTGTCGTAGTTGCCGGCGGTCATGGTCCGGACAATATCGAACACCTTCAACGTGGCGATCGTGATGGTTGTCAGCACCACCACCAGCGCTCCACGGATACCCGGGACCGTGACATTACGGAATTGCTGCCAGGCATTCGCCCCGTCCAAGCGGGCTGCCTCGGTGAGTTCCACCGGGACGCCCTTGATGGCGGCCGAGAGAATCACCATGGCGAAGCCGGTCTGGATCCAGACCATCACGATGATCAGGAAGAACGTGTTTTCCGGCGCATCCAGGAGGAACTGCTTGGGGTCCATTCCCAGGGCGTCGCGGAAGAAGTTGATGACACCTGTTTGTTCGATGCCGGGCCCACGGTAGTCGTAGACGAGCTTCCAGATGATACCGGCGCCTACGAAGGAGATCGCCATTGGCATGAAGACCAATGACTTCAACACCTTTTCGCCCCGGGCCTTGTCAATGAACACGGCGTAGGCCAGGCCAAAGCTTGTGGACAGCAAAGGAACCAGGATGGTCCAGATAACGGTGTTTCGCAGTGTGGTCAGAGCCTCGGGCTGCGTGAACATCCACACGAAGTTGTCAAAGCCGTTGGCATTGCCGCCGGCATCCGTGAACGCCAGCATTGACGTTCGGATGGCCGGATAAACCAGGCCCACCAGCATCAGGATCGCGGCGGGGGCCAGGAAGCCGGCAACGGTGACTTTGTCCTTGACCGTTTTGGGTGCCCTGTCCACCAGCAACATGATGAGGCCGATAACCGCTGCGAATATCGCAAGGGCTATCACTACTTGAAGGAGTTTTTCTCCAATAAATTCCATACCCAACCTCCGGGGCGTGAGTGAATCACTAAGTTCCGGGAAAAGCACTGCCTCCCCGGCTGGGCAAACCAGTCAGGGGAGGCAGCACTTTGGGAGTTAGCTCTTAGGCCAGCTGGATTCGATGCTGTTGGCAACATCCTGCGAGGACGTGCCGTTGATCCACTGCACGATGCCCTTCCAGAAGGAGTTTGAACCCACAGCACTCGGCATCAGGTCGGATCCGTCGAAGCGGAAGACGGTGTCAGGGTCCTGGAGGATCTTGACGGTCAGCTTGTCGAGGTCGGACTGTGCGTTGTTCGGGTCCAGGCCCTTGTTTGCACTGACAACACCGCCCAGCTTCACGCGGTTGTTGGCGAAGTCGGCGCTGGCCAGGTAGGCCAGGAAGGACTGAACCTCGGGGGTGTCCTTGTAAGCGCCCACCATTTCGCCGCCACCGGTGACTGCCTTGCCCTTGCTTTCGTCGATCGGCGGGGTGATGAAGGCCCAAACATCGCCATCTTCAGCAACGTTGGTTCCTGCAGGCCAGTTGGCGGCCTGGAAGTTGGCCTGGTGGTGCATGGCGCAGGTACCGTCAAGAACCGGCTGGCCGGCCTGGGCGAAACCGGTGCTCAGGATCGAGCGGACGTCACCGAAGCCGCCGTTCACCATGTCCTGGTTGAGCAGGATGTCGCCGGCCTTGTTGAAGGAGTCGACGATCTTGGGGTCGTTGAACGGAATCTGGTGGGCTACCCACTGGTCGTAGACCTCCGGGCCGTGTGCACGCAGAACCACGTCTTCGATCCAGTCCGTGCCGGGCCAGCCGGTGGCTTCACCGGACTCGAATCCAGCACACCACGGCTTCATGTTCTTGTCATCGGCCGCGATCTTCTTGGACAGGTCAATCATTTCGTCCCACGTCTTGGGGACTTCCCAGCCCTTGTCCTTGAAGGTCTTGGGCGAGTACCAGACAAAGCCCTTGACGTTCGCGAGCATCGGGGCAGCGTAGTAAGTGCCGTCAACGGTGCCGTACTTCTTCCAGTCCGGGGACCAGTTCTTGTCCACGAGGTCGGAGACCGTCTTCGGAGCCGGCTTCAAGTAGCCTGCCTTTGCCTGGGTGGCCAGAAGGCCGGGCTGCGGGAAGATCGCCACGTCGGGCGCGGTCCCGGACTGGGCACGGACGCCGATCTGCGTCTCGAACTCCTTGCTGCCTTCGTACTTGACGGTGATGCCCGTGCAGTCTTCGAACTGCTTCCAGGACTCCTCGAGGTTGGTAGCCTCGATGTCTACGATCGTCGAGTAGACCGAGACGGTCTTGCCATCGTGCTTGCCATAGCTTTCGTAGCTGGCGCAGTCATTCGAGCCGGCGGTGGATCCCCCACCGCCACCATCTCCGCTACAGGCGGAAAGGGTAAGTGCCAGAACACCGGCGGCTGCGACCGGTAGCAGGTACTTGGTTTTCTTCATGCTAAAGACTCCTCGCTGAGTACAAGTGATTCGGCGGCGCAATTGATGTGGTGACGCTCACACTAGCTAGGAAGCGTGTGAAAATGCAAGCGCTTACACAGAACGTAACCGCATCGATACCAAGCAACCTGTTGATCTTGAAAACGCAGCCTTCTTCGCTCCATTTGGCCAACGCCCCATCAGTCCTGCACGCTCTTCAAGCTGCGGATCGATTTGTTTACCCAATGTTGCCTATGGAAAAATAGGAAGTGTGGATGAACTTGAAGCACTGCAGACCATCGGCCGATTGATCAAGGAAGAACGTCTGGCCCAAGGTTTGAGCCAAGTCCAGCTGGCCAAGCAGGCGGGAACTGCCATCAAGACCGTCCGTACGCTGGAATCGGGAACCCGCCGCACGCAGGAAATCAACCAGCGCAAGCTTGAGCATGCTTTGGGCTGGCGTGCAGGATCCGTCTCAGAGGTCCTTAAAGGAAAATCAACGTTTGCCCCGGAAATGATCACTCCTGACGACATGCGCTCAGGAGACGAACCCCGGCAGGGACCACCGCGCATCGCTGTCCCCGCGGCTCCCATCGCCAGGGCGTCACACCTGTCCGACGAAGAACTCCTCGCCGAACTCACCTACCGCATGATGCACCGCAACCGGGGCTAATTCCCGGTCCTGCCTATGGGGGCCGGCTACGGGGCGGCTGGCTATGGGGCGGCTTGGCGCCGCACCATCTCGTTGATCCAGGTGGGCGCAAACGGTGAGGTGCAGTTGGGCGGCGTGGGATAGTCCTTCAGGACCTCCAAGCGCTCCCCGATGTCCAGAGCCCTGGTCCTGTGCTCCGGAAACTCGATGCCGATCATGGCAAGGCACTGGTTCATGGCCCACTGCAGACGTTCCGGTGCGTCCTTCATGGCGGCCTCGATGCCATCCAGCAGTGCCACCAGGTCCAGGCCCTCAGGCTTCTTGACCACGCGTTCCGACGTCAGCGCCCATCCTGCGCTGGCCACCACTGGATCAGCGTCGGCGAACCAGGCCACCCGCAACTCTTCGGAATGCGGGCTCTTTTTGACCACGTAATTCACCAGCCAGTCGTGGACCTTGGGAGTCCGTGCCTCCCGGAGCATGCTGTCCAGTTCGTCGCGTTCAAAGGCTTTGGGCTTGCAGATCAGCAACGACAACAGCCTGGCAGCGGTGTCGTCCGTAGCCCACAATTTGCGTGAGAGCTCCTGCTGGGTTTTCAGCCTTTTGGCGACTGCCCGCAATTTGCTGAGGTTCACGCCATGGTCATCGCCGTGCTTTTCGTTGATTTCGCGCGCCCGGGGATCTTCGAGGGCGGCCAATTCGGCCATGAGTCCGGCCACCGTGGAGTCCAGCACCGCTGTTCCCGCCACTGGGGCTTCAACCGCTGCCGTTTCAATTACTGCCTCTTTAGCCACTGCAGCCTCCTGTCCATAGCGTATTGACCTCAGGTTACTAGCTCCGGACTGGCAGGGTTACCGGACTGGCAGGGTTACCGGACTGGCAGGGTTACCGGACTGGCAGGGCTACCGGACTGGCAGGGCTACCGGACTGGCAGGGCTACCGGACTGGCAGGGCTACCGGACTGGCAGGGCTACCGGACTGGCAGGGCTACCGGACTGGCAGGGTTACCGGACTGGGACCGAATGCTGGGCTGGGCGTGCGACCGGGCTGCATGCGCTGACGGTCTGGACGGATTACCCGGGCGGATGGAAACCGGGATTCATGCGCTTCCGGACTGAACGAGCTACCGGCTGGGACCGAATACGGGGCATTCACACAGCGATGGCAGCCCGCTCCCGCGCGGGTTTCCGCTGCGGATACGAACTGCCATCCTTTGCTGGTGGGGCGTTTGCTACTTATCGCCCTTCAGCAGACCGGCGATCTTCGTGCCCAGTCCCTTGACGTTTTCGGCTACATCACCGGCAATTTCCTTGGACTTCTCCGCCACGTCTCCGGCCAGTTCCTTGGCATTTTCGCCGACATCACCGGAGAAGAATTCTTTGACGTTTTCCGCGGCCTCGCCTGCGAACTCTTTGACGTTCCCGGCTGCCTCCCCAGCGAATTCCTTGACGTTTTCAACAGCCTCGCCCGCAAATTCCTTCGCATTTTCCAGGGCTTCGCCTGCCGCCTCTTTGGCGTTTCCTGCTGCGCCGTTTACTGCTTCGGCTCCCGTGGTCTCTTCACTCATGGTGTTCTCCTCTGTAACGGTCGGATCTGTGACGTGGCGTGCCAAAGGAGGCATTCCCCCTCGGACTCAACTTAGGGGCCGGGACTTGCATTCCGCAATGTCAGCGGACACGTTCCGCCTTGGTAAACCTGGACCGGGCACCCGAAACCATGTGCACCAACACCGGCGTTTTTTGGCCGATAACCAGGTCCAATGCTTCAACGAGCTGGGATACTTCGGCGGCCAGCACGTGTGGCGCCACTCCTTGCCTGGGCTGGATCCGGATGCGCAGCCCCGGCTTCCCCCGCACCTCGTAGGTGGCCACGGAAGCGGCTGCGAGGTCGGTCCGCTCAGCCAGCGCAGCCCTCAGCGCCTGTTCCGCCACGCCTCCACCGATCCGCACTTCTCCATCGATATGGCTGTCGTCATCGCTTGCGACCAACAGGTTGGCCCGGCCCTTGCCCTGCTGGGAGAGCCAGGCGATCATGGCGACAATGACGGCCACCAGGACCGCTCCAGCCACAATCCACAGCCAGCTTTCCTCATGTCCTGGCAAGCGGGTTTGGCGGAAGGCATTTTCCATCCCGGCCCAGACACCGGCAGAGAATCCATGCCACCACGCCGCCACAGCGGGCACGGTCGCCAGCAGCACGAGCAACAGTCCGACGGCCAGGAGTTTCACCCCAATGACGAACAACAGCACACGGTTGAGGGCACGCGGTGTCCCGTTCACGCGCCAATCACCCCCGAGGACGCCACGTTGACTCGCACGGAAGGCATCGGCACCGGCGACATCTCCTCAAGTTCTGCCCGCACAGCAGTCAGCACAGCTTCTTCGCTCACCCTGCTGCCCGATGTAGGCCGGACATTGACCACCACCAATTGCCTGGAAACCACCACCATCACCTGCTCCTGGGTAACGTTCGCGGCAGTTCGCGCGCGACGCGCCAGCGCCGATGCCAGTACTTCGTCATCAACCACGACGGCGGTACGACGGTCCCGGAGCAAATGCCGGGCTCGCCTGCCGGGCAGCACTGCGTGCAGGAAGAAGAAGAGTCCCACCATGGCAACTACGGCACCACTGGCGCCAAGCAGCAAAGGGGAAATACCTTCCGGGAGAGCGATGATGCGCCCGGCCGCAGTGGTGGGGTCGATCAGCCAGGGAGGCTGTCCCACGGCCCGCACGCCCGCCTCGAGAAGTGCGTAGAGGCAGAGCACAATCACCAGGACGGCGGCAATGACAGCAGCACCGGCGCGGGAAGAATGGGTTTCACGCCGAAGGATACGGCTCATCTCAGGGTCCTCGCCGGCCACCGGTCCAGCTCCAGCTTGCTGCTCGATGCTGTTTTGATCCCGGGTTGGGCGGTGGGCTTTCTGGTCCTGTGTCAATGAACCCGGCCTCCTTCGGTGACGTGGGCGCCGCTGATTCTGATGTCCACCCTGCTCAACTGGGATCCGCTGAGTCGCGTGACCGTTTCAAGGACAGTGGCTTTCGCAGCAACTGCCCGGTCCCAGATGGAGCCGCCGAAGCCCTGGACGCGCAACGGATCCCGCAAGACTTCGGTCAAAGCCGGGATGCTGATAGGTGCCACGATCGACAAAGCCAGCAGGCCGTCGTCGTCCGCCCAATCAGCGCGGATGTCGCTGGCCTCAACGCCGAGGGCTTCAGCGGCGGCGGCGCGCGCCAAGGATGTCAAAGCCTGGGTACTGATCCGGTTGTGGCCGGCCAGGCTGGTGGTGGATTCCACAGCCTCAGCCACGCTCATGACGAGGAGCGCCGGCCCGTAATGGCGTCCAGGACGCTCCGAAGATCCAATTTTCCGTCAGCTGCCCGGCCCAGCAGTGCTCCGATGCCCATGAAGAGCAGTGAGATCAGGAATCCCCACAGCCCAAAGGAAAAGGACATGAAGGCTACGAAGGCGCCGATCGCGATGCCCACAACGGTCATGCTCACTGGAGTGCCTCCCTTTCCACTACGGCGGCCTTGCTTCCCGTGGGTTTAACAGGCGGGGCCACATAGACATCATTGATCTCGATATTGACTTCAATGACCTGCAGGCCAACAAGCTCTTCAACCGCGCGGAAGACTGCGCTGCGCACTTGGTTGGCGACGCCGTGCAGGGGGTGTCCATAGAGGGCTACAAGGTTGATGTCCACGGCCACCTGGGTCTCGCCCACTTCTGCGCGGACACCCGCTGCATGGTCCGAGCTGCCGACGGCGTCGCGAATCGCGCCGAGCGCGCGGGACGGACCCGAACCCAACGAGTAGACGCCCGGCACTGTGCGGGCAGCAATGCCTGCAACCTTGGCCACCGCCGCTTCGGAGATGATGGTGCGTCCAGTCCCCAGGATTTCGCCCCCAGGCACAGGATCAAGCTGCACGTTCTGGTCTTCCATGGAGCACTCCCCTTCTCTTGAGTACCACCCTAGCGTCTAGCTCCGACGCTTTGGGAGAAGCGTCTCTTCGGGCGCCTGTTTTGCCGGCAACCCGGCTTAAATGCCGGCTCCGGCAGCCACTCTGGGCGGGTTATCCACAAGGCACAATTCATGGCTGGGACCCGCTTGGCAGCCCACCTAGACTGGCCGAAACATCACAAAACAGCTGCTGGGGAGCCTGTCATGCCACGTCTTTCGTCTGCCACTTTTCCTGTTGCACTGCCACGGACGGCGGCCTTGGCAGTGGGACTGGCCCTGCTCCTCACGGGTTGCCAAGGCGGCAGTCCGCCCGGCCTGCAAACCTCCGAATCAGGCTCGACGACGGTGTCCCCCACCTCGAGCAGCGCCGTTCCGGCTGCTTCGGCTACCTCCAGTGCACCGTCGCCGTCCGCGGTGTACAAGCCCGCAGATGCGAAGGGGAAGGCACAGAATGTGCCGGTTCCGGTGATGCCCGAACTGGCGAAGGAGAACTCGAAGGCGGGGTTGGAGGCGTTTATTGGGTATTGGTACGCGACGTACTCCTACGCCATCGAAACAGGCGAACTGGGCGCATGGAAGAAGATCACCGACACTACGCTCCCAGTAGCCGTGGCCCATGAAGCATCGGTGAATCTCAACTACAAAGCAGGCAGATGGATGGCTGGCGGCACCCTAAAGACGCCTGTGATTGACGTCCTGTGGAACGAATCCGAAAGTGGTGCTATTTCAGCCAAGGTCCAAGTAATTCAGGAAGCTATCCAGTACTTCGATGCTGACGGCTCCAAGGGCCAGAATGACTCTGCCGGTAGCAACACTGCGGATGCACTTTTCGCCAGCTACACGGGCGGGGCGTGGAAGGTGACCAACTACGGAACGATCGTAGGTTAATCATGCGACCGTTCACCTTCTGCGGCAGCATCTTGCTACTTGTTCTTTTGCAACTCGCCCTCGGACCTGGTTTCGCGAACGCCGACGACACACGGGTTAGCGCTGACCGGCATCAACGGCAGATAGAAGTAGGAGCTACATTCGTATTCGACCCTGAGACCGGTCAATCCAAGCCAACATCTGGGACCCCACTAGCAGCCGCCGCCGATCCAAACCAGTACATGGCCGACACCCACTGCCGTGCCGATGGGCCCGACACCAAGGACCCCGGTTGCGATGCCCTCGAATGCCCCGCCACCGAAGCCAACACCGAAGCAGGCACCCCGGTCATCTGGAAGGAAGCCCCCAAAGCCATCACCAACCCAGGCTGGACAGACTGGATCCCCGTCACCGGACCCACCTGCCTCTACGCGGCCCAACCCGAGAACGTCCTGGCCAACATCGCAGCCCGGATCCTCAACGACTTCCAACAACTACCCATCAACCCCGGAACCCTCCAAGCCCAACCCTTCCCCCACACCCTCAAAGGCGCACCCACCAACTTCTACACCACCACAGGAGAACAAGACTTCAACCTCACCATCCTCGGCCAAGCAGTCCACCTCACCGCAACACCGGCCAACTACACCTACGCCTTCGGCGACGGCACCACCCTCGGACCAACACCAGCAGCCGGCTACCCCATCCCGGAAACCGAATGGCTCAACACCCAAACACGCACCAGCCACAGCTACACAGAAACCGGCAACTACCAGGCCACCCTCACCACCAGCTTCACCGGCACCTACTCCGTCAACAACGGCCCACCCCTACCCATCAACGGAACCCTGAACCTCACCACACCAGCCCAAACCATCCAAGTCTGGAAAACACAAAGAGCACTCGTCGCCGACACCTGCCAGGAAAACCCCAACTCCTGGGGCTGCCCCGGCGCAAAGTCCGGCTAGGACGAGATCGCCGTCAGGCTGGCCGCAACAGCTTCGAGGCACTTGGATACCGCGGCGCGGGGTTGCAATGAGTAGGAGCCGTCTCCAAAGAGTTCAAACGTCAGGGCCCCGCCGTAATTCAGCCGGCTTAGGTCGCGCAGAATCTTAGTGAGATCCAGGAAACCATCACCCCACGCCAAGTGTCCGGTTGGAGTACCGTCAATCAAATGAACGTGTCGGATAGCTTCGCCGAAGGCCTTGGCATAGTCCCTGACGCTTTCCCCTGCCGCTGCCATGGCAACGGTGTCTACCACCACCCCCAAAGCCGGGGATCCGACGTCGTCGAGCATTGACCGGAGCGAACCGACATCAGTGACCAGGTTCGACTCAACACGCTGAAGAGGCTCAAGGACACAGTTCACACCAAGTTCGGCAGCGCGCTGGGTGATAGTCTGCAGGGCTTCGACGGACCTCGCCCACGCCGCCTCAACCGGCTGGTCCTCGTAGCCTCGTCCCGCTGTCAGGAACAACAGAGGTGACTCCAGTTCGCTGCACACTTCCGCGGCCCGCAAGAACAACTGAACGCTTTGATCTCTTAGCCATTTCTCCCCGGAGGCAATATTGACCGGGTAGGCCACCTGTTCGGGGGTAAGGCAATTGACTGCAAGCTCCCGCTCCCGCAGCTGTCGTCTGACTTTTAGCAGGTGTGCAGAATCAGCTTGCGGAATGTAAAGGTGCGGGGCAATTCCCCAAAGCTCCACCTCGGTCCTTCCCAGCTCGACCATGTCATCGAGGCAACGCTCAAGGGTGTGGTGCTGGTAGGCGAAGTTCGATCCACCGACCTGGTCCAGGCTCAGTAAACCCATCACGCTCATAACTACTTACCAACTCCGTCGGCGAGTCCACGGATGAAGTACCGCTGTCCGGCGAAGAAGAGCACAATCACCGGAATTGCCGCGATAGCCATACCCGCGAACACCACGGGATAGTCCGTACCGTGCTTGGACATCAAGTTGGTGAGCCCCACTGGCAGGGTTTGCAGCGCTCCCCCGCTGGTGAAGACCATGGCGAACAAGTACTCGTTCCAGGTGAACAGAATATTCAAGAGAACAGTCGAGACCAGGATCGGCTTACACATAGGCAGAATAACCTGCCAAAAGGCCCGGGCCTTCGACGCTCCATCCACGGATGCGGCTTCATCCACCTCCGCGGGCAGGTCCATCATGTAAGCCCGGATAAGGAACGTTGTGAAGGGAACCCGAAATGCCGTGTACAGGATGAGCAACGCCCAGAGATTGTTGTAGAGCCCCAGGCTCTGGAACATCTTCACCAACGGGATCAGGGCCACCGTGGGAGCGAGCATCAGGCCGCCCAGGATGAGAATGAGCACCACTCTGTTAAAGGGGATGTTCACCCTGGTCAGCCCGTAAGCCGCCCATGCGCTGATGAATACTGTCGCGATGGTGGACGCAACGGTCACCAGGACACTGGTGGTGAGGTAGTCGCCCACCCCTCGATTCCATGCAGTGATGTAGTTGTCCCATTTCCACGCAACGGGCAGTGCGAACGGATTGGAGAACAGCTCGGAGTTGGACTTCACACCGTTCAGCAGCATCCAGATCAAGGGATAAACGACGACGACGGCCAGTGCAATCAGGAAGGCTTTGACGAGGACCCGTCCGAGTACCAACAGCAGGGCTGAGCGCGTCACCATTGGACCCTCTTTTTCTTGGAGATACGTAGCTGGACGACTGCCAGGACCAGGGTGATGATGAAGACGGCGGTTGCGACGGCGGCCGCATAACCAAAGTCATTGCGGACGAATCCGCTCCTGTAGAGCCATGTACCAAGGACCTGGCTGGAATTGTTCGGCCCTCCGCTGGTCATCACCATGACTTCGTTGAACACTTGGAAGGCTCCGGAGACGGTGACAATCATCATCAGGCCGGTCATTTCCCTGACAAGTGGCAAGGAAATCGAAAAGAACCTCTGGAAGGGTCCAACGCCGTCGATGGATGCAGCTTCATACAGTTCGGAAGGGATTCGCTGAAGCGCCACCGAGAAGAGAAGCGTGCAGTATCCAAAGCCCTGCCATTGGCTCATGGCGATGATGGCAAAGATCGCCGTGTTTTCCTGTCCCAGCCAGGCTTGGGTGAAGTTTCCAAGGCCCAGGAAATCCAAGGCGGCGTTGAGGATGCCCATCTCGGGTTCGTAGATGAAGTAAAACAGGAGGCCGGCAACTGTGAGGGAGATTGCGGACGGTACAAAGTACACGGCCCGGAGGATCCCCTTCCACCGCTGGCTCCGCAGTCCCTCGATCATCGCGGCGAGGATCACCGCCCCGAATACTTGGAAGGCGATTGAGATGACCGCGTACAGCGAGTTGTTGAGGAGTGACTTCCAGAAGATGGGGTCATTGAACATCCGGACGTAGTTGTCCGCACCCACAAAGGTCTGGCGGCCACTGTAGATATCCCACTTGAGGAAGCTGAACCCAAGATTCTGCACCAGGGGCAAGTACGCGAACACGCCCAGCAGCAGGACTGCCGGCAGCACCCACACCACATTGCGCCAGCGGGGACCCTGGACAGACCTGGGTTTGCGACCCTTGGAGTTTCCGGCGGAAACGGGCGCCGTGGGCGGCGCCGCAGGCTTCCAGTCAGTATGCGAAACAGTCATGGCGTCCCTTGCTACTTCGCTGCACTGGAAGCGGCCCGGACGGAGGCAAGTACCTGGTCCGGGGTCTGGGTTCCGGCCACCAGGGCTTCCCCACCGGCCAACCAGGCGTCAGCGACTGCAGGAACAGTAACGGAGTCCAGCCAGGTGATGGCCGCAGATGCTTCGTTTACCTGCTTGATGCCTTCGATCACAGGCCCTGAGGAGTTCTCGGTGGAAACCGCACCTTTGACGGCGCTGGGCTGCCCGTACGGCGGAGCGGAGAGCTTGGCAGCGTTCTGGCTGTTGGTAGCGAATTTCATGAAGTCAGCGGCAAGCGCGGCGTTCTTGGAACGCGCATTGATGATGTAACCCTCCGGGGAACCTTCAATGGCCTTCGGATCGCCCTTGGCGTCTGCTGCCGCCGGAAGCTTGAAAATGCCCAAACCATCCTGCTTGAGCTTTGAATCGGCGGAGGCGGTGGAGTCGAATTCGAGGATCTCCTGGTAGTACATACCGGACTTCCCCTCAGCCAGGGCCTGCTGCGCCGTGGTGTAGAGAACACCGTTCGAATCCTTGTCGCTGCCGGTGCACTCCTTGACCAGGGTGGTGAACTGGTCCATGGCCTTGAGGTAACCCTTGTCCTCGAGCTTGGCTGTTGAAGGGCTGAAATCCCCTTGCAGCGTTTCGGCGGGTACCTCGTAGGCGAAGAGTTGCTGCAGGTAGTGCAGGCCCGGCCAGCCGTCCTTGTTTCCAAACGAGATCGGCTCGTAGCCGGCTCCCTTGAGTACAGAGCACGATGAGATGAGCTCGTCGAAAGTGGACGGCGGGGTCAGTCCCAGTTCTTTGAAGATGCGCTGGTTGTAGCCCATGAACTTGCCGTTGTTGTAGAGGGGTACCGCATAGTACTTCCCGTCCTTCGCGAACGCCTTGAGGGCGGACTCTCCGAAGTTGTTTCCCCACTCGGTACCGGGGGCAATGACCGGGGTCAGGTCTGCTGCGAGGCCTCCGTCAATGAAGTTGTTGGCCCAGCTGCCGGCCCAGGTGAAGTAGATGTCAGGCATGGCCTGTGACGCAGTCAGCGTCTTGGTCTTGTCCTTGATGCTCTGGTCCGTCTCCTGGATGAGGTCGAAGGAAACCTCCGGGTGCAGCTTCTTGTACTCCGCAGCCAGGTCCTCGAAGTAGGGCTCAAGCGGGTCTCCGCCAAACTTCGTGAGGATGCTGAGGGTCCCGGTGTACTGCGGGGCAGCGTTGGGATCCAAGGCAGCGGCGGGCTGGCTGCCGCCGTCGGAACAACCGGTAAGCGCCAATGCGGCGCCGGCCAGCAATGCCATCAGTGATTGGGTGCTTTTACGCATCAGTTCTTCTTTCGGTCGAAGGGCCGATCAGCCGGGACTCCTCAAAGGGAGTAGGAAAGTTATGCCCGCCGTTGGGATGAACTCGGGTACGGGCTGAAGGGGTAACTCTTGATGGGACTTGGGGGTGAAACATGTGATACCGGTACCACAGTGAATCATGATTTGAGGCACCGGGGAAGAGAGCGGAGAAAATTAGGGGCGGGAAATTTCTATTCGCCGCTGGCGGCCCGCACCGGGCCATCCGACGAGCGGGCTACCAACAGCGAAGGCAGGACGTGCTTCTTTGGGGCAGACGTATCGCCGTCAATCCTGGCAATGAGCTGCTGGGAAGCGACCACTCCCATCTGGCGCATGGGCTGCTGGATCATGGTCAGCGGCGGTTCCATGACGGCAGCCCACGGGCTGTCATCGAACCCGATCAGCGAGACATCCTTGAGCAGGCGCAGGTTTTTGGCGCGCAAGGAGTGCAGCGCCCCCACAGTTGCCTCAGTCTCGGTAGTGAAAATGGCAGTGGGTGGGTCCGCAAGGGCGAGCATCCCACTGACAGCCCGCGTGGCTTGGCCTTCATTCTTCAAAACGTGGGTGATGAGAGCAGTGTCAAAAGGAATCCCGGCCTCCTCGAGCGCGTCGAGGTAACCCCTCAACCGCTCGCCGTCACTCCAGAGCGCTTCGTCCAGAATGCTGTGCATCTGCTTCAAGTCCGTCGCCGGGCTCAGGGTCACCGGCCCCCACGCGAATGCTATGCGCCGATGACCATTCTGAATGAGCGAAGCAACGGCAGACCTCGCGGCCTCCCGGTTATCGATCACCACCGAGTCCGTCTCCAGTTTGTCCACCAGGCGGTCTATAAGAACCACAGGGGTTCCTCGATCAATGGCATTGGACAGATGGGAGACGTCATCACTTCGCCCCGCAGCTGAAGCCACAACGAGGCCATCCACTTGCTTTGCCAGCAAGACCTTGATCGCGTCGCGCTCCAGCTCAAGCTTCTCGTCAGTGCTCAGGATGATGGCATCGTAGCCGGCCGTTTTGGCGGTTTCCGAAATGCCTTTAAGCACTCCCGAGAAGAACGGGTTGGCCACATCAGCCAGCACGATTCCAAGGGTTTTGGTGACCCCCGTGGTCATGCTTCGGGCCAACGTATTCGGCTGATAGCCCAATTTCTCGGCCGCACGCATCACCTTGGCCCGTGTGGCTTCGCTGACCGATCCATAGTTCCCCAGGGTCCGGGCAACCGTCGCCCTGCCCACGCCGGCGGCTGCTGCCACCTCAGTGATGGTCGGGGCAGCCGGGTGGTTCTGATGATCCGTCGCCATCCGGCCCCCTTCAGTTGTGGAATCCGCGTTTGCGGTCTCCTGCGTTGATTTGTCTCTGCATCAGATCCTAGTAGTTACCTGGCCGGCTGGTAGTTACCTGGACGGCTGCTAGCTACCTCGACTGCCCGGCCGTAACCGAAGGCGCCCTCCACATAGCACTGGGCAGCGGCGGACCGCGCACCTCTGGCCAAGGCTTTTTGACACTCCTCAACCGGTGGCCGACGCGATCGACTCCAACCCGAACCCAACAGACTGACCACGAGTCCCGCCAGGAAAGCATCACCGCAACCCATCGTGTCCGCAAACCGGAGCGGATCGGTAGGTGCCGCCGCCTGCGTCAGGAAGCGTTCGCCGTCGTACATCACTGCGCCCGACTGGCCGCGGGTCCCCACCGCAAGCGAAACGCCCGCTGCGTGGACGCGTTTAAGGTCACTTTCGACGGCGGCAACGGTCATGTTTCCGCACGACAAAAGGGCAAGGTCCACGTAGGGCGCCGTCTGCGCCAAATAGGCGTCCGTCCTACGTTCCGGCTCGGACGAGTAGTCGAAACTGACCAGTGTCCCTGCGTTGCGCACGGCAGGCAACTGGCTTTCGGAAGCGGAGTAGACGCTCGAATGTACCAAGTCGGCCGAGGCCAGGTACCGGAGGTGTTCATCCTCCAGCACGAAAGGATCACTTGTGGTGACGCCACCTTCGTTCCAGCCAAGGAAGACCCTGTCACCGTCCACAACTTTGATTTCAGTGACACCGTTGAGGCCATCGCGGATGACGCACTGGCTTGTATCGACGCCTTCTGCATCAATGGCATCGCGGACAAAGGCGCCCAAGGAGTCCGAGCCGAAGACGCCGAGGTAGCCGGATTCAACGCCCAGCCGTCGGGCAAAAACCGCAACGTTGACGCAGTTCCCCCCGGGGTACATCACTTTGCGGTCGAGAAAACGGTCCACAATGTTGTCCCCGAAACCGATTACTTTCATGCTCTTCCTGTCTCGAAGCTGCGGGCCCGGGGAGGGCCGGGCCCGCAGCGCATTGCCTTAAGCCCCTCCCGGGTGCGGTTCTGGGTTAGTACTCGACCACGCGGTAATAGCGACGGAGATCCAGGGAGTGGTTGCGGACGCGTTCGAGGTGCTTGCTGAAACGGTCGAGTACCGTGTCCAGGACCAGCGGAGAAAGGAGTGCGCGGAACCGCGGGCTAACGCCTGGGAGTTCGTAGGCCTTGCTGTCCAGAAGAGTGGTGTTCTTGTTGTAGTTTTCGGCGAATTTGGCCACACGGTCCATCAGCGGACGTGTCTCGTCTTCGCCCATGAGCAGCATGAGGCTGGTGTCTTCCTCAATGAGTTCAAGGGATCCGTGGAAGAACTCCGCACCGTGCACGCGGGTGGTCCGGAGCCACTGCATTTCTTCGAGGATGCACATGGAATACAGGTAGGTGAGGCCCCACAGATTCCCGGTGCCCACAAGGAAATGGTAGTCAGCGTCCTTGTTCTTCTCGGCAAACGCTTCAGCCACTGATTCTGCTTGGCGGGCGACGCCGACCAGGCTTTCGGGAACGGACTGCAGTTCTGCTGCCAGTTCCTCATATCCTTCAAATTCCTCCCGCACGGCGAGAAGCCGGGTGCTCAGGAGAATCATAGGGATATCGAACGGCCAGGTTTTGGGTTCGGTAACCAAGGCGACGTCCAGGGCTTTGGCGAACGGGCTGTCACCGAAACCCGTGAAGCCGATGGTGTAGGCGCCCTTGGCCTTAGCGAACTCGATGGCCTCGATAACGTCTTCCGTGGTGCCCGAGACTGAGGCGAAGACAGCTACGGAGCCGGGGCCGAATGTCGGATCCTCGGTCAACATCAGCTCTTTGCCGATGGACGCACGGACCGGCAAGGTGGAGCGGGACCGGATGAAGTGCTCGTACGGCAGCATCGCGGCATAGGTTCCACCTGCACCGATAAGGAACAGGTTGGTCATCCCACGCTGCTGGATGGAATCAACCACCGATTCGATCTGCCCCTGCAGTGCCAGTGCGCTGCGGGTCTGCGTGAGGAATTCCTCTTCTTTGAAGCCAAGCACGGATGGTCCTTTCGTATGACGACCTGAGACGGTTGAAACAAGTTGATACCGGTATCAAGATGTGGTCATCATGGTGTCATGGGGAATTGGAGGCGTCAATAGCTTGGCTCAGCGAATCGGAGGCAGCGGGATTCGTTGCAGGAATGAGTGGGAGGTGGAAGGGCAGGATTCAGGGCGCCACGACCGCTTCCTTGGTGGAGAATTTTCTTTCCACGAACAACGCCGCGAACGGCTTCGCCAGTTTCTTCCGCTCGCCGGAGACTCCATTCCCCCCTCGGACACCACCCTCGACGCGCTGTTCGCGGTCTATCTTGAGAACTACGAGCAAGCCTGGGCCGCATTTCCCGACGCCGTGCCCGCCCTGCAGCGCTTGCGCTCCATCGGTATCCCGGTTGGTGTCATTACCAACGGGAATCACCAGCAGCAAGTCTCCAAGATCAGGAGAATCGGCCTTGAGCGGCTCATTGACAGGGTCTTCAGCTCAGAGCTCACTGGTTTCGCCAAGCCGGACGCAAGGGCCTTCCTGCTACCCTGCCGCAGCATGGGTGTGCAGCCGGCAGCGACCCTGTACGTGGGCGACAACTACCTCACCGACATCGCAGGCGCCCGCAACGCTGGCTTACGAGCAATCCACCTCCGCCGGGAAGGGTGCGAGTATCCAGAATCCATCGGCAGTTTGGAGGGCAGTTTGGAAGGAGTGATTAAGCTAACGAGCATCGAGGCGGCCAATTGAGATGCTCGGCATCAAAAGCCGGCGCTTGGGATGCCCTCTAAAATTCCAAGGGGCTTCGGCCGGAAGCGAAAGTTAAAGCAAAAAACCCCCGGATAACCGAGGGTTCTAGCTGGTGGCTCCGACCGGCGTCGATCCGGTGACCTTTCGATTTTCAGTCGAACGCTCTACCAACTGAGCTACAGAGCCTAGGTGACACGTCACCTTGAGAACCGAATTTCTTCGGCGCTCAGAGCGACCCTGACGGGACTTGAACCCGCGACCTCCGCCGTGACAGGGCGGCGCGCTAACCAACTGCGCTACAGGGCCTTGCGTTTGCAGTATCTCTACCGCGTTTTTTTCAAGGCTTCTAGCTTACCAGACTTTTTTCATCCGGTTTACCACTTCCTTGCGTACCCCCAACGGGATTCGAACCCGTGCCGCCGCCGTGAAAGGGCGGTGTCCTAGGCCGCTAGACGATGGGGGCCTGAACTCAATTCGGATTTCACAAAACAAAAGCGACGCTTACGCGTTCTTTCCGTGTCTCGCTCGTCCGAACTGGACTCTAAAACTTTAGAGCATAGATGGCGATATTCCCAAATCGAGGATTTGCCGGGCATCTGGACACCTCATCCGATGACCATCGAGGGGCTGGATCCCAACCCTAAGAGACACCCAAAGAGCCGAGAACCCGCCCCTCGCGAGCAGGCAGGAAGACCTGGGACGGGCGGCCGAGGAATTTTGGCAGGATCTTGCCCTGACGCGTCCGAAAACCGCCAGCCGCGTCGGCCCGGCGGCGGCTAGATTTGGCTCTATGACAACCACCACCCCGGCCGAACCCGGCCAGCCCTCCCCGGACCTGCCCCCGCGCATCACCCCCGCGCCGGGAGCAGCCATCAGCAAACTCGGCATTGCCGCCGTGATCGTCACCGTCGTCCTCTGGGCCTCCGCGTTCGTGGGCATCCGCGCAGTGGGCCCCAGCTTCTCCCCCGGCTCCTTGACGTTGGGACGGTTGGTGGTGGCCGCCGTCGTACTTGGAATCGTGGTGCTGCCCACCCTGAAGGTCTGGCCACGCGGCCGGGAATGGCTGCCGATCGTTGCGTATGGAGTGATGTGGTTCGGCGGCTACAACGTTGCCCTGAACGCCGCGGAGCACGTGCTCGACGCCGGCACCAGCGCCATGCTCATCAATGTCTCCCCCATCCTGATCGCAATCCTCGCTGGAATCTTCCTCAAGGAGGGTTTCCCGCGGTGGCTCCTGATCGGCAGCGGTGTTGCGTTCTGCGGGGTCGCGATGATCGCGTTGGGCTCCGGCCAGCGCTCGACGGCGGACGTCGCCGGTGTGCTGTTGTGCCTGCTTGCCGCTGTGCTCGCCTCTGTGAGCGCGATCCTGCAGAAACCCGTGCTGAGGAAGTTCACCGCTGGACAGGCGACGTGGTTCGGAATCATGGTGGGCGCAATCTGCTGCCTGCCGTGGTCGGGACAGCTGATCTCCGAAATCCAATCGGCACCGCTGCCGGCAACCCTGGGACTGGTGTATCTGGGGATCTTCCCCACAGCCATCGCCTTCACCACGTGGGCGTACGCGTTGTCCCTGATCTCGGCAGGGAAGCTGGCTGCCACCACCTACCTGGTTCCGGGCACCACCATCCTGATTTCCTGGGCTGTCCTTCAGGAAGTCCCCACGATCTGGGGGCTGATCGGCGGCGTGGTGTGCCTGATCGGCGTGGGCCTGACCCGTCGCCGGACCCGCCAGCCGTCCCGTTAGCGGACCCGCCAGCCGCTCCGTTAGCGGGCCATTCCCACCAGTAGTTCGCGGTGTGTGGGCGGGTTGGCGCCAGGACGTCCGACGGCGATGGATGCCGCCATGGAGGCAATGGTGCCGATCCGCTCCATGACGGTGGGGGCCAACCCGTCGCTGCCGCGCAGCAGCAGACCCATAATGAGCGCTGCCATGTAGGAGTCCCCGGCACCAATGGTGTCCGCCACCGTGGCCGGGACGGCTGGGACGTTGAGCTGGATGTGCCGGGTGGCCATGAGCGAACCCTGGACGCCTTGGGTGACCACAACCAACCCGGCCCCCAGGGCGAGGAGGTGTTTGGCCGTGTCCTCAAGAGCCTTGCCCGGGTACAGCCATCGGGCATCGGTGCCGCTGAGCTTTACGACGTCGGTCAGCGGCACGATCTCCTCGAAGAGCGCCAGGGCTTCCTGATGGCTTCCAAGGAGGTCCGCGCGGATGTTGGGATCGTACGTGACCATGCAACCGCCCTGCGCTTGCTCCAGCAGGCTCCGGACAACGCTTGCGCCGGGCTCGAGGAACGTGGCGATGGAGCCCGTGTGCAGGATCCTCGGTGCGTACGGCAGGGCGAGCGGAGCCAATTTCCAGTCGATGTCGAAGGTGTAGTCAGCCGAACCGTCGGCAGCTATCCGGGCGGTCGCCGTCGCAGTCTTGCCTGCTGACATGGATCCGGGCAGCAGCACCACTCCGGCGCTGTGCAGATGTGCCGCAATGGCATCGCCACGGGTATCGCGCCCAATGGCCGTCAGCAGGCCCGTTTTGACGTCCAGGCGGCCCAGGCCGAAGGCGACGTTGGCCGGAGAACCGCCGGGGTACTCCACCTGGCCTTCTGATGACTCCACAATGTCGATCAACGCCTCGCCGACAACGACGACGTCAAGGGGTTCAGGCGCGAGGGAAGAGGTGCCGGTCATGCGGTTCCTGTGTCTGTCGAAGAGGATTGACTTTCAGTATCTCTCATCACACACGGCGCCGATGATGCCTGGGCGGACTAAAGTCGGATTATGCCCGCGAATCTTCCACCCGGCTTGCCCATTGTTCCGGACGGCGAGCGCCCATCATCGCCTCTGCGGGAACGCAACGCGGTCCATAGCCCTGTTGAGCAGACGCCGGTGGACGAGGCCTATGCGGACGGCGTCGCCCGGCCTTTCGACATGTCTGCCGAGGAATTCGAAGAAGCAGTGAGCGATGCCCTCCAGCTGATCCCGCCCAAGGCGGCCAGCGCCATGGACAACGTAGCCATTTTCATTGAAGACGACTACACACCCCAACCGGGTGAAAATCCGGATACCGTGCTGCTGGGCCTTTACGAAGGCGTGCCCCTGACCGAACGCGATTCCTGGTGGGAGGCCGGCTCCCTTCCTGACCGGATCACGATCTTCAGGCAGCCTATTCTGGACATTTGCAGTACGCGTGAGGAAGTCATTGATGAAGTGGCCATCACGGTGGTCCACGAGATCGCACACCACTTCGGGATTGACGACGATCGCTTGCACGAACTCGGCTGGGGCTAGCCTTATAGACATGGGGCACGACCACAACCACTCCCACGGAGTCACAGCAACCGGCAAGCACCGGAAGCGGCTGATTGCCGTCCTCGCCATCACCTTGGGGGTGGTGGGCATCCAGGTGATCGGCGCCGTCGTCTCCGGCTCCCTGGCACTGCTGGCAGACGCAGGCCACATGCTCTCGGATGCCGCCGGCGTGTTCATCGCCCTGATGGCGGCCTGGATTGCCACCCGCCCGGCCAGTGACCAACGGACGTACGGATACCAGCGGGCCGAGGTCCTGGCGGCCTTGGCCAATGCGTTGATCCTCATTGTGATCGCTGTAGTGATCATGATCGAGGCGATCCGCCGCTTCGGAGAGTCCCCGGAGATCCATACGGACGTCATGCTGTGGGCGGCCATCCTGGGTGCCGTGGCCAACCTTGTCTCGCTCCTGATCCTGCAGGGCGCACAAAAGGAGAGCCTCAACGTCCGCGGCGCCTACCTTGAAGTCCTTGGCGACCTCCTGGGTTCCATCGCTGTCATCATTGCGGCAATTGTGATCATGACAACCGGTTTCAGCGCTGCGGACCCCATCGCCTCAGTCTTGATCGCGGTGATGATCATCCCCCGCGCCTGGCACCTGCTTCGCGATGTGGTGGACGTCCTCCTCGAAGCCACCCCGAAGGGCGTGGACGTGAACATGATCCGCGAGCACATCCTGGCCGTGGACGGTGTGGTGGAAGCCCACGACATCCATATCTGGACCATCACCTCCGGCGTTCCGGTGTTCTCGGCACACGTTGTTGTGGAGGACGAAGTCCTCAACGCCAGCGGTGCGGACAGCATCCTTGACCAGCTGGGGTCTTGCCTTGGCCGGCACTTCGACACTGAGCATTGCACATTCCAGTTGGAGCCGGTGAGCCACTCCGAACACGAGTCACACCAGCACGCCTAGCCTGTCCTGCCAGCGGGACTTTCAACGCTGACCGTCCCGGCGGCCCCGTCCACTGTGACGCGCTGGCCGGTGGCCAGCCGCGACGTAGCATCCGGAACCCCAACAACAGCAGGGATGCCGTACTCCCTGGCCACCACGGCTCCGTGGGAGTTGGGTCCGCCCATCTCCATGACCAGCCCACCGGCAGTGAGGAACAACGGGGTCCAGCCGGGATCAGTTGAGGGTGCGACGAGGATTTCTCCGGGCTCCAGGTGCGCACCAACGGGGTCCATGATGACGCGCGCAGGCGCTGTGACCCGCCCCGCCGACGCCGGACTGCCGGACAAAGTGCCAGGGCGCTGGATACCGGTGTGCCGGGGTGCGGCTTCGGGTTCGGTCCCGTCAGACAAGAGCACACGCGGTATATGCCGCCTCCGCAGTTCTTGCTGGTAGGCTTCCCGGCGCTCAGCGACCAGCCCTTTGAGGTCATCTCCGGCCAATGCTGTCTCGGCTTCATCGAGATCCAGGAAGAAAATGTCCCGGGGATGTTCGATCCGCTGGGCGGCGGCAAGTTCCTCCCCGACAAGGAGCAACTGCTTTCGTGCAGCTGAGAGCCCCAGAACCAGGTTGTACTTGGGTAACTCGCGCAGGCCCGCGAATCTCCGTGTCCGGTCCAATGCCATGCGAACCACGGCCGCGTGCAACGGGCTCTTCAACCGGGCACGGGCGATGAACCGTGCAATCTGTTCATCAGCCTCGTGGGCTGCCCGCGCGAACTGTTGGTCCGGCGCCTCAGCACCTTCGGCCAGCCTCAAATAGTTGGTAACGACGCCAAGAATGTGGGTGGGGTCATCTGACCAGCGGGGCATGCCGAGATCGATCTCGGCCACGGCCCGGTGACCGAACATGGCCAGGAATGAAGTCAATCCGGCCTGGGCAACTGCCGGGAGATCACCGTTTCGGTACTGCCCGGCCAATTCTGCTGCCGTGGAGCCTGCCATGGAGGCAACGGCGTCGGTGTCCTTCCGAATCCGGGAGGCGAGCTGCCACAAGGCCAGGTCCATCTCCGTGGTGACGTTGTTGGGCAGGCCGCGGATCACCGCCTGCAGTTCCCCCTTCGGAGCCTGGTCTCCCAACAGGCGGCCAACCAAGGCCAGCATGGCGAAGCCGAGCGCGGGCAGGGGCAAAACCTGCGGAACCGTGGCGAACAGCTCTTGGCCGAGGATCCGCTGGGCGTGGCCGATCCTCTGGTGGGGCGTAGCTTGAGGCGGGACGGCCAAGGCGGCCCGCAGGTCCACTCCGAGCTTCTCCACCCGCTTCATGGCTGAAGCCGGGCGGAACAGTCCACGGAAGAGTGACTCCGGAACGCGGTACCTGGCCGCGACGGGAGCTATGTGGCGAATCAACTTCAAGGGCGTCCTTGACGTCACTGTAAAGCGTGGATCGTCAAAGAGGCCACGTATCAGGGTGGCCGAGCGGGCCTCCATGACGTCGAAAACGCGGGGCACGATCGCACGCCCGATCCTGCTCCGCACTACAGCGGTGAGGTCGAAAAAAATGCGCTGCCCGGCCTCGTAATACGGCGGAGGTCCGGAGCGGGGATCGGGGACGTCGAATGCGGCTGTCCTGGCTACCGAGGAGGCGATGAGCCGGATGCCGGCCAGGCCCATGGGCGTGAGCGGTCTGGTCAGTCCTTGGGCGAGGCTGAAGTTCAGGAAGGCGTGCTCTCCGGGTGCAGGAGGGGTTCGCGTGGTTTGCGGGTACAAGGTAGTGATGGGCCTGGCTTGCGTGAGCCACAGTTTTCCGTCCTGATCGATGGCCCATTCAGTGTCCTGCGGGGCCCCGTAATGGATTTGGACCTTCCGGCCCAAGTCCGCGAGCGCCAAAATCTGAGGATCACTGAGGCAGGGCTGTGGATCCTCCTGCCCATCCCGCCCGGATCCAGCGGCCCGTTCAAGGCGTTCCGTGCCGCCTCCAGGGATTGGCCTGATCTCCACTTGCCTGTCCCCGACGGCCCTTTTCACAATGGCGTTGTGGCGAACGTCAACAACGTACTGATCGGGATTCACGGCCCCGGAAACCACGGCCTCTCCCAGGCCCGGGCTGGCGTCAATCACTGTCTCGTGCCGGTTTCCCGTCACGGGGTTTGCAGTGAACATAACCCCAGCGGTTGCTGAATCCACCATCTCCTGCACCACCACAGCCAGGGTGACCGATGCGTGATCGATCCCGTTGGTGGTCCTGTAGGTCACCGCACGGTCTGTCCACAGCGAAGCCCAGCAGCGGCTCACCGCGTCCAGAACCGACTCCACGCCAACGACATTCAGGAAAGTGTCCTGCTGGCCGGCGAAACTCGCGAAAGCCAGGTCCTCGGCGGTGGCAGAAGACCTGACGGCGACGGGGACATTGTCTCCCATCTGCCCGTAGGCGGCCCGCACCGCTTCGGAGATCACGGCAGGGACGCCGGCCTCGAGCACCAGCGACCGGGCATCTGCGGCAAGCCCGTTCAGCTGGTCCAGCTGGGAGGCAGAGGTCCCTTTCAAGGCCGCAAAGACCTTATCCAAACCAATAGCGGACAATGCGTAACGGTAAGCCGCGGTGGTCAGGCAGAAGCCGGGCGGTACTGGCAGGCCGGCACCGGCCAGCTCACCAAGGTTGGCTCCCTTGCCACCCACCTCCGGGAGCATTGGCCCCCGGATTCCGGCGATGTCCAGAATGAACAGGGAGCCGTGCGCGTCTGTGACGTGCCGATCCTGCTGCTGTTCCCCGGTCTCCTGGCCTTCCATGGCGATGCAGGTTCCGCTCCGCTACGCTGCCCCGAGCATGGGGCCGAACTTGTCACGGTCAGCAAGTCGTGGGTCTTCACGGTCAGGGACAACCAGCACTGGTCCCTTTGCATGGTGCAGTACGCCGTCCGAGGTGGAACCCAGGAGCATGCCCGCGAAACCACCGCGGCCACGTGTTCCCAGCACCACCAACTCGACGCTGCGGCTTGTTTCCACCAGCACGTCCACCGGAGAGCCGTCCCGGAGGTCAGTCTCAATGGCCAACTGCGGGAAGTGGCTCCTGAGCCACGCCACCCCGGCATCGAGCTGGACCCTGATGTCGGCAAAGAGGGCGTCGCGGTCCAATGGCGCCGGCACCCAGGCCAAAGACCCGCTGTACTGCGGTACGGCGCAAATGACGCGGAGCTTTGCTCCCATACGTTGTGCTTGCTCGGCTGCCTCAAGCACTGCCACACGGGCTTGCTCGGAGCCATCCACACCCACCGCAACCACGTTCTCCACAGTGCGGGACCCGGCTTTGGCGTGCTCGGCCTTGATGTGCTTGTCCTCCGTGTTTTCGCCCAGCCTGTCGGCGCAGTACAAGGGGACAGTAACCGTGGGGCACTTGGCGTGGGCGGGCAACGCACTGCTCACAGAGCCCAAAAGGCGTCCCACAAAGCCACCGCGGCCCCGGCTTCCGGAAACGAGGAGCGCGGCGTCTTCCGAGAGATCCAGCAAAACACCGGCAGCGTCGCCGTTTTCCACGGAAGCGTCGACGTCGATGGCGTAACCGGAAACCTTGTCCATGGCCTGCTTGATGATCGCGTCCGCGCCTTCGCGAATCACCGAATCATCCACGGTTGCGTAGCCACCGTCCAGGCCTGACGCGGCAAAGATTGGCACGGAGTAGGCCGTCACGATGTGAAGCGGCAGCTGACGGCGCTCCGCCTCGCGTGCGGCCCAAACCAAGGCACATTGTCCGTGCTCTGAACCGTCCACTCCAACGACAATGCCACCTGGCGCCACTGCCTGGTCCTGGCCGTCCTGTGGCTCTTCACTGTCTCTGCTGTGCTGGTCCATGGGGCCCGCCTTCCACCTGCTGCTTGATGTTCCGGCCATTCTGCCAGAGGTTCTCCACCACAGATTCCCTCACGGCTTCATTGTCAATGGCCGGGGCAGAAGAAACCTGGTAATTCCTCCTCCCAAGGCCCACTATTCTCGGTCGGCACCGCCGAATCAAGGCGACTTTGGGCTATGTGCATAACGGTCCGGGCTCGGTTGCCGCGACCCCATTTTGCGCTGCGGATGAACACCGGAAACACGCAGACGTCCGAGGCTATCCATGGCAGAAAAAGTTCGGTAGTGTTCGATTCACCGAATGGCCGGCAAACGTGTTCCAAACCACACTCCGGCCATTTATTTGCGGCCGCTTGGGGACTCGGACGCGAGCCCACGCGATGCCGAACGGCACACACGTCAAGGAGGAACCAAGCAGTGTCACTCACGCCTGATTCCGCCACGGAACGCACCACCACCGTGGTCATCGGAGCCGGCCTGTCCGGCTTGGCAGTTGCCAGTGAGCTCAGCCGCTACGGCGTGGGCTCCATAGTGGTGGACGGGTTCGGTGCGCTGTCGGCAACTGGCCCTTCAGTCCACACAGGCATGCTTCAACGCTGTGATGCCGGCGATCCCGCAGCCATGCAGGAACGCAACGAGATCCTCCGCCACCTGCGGAACTACGCCGCCAGCCATCACCTGGACGTCCGCAGCACCACGCGGGCGGTGCGCCTTGATTTCCTGGGCTCAGACCCCTCCCAGCAGATTGGCTACGGCCTGGCCGCGAGTATGACCACTGCCGGCCTCAGGACAGGGCTCCACGCCTCCGGCCCCCTGGAATCCACGCGCCGCCAATGGGCCGTGCACACTGCCAGCGGCGTCCTTTTGGCCGACCACATTGTGGTGACACGCTGTGCCCAGAGCCAGCTGCGCCGCATGCTGGCGGAACTGGGCATAGCGATCGGCCAGAACCTGTCCGCGGCCATGCGGGCTGTCGGAATGCACCTCGTCGGAGTCGGCGAACTCATCACGCCCACACCGAAGGAAGTGCTTCGGCAGGCAAAGGCCGTAGGCCAGACGATCTCATCCAAGGTCGCCCTTGCCGCAGGGCCGGGCATAGCCACCGCTTAGCGGACAAAGGCTCCGGGGCCGCCCCTGAAGCGCCGTTTGGGCGAAGAAGGACCCTCCTGCGCCCGGATTCATGGCGCGCCCTACCGGCGTCGAACCTGACTCTGAACTTTTACTCACATAACTTAACGCCAAAGGCCGGTGTCCTCGAAGATTGGTTCTTCGGAGACACCGGCCTTTGAACTGAAGCGTGAGGCTTTATGCGCCAGCGCGTACGTAGGTCAGGGGACCCGTAGCAGTCAACCAGCTGATCGGGTGGATACCCGTCTGGTTGCCGTTGATGCCACCGCTGATTGCCTGGCCGTTGCCGATGTAGATGGCAACGTGGCCGGACTGGACGATCATGTCACCGGGCTGGGGTGAGCTGACAACCTTGCCGTAGTTCATGAACTGCATGGGACCGAGGTCGCCAACAGGGATGCCTGCCGAACCGAGGGCCCGCTCCACCATGGCGGTGCAGTCCTGCATGATGCCGATCTGGGCGTAGGCCGAGGCAACCATGGCAGCGTTGACGCCACCGACGGCCGGGGCAGCAGCTGCTGCAGGAGCAGGAGCAGCGGCGGCCGGAGCGGCAGCAGCAGCCTTGGCAACAGGAGCCGTTGCAGCTGCGGTGGTGACTGCAGCCTTCTTGGCGACGGGAGCCGGAGCAACCGGAGCCGGCTTTTCGATGACCGGAGCTGCTACGGAAGCAACAGCAGGACGCTCGAAGTTGACGGTGGCGGTGGCCAGTGCGGTCACAACCTGGGTGGGAGCCTCGGAAACGGTCTCAGCGACCGTGGCGGGGCTGGAGTCCCGCTGAACCGGAGCTTCAGCTGCGTGGGCAGCAATGGAGCCGGTCAGGACAAGGCCAGAGGCTGCTGCGATGACCGCTGCCTGGCGGCCAGCGCCGGAAGCGTTGCTGGCGACTGCCTTGGAGATCGAGATGAACGGATTAGGACGTACGCTGTCCGCCTTACGACGGCCGCGAAGAATGCGTGAAGACATGAAAGAGCCTCTCCCGATGCCTGCGAGGTTAGCTGTCGGATTCGGATGGGAGTCACCCGGCCACTACGCCCCGCTGTTACGCGGAAGCTTCGTGACTTCACCCCAAGGCACGCTCGAAAGCGACCTAAAATGGGTTCCCCGTCTCTGCCGTAAGGTTTGTCTGCGAACGGATTCCGGACTGCGGCAGAGCTAGGCAATCAGGCCGGAAGTGCCCGCTACGTGGAACAGGCACAGGTACAACCGTACGCGATGATCACGCCGAAGTCACATTTAAGTAACGAGAACCATGCTTCTGGCGTGTCGCGGTGACCATTTCGAGATCTTCGCAGCTACGTAGAAAACCCCGTTATTCCGCGGCAGAATCGCCCTCAGAGTCATTTGACGCAGCCAGTTTCCGGCGTGCAGTAACAGCCAGAAAAATAACGAGACCAACAGCAACCACGGCCAGCCCAACAATGCTCCAAGGGAAGGGCTGGGAGGCGTCGGCGGCAGGCTCGCTCTTACCTGTTGCCGGCGCCCCGGTTCCTGCGGTGGGCACAGCTGCGGAGGATGAAGCCGGGGCCGACGGCGAGGCACCTGCCGAGCCACCCGGCGTCGTGCTTCCTGCGGTGGCGGTGAACGTAAAGGTGCCCTCGATGGGGTGGGAATCGCTGCTGACGACGCGCCACACGACGGTATATTCGCCGGCGGGAGCGCCTTCGCGCAGCTTCTGAACGGCCTGGTTGTCGATGATTTCCACAGGTCCGTCGGCCCAGTTTTCGCCGGCCGCCGTGACCGTCACGCCCGAACCGATCGCGAGCGGCCGGTTGTTGAACGTTATGGAGACCGACGCCGGAACTTCCGCCACCGCTGTGCCGTTGGCCGGCGTCGTGGATTCTGCGACGTCGTGGGCAGATGCCGGGGCCGCGGAAAACAGCAGGGCAGAGGCGAAGGCAAGAGCGGCGACGACGGCGGCCAGAAGCGGGCGGATGGTACGCATGGGGCGGTTTCTCCTAGTGTTGGCTTCCTTACAGACTAGGCGAATCGTCCGGAGGCCCTTTACCGGACCGCATAGGATTTGAAAGCACACTCCCCTCGATCCCCGGAGTCCTTCATGCTTAAACAAGGTTCGGCAGTAGACCGCTACTTCAAAATTACTGAACGTGGATCCACGTACTCACGGGAAATTCGTGGCGGCTTCGCGACGTTCTTCGCCATGAGCTACATCGTGGTGCTGAACCCGTTGATCCTCTCCGGGGCTGATTCGAGCGGGGCGTCCCTCGGATTCACCGCCGTCGCCGCCACCACGGCGTTCGTAGCGGGCATCCTGACCATCCTCATGGGCGCCTGGGCCAAGCACCCGTTCGCCGTGGCAACAGGATTGGGCGTCAACGCGTTCGTCGCCGTGACAGTGGCCTCGCACCCGCAGCTGACCTGGCCGGACATGATGGGCCTTGTGGTCTTGTCCGGTGTGACCATGCTCATCCTGGTGCTCACCGGTTTCCGCACTGCCGTGTTCAAGGCCGTTCCGGAAGCCCTGAAGACCGCGATCGTGGTGGGCATTGGCCTCTTCATTGCGTTGATCGGCCTGGTCAATGCAGGGTTTGTCCGGCGGATTCCCGACGCTGCCGGAACCACGGTTCCCCTGGGACTTGGCGTGGACGGCAAGCTCATGGGCTGGCCCACCCTGGTGTTCGCAGTGGGCCTGATCCTGACCATCGCGCTGGTGGTCCGCAAGGTCCGGGGCGCCATCCTGATCGGCATTGTGGTTTCCACTGCACTGGCCGCCATCCTCGAATTCACCCTCCATATCGGCCCCAGCTTTGACGGCAAGAACGTCAACCCCCGCGGTTGGTCCCTGGTTGCCCCCACCCTTTCGGAGTGGGGCGCCCCGGACCTGTCCCTCATCGGCAAGGCCAACCCGTTCGGCGCCTTCGAGCACTTGGGGTTCATCGCCGCGGCACTGCTGGCGTTCGTGATCCTGCTGAGCATCTTCTTCGACGCCATGGGCACCATGGTGGGCCTGGCCAACGAGGCCGGAACGGTGGACAAGGACGGCAACATCCCCAACGTTGACCGCGTCCTCCAAGTCGATGCCCTCGGGGCGATCGTGGGCGGCGGCGCTTCGGTTTCCTCCAACCAGATCTTTGTTGAGTCCGGCGCCGGGATCGGCGAAGGCGCCCGCACCGGCCTCGCCTCGATCGTCACCGGCTTGCTGTTCCTGGTGGCCATGTTCTTCACCCCGCTCATCAACCTTGTCCCGTTCGAAGCCGTAGCCCCGGCCCTGGTGGTTGTGGGCTTCATGATGGTTTCCCAGGTGGGCAAGATCGATTGGCAGGACTGGGGCGTTGGCATCCCGGCCTTCCTCACCATTTCCCTGATGCCGTTCACGTACTCGATCGCCAACGGCCTTGGCGCGGGCTTCATTTCCTACGTCCTCATCCGCACTTTCCAGGGCCGCGCCCGTGAAGTCCACCCCCTCATGTGGGCCGTGGCAGCTGCCTTCCTGCTGTTCTTCGGCATCGGAACTGTGGAGGAGTTGTTGGGGGTCAAGTAGGGAAGTCCGAGATTCCGGACACCCGGGTGATTGGATCGCTGGTTTTAGTGCCCGCCTTCGGGTGTGCTTAAGGCATGGAAACCAGCAGCATCCCCACTGTCGACGTCAGCCCCACACCCTGGACGGGCCGCTTTGACGGGGACGGCACCGAACACCGCCGCTGGTGGCAAGCAGTAGCACCCCTGACCTCGGCCATGCCTGCCACGTCCTCGCGTCCCGCCGTCGTGCTTGGCTTCTGCAGCGACGCCGGTGTCCTCCGCAACAAGGGCCGCGTGGGCGCTGCCGCAGCACCTGCCGCCATCCGTTCAGCGCTGGGGCCGCTGGCGTTCCACCTTGACCGTGACGTGTTCGACGCCGGTGATGTGGTTGTGGAGGACGACTCACTGGAGTCGGGACAAGAGCGCGCCGGACGCGCCATATCGGGATTGCTCGACGCCGGAAACCTCACCGTGGTGCTGGGCGGCGGCCACGAGACCGCGTTCGCCAGCTACCTTGGGGTGGCAGGTTCTGAAGCAGTTCGCGGCAAAAGGCTCGGCGTGCTGAACCTGGATGCCCACTTTGACCTGCGCGATGAGCCCACGCCGAGCTCAGGCACGCCGTTCCTTCAGATGGCCCACGCAGAAGCGGCCGCCGGACGGGAACTGAAGTACGCCGTCGTCGGAATTTCGGAGCCCAACAACACGCGTGCCCTCTTTGATACGGCCGACCGCCTGGGCGTGAAGTACCTGCCGGACGAGCTGTGCACGCCGGAGGCTGTGGAGATTTTTGTTGCCGACTTCCTGGCCGGGGTGGACGTACTGTACTTGACCATCGATCTGGACGTGATGCCGGCTTCGGTGGCACCCGGGGTGAGCGCCCCTGCTGCTTACGGTGTGCCGTTGCCGGTAATCAGCGCGGTCTGCCGCCAGGTTGCTGCGAGCGGGAAGCTGCTGCACCTGGATGTCGCGGAGCTGAATCCGGAGTTCGACATAGATCACCGCACCGCCAAAGTGGCAGCACGCCTGGTGAACACCCTGCTCGCGTAGAGAGGCGTTTAGCCGGGCCTGTTCCCGGGAACTTCCTCCGCATAGCCTGTGTGGAGGAAAGGAATGGCGATGCGTGCAGTGTCTGTGCAGGACAAGTGGGCCTGGGTGGCCGGCCTGGTGGCTGTGGCCCTGGGCCTGGTGGCGCACATGGTGGCCGGCGGGAGCGCCCCCGCCATTCCCGTTCTCCTGGGCTTCGCCGCACTCGGCTGCTTGGCCGCCCAGCTGATCGCCCGATGGGTGCACGGGCCCTTGTTGTTGCTGCTGCTCTCCGGCGTGGCCCAGCAGCTGTTGCACCTCGGATTCGACGCCTTTGGTGGCTACTTCCCCGGCAACGGTTTCCTGGACCACTTCCACGGAGGGCAGTCCCTGGGGGACGTACCTGAGGGTGCTGCGAGCAGTGGCGGGGATGTACATCTCCTTCTATACACACACATGGCAGCGGCCATCCTCACACTGCTGGTGGCGTCGGGAGTTTCCAAAGTGGCCCGGCTGCGCTCCCCCGCGGGATGAAGCCAGGGACCACGCGTTTGTAGGCGCCTTGAGCCGCTGAGCCGCTGGAGCCCGTCCGTCACCGGAAGCAACGCAGGGCAACTTTCGCGTAGCGCGGCGACACCACCCCGTAGCGCGCCGACACCACTCCGTAACGCGCCGACACCCTGCGTAGCCCCACGACAGTCTTCGAAACCAACTTTGCAACGCCCACTTGCCGGACCCTAGTGTCGTTTGCACGTGGTGTACCCAAGAGGCCAGGGAGCTGCCTGCAAAGCAGCGTACGCGGGTTCGAATCCCGCCACCACGTCTCCTGGGCACACAGCGGATCCCCCTCCGCCAGCACGCATCCATACGCAGGCTCCACATGAGACCCACATCACGGGACTGCCGGTCATCTTACAAATTTTCAGCCCCGCCCACTATGATTGATGGGTCGCCCTCGCATGCGGCACGTAATAGGAGGCCCCCCAATGACCCCTGCAATGATTGCAGAACGCGAAATTCGCCTGTCCTTTTCCAAGGCAGACGAGATCCACGACGGCCTTGACCGCGCCGTGGATGCCCTGATCGAAAGCGCAGCAGCTGACGCTAACTGCGGCATTCTGGTGACCCGGCACGAGCCCGGCACCTACACCGTGGCTCTGGACGAATCCGTTCCCTTCGGTCAGACCCGCGAAGTACTCGCTGCCTGATACCCCAACGCATCGCCGGCAGCGACGCCAAAAACCGGGGCCCGTTCCCTTCCGCATCTACTACCCGCGGAAGGGAACGAGCCCCGGTTTCTGTTTAACAAGTACCTCGACAGTAACTGCAGCTACGCCCGGCGGAGAGTGACGCCGTCGGACTTCATGAACAGTTCCTTGCCCTCTTCGGTGACGCCGGAGCCGGAATGCTCAAGCCACACCACGTTTCCACTGCCGGAAACTTCCTCGACCCGGCCCGTCGCAACCACGTGGGCGTACTTGACCACTTCCACTGCCTCGCCAACCACCAGCGTCCGCCAGTCGGTGACCGTAGCCGTGTGAGCGCTTCGCCTGGACAGGACTGCACCGCGTGCCTTCATTGAACTTCTACCCCTTTGTGGATGTTCTCTGTTGTGTATTGAGTTGTCTGCACCATTGACCGTCAAGCCCACGACATCGTTGGCGTGGACGTGACGTACACCATAAGTTTTACTACATTTGCCACGCCCCGGTGATTGCGTTGCGAACAAAGACCGGGGCGTGGCAAATATGCCCATCAAATGAGCGTTTTATTCGACGTCAGGCCAAAATCCCGACGGCGGATTCGGCGGCCGCACGGACGGCGCCGGAGCCAACCAGACGGTCAGCCGCTTCCAGTTCCGGGGAAAGGAACCGGTCCGTGCCCGGGCCCTGGACCACTTCGCGCAGCACCTCAAGGACCGCCGTGCCGGCGGGACCCGGGGTGAGTTCGCCGTCGGACATCTGCGTGCGCATGTCGATGGCGCGGGCGCTGGTGACAAGCTCGACGGCGAGCACGCGGCGGAGGTTCTCCACGGCCTTGCGCAGCTTCCGGGCAGCGTGCCAGCCCATGGACACGTGGTCTTCCTGCATGGCGGAGCTCGGGATGGAGTCCACTGATGCGGGAACGGCCAGGCGCTTGTTGTCAGAGACGAGCCCGGCTTGCGTGTACTGGGCGATCATCAGGCCCGAGTCCACGCCAGGGTCTCCAGCGAGGAACGCCGGAAGCCCGTGCGAGCGTGCGGGATCGAGCATGCGGTCGGTGCGGCGCTCGGCGATGGAGCTGAGGTCCGCCACCGCGATGGCCAGGAAGTCCAGGACATAGGCCACGGGGGCGCCGTGGAAGTTGCCGTTGGACGTGACGCGGCCGTCCGGGAGGACCACCGGGTTGTCGATCGCTGCGGCGAGTTCGCGGGAAGCAACCAGTGCGGCGTGGTCCACGGTGTCGCGGACAGCTCCGGCAACCTGCGGGGCGCAACGCAGCGAGTAGGCGTCCTGGACCTTGGTGTCGTTGATCCGGTGGGACGCGACGATCGGCGAGTTGGACAGCACGCGCAGCATGTTGTCTGCGCTGGCAGCCTGCCCCGGGTGGGGCCTGAGTGCGGCGTGGAGCTCCGGCAGGAACACCTGGTCCGTGCCGAGCAGCGCCTCGACGCTGAGCGCAGCGGTGACATCCGCCGTCGCAAGCAACAACCGGATGTCGGCAATGGCCATCAGGAGCATGCCGAGCATGCCCTCGGTGCCGTTGACGAGGGCCAGGCCCTCCTTCTCGGCGAGGGTAACCGGCTCGATCCCGTGCTGCGCGAGCAGCTCAGCGACAGGTGCTTGTCCTGCGGTTCCGTACAATTCGCCGTCGGGACCCATTGCTTCGCCTTCGCCCATGAGGACCAACGCGCAGTGGGACAGCGGCGCGAGGTCGCCGGAGCAACCCAGCGAGCCGAACTCGCGGACCAGTGGGGTGATGCCGGCGTTGAGGACATCCACCATGGTCTGCAGGACCACCGGACGGACGCCCGTGCGGCCGGAAGCCAGGGTCTTGGCGCGGAGGAACATGATGCCGCGGACCACTTCGCGTTCAACGGCCGGGCCCATGCCGGCGGCGTGGCTGCGGATCAGCGACTTCTGCAGCTGGGTGCGGAGGTCGTTGGGGATGTGGCGGTTGGCCAACGCACCGAAGCCTGTGGAAATCCCGTAGGCCGGGACGTCGCTGGTGGCGAGGTCGTCAATGTGGGCACGGACCTTGGCGACGTTGTCCAGGGCGTCCTGGGAGATGGTGACCTTGGCGTTGTGGCGGGCGACGGCGACGACGTCTTCCGGAGTGACGCCACTGGAACCAAGGGTGACGGTGAGCTGTTCGTTCGAGGTAATGGTCATGTTCTTACTTGCTCTCTGCGGATTCGTTCATGGGGATGCGGACGCCGCGTTCGTTGGCGACCTCGACGGCGCGGTCGTAGCCGGCGTCGACGTGGCGGATGACGCCCATGCCGGGGTCGTTGGTCAGGAGCCGTTCGAGCTTCTCTGCGGCGAGGTCGGTTCCGTCAGCAACGGAGACCTGTCCGGCGTGCAGGGAACGGCCAATGCCGACACCGCCGCCGTGGTGGATCGAGACCCAGGTAGCGCCCGAAGAGGTGTTGATCAGGGCGTTGAGCAACGGCCAGTCCGCAATCGCATCCGAACCATCGGCCATGGACTCGGTCTCACGGTACGGAGATGCCACGGAACCCGAATCCAGGTGGTCACGGCCGATCACGATCGGGGCCTTGACCTTGCCCTCCTTCACCAACTGGTTGAACAGCAGGCCGGCTTTGGCGCGTTCGCCATAACCCAGCCAGCAAATACGTGCCGGCAGGCCCTCGAACTCCACCCGGTCCGCAGCAGCGTCGAGCCACTTGTGCAGGTGCTTGTTCTCCGGGAACAGCTCCTTGATGGCCTTATCCGTCACGGCGATGTCTTCCGGGTCCCCGGACAGGGCAACCCAGCGGAACGGGCCAAGGCCCTCGCAGAACAACGGGCGGATGTAAGCCGGGACGAAGCCGGGGAACTCAAACGCGCGCTCGTAGCCGCCCTTACGTGCCTCATCACGGATGGAGTTGCCGTAATCGAACACCTCAGCACCGGCGTCCTGGAACTCCACCATCGCCTGGACGTGGCGGGCCATGGAAGCCTGGGCTTTCTTGGTGAACCCTTCCGGATCCGCCTCAGCCTCGGTGTGCCACTCGGCCACGGTGATGCCCTCCGGCAGGTAGGACAGGGGATCGTGCGCGCTTGTCTGGTCCGTGACCACATCGAAGGTCACTTCCCCGGCCTTGTGGCGGCGGAGCAGTTCCGGGAACACCTCTGCGGCGTTGCCCACGTAGCCCACGGACCAGCCGCGGCGCTCGTCCTTGGCCTTCTGGACCTTCGCAATGGCCGTATCCAGGTCAGTTTCGACCTCGTCCAGGTACCGCTTGCCGGCCCGGCGACGCAGGCGGGTCTCGTCGACGTCGACAATCAAGCACGCGCCGTCGTTCAACGTCACCGCCAACGGCTGGGCGCCGCCCATCCCGCCGCATCCACCGGTCAGGGTCAGGGTTCCGGCCAGCGGGCCCTCGGAGGAACCTTCAACGGCGGGTGCCGGGTGGCGGGCGGTGTTCTGCCTGGCGGCAATCAGCTTATTCCCGACGGCGGCAAAGGTCTCGTACGTGCCCTGCAGGATGCCCTGGGTACCGATGTAAATCCAGGACCCGGCCGTCATCTGGCCGTACATCATCAAACCCTCAGCCTCGAGGCGGCGGAACTCAGGCCACGTCGCCCAGTCCCCTACCAGGTTCGAGTTCGCCAGGAGAACACGCGGTGCCCACTCATGGGTGCGGAACACACCTACGGGTTTGCCCGACTGCACCAGGAGGGTCTCGTCCTTCTCCATGGTCTCCAGGGTCCGGGTGATCGCATCGAACGCGGCCCAGGACCGGACAGCACGGCCCGTGCCGCCGTAAACCACCAGGTCATCCGGGCGCTCAGCGACCTCGGGATCCAGGTTGTTCATCAGCATGCGCAACGGCGCCTCGGTCTGCCACGACTTGGCAGTGAGCTCAGTACCCCGGGCGGCCTTAACCGGACGGGCACCAGTAGTGAAATCGGCGGGTGCCATGGTGACTCCTTCGTCTGTGGGAAAGTGTGGTGGAAAGATCTTCTACCTCTACTAAAGCCCCTTTATCCCGCGGCTGGAACGGGTTTTGGGGTGGTGCTGTCCGGGATTACAGACGCACCCGAGTCCGGCTTGGTTGGCGCCTTTGGCGTGCCGGGAGGCGGGAGGTCCGTGTGGGAAGTTACTGCGCGGGCCGGCCGTGGATCCGGACCGAGAGCTCGTCTGCAGCCTTCCGGATCCGCGCAGCCAGCACCGGCCATTGCTCAGCAGGGACTTTGTCCTCCAGGAACGTGACGGCGACTGCCGCCGTCGGCCATCCCACATGGTCCGTCACGGCGACGGCAATGGAACCGAAACCGGGCGTCACTTCACCGTTTTCCGTCGCGTAGCCGCGCTGGCGTACCTGGTCCAAGTGGGAGGAAAGCGTTGAGTACTTCATGATGGGCGACTCCACCTCGTGCCGGGCAGTGAAGGCTGCGGCATTGGGGTACAGCGCCCGGACCTGGGACTTGGGCAGGGCAGCAAGAATGGCGCGGCCCGAAGCGGTGAGGTGGCTCGGCAGTCGGACTCCGACGTCGGTCACCAGACTGGGGCGGTTCTTGGCGCGTTCCTCCACGATGTAGAGGACGTCGCGACCATGGAGCACCGCGAGGTGCGCGCTCTCGCCAATCACGTCCACCAGCGACGCGAGCATGGGCCGGCCGAGCCGGGACAAGGGCTCCTGGCGGGAGTATGCGGAACTGAGTTCGAAGGCACTGATGCCTAGCCCATACCGTTGCTCTTCGTGCAGGTGCAGGACGAAGCCGTTGGCCTCCATCACGCCCAACAGGTGATAGACGCTGGAACGCGGCAAACCCAGTGCCGTGGCAATATTCGACGCCGCCATGGGGCCCCGCCTCGAGGCCAACAGTTTCAGGATCCTGAGGGTGTTTTCGGCGGCGGGGACCTTGGAACTGGCCTTGCCTGGTGCCACTGGCGACGTTGTCATGGTTCCTCACTGCTCGGGTCCGGGACCAGCGGACGCGGGGCTGTCCGGTATCCCGTACTCAAGCGTGCACCCTGCCGGGTCTCGCATCCAACCCGCATGATCAGCATTGTGTCTGGGATGCCAGAACACTGCGAGGCGCCTGGGGCGGGCGGTGCCTCAGGCTCGGCGAAGCCTACGGCTTGGGCGTGGTCTTGGGCGAGGTAGTGCTGGCGGACGCCGGCGCCGTGGCAGGAACCGGAACCTTACGGCGCAGCAGGAAGATAATTGCTCCCGCAGCCGCCAAGACCAGCGCCACGATCAAGGCGATGGTCCAAGCTCCCAGCCCAGTGGATGATGCGGCCAAGGGCGCGGCTGCCTCTTGCGACAACGACTCCGCCGTGGCCGATTCGCTGGGCCACGTAGCCGCCGGCGGGACACTGGCATCCGTTGCCTCCGGGCGCTCAGCAGCAACGGGCTCACCATCGGGCGCCTCACCTGTGACATCAAGCGCGACGGCGGGAACCAGCGCCTGCGGCCACGGCACCACCGTGGGCGCTGATGCGGAGAGTTCGGACGAATTACCTCTCGGCACGTTCAGCGGGAGTTTACCGCGAGCCTGCTCGGCCGCCGCTGCAGCCTCTGCCTGGCGTGCCGCTTCCGCGGCCCTAGCCGCTTCCGCCTGGCGCGCAGCTTCCGCCTGGCGTGCAGCTTCCGCGGCCTTCGCAGCGTCGGCTGCTATACCGGCGTCGAGCGCTGCCTTGTCCGCAAGTCCTGTGAGCTCGGTAAGCATGGCGTCAACCGACGCCACATGTGCTGCGGTGGCTTCGTCGCGCTTGGCGGCAGCAAACTGGCCGCTGGCGGCGAATGCCCGGAGATCCGCGCGACTGCCTTCTAGGGCCACTGTGGCGGCCGCCCGAAGTTCCGGCCCGGCCTTGTCCAAGGATGCGTAGGCAAGGATGCGGTTGTCCAGATCCTGCGCGGTAGCAAACCCGTACTCCAGGAAGTAACGGACATCTGCGTGGCTGGCGGAGCCCAGGGCAAGGTCAGCGGCCTTGTTGACGTGGCTGCCGCCGAGGCTCAGAAGCTGATAAACACGCTGACGGTCCGTGCCGAAAGCCGAGACTCCGCTTGAATCCCTCTCAATGGCCTCGTCGTGGCCCTTGGCTATAAAACTCTTGATCGCCGGGTCGCCCGCCAACAGGGCCTTTTCGGCAGCCTTTTTCACCTCAGGTGTGCCCACCAGCGCGAGATCCAGCGTCGCTTGACGGGCTTCCTTGATAAGGGCGTCAGGATCAGCAGTGGCCGCAGCGAGGACTGCCAAAAGTCCCGGCAACTCCTTGGCTGCGGCCGCAAACGCTTCCTTGGCAGGCTTCTCCGAAACAAGTGTCGCGTTATCCAGGGCGCCGCGCGGAACAGCATGGGCGCTCAGGAGGTCCCTGTCGGCAACCAAGCGGGCCGAGTCTGCTGTGCGGGCAGCGGTTGCGGTGTTCCGCGCTTGCTCGACGGCGGTCCTCGCCCGGGCAGCGACGTCTGCGGTTCCCGCCGGGTTGGCCTTGATGTCAGCTTTGACCTGCTGGAGCAGCGAAGCAACGGCGGCCGATTCATTGTGGTGGTCGCCTGCGACGAACTGGCCGTAGCGGAGGTAGTCGGCAACCTTCGCGGCGTCGGCGGCGGGCTCTGCGGTGGCGAGTGCGGTCTTGGCTCCGGATGAAACCGCGGGATTGGGCGAGGCGATCAGTGCGTACGCCGCCTGCCTGTCCGACACCTGGGCCTTGACCTTCCAGCCGCTCAGGACGAACTCTTCGACTGCTTGCTGGCCTTCGTCAAGGCTCTTCTGAGCCTCGCGCTGAACCAGGCCATTGTTGTACTCGGTGAAGTAGTAGGCAACTGTTTTGAGGTCCACCCTCCACGTGCTCTCCCAGCCGGAGGCGAGGAACGCATCGATCAACGCGGGGTTGGCGGAGGCCAGAATCTCATTCGCTTTCGAGCGGACATGCTCACTCCCCCGCTGCGTCAGCTCGGTGACCAACTGCTTGCGGTCCGCTGCCAGCGGAGCGTTTTGTCCGCCGTCGACGAATGCCTGGACGGCCTGCGGGCCTCCAGCCAAGGCGACAGCGGCGGCAGCGCGTGTTGCGGGGCCGGCCGTCTTCCACAATTGGACCACGCCAGCCGCATCTACAGCCCGGGAAACATAGGGAACCGGAGCCTGGGACTGGGTCGGGACCTCAAAGGCCGGAATCTCGTAGGCCTGCGCAGGGGCGGCAAAGAGCAAGGACGCCCCGGCTACAAGAGCCACGGCGGCAGCGGCCCAACGGCGTCGGGTGTGACGAAGTACAGAAATCAAAGGTCCCCCATAAGGATGCGATGGCAGCGCTGAATTCAAGGGGGGGCGACGCTGGAAGCGAGGGATGCCTGACCGGTTTGATGAGCTGTCCGCGGTCATCATATCCGACGCCGGACTATGACTTTGACCACCATCCTGCAAGGCAGCGCCCGTTCACAAAACGCACTGTCTGCGATCAAAGACACCAAACGTCCGTGAGTCCGATCACAAGGGGCTCAAAAGTGATCTGCTGGATAGCGATCCCCTCCCAAAGACGAGAAGGTTTTACTATGCAACAAACCAAGCTGGCCGCGGAGAACTCTGTCCTCCAGGCCGCGGGTACGGCGCTCAGCCGAGGCCTGAACGTCCGCCACATCCGCTTCATGGCCCTCGGATCCGCAATTGGTACGGGCCTCTTTTACGGCTCTGCCTCCGCCATCCAGAAGGCCGGCCCGGCTGTCCTGCTGGCCTACATCATCGGCGGCGCAGCCGTATTCATGGTGATGCGCGCCCTCGGTGAAATGGCTGTCCGACACCCCGTGTCCGGCTCCTTCGGTCAATACGCGTCCAAGTACCTGGGACCGTTCGCCGGTTTCGTGACCGGGTGGACCTACGTGTTCGAGATGGCGATTGTGGCTATTGCCGATGTCACCGCATTCAGCATCTATATGGGCTTCTGGTTCCCCCAAGTGGATAGATGGATCTGGGTGCTCGCGATCATACTGTTCCTTGGCGCCATGAACCTGCTCAGCGTGAAGGTCTTCGGAGAGCTGGAATTCTGGTTCTCGCTGATCAAGGTGGTGGCGATCATCGCCATGATTGTGGGCGGTGCCGCGATCGTTGTGTTCGGCTTCCAAACGGGCGACGGCGGCGGCGTGGCACCGGGGCTGGGGAACCTCGTGAACCACGGCGGTTTCTTCCCGAACGGTTTTGAGGGGCTCCTCGCCGCTTTCGCCGTCGTGATGTTTGCCTTTGGCGGGATCGAAACGATCGGTATCACGGCCGGCGAGGCCACCAACCCCAAGAAGGTCATCCCGCAGGCAGTTAACACTGTTCCGGTCCGTGTGCTGCTCTTCTACGTGCTGACCCTCGGCGTGCTGATGAGCATCTTCCCTTGGAACGAGATAGGAAGCAGCGGGAGCCCGTTTGTGCAGATCTTCGACGGTTTGGGCATCCCTGCCGCGCCCCACATCCTCAACGCCGTGGTGATTACGGCTGCTCTCTCGGCGATCAACAGCGACATTTTCGGGGCCGGACGCATCCTGTTCGGCCTGGCACAGCAGGGTCATGCGCCCAAGAGCTTCAGCAAGATCTCCCGGCACGGAGTTCCCTGGATGACGGTGGTGATGATGGGCGGCATCCTGCTGGTGGGCGTCGTGCTGAACGCCGTCATCCCGGAGGACGTGTTCGTGCTCATCGCCTCGATCGCTACCTTTGCCACCGTGTGGGTCTGGGTGATGATCCTGGCCTCGCACGTCGCCATGAAACGCGAGATCAAGCGCAAGGGGCTGCCGGCGTCGGAATTCGGGTCGCCTTTGTGGCCCGTCGCCTCAATCCTGACCATGGCGTTCATGGCAATGGTGATCGTGATCCTCGGCGTCTTCGAAGACACGCGCATTGCCTTGTACGTAGGTGGCACCTGGCTGGTTCTCCTGTTCGTGGCCTACAAACTGTGGGTCCGCGGGGGTGGCCTTCGCCGGGCAGAGCTGGTGGACGAAACGGCCGCCATCCCCGTGGTGAAGGCACGCTAATTTGTTGAAGGCCTCATGTTGTTGAAGGCGCTCCAGCCTCAGCTTCTGAGGCGTGCGGACTTGTGCCCCGGCAACGGTGGTGCTTTTGATTGGTAGCTATGCCCGGTGGGAGTGCGGACCTGAAGTGTGTGCACGTCACCGGGCATACTCGCGGCGTTCCAGCCCGGATTTTCCTTGGTGTGGTTGCAGGCTTCGCAAAGACCGGCTCCGTTTCGGAGGTTTGTGCCGCCTTCCGAATGCCATGGAATGATGTGGTCGATGTGTCGGATGGGCGCGTCGCAGTACGGGGTACGGCATGTGTTGTCCCGGATGTTGATGAAGCGCCGCAACCGTTGCGGGAAGAATCGAGCTCGGCAGTCCATCGTCAAGAGTTCGCCGCTGCCGGGAGCGGTGTAGAGGCGGCGGAGCAACACCGTGAATTCGCTGCGATGATGCTGGTCCTCGGACCCGGATGGTTCCTCAGCAAGAAGCGCCCTTGCCCATTCCGCGGGTACGATTCCGTAGCCTTCGAGTCGGGCCGGCTCGGGATCCCCTTGGAAGAGCGTGCGATCGGTCATGACGAGGTTGAGGTTGATACCTGAGACACCACCCGGTGTACCGGTAATGCGTTCAGTTAGGGTGTCTGCCATGGCCTGGCCGCGGGTTCGCGGGTCTCCGCTGGAGCGAAGGGAGTCAGCCGTCCGGGTCAGCGCGGCATAGACAGCGACGCCTTGGGCGACCGGGAGCAGGGCGGTGAGGTACGTCATGGTGTCCGGCGCAGGACGGAGGCTGACCGTCCGTTCCGTGGCTGCATGGCTGGCTCGTTGCGCCACCGAGCGCGGGTCACGGCGATACGCGGCGGCCTTGGCGGCAGCGATGATGGCTTTGTCCCCGACTCCTTCAAAGGTCCCGGAGTCAGGGGCGAGTTCCTCGTCCACAGCAGCCCGGTCTTCAACGGACAGGCAGGCTGTTTCCTTCACTAGCAGCGTTGCCCGCCATTCGTTCAACTGGCCCGAATCCAGCGCTGCCATGGTCCGGTGCATCTCCATGACCAGCGCTTTGGCAAACCCTAAGAGCCTGGACCCTTTGTTTGGTGATTCCCGCCGTGCCAACGCCACCTGCGCAGCAACGCCCATGCCGCGTTCTGCTGCGGGAACCCCGGACTGGGCCTGCTCCGCCCGCTGCGTAAGATCAAACGCCACCGCAACCCGGGCCTGCCGAGCCGAAATTGCAGACGTCAGTTCCTCAAGTTCGCGCATCTCATCAATAAGCCCCGAGCTATCAGTGTTGATCGGAAGCGTCCTCAGATCAAAGATGAGCCCCTGAATACCCGGTCCTCGTACGGCCGCGCCAGGTACCGCCGACCCGGTAGCCGCAGTAGCCGAGGGAGTCAGGACAACGGAAGAAGCATCCGGTGGCGAAGCCACTGGCGCCTGCTGCGATCCCCGATTTCCGTCCATGAAGCCACTCTTCCAGCGACTCGGCCCGAACATCAGACCCCATGTTGTCTATGTGGACAACCTTCAAAACGCCCGGGAAGGGCAGGAAAACAAAAGGCCAACAACGCCAATGTTCACGACGAGCATTGGGGCCAGCTGTCACCTCGCAGGCTCAAAATAGAACAGCAGTCCTCGTACCTCCTCCATGGCCTCGGGAAAGCCGGCCACGTCTATCACGCCCAAGGTTGTGTCCAGCTGGATCGAGCGAACACCCCGGCCAAGCAAGCTCGCATCGTTGGGATGAGGGTCCCAGAGATTGGGCTCCGCCCTCCCACTGATGAGGAAAGTGAAGAGCCTTTCTTGCGACGGTCTGGCGGGGCCCGTTCTGACAAAGTCCACCGCTGGAGTGCGAAACGAGACCAGTCCGCGCTCCCAGCCCGTCCGGCGGCCGCTTTCCTGTGGCTCGTGGCAGCGGATCCAACACTCCAAACGCCCGCTTCGCAGCAGCCGTTTGAAGCGCAGCGCCACCTCGGCGGCGGGGGACTTGCGCGCCGCAAAGGAGCTACCGGGCCGACCACCCGCCGTCCATGGTGTAGCTCGCGCCGGTGACCATACCGGCGTCGTCGGAGGCCAACCACGCGGCCAACGACGCAACTTCCGCAGGCTCCACCAAGCGCTTCACTGCGGACTCGGTGAGCATCACCTTGGCCAGGACTTCGGCCTCGGGAATGCCGTGGAGCCGGGCCTGATCCGCGATCTGCTTCTCGACAAGGGGGGTGCGGACGTAGCCCGGGTTGATGCAGTTGGACGTCACGCCCCGCTCGCCGCCTTCCAGGGCGGTGACTTTGCTGAGTCCTTCGAGCCCGTGTTTGGCGGAGACGTAGGCGCTCTTGTAAGCGGATGCCCGGAGCCCGTGGACGGAGGAAATGTTGATGATCCTGCCGAATCCGTTGGCGTACATGTGCGGGAGCGCGGCCCTGATGAGGAGGAACGGGGCCTCCAGCATCAGGGCCAGGATCCGCCGGAACTCCGCAGGCTCGAACTCCTCGATCGGGGCAACTTTTTGGATACCGGCGTTGTTGACCAGGATGTCGCAGTCCAGGCTCAGCGCAGCCAAGGAGTCCACGTCCAGCAGATCCACGGTCCAGGCAGTGCCGCCCAGCTCATCGGCGAGGGCCGCAGCTCCGGAGGCGTCGACGTCGGCCACTACAACTTTCGCCCCCCGGGCGGCGAGCGCACGGGCACAGGCTGCCCCGATCCCGCTCGCCCCGCCGGTCACCAGTGCTTTGCGTCCGTTCAAGGAGTTCTCCATCGGATCAGCCTTTCGAGGTAGCGGTTGTCAGGCCGTGGCGGATCGCGTCGGCTTGGTCCACGTCCTGCAGGGCGATGCCCTTGGTCTCCTTCAACGAAACGACTGCGACGACGGTAATCGCGCAGGCGACCACGAGGTAGATGGCTGTGGGAACCCAGGACCCGGTGTCCTTGAGCCACTGGGTTGCCAGCAGCGGAGCCAGTGAACCGGCGAAGATCGAGGTGACCTGCGAGCCGAGCGAGACACCCGAGTAGCGCATGCGGGTGGGGAAGAGCTCGGACATGATGGCCGGCTGTCCTGCGTACATGAACGCGTGGAGGCAGAGACCGATGGTGACGGCCAGGACGATGACCACGGCGTTCTTGGTGTCGAACATGGGGAAGGCGAAGAACGGCCACGTTGCCCCGGTGATCGCGCCGATGAGGTAGACGGGTTTGCGTCCCCATGAATCCACCAGGCGTCCGATTTGCGGGATGACCAGGAAGTGGATGACGTGGGCGATCAGGAGTGCCAGCAGGAGCGAGGAGGTGTCGTACTTGTGGACGCTCTTGAGGTAGACGATCGCGAAGCTCACTACGAGGTAGTACATGATGTTCTCCGCGAAACGGAGCCCCATGGCCTGGAGGATGCCCTTGGGGTACTTGCGGATGACTTCGCCCACGCCGTAGCTGATTGCCTTGGACTCTTCCACCTGTGCCTTGGCTTCGAGGAAGATGGGGGCTTCGGTGACGTGGGTACGGATGTAGTAGCCCACGAACACGATCACTGCGGAGAGCCAGAACGCTACGCGCCAGCCCCAGCCGAGGAAGGCCTCGCTGCTGAGCGTGGTGGACATGACGAACAGGACCAGGGTGGCCAGGAGGTTGCCCACCGGCACTGCCGCCTGGGGCCATGAGGACCAGAAGCCGCGGGACTTGTTGGGGCTGTGCTCAGCCACGAGCAGCACGGCGCCGCCCCATTCGCCGCCGAGGGCGAAGCCCTGGATGAAGCGCAACGCCACGAGCATGGCCGGGGCCCAGTAGCCGATGTCCACGAAACCGGGGAGGCAGCCCATCAGGAAGGTGGAAACGCCCACGATCACGATTGTCAGCTGCAGAGTGGGCTTGCGGCCCAGTTTGTCGCCGATCTGGCCGAAGACAATGCCACCGAGCGGACGGGCCACGAAGCCCACCGCATAGGTAATGAAGGCTTGAATGATGCCATCCAGTTCGTTGCCGGTGCTCGGGAAGAAGTACTTGCCGAAAACCAGCGTGGCAGCCGTGGCGTAGAGGAAGAACTCGTACCACTCCACCACCGTGCCCACCATCGAGGCCGCGACGATCTTCTTCAGGCCGGAGCCTTGGCCGGCGCCTTTCCCGGCCTTTGACGCGGAGCGCTGCTCTACGCTCATATCCATCTCCTCAGTGTCCTCTTTGACCCTTTTGACCGTGTTGTGATCCACAACACGAATAGCTCCACTGAGTATTGCTGCAGATTCGTTATGCCTCAATGACCAATAAGGCACCTTAGGTGTGCAGAATTGCAGATATGAACCCGAACCCCGACGACCTCCTCATCTTCCTTGCCGTCTCACGTTCAGGAAAATTTACGACGGCGGCCCAGGCCTTGGGACTGAACCACACCACGGTTTCGCGCAGGATAGCGGCGCTGGAGAAAGCGCTGGGCGGCAGGGTCCTTGCGCGGGCTGCCGGTGGGTGGGAAGTGACGGAACTGGGCGCCGAAGCCGCACTGGTTGCTGAGCGGATCGAAGCGGCCGTGGGCTCGCTGGGACCGAGCGACACTGCACCCGACCCCATTACCGGCGTCGTACGCATGACCGCGACCGATGGCTTCAGCGCCTACGTCGCGGCGCCCGCCGTGGCGCGCTTGCGGAGGGAGCACCCAGGGCTGAGCGTGGAGATCGTGACGGTGACACGCAGGGCGTTGCAGCAACGTTCCGGCCTGGATATCGAAGTGGTGGTGGGGACGCCGCAGGTTCACCGCGCCGAAGCCATCAGGCTCGGAGAGTACCGGCTGGGCATGTACGCGTCCCGCGCTTACCTGGCAGACAAGGGCACGCCGGAGAGCGTCGAGGAACTGACGCAGCACCAGCTCGTCTATTTTGTTGACTCGATGCTGCAAGTGGATGACCTGGACGCTCCCCGCCGGCTGGTTCCCACCATGCGTGACGGACTGAGTTCAACCAACGTGTTTGTGCATGTGGAAGCCACCCGGGCCGGGGCAGGCGTGGGATTCCTTCCGTGCTTCATGGCTGACCGGCACCCGGATTTGGTGCGCCTGCTCCGGTCTGACTTCGCCGAGCTTCTCCCCTACTGGATGGTCCTCCGCCCGGACTCCATGCGCCGCCCCGCGGTAGCCGCCGTCGTGCAGGCCTTGCGGGAGGAGACGGAGCAGCGGCGGGAAGAGCTGCTGGGGGCGCAGTAGCGCGCCGAGGTGCGCAGACAGGGCGGGGGTGGGTCCGGGGTGGCGGTACTCAGGAGCCCAGCGGGATCACCAGCGGCGTGTGGCTTACGGGGTCATCGATCACCATGCACGGCAGGCCAAACACGTGCTCCACCAGCTCGGCCGAGATCACGTCGGCGGGCCGCCCCTCGGCAATCACGGCACCGTCCTTCATGGCGATCAGGTGCGTGGCATAACGGCAGGCATGGTTGAGATCGTGGAGCACGGCAACCAGCGTGGTGCCATGGTTGTTGAGCCGCCGGAAGAGTTCCAGCAACTCAATCTGGTGTGCGATGTCCAGGAACGTAGTGGGCTCATCCAGCAGGAGCAGCGGGGTTTGCTGGGCGAGGACCATGGCCACCCACACCCTTTGCCGCTGCCCGCCGGAGAGCTCGTCCACCAATCGGCCGGACAGCGAAGTCACATTGGTGGCCTCCAAGGCCGCCACCACAGCGGCTTCATCCGTTTCGGACCACTGCCGCAACAGCTTCTGGTGGGGGTAGCGTCCGCGCGCTACCAGGTCAGCTACGGTGATTCCGTCGGGGGCAATGGAGGTCTGCGGCAAGAGTCCCAGACGACGCGCGGCTTCCTTTGCCCCATAGGAGGAAATGCTCTTCCCATCCAACAACACGGAACCGGTGCTGGGCTCAAGAAGCCGGGACAGCGCCCTCAACAACGTCGACTTTCCGCAGGCATTCGGCCCCACAATGACGGTGAACCCTCCATCGGGAATGCTCACGTCAAGTGCGGAAGACACCGTACGGCCTGCATATCCGAGGCTCACGTTGTGGGCGCTGAGGCGCCCCGAAGCCGGCAACGCCGAACCCGACAACGCCGACCCCGGCGGGCAAACCACAGCAGCGTTATCCAACACATCAGTCATGACAATCTCCTCGGAATTCATTGCCGCTTCACCTCGCGGGCAAGGAGCCAGACGAGGTAGCAGCCGCCGATGCTGACGGTCACCACTCCCACAGGCAGTTGGATGGGCGCGAACAGGTTCTGCGCCACGATGTCGCTGGCCACCAGCAGGAAGGCGCCCATGGCTGCGGAGGGGAGCATCCCCACCGAGGCGGACCGGGTCAATCGCCGGGCAAGTTGGGGAGCGGCCAGGGAAACAAAGGCAATGGGACCGGCCGCCGCGGTGACCATGGCAGTCAATGCCACACCCACCACTGCCAGGACCAGCCGCGAGCCTTCCAGCCGGACGCCCAAGGCCCTGGCGGCGTCGTCGCCCATCTCCAGCAGTCCCAACCGCCTGCCGTAAAAGGCCAGCAGGACCAGCAGCACCGCGAAGGTACCCACCACCGGAAGCACCTGGTCCCAGGAGACCTTGTTCAAGGAACCGGCACCCCACACCGCTGCGGACATGGCTTGTTCCAGCGAGGCTTTGAGGATCATCCAGGTGTTCACCGACGCCAACATGGCGCTCACGGCGATGCCGGCAATAATCAGCCTGAAGCCTTGGATGCCCTTTTTGTACGCGAACAGGTACACCAAAGCAGCCGTCACCAGCCCACCTACCAAGGCACCGGCGGACACCGCGAAGTACCCGCCGCCCATCAGCAGGATGACCACCAGGGCACCGGTGTACGCGCCGGTGTTGAAGCCGATCACGTCCGGACTGCCCAGCGCATTGCGCGTCAGCGACTGGAAGATCGCCCCGCTGGCACCCAGGGCCGCCCCCAACAACAGGGCCAGGAGCACGCGGGGCAGTCTCCACTCCACCACCACCATGTGCACGGCTCCAGTGGATTGACCCAGCAACGCGGACACGACGTCCGGCACCGCGATGCTGAACTCACCCAAACCAAGGGCGACGACGGCGAGCGCCAGGGCGGCGGCGACGAGGACGGCGGTGACACCCACCGTGCGAACGTCGACGCGGAACGAGACGCGCCCGCGGAACCCACGGATGGCCAGGGTCCGTCGGCCGAAGTCAATGGATGTCGCCTGCCTGATGGAAGGCACAAGATTGGCGCCCGTCACAAGGTGCTCACTTTCCGGCGTCGGATGAGCCAGATCAGGACCGGTGCGCCGATGAACGCGGTGATGATGCCCACCTGCATTTCCGCCGGACGAAGCACCAGCCGGCCCGCGATGTCCGAGACGAGAAGCAGCACCGGTGAAAGCACCAGGGTGTAGGCCAGGATCCAGCGTTGGTCCGGTCCTACGATCCACCGGGAAACGTGCGGAATCATGAGTCCCACGAAGCCGATGGGGCCGGCGGCAGCCGTCGCAGCGCCGCAGAGGAGGGTAACGGACACGATGGTCCAGACCCGGGTGCTGGTGATATTGGCACCAAGTGACTTGGCGGTGTCATCGCCCAAGGCTACGGCGTTGAGCGGCCGTGCGAGGGCGAGGGCTATCAGCGCGCCAACCACGATGAACGGTGTGACAGCGGTGAAGATTTCCCAGGTCCGGTTGCTCAACGTGCCGGCGCTCCAGCTGCGCATGCTATCGAACACTGCGGGGCGGAGAAGGGTGATGCCGGACGAGATTCCACCCAGCACCGCACCCAGGGCAACACCGGCAAGGGTGAGGCGGAGCGGTGTCGCCCCGCCCCTCCCCCTTGACCCGATGAAGTACACACCCACCGTGGCAACCACTGCACCGGCGAACGAAAACCAGATGTACTCCCCGATGGTGGTGACACCGAACAACGCCACGCCCAGGACCACGAAGAAACCCGCACCCGCGTTGACTCCCAGGATGCCGGAGTCCGCCAAGGGGTTGCGCGTCAATGCCTGGATCAGCGCCCCGGACAAACCCAGTGCGATTCCCACCAGCACACCGGTCACCGTACGCGGCAGCCGGAGGTCGCGGATGATCACATGTTCCGGCGAACCGTCATACGCAGTGATCGCCGGCCAAAGGCTGGCCAGGTCCACGTCCTTGGAGCCCACTACGAGGCTGAGCCACAGAACCAGGGCCAGGGCAGCCACCGCCGTGAGCAACCCCATGAGCCGGTACCGGTTCGCGGAGGCAAGACCGGCAGCGGCGCCACCGGCCGCACCACCGGAAGCCTCACCACCGGGAGCCCCCTGAGCGTCGGCGGGCACGGACACCTGCGACGCCCGCGCCATGGTTCCAGCCGTCACTACAGGCCCAGCAATTCGAACTTGGCGTCCTGCAGGTCCACGATTTCCTCGCGATCGCGCTTCTCGTTGGACCAGAGGTCGTCGAACCAGCGGCGGGTTTCGGCGTCGAGGTTTTCCCAACGTTCTTCCCACGCTTCGCTCTGGTCCGTCCAGTAGCCAACCAGCTTGTAGGACGCGGGCGTCAGCTTCTTCTCATGCCGGAGATATTTGCGGATCCCCCGAAGGACCTTGGTCTCTCCTGCTACCCAGATGTAGCCCACACCGCCGGGCAATTCCATGGAGCGCAGCACCTCATCCAACCGCGATTGGCTGTGGCCGTTCCCGCCGTAGATCCACGCGATTTCAGTGCCGGCGCCCAAGGTGAGTTCCTGCCGGTGCGATGGCTCTTCCACCTCGATCAGGACACGCGTCCGGACACCGGGCGGCGTCTGTTCCACCAGCCGGGCAACAGCCGGAAGCCCGGTGGCATCGGCCAGCAGGATCTGCCATTGAAGGTCAGCGGGCGGTTCGTACAATCCAGTGGGCGAGTTAAGTCCGACGACGTCACCCACCCGGGCGTGCTGCGCCCAGGAAGCTGCCAACCCGCCGTCGTGAATGACGAAGTCGATGTCCACCGTTCCGGCGGCAGGGTCCACAGCGCGGACGGTATAGGTCCGCCTGGCGGACGGCTCAACCCCCGGCGACCAGTCCCAGGAGTCTCCGGCGGAGATCGGCAGGCGTGCCTCCCGGGTCCCCGGATCCGGCAGGAAAACCCGCAGGTATTCATCGCCCACACCCGTGCTGGCGAAGCCGGCCAGGCCGGGACCACCGAAGGTGATCCGACACATTCCCGGCGTGAGCAGGCGCGTGGCCACTACCTCTGCCCTGTAGATACTCATCATGGCAGGAGCGCCTTTTCAAACTTCTCGAGCAATGCGTACTGGCCGCTCGGGGAACCGTAGATCATTTCGAGGTCGTACGGGTGGATCTGCTTGTTGGCCACAAAGGGCAGCGAGGTCCAGAGCTTGTTGTTGGCCAGCGGGGCGAAAGCGTCCGGGTTGGCTCCGTCCTTCTCAGGAACCTCGGTGGTGATGATGGCGTCGATGCCGTTGAGCTGTTCCAGCTGCTCGGCGCTGAGCTTGACGCCCTCGCCATCGGCCAGCGGGGATACCTTCAAGCCCAGGTCCTTGATGACCAGGCACGGGGTTCCATAGCAACTGACCGAGACCTGGTCCTCGTAGTAGTCCACGGGGCCAATGACAAGATCGGACTTACCTGCCGCGGCCAGGCGCTTCTTCACCTGGTCCACTTTGGCTTGGTACTTGTCCATCCAGGCTTGGTATTGCGCGGTCTTCCCGAAGGCCTCGGCCACGGTCTTGAACTTGGTACGCCAGTCGCTGCCGTCAAAGCCATTGAAGGTGTAGGTGGGGGCGATGTCGGAGAGCTTCCCGTCCAACTCCTTGTCATAACCCAGGCCGTTCAGGATGAGGTCCGGCTGGGCTTTGAGGATGGCTTCGAAGTTGAATTCCGGGTAATTGGTGAACGGCGTGATGCCTTTGAGGGCGTCCTGGTCGAAAAAGTACGGGAAGCCGGAGTAGCCGCTGTCGCGGATTGGCTGCTGGCTGGCCAGCGGGATGCCGAGCGTGATCAGCATGTCCAGGTCGGTGGTGTACATGCCCAGGGCCTTCTTGGGCTCGGCCGGGATGTTGACCTCTTTGACCTCGCTGGTGACGGTGCGGGTCTCCGATTTCGCGCTTGCGCTGGCATCCGTGGCAGCGCAGCCGCTGAGGAGAAGGGCTGCGGATGCCAGTGCCGCGACGGCGGCAGACATGGTTTTAGAGCGTGAAATCACTGCGGTCCTCTTGATTCTCAGGGGAGACGGAGAGCTCCCGATGGCTGCCGCGGCCCGTGTGATGGACTCTCGCAGCGGCTGCCGAAGTTAGGTATACCTACCCTAACAACGTCATGGTCTGAGAAACCGGTGGATTCTATTCGGTACCGGCCAAAGAGTGGTGGTTTCCGGCCTTAATCGATGACACATACCACCCCGGAGTGTGCCCCATGACCTTCCTGAACACCTGCACGAAGGCACTCGGGTTGTTGTAACCCACGCGCCTGCTGACCGAGGAAACGGGGTAGCCGGCAGCGAGCAAACCCAAGGCGACCCGTACCCTGGCATGGATCCGCCATTGGGCAAACGTCATTCCAGTTTCCTTGTGGAACAAACGGGAAAGGTTGCGCACGCTGATGGCAACTTCCGCACTCCACTCCTCCAGCGAACGATCCAAGGCCGGATCATCCAGGAGCGCCCGGGCAATAAGTTCCAGCCGCGGATCGGTGGGCATCGGCAGCAACATCGGCCGGGCGTCCACCACGTCCAGGAGTCCCACCACCACCTGCTCGGAACCGGCACGAAGGGAATCCTCCATGTCGTAAGCACTCATGTGGCGCAACAACTCCTGCGCGGCGGCGGGCACCGTCACCGCCACGGTCTTCTCCGCCAAGTGCGGCATCACCTGGCCATCAATGTTGGAGCAGTAGAACCCTGTGCCTTGCGTGGACTTCACGGCATGGACCACGCCGGCCGGAATCCACAGCCCCAGTGTTGCCGGAACGGCGAAGAACCCGCCGTCGGCCTCCACAGTCAGAACTCCCCGGGCACCCCACAGCAGTTCGTGGGTAGCGTGGAAGTGGTCAGTCCAGGTAGCCGGCGTCGCGCACTCGAAATACTGGGTCGAGATGCCCCTGACGTGGACTTCCACCTCCGGTGTTGCCCGTGGCACGGTCTGTCCGGATTGCGATATAGCTTGGCGGGTCATCTGGCCTTCTTGAAGTTAGGTGAGCCTTACTATGGTAAGCATGCCCTCCCGTTCCGCCATTCCGCCCTGCCCGCCCGGGCGCAACAAACAAGCACCCTGGAAAGCGTCCCGCCTCTTCAGGTTCACGTTGTTCGCCAACGGCCGTTGGAAGCTCTTGGTGGCTGGTTGCGCCGGACTCGCCCTTCACCAGGTCAGCGAGGCTCTGGTGCCGGCAACCATTGGCGCCGCGGTGGACAACGCGATTGAACCCAACGACGCCGGAGCCCTCCTGGGATGGCTGGGCGCCTTGGCCACGGTGTTCGTGGTACTTGCACTCTCCTGGCGCTTCGGCACCCTGGCCACGGAACGTGCCTTCAATTACGGCTCGCACGACCTCCGCCAGTTGGTGGTGGAGCGGACCCTGCATCCCCGTGGAATGGCTGCCCGGCGCGCCCCCGGCGAAATCGTGGCGATTGCCTCTTCGGACGCCGACAGGGTGGCCGGACTGGCCTGGCTGATCAGCGGCGCCCTTGCTGCAGTGGCCGGTGTGGTGACCTCCGCCGTCACCCTCCTGCTCATTTCCGTCCCGCTGGGCCTTGCCGTCCTGGTGGCCACCCCGATCGTGCTCCTGGTGATGCACCGGCTGACCAAGCCCTTGGAAATCCGCAGCGACGTGGAGCAGTCCACGGCAGCCCGTGCCGGCGCGCTGGCCACGGATTTCATCACCGGCTCCCGCCCGCTCAAAGGCCTGGGGGCGGAAGATGCCGCCTTGGCCCGCTACCGCAATGCGAGCCGGACGTCGCTGGCATCCGCCCTGAAAGCCATCCGCGCAAAATCTGCCTACACAGGGGCAAGTACGGCCCTGTCGGCAGCGTTCCTGGCGGGCATCGCGTTCTTCGCGGCCTGGTTCGCGCTCCAGGGAAGCATCACCGTGGGCCAACTGGTAGCCGTTGTTGGTGTGGCCCAGTTTGTTCAGGGACCCATGACCTGGCTGGGATTCCTCAGCGTTGAACTCGCCCGCAAACGGGCCTCCGCAGCACGCATCGCAGTCCTGCTCGAGGAACCGGACGCGGTACCCGCGACCGGTTGCGGGGAACGGGCTCATGGCCAAAGCGCCCCTACAGGAGAAAGCACGACGACGACAACCGGGCCAGCGGGACGCCCCACCTCCCCCGGACAGCCAGTCCCGCTCCTTGAACTCTTCGACACCCCGGAAAACAACGGATTCCCACCGTTCGCTGCCTCTCCCGGTGAAATCGTGGGTGTCGTTCTTCCCGACAGCTCCCAGGCCCGGCGCTTGGTGGACACACTCGGCTTCCGAACACCGGCTCCCCGCGGCGTCGTGTCCATCCAGGGCCGCGATGCCGCGGACCTGGACCCCTTGGACGTCCGTGCCAAAGTCTTTGCCGACAGCCACGAGGGCGTACTTTTCCGGGGCAGCGTCCGCCACAACGTCGCAGCAGCCGGCACCCAACTGCAGGAACGGGCCATGGCGGCGGCCGCCGTCGGGGACTTTGTTTCACAACTTCCGGAAGGCACCGAAACCGTTCTTTCCGGACATGGCCAAAGCCTGTCCGGCGGGCAGCGGCAGCGGCTGGTGCTGGGGCGCTCCCTGCACCAGCAGCAACCGGTGCTGGTCCTGCACGACCCCACCACCGCCGTCGATACCGCCACCGAAGCCGTCATTGCCGAGGGTCTCCGAAATTTCCCGGACAAAGCCCTGGTGTTGGTCACCACGAGCCCCACGCTGCTGGCCGTCTGCCACCGCGTGGTGGTGGGCCGCGCCGATGGGCCACCGGAAACAGGCACCCACCGGGAGTTGCTCGCGGCATCGGCCGGCTACCGCGAGGTGGTGGGCTCATGAGTGCCGGGATCCTCCCAATTGCCACCCCGCGCGAGACCCGGAAGGCCATGTGGCGCCTGCTGGCGCAACGGCCCGGCAGGCTCGCCCTGACCATCCTGGTGTTGTTGGCGGCGTCTTGCTGTGGTTTGGCCGCCCCGGCAATCCTGGGGGTGATGGTCAACATTGCAGCATCCGGCGGGGACGTCATGTCCCTGCTGTGGCTGGCCATCGGGCTTTTAGTAGCAGGAGGCCTGGGTGCATTGCTGGGCATTTTGGGCCAAAACCTGCTCGCCCGGATCTGTGAAGAAGCCCTCGCCGGCCTGCGCGAGGAGGTGTTTGCCGCCGCCATCCGCAAACCACTGGCACAGTTGGAAAAGGCGGGGATCGGCGACGTCGTGGCCCGGGTGTCCGGCGACGTGGAGGCCGTCAGCGAAGCAATCTCGGGGGTGCTGCCGGCGTTCACCAGCGCGGCCTTCACCATCGGAGTGACCTTGCTGGGCTTGGGCGTCATCGACTGGCGCTTTGCCGTGGCCGTCCTCATTGCTGCGCCGCTGCAAATCTTCACCCTGCGCTGGTTCCTCAAGCGGACCGCCCCCATTTACCGCACCGTGCGGATCACCGAGGCCAACCGGACCGAGCAGATCATCGAAACCGTCCACGGCTCACCGTCCGTCCTGGCCTTGGGCCTGGGCCCGCACCATGCCGGATTGGTGGCAGCAGCCTCGCACGAGAACATCGGCCATTCGCTGCGCGGCGTGGGTTTCCTGACCAGGTTCTACAACCGCCTCAACCTTGCCGAACTGATTGGATTGTCCGCGGTGTTGGCGGTGGGATTCTGGCTTCACGCCGAAGGTGCCGTGACCATTGGAGCAGCCACGGCGGCGGCCTTGTACTTCTACCGGCTGTTCGATCCGATCGGGCTGGTTCTGGGCCAGTTCGACGAGCTCCAGAAGGCTGCCGCCGGATTGGGCCGCATGTTCGGGCTGACCATGACTGCAGGATCACCCACCACTCCAGGGCCCTCCGCGGCAGCTGACTCCGGGATCATGGTGGAGAACGTCACCTTCGCCTATCCCGGCCAGCGGCCCGCGCTCCAGGAAGTCTCGCTGACGGTCCGCCCTGGCGAGCGGGTTGCGATCGTGGGGACCTCAGGCGCCGGTAAAACCACCTTGGCCAAGATCATCATGGGCCTGGAACACCCCGATACAGGGACGGTCCGGGTGGGCGGGCTCGATTCCGTCCGCTCGGCAACGGAAGACCTGCATTCTCGGATCGCCATGGTCAGCCAGGAGGTGCACGTCTTCTCCGGCACGCTGGCCGAGGACCTCAGGCTCGCCAAAGAGGACGCTTCCACCGAGGAACTTTCCCATGCCCTGCAGGCTGTCGGGGCCACTTGGGTTGAAGCGCTCGACGACGGACTGGAGACTTCCGTAGGCGCCGGCGGCCATCAGCTCACGCCCGAGCAGGCGCAGCAACTGGCCCTGGCCCGGCTCATGCTCAAGGATCCGCCCATCGCAGTACTCGACGAAGCCACAGCTGAAGCGGGAACCGGCTCGGCAGTCTTGCTGGACCGGGCTGCAGAGGCTGCGTTGGCGGGCCGGACGTCAGTGGTGATCGCGCACCGTTTGTCCCAGGCTGCCTCCGCGGACACCGTAGTGGTGATGGACCACGGGAGGATCATCGAGTCCGGCCCGCATCAGCAGTTGCTGGCCACCGGCGGCAGGTACGCCACGTTGTGGGAGGCCTGGAACAGCTCCCTGAGCCGGAATTGACGTGGAGTTTTTGTAGTGCAGTAGCTCACCCCTGGGGGTCGTGCCGCACGGGGGTTCCTTTGGCGAATGCGCGCACTTTGGCGTCGTCCCAGATGTGCGCCGGGACGCCGCCTCCCAGGAGCCTGCGGGCCAATGTGGGGTCGTCGCCGAAAGGCGCATGGCTGCCGGCCATGATCATGTTGCCGTAGCGTCGCCCCTTGAGCATGGCGGGGTCGGCGATGATCATGGTGTGCTCAAACGTGTCCGCGATGGTGGCGGCATCGGCCCGGGCATTCTTGAGGTCAGGCGCATCCCCTGAATTGACCACGTACAGTCCGTCGGATGCCAGGACCGCGTCTGCATGCGCCGTGAACTCACGGGTGGTCAGTGCACGGGGCGTGAAGGCGCCGGCAAAGACATCGCGGATGATGAGGTCCCTGGTATCCGGAGTGAGGGATTCAGTGACTTGGCGGGCTTCGCCCACACGGAGCCTTAACAACGGTGCTTTGGGGAGGTCGAACCACCCGCGTACGTAATCGGCCAGCTTGCCATCGAGCTCCACCACGACCTGCCGTGCTTCGGGGTAGGCGGCGTGGAAGTAGCGGGCCATGGAGCACGCTCCCCCACCAAGGTGCAGTGCGCGCAGCTTCGGTTTCTGCTCGCGCGGCCACCGCGATTCCACTAAGGCGGCAATCCAGCGCATGTATTCAAAGTCCAGGAACAGGGGATCTGCGAGGTCGATGTGCGAGCTCATGACGCCATTGATCTTCAGCAGCCAGCCGTTGGAGTTGTCCTGGTCCGGGATGAGTTCGCAGTCGCCGGTATCGATATAGTAGACCCCCGCCACTGGACCGTCAGGGCGGGCGCCGGAAGGCACCTCGACGACTCCCGCCGTCGACCTTTTACCGCGTTTCGCCACTATTTCCGCCCCATCCGAGTCATGCGTCAAGCCTAGTGGAGCGACACATTTCCCCTAACTGCACCTCAACACTAAGGGTACTTATGATTTAGCGCGATTGAGTCCTATGATCTCTACATGGGTCTTGGAGAAACAGTGTGGGCGGAGGTGCTGACGGTGGCGGTAGCGTGGCTGACCGTCGTTTGCCTCATGCTGGCGCGGGTGCCCAAACCTCCGGGCCTCCTGGATCCACCACTTGATACGGATCCGTCCGACGACCCCGAATCCCGCCAAGCTCCTTAGGAGCAGCTCCTTGGCGGGCAACCCGTCTCAGGTGCTCCGGATGGAGATTGGCTGGTAGATCACCACCGAGCCTTCCCCTGCGGCCCGGCACGTCAACTGGCGCTGCGGCGTGCGGAGGGCGCGCAGTTCCACCTCGATACGTGCCGGATGGGGCGGCCGGCCGGCGAGGTGAATGAGCCAGTGATCGCCCTCACGCAAAGCCCGCGTGACCACGTAATCATGCCTGCCGGCGGGCCCGAATTCTCCCAATGCGGCCGCGACTGCTGCCTGCTGTGGCGGCAGCAGATCCGTGTAGCCGCGTAAATACCGGGCATGGATACGGCCGGAAAGATGCTCCTCTATGGTGGTGACGGAAGTCCCGGCGTCGAGTCCTCCGTAATACACGCCGTCAGGGGCGACCACCGCATTGGCCGCGAACCTGTCACCGCCAACGTGGGAGCATTCCCACACCAGTTCAGGCCAGCGCTCACTCAGGGCAAGCCCCACCGGCCGCCCCCACACCGCGCAGCAAGGGTCGTGCTGGCCATGCGCGCAGACCAGGATGGCCGGCGGCAACCCCGTCCCGCCGGGCAGGGCCAAGGCCGAAGCAATCTCCGCCAGGTCCTCGTCCCGCTCCCACGTTCCCCAATGCTGGCGATATGCGCCGGAACTTTCATGGCGAAGGACCGCCCAGCTGGCCACTCCGTGGCGGCGCCTGGGACCGGGCCGCCGCACCAGGAGGACCCGTGCATTCGCCGCCCGCGCCGAGGAGAGGACCATGGCTTTGGTTCCGGCATCGAGGTCAAGGCCTTCGAAGCCGCTGGGCGGCCACGCACCCCGGTACTCCACCAGGACCCACACCAAGGAAGGCGACGCCGTGCCCGCCATTGAGTCTCCGCGAATCCGGGCGTTTTCGGCGCAGAAGAAACGTCCTGTTGGGGCCACAGGCGACGTCACGGCTCAACGGGGATGAGAACGCCTGCGCGCAACAGCCTTTCGACGAGTTCTACGCCAAGATCAGCCGCAATGTGGTCCCCGCCCTCCAGCAGGCGCCGCACCGATGACAGGTGGTCATCATGGAAATCGAGCCACCCTACCCGGGTAGTGAGGCGTGAGCCCTCAAGCCGTGCTTCCAGTGCTTCCCGAAGCCGCACCACCGACTCCGGCCCCAAGCGCTCGATGGCCGCGAGCTGGGCCACCGGACCAAGCGGGGCAGGGCGTCCTTGTCCCCTCCGGGTGCGGTGGAAAAGGGACGTGGTGTCCGCTTCCATGACAGCAGCGGCGAGCCGTTCGCGAACAGCAGCGATCTCTTCTTCGGGCCCGCCCACACCCAAAGGCAAAGATCGGCGCATGGCGGGATCCTCACCCAACGCTGCGAGCGCGGCCTGCGCCAAGTGTTCGGCCAAGGCATGGCGGGTCCAGTTATGGACTCCCAGTGTGAGATGGATGGAGACTTTGCCTTGGGCCTGCGCGGCGTGCAACCAGCCTCGGGGCAGATACAGGACATCACCGGGTTCCAGGATCGTGTCTATGTACGCCTCACCCTTGGCGGCCTGGGCCACCGCGTCGCTGCGATCGGTCCAGGGTTGGCTGCGCAAAGGGTCCTCATGGACCGGTTCATGGATGATCCAGCGCTTGGTTCCCTCGATCTGCAGCACGAAAACGTCATGGACGTCGTAGTGGTCATCGAAACCGCGGTTCTGCGGCGGCGTGATGTAGGCGTTGGCCTGCACAGGATGGCCGAGCTCGGTACTTAGCCGCGAACTGAAAGTCGCCACCGGATCCCACGTGCGATGCAGGGCCTGCAGGACCAAAGTAGCCCCGTCAGCGAATTTGCGCCACAACGCGGTGTCGTCGAGTTGATCGGAAATGGTGGCGCCCACCCCCGCCTGCGAAGTGAAGGAGGACTCGGGAAGGGTGGATCCTCCCTTGGCGACACGCAGGAACGGTGTCCGGAGCCCGCGGCGTGAAATCAGCTCGTCAACGGCGCTGCTTGAGAACACATCGGCGAAATCACTGACACCCCTGGTCAGCAAGGCCGTCCGCCCCCAGACATCACTGGCGAACTGCTCCCGGCCGACATCGATCAAACGTGTTTCCAGGACCCCGCCGCCTTTCACCGCACCGGGGTCCTGGAAATCAGTATTGGCAGCGCTCAAATTCAGCTGCCTTGCTGCCCGGCGCCGCCGTCGGCACCACCGTCAGCTCCACCATCGGCACCGCCATCAGCACCACCGTCCGCACCGCCGTCATGAGTACCGGGGACGCCGTCCGCGCCACCGTCTGCGGGGCCTTCGGCACCACCGTCAGCTCCACCATCGGCACCACCGTCGGCACCACCGTCATGAGTGCCAGCGCCGCCGTCGGCACCACCGTCATGGGTACCGGGGACGCCGTCCGCGCCACCGTCCGCGGGGCCTTCCTGCTGGCTTGGATCCTGCTCTGGAATAGACATGCTTCCTCCCGGGAATCGGACCGGGCGGACCTCGTCGACACCGCCCGTGATCACCCTATCCAGATGAGTCGGCTCTGGGAACAGTTCAGTGGGCGGGAACTTGCTGCAGCCCGGGACGGACCATCCGATGCTCCGGCAGTGAGTACCAGGATGGGTCACACAGCTGCCGCTTTCCGTCCGGCACAAATCCGTTGCGCCGGTAAAAGGCCTGGGCGCGGGGGTTGTCGTCCAGAACCCATAGGTATGCCGGACCATCGCCGATCAGGGCATCCACCAGTGACTGCCCGACTCCCCTGCCGTGGATTCGCTCCAGGGTGTAGAGCATGAACAGTTCGGTCCCACAGGGGCTGTCCTCATCCCTGCCCGGGCCCGCGGCGCCGAGGCCAACCAGGAAACCGTCGGGGTCGTGGGCCAACATCCGGGTGTGCCCCGCAGCGATGTAGTCCCGGTAGCGCCGGATGCGGTCGGGCAGCGCCGCTTCCTGTTTTTCAAAGAACTCGGGAGGCAGCAGGTGCCCGTAGCTTTCGCGCCACGATTGGACATGCATGAGCGCCATGGCCTCGGCGTCGTCCACCGTGGCTGGGCGAAGCGTGAAATCCATGCGCTACCTGACCCTCGCGATCGCGAATCCATCCCAGCCCTTGCTGCCCACGGTCTGGATGGCAGTGGCGTCCAAGCGCGGATCCTGGCCCATCATTTCCAAGACCTTCACGATGCCAGGCGCGTTCACCTCGTCCCGTCCAGGTTCAAGGATGGCACCGTCCCAGATGACGTTATCCACCACAATCACGGTGCCGGGATGTCCCAGCCGGATGGCCCAGTCGAGGTAGTTGGCGTCATTCTCCTTGTCAGCGTCAATGAAGACGAAGTCGAACGATTCCTGCCCGGCCAGCGCGGGAAGCGTGTCCAGCGCGGCGCCCACGCGGATGTCCACCTTGTGCCCTACCCCGGCAGCATCGACGTTGGCGCGCGCAACATCGGCGTGCTTGCGGAGGAATTCGCAGGTGACAATCCGACCGTCGTCGGGCAGTCCCTGTGCCATCCAGATGCTGCTGAAACCTGCCAATGTCCCAATCTCCAGCACACGCCTGGCCCCAGAGACCTGCACGAGCATCCTGAGCAGCTTGCCCGCATTGGGTGCCACTTCAATCGCCGGCATACCGGCCTCTACCGCGGACGTCAGGGCGCGCCGATGTGCAGGTTCAGGACGCACGACGACGTCGGTCAAGTAACGCTCGACGTCAACCCAACCAGGCTCTGTCACGTGTTCAATCATGGCCCCCAGTCTTGCACTGGCGGCTTCGGCAGGAAACCCTTTTTGACCCGCTGGTCAAAAATGGCCTAGGCTGCGGACATGGGCCGGCCAAGAAGCTTCGACGACGAAAAAGTGATCTCCGACGCCATGGACGCGTTTTGGACCCACGGCTATGCGGCAACGTCGCCCGCAAAACTCGCCGAAGCCACCGGCATTGCCAAGGGGAGCCTCTACAACGCTTTCACGAGCAAGCGGGATCTCTTCGACCGTTGCCTCACCCTGTACCAAGACCAGATGATGCGCATGGCCCAGGAGTTGCTGGAGCACCCCGGAACCACCAAGGAGTGTCTTCGCGCGGCCCTTCGCACGATCGTTGACAATGACCTGGCGCAGGCCCATCCCCGCGGGTGCCTGATCGGCAATACTGCAGTAGAGCTCGCCGGGCAGGATCCGGCGCTGGCGGGCAAGCTCCGGCTGATGCAGGACGAATCGACCGGATGGTTTGCTGCTCGAATCCAAAGCGGCCAGCTCAAGGGAGACATTTCCCCCGACCGAGACGCGCAGGCCTTGGCCGAGCATCTGGCCACAACCCTGGCCGGCCTTCGAGTGATGGCCATGACGCACGACGCACCAACTCTCCATCGCGTCATCGACACCGCCCTGGCGGTCCTCTAGTTCTCACGGCAAAGCAAAATCTGCTGAAATTTACGCTAATTTTTGACCAACTGTTCCAGAAAAGGATAGGTGCATGGATTACTCACTCAACGGGAAAGTTGCTGTTGTCACTGGCGCGAGTCGTGGCATCGGGCTGGCTACGGCACGGGCATTGGCATCGGAGGGTGTCCGGGTAGTCGGGGCGGCCCGCACCATCAGCCCCGAACTTCGGGAGGTGTGCAGCCTTGGCGTCTCTGTCGACCTGTCCACGAGGACCGGAGCCCAGGAGTTGATCGATATGGCCTTGGCCAAAGAGGGCAGGGTGGACATCCTGGTCAACAACGTAGGCGCCGGGGACGCCAACAGCTTGAAGCTGGGCGGATTCCTCGATGCCGACGAGGATCAGTGGCAGAGATTGCTGGACCTCAACCTGCTCAGCGCAGTACGGACCTCACGCGCTGCCCTGCCAAGCATCGTGGAACACCAAGGCGTCATCGTCAACGTCTCATCAATCAATGCGCGCATCCCTTCCACTGGCCCGGTCGGATACAGCGAGGCCAAGGCCGCCCTGACAGCCTTCAGCAAACGGCTCAGCGAAGAATTCGGACCGCAGGGGGTACGGGTGAACACAGTCTCGCCTGGCCCCGTGGGCACTGGGCTTTGGCGTGATTCCGATGGATTCGGAGCAAGGGTCGCCGAAATGTACGGGGCAACCCACGAAGAATTCCTCGAAGCAATGCCAGCGACGTTCGGCGTTGCCTCCGGGCGCATTGCGGAACCGGAAGACGTGGCGGCGTTCATCACGTTTCTGGCCTCACCAATTGCGAACAGCATCACTGGCGCGGACCTGGTCATCGACGGCGGGACAATCAAGACCAGTTGAAACACGTGCCCGCATGATGCCGTGGCGCGGTGACACGGCATCATGCGATGTTCACGGCGAACTACATGTTTTCCTCTCCCGGACCGGCGATCGCCTCTTCGAGCCGCTCCACCTTGCCGGTCAGTTCGCCGCTGTACCCGGGCCGGATGTCAGCCTTGATCACCAGGGAGACACGGCTGCCGTAGCGGCCCACTGCTTCGGTGGCGCGCTTGACGACGTCGAACACCTCGTCCCATTCGCCTTCGATCGTGGTGAACATGGAGTCGGTCTGGTTGGGCAGTCCGGACTCGCGGACGATCTTGACGGCGGCAGCGACGGCGTCGTGGACCGAAGCGTCGGGGGTGGGTCCGCCGTTGGCGGCGGATGCGGGCTGGCCCGAAGGGGCGACTGAGAAGGCAAGCAACATAAAATCCAGTGTTTCACGTACTGGTTTGTCATATAACGGCCTACTCCCGCGTAACAAGAGGCCTTCGACGCTCCGTTGCTACCCTGACAAGCATGGAACAGCCCTCTGAACGCAAGCCCCTCAGGGCAGACGCCGCACGCAATGTGGACAAAATCATCACCGCCGCCCGGCAGTGCTTCCGGGAACACGGACCCGAAGTGCCCTTGCAGACCATTGCAGCCACTGCCGGAGTTGGCCCCGCAACGCTGTTCCGCAACTTCTCGGACAAAGAGCAGCTGGTCCTCGCAGCCTTGTCCCGCCAGCTGCGCCTGCACGTGGACCCCGTCGCCACTGCCGCCCTGGACGGCATGGATGCGGCAGAAGGACTCATCAACGTCATCGACGCCGTGATGCAGGTTGCCAGCGAAGACGCCAACCTCCTTGACGCCGTCGCAGGCCGCAGGGGCCTGCTGATCGGCATCACCCGTGGCATCATCGGCTCCATGGCCACACTGCTGGAGCGCGGACAAGGCCAAGGTTCCTTGCGGCGCGATATCACCATTGAGGATATGGTCCGGCTGGTAGCCATGTTGATTGGTGCCGTTGACACCATGGAGCCTGGCTCCGCTGCATGGAAGCGTCCTGTGGCCCTGATCGAAGATGCCATCCGGAGCGAGCGTCCGTCCCGGCCGCTGCCGGAGCAGTCCGGCATCCCCGGCGTCACGCTGACAGAAGCTCCCTGACAGCAAAGGCGGGCTCAGCATGGTGAGTCCTGCCCATCGCGAAAGCCTCGTCAGGGCACTAGGCTCGAACGCATGGTTATTCCCTTGAGCTCATACTCATCCAGCGGTTCCGAGTCCGCCGCAGCAGCAGGCCTTGTCCTGCTGCTCATGGTCATTTACTTCGCAGTGGTCTTCGCGATCGTTGGCGTGCTCTACATGGGAATGTTCACCAAAGCAGGGCGTCCAGCCTGGGCAGCTTTTGTTCCGGTCTACAACAGCATCAAGCTCATGGAAATCGCAGGTCGCCCCTGGTACTGGTTCCTGTTGACCCTCATCCCGTTCGCCGGAATCTACTTCGGCATCGTGGCCCTGCACGATCTCTCCAAGTCATTCGGCAAGGACGCCGGATATACCGTGGGGCTGGTCCTGCTGCCCGTGGTCTTCGTACCCATGCTGTCCTATGGTTCAGCGCCGTACTTGGGACCGGCAGCCGGACGGCAGTTCGTGGCTTACCCGCAGGCTTATGGGCAAGGCTACGGGCAGGGTTACGGCCAGCCGTACGCGCAGCCGGCTCCGCAGGGGTACGCGCAGGGATATGCGCAACCGCCAGCCCAGCAGTACAACGGTCAGCCGTTCAACGCCCAGCAGTTCAGTGGCCAGCAACCGCCGGCCCAGCAGCCGGATGGCCAGCAGTACCGCTAGCCAGCAACGGCGGGCCCAGCAATACCTCCGCCCAGCAGCGCTCTAACCCCACCCGAGCAACCTGAGGAGCGCCGCTGCAGCAGCGCCCGAGATGACCACCACCAGGAACGGTGCCCTAAGCCACAGCGCGACGGCGGCCGCCACCAAGGCGCCGATGCGGGCGTCAAGGACGAGGCCCTGGCCCGAAGCAACGGCATTGACAACTGTCAGGGACGCCAGCAGTCCGATGGTCATGGTTCCGGCCACATGCATGATGCGTGGACTCTCCAACAGCTTGGCGGGCACGAAGTAGCCCACCAATTTGGTGAGGTAGGCCAGTACGCAGGCAATCAGGATCCAAAGCCACAGGCTCATTTGCTGTCCCCATGATCGTGGTGTCGCCTTGCTGCGTAAGGATCCAGGTCCGGCTCCAGCCCTTCGTCAACGCGTGCGTGGCTGAACCATCCGATGACACCGGCCACTACCGCTGCCACCAGGATGGGGACGCCCGAGGGGACAAAGGGCACGGCCAGGATGGTTGCCAAGGCGCACGCAGCAGCGATCGCCCAGGGTTCCCGGCCTTTCAATCGCGGCCACAACAAAGCCAGGAATGCTGCTACTGCGGCTCCGTCCAAACCCCATTGCTTGGGATCACCCATGGCATCCCCGGCCAACGCGCCGATGGCGGTGAAGATATTCCAGAGAATGAATATACCGATTCCGGCGGTCCAGAAGCCGCGTCGTTGCTCATCGGGATCGGACTGGCCGGACGCCGTCGCGGTTGATTCGTCGATGGTGACGTGCGCGGAGACGTAGCGTTTCCAGCCGGCCGGGCGGAGCATGGCGTTGATCTGCATACCGTAGATGCCGTTGCGCAGGCCCAACAGGGCGCTGGCCGTCATGGCCGCCACCCCGGAACCGCCACCGGCCACCACACCGATGAAGGCAAACTGCGATCCACCGCTGAACAGCAACAGGCTCAGCACCATGGTTTGCCAAAAGTCGAACCCGGATGCCACGGACAGGGCACCAAAAGACACCCCGTAAAGACCTGTGGCGATACTCAAGGACACGGCCACCTTGAACGCAGGTGACTCCCTCAGCTTCATGGGAGCGGCACTGCCGCTCATTTCCTAAGACTCCAGGACCACAGGATCAGCGGAATCTGCAAGGGCAGGCGGACAGTGTGGATACGCCGTTCGGCCGCCGTTCCGTTGGGGCCATAGGCGCGACGAAGCGCGTCAATATGCCCTGCAAGAAATGCCGTGAACATTGCCGTGGTGGCATCTGCCGCGGCCCGCCGCGTGGCGGGGACCAGGAGTCCTATGGCAACAGCGGCCTCGATCAGGCCCGAGGAGGCTACCCATTCCTCGCGGGACATCACGGCAAGGGGACCGTTTGGGCGGCTTCCAGGCTCGTCCTTGCGGCACAAGTAGTCGGGGACCACCGGGTAGTAGAACTTAGGCGTGCGGAAATGCTTCGCGGCGCTGGCCAGGAGCAGGGCGCTCAAAGCTACTGCGGACGTGGTTCGGGTTGCTTGTGCTGACCAGCGAAATGACATGTGACCACTCAATCACAAGCGCGGTGGCCCCCAAAGTCAGCTCGATACCATCAACTGTTTGAGTACCTGCGCCGGCTTGTTGGTGGTGATCTCGTGGATGCCGAGGCCCTGGCACAAGGCCACATCCTTTTCCGAATCGACAGTCCACACTCGGAATATACGTCCGGCATCCAACCACCGTTGGACGTTGCGTGCGTGCTCCCTGATGTAGTCGATTCCCGGGCCTGCAATGACCACTTCGCCTTCATCCAGAACACGTTCAGCCTCGAGCTGCGTGGCCCGCATGACGTTGGCCACCGCGCTGCCAGTCAGGAAGCCCAGCCCAAGTTCCTCCCGCAACTCTTTGACTGTGAAGTCGTCCACCAATTGGCAGATGTACTCCTTGGGGACGCTGCGGAGCAGCCGCTGGACGGAATCGGTATCAAAGCTCATAAAGGAGATCCTGATGTTCTCCAACCGTGAGTCCTCCGGGGTCCAGCCTTCTTCTTCCAGCAGGGCCAACACCCTGTCCTCGAGCTTGAGCCGATACGGGCTTGGGTGCTTGAGTTCGATCGCCAAACCGATCTCCCGGCCCGCACCCCGCAGGATGTCCAACAATTCAGGCAACGTCAGGAATTGATCGGACACTCCCCCGTACGCCTCCGGAATGCGGGCACCCTTCCAGGAGGAGAAATCCAGGGACCGGAGCTCTTCCAAAGTGTGCTCGGCTACCGGGCCGGTTCCGGTGGACGTCCGGTCAAGGTCTGCATCATGGAGCAGCACCACGTGCTGGTCGCGGGTCAGGTGGACATCGCACTCCACACCGTCGGCGCCGTCGGCAATGGCCTGCAAATAGGCAGCCCGCGTGTGCTCGGCGTAGGCCGCACTGGCGCCGCGGTGGGCATAGACCTTGGGCCGGCCCGGGGCGAAGTCGTCGCTGGTCATGCAAACACGGTAGCCCACCTCGCTGCATCTTCGGGGGCTACGCTGGGCTCATGCAGGTGAACTCTGAACAAATCCCAACTGAAGACCTCACCAACCCCCAACAGATGCCGGACCAGTCGCGTTCGGCAGGCTCGAACAGCCCAGGTTCTGCACGCGGAGGTTCCGGTCGCGCAGGTTCCGGTCGCGCCAGGGGCGATTCCGCCGTCGTCGACCTCTCAACAGGTGACCTGGAAAAGGCGGCCGCGCTGCGCCGGATGAAGCGGTTGGCCTTGGCGTTGCTGATCGGCATGGCGGTGATCTTTACCGTGGCGTTTGCGTTCCAGAAGCAGTTCCCGTGGCTGGAATATGTTCGTGCGGCAGCCGAAGGTGGCATGGTGGGCGCGTTGGCCGACTGGTTCGCCGTGACTGCCCTCTTCAAGTACCCCATGGGCCTGAAGATCCCGCACACGGCCATCATCCCGCGCCGCAAGGACCAGATTGGTGAATCACTCAGTGACTTTGTGGAGAGCAACTTCCTCTCCCAGGAGGTTGTGCAGGACAAGTTGGCCAGCATTGATATTGCCCGGAAGGCGGGCACCTGGTTGTCGGCGCCCGGTGGAGCCGAACGCGTTGCCAAGGAAGGCGGCGCGATCATCCGTGGCGCGTTCACCGTACTGAACGACGACGACGTGCAGGCAGTCATCGAAGGAATGGTCCGCAAGCATCTACTCACTCCGCCGTGGGGACCGCCCGTGGGCAGGATGGCTGAACGGATCTTCGCCGACGGGCACCACCACACGTTGGTTGACCTGTTGGTTGACCGGGCCGCCGATTGGGTGGAGGCCAACCATGCCACGGTGAACAGGCTCGTCTCGGACCGTTCTCCTTTGTGGGTCCCGACATTCGTGGACGGTCTGGTGGGTGACAGGGTGTACGTGGAACTCTCCAAATTCGTCCGCGCCGTCCAGTCGGACCAGAACCATCAGGTGCGGCAGTCGATCGATGCCTACCTCACGGATCTGGCCCAGGACCTGCAACACGATCCCGCCATGATTGAGCGCGCCGAGAGCATCAAAGCCCAGATCCTTGGTGATCCCGAGGTCCGCGAGTTGGCATCCCGCACCTGGGGAACCGTCAAGACTGCGCTGCTCAACGCCGTCGATGATCCCGACAGTGAACTGAGCCAGCGCTTCAAGGGTGCCGTCCGTGACTTCGGTACGCGGCTGGTCAACGACGACGAACTGGCCGGAAAGGTCAACGCGTGGATCGGAGACGCCGCAGGCTACCTGGTAAACACCTACCGCTCGGACATCGCAGGGGTCATCTCTGACACCGTGGCGCGTTGGGATGCCGAAGAGACGTCCCAGAAGATCGAACTGCAGGTGGGCAAGGACCTTCAGTACATCCGCATCAACGGCACTGTAGTGGGCGCCTTGGCCGGGCTGGCGATCTTCACGGTGGCACACCTGCTGTTTGGCTAGCAGCATCCGCGGTACTGGAGCTATCCTGCGAGCCTTGGTACCTTCAACGCATGCCCATCAAACTTGAAAACGTTGGTATTGCGGTCCGGGACCTGGAAGAAACCATCTCCTTTTTCACCGACCTCGGCCTGACGGTCCTTGGCCGGGACACGGTCAGTGGTGAATGGGCAGCCACCGCAGTGGGCCTGGATGGAAACCACGCAAAAATCGCCGTGCTCCAAACTCCGGACGGCAATGGGCAACTGGAACTCTTCGAGTACATCCACCCTGACGCGATCGAGACAAACCCCACGCTTCCCAACGAGATCGGCATGCACAGGGTGGCTTTCTCGGTGGATGACATCGATCAAGCCCTGGACATCGCCGCACAACACGGGTGCTACCCATTGCGCGGCGTGGCGAACTACCAGAGCGTTTACAAGCTCACCTACCTCCGCGGCCCCAGCGGGATCCTGGTCATGCTCGCGCAGAAGCTCTAAAGCGAATCCTGCGTTCAGGGCCGGATCCGACGCCCAGCCCTTGCAGCGAAATCGTCCAGCGCTGCAACGATGTCGCTGGCGATCCATGCCCGGACTCCGCGCACTCTACCGGCAGGGCTCAATACTCCAGCCTCTTGGAGCCGTTGCACAGCCCGATATGCGGTTGCCGTTGATACTCCTGCGTATTCAGCGGCCATTTCCGCAGTGATCGCCGGCTCCCGCGGCAGCAACGCCAAGACCTTCAATACTGAGTCCCGTGCCGGCCCAACCCTGGTTCGAAACTCGGACTGGACAGCTTTGATGTCAGCAGCCAACAGGCGGCCATTGTCCACGGCCAGCAATGCCGACTCGGCGAAGCGCTGCACAATGGGCAGGATATTACCCATTCGGTACGCACCCAACGCATCGAAGTACAGGCGGGTATCAGTCAGGAGGCCTGACGACACCGGGATCGTGACATTCTCGGTGACGCCTTTGGCACGCAGCAGTGCGCTGACAATGGCCCTGCCTGTACGCCCATTGCCGTCTGCGAATGGATGGATGGTCTCGAACTGGGCATGGGCCACCGCCGCCTGGGTCAGCGCGGGAATATCGTCCCGTTTCATGAACTCCACCAGGTCGGTCATACCGCCAGGAACCAGATCATGGTGGGGCGGCACGAACTCGGCCGAATGGGGAGAGTTTCCGCGAATCCAGACCTGCGAGGTCCGGTATTCACCCGCGATGACCCTGTCCGATGCGGATAGGAGAGTGTGGTGCATCGCCCCGATATTGTCCACGCTGAGGTCCTCGGACAGTGCGATGGCCGCCTGCATCGCCTCAACGTTGGAAGCCACGAGAGAAGCATTGATACTGGACCTGTCACCCAACTGCGCCAGCACAATCTTTCGGGCGCCGGCCGTCAAATTCTCGATCTGGGAACTCGATGCGGACTCGCTCCTCAGCAGCAAGGCAGCGAATGGCGTGGAATCCTGTCCCAGTTCAGCATCGAAACGAACCATTTCCATCGTGGCTGTTTCAACCAAGGATTGCGTTGCAGAGTCAACACCGGGATCCAGATCAGAGATAGCAGGCGGCACGGCGGCCTCATACGGTCCTCTGGCGAGCAGACGCTGTTGTCTCGACACGCCCGGGGCAGGCTCAGTGGTCCACGAGCGCTGCTCAAAAGTCAGGGGCGGCCAGTCAGTTTCCTTGTTCACGGCACTCCTTGAGAATAATGTTGCCCTATTTTCTCATAGAGTGCTCTTACTGAGAAAATCACCATAGACGATTCTCAGAAGGGCCCCATTCTGAGAAAATCGGCATCACGTTTTCTCAGCCGAGCAAGTGCATCATCTGCCCTGGCCTTGCTTGGCCGATCAAGTCCAGGTCCTCGTCACGCACCAGCGCGATCACCGGCGATTTGGCCGTTGCCGGACGGCCGGCCAACGCAATGACGGGAAGGCCCGACGGCGGCAGCACCACCGAGCCCAAGGCCAACGGTTGAGGATGGGCTGCTTGGGCTTTGGCAGCTGGGGCGGTTTGACCCACCTCAAGCGGCCGGCCAAGAAGCCGTGCACCCACGCGGTCCGATTCCTGCGAGAGGGTCCACGGTTCCGTGGTCAGCCGAAGCCACGTTCCGGCGTCGACATTTTGAGCCTGCGGGTCTTTCGGCACGCGTGAAACCCTGGCAACAACCGGTCGTTCCGGGTCCAGTGCCCGCCGGGCAGGGTGGGTGACGGGAGGGTGGGTGACTACAGGTTGCCTGCCGGCAGAGAGAGCCTGACCGCGGGGCTTCCCGAACGTCACGGCTGCACCGGCGGACAACACCTCACTGGCTTCCTGCACACCACCGTGAACCGCCACGTAGTAACGCAACCCAAACAGCGCCGGCCCGAACTCCAGCACTGCCCCGGGAGCTACCCTGACTGCTGTGTTCAGCGGAAACTCTGCTCCGTTGAGCGTCACGGCCCCGTCGGCTCCAGTGACCGCCACAGCGGACCCTGTCACGAACCGGAGCTTCAAACCGCCCAACAGGACCTCGAGTCCGGCGGTATGGTCGGGATTTCCCAGCAAGGCGTTGGCCAAGTGCATGGACATCCGGTCCAGGGCCTCATTGGGTTCCAGGGCCAGCGTCAACATTCCGGAAGCCACTACCACTGCGCCCATCCGAACAAACCCCTCCCTCAGAACCCGCTGAACCTGGCCCGCCCTGACTCAGGCCTAAGCGAACGCCTCTATCTGTACACCTGCCTGCTCCAGTCCTTCCCGGACAGCAGCTGCCATGCTGACGGCGCCCGGAGTATCTCCGTGAATGCACAGAGAATCAGCCACCACCGGGACAACAGTTCCGTCGATGGCCAGGATTTCCTTGCGGGTTGCCAGCCGCACGGCTTGGGCCACCACGGCAGCGGGGTCATGAAGAACTGCACCTTCCTGGCTGCGCGGCACCAGTGTGCCGTCGGGAAGATAGGCGCGGTCCACAAATGCTTCCCGGAACACCGGGTGCCCTGCTTCCTCGGCGAATTTCAGCCACTCAGAGCCCGGCAGGCCAAGTACGGGCAGCCCGGGATCGTACGCGTGGACGGCGGCCACCACGGCTTCCGCTTGCTCGGAGTCATGGACAATCCGGTTGTACAACGCCCCGTGTGGCTTCACGTAATCCACCGATGCCCCCACAGCGTGGGCCATGCCGTCCAGGGCGCCGAGTTGGTACAAGACATCGCCGAAAAGTTCGTCGAACGTCATGTCCAATGAGCGCCGGCCGAAACCCGCCAAGTCCCGGTAACCCACGTGGGCTCCCACCCGGACATCCAGCTCAAACGCTGCCCGGCAGCTGTCCAGCATGGTGAGGGGATCGCCGGCGTGGAACCCGCAAGCGACATTGGCGCTGCTGACGATGCGGAACATCGAAGCATCATCGCCCATGGTCCACGATCCGAAGGACTCTCCCAGGTCAGCGTTCAGGTCCACTGTTACCGCCTTCCAGCGTGGGGGTTTCCGGTGCCGCTTCGGGAGCGGCCAAGGTCTGTGATGCGTTGGGGAGCAGCTCACCGGGGACGGTGTCCGGCAGCGGGCCGAATGCTTCCTTGGCGGTGGCCACCACGGCGCGGCCCATCATCAGGTTGCCGCCACCACCCACTACTGCGCCGATGCCGAAAGGCAGGGCGCGGCCTAGGAACGCAGTTCCCTGGCGCTTCACGAGGTTCTTGAGGAAGGCCCGCTGGATGGAGTCGCGAATGACGCCGAATCCACTTCCCGGGATCTTCTTGGTAAGGGTCCTGCCCCACGCGTTGGTCACGCCCTTGCCACGGCCGAGCGATTGGCCGCTCAAAGCTCCGAGCATGGACGTGCCTTCCTCGCCCAGCATGATGGCCATGACCATGGTCTGCGCCCGCACAGGATCGGTAAGCCGGATGCCGTGGAGCTCGGCCAGTGAAGACGCGTACAGGGCCGTGGTCTCCAGGAAGCCCACGGTAGCCAACGCCGAAAGGCCCAGGGATGCCGCGGTTCCGATGCCGGGGACGACGGCGGTGGCACCCACTGCGGCGCCGCCACCGGAGATTGCCAGCAAGTAATGGCGCTCAAGTTTCGCGGCGAGCTGGGCCGGGGTGTCACGCGGGTGCTTTCGTTGCAGCCTGCGCAGGTTGGCCAGGACCAAAGGACGCTGGACCTCGACTGCCTTCAACAAGACGTTATGGACGCCGGGCTTGGTGTTGCCTTGCTCATCGAAGACAGCGTTGTGGGCTGTCTCCTGGGCGATCTTCACCGCCGGGTTGGGTCGCTTGGGCATCTTCACCTCTCCTTGGCAGCTGGTTCGTCATAAGGGGAACTACTGGATTCAGCCTATGCCACACCCCAGGCGGACGAGGCTTCGCCGGGGGCCTATGTGGATACTATTCCGCGCACAGCTGACCTCGCACCAGCCATTGTGCGGCGTAGACTGGGGGCACTCACGGAAGCAGTCCACGCAAGGACAGGGAGTATCCGCCATGAACACCCCGGACAAGAACGACGACGCTGCCAGGCGCCACGCCGACGCCCCTGCGGAGGGCCAGCCGGAGGGCTGGGTTCCGCACGATACCGGCCTCCATAGCCAGAACCCGGCGGAAGGTGCGGACACCGACGACGGCGACGCCCCGCCGTCGGACGCTTCATAACCGCAGGTTCCTTCCGCCCCGCGCCCACCGGCACGAGTGCCCTCCACCCCGTGCCCACCGGCACGAGGGCCTTCCGCGGCATCCACGCGCAGGCATAGGGTGGTGAAATGGCCGCGTTGAGAGCGCTGCGTCCCTTTGCGCACAGGGAATTCAGGGTGTTGATTGCCGCGCTGTCCATTTCCATTTTTGGCTCCGGCATGTGGGCAGTGGCCATGGTCTACGAGGTCATCCACCTCGGGGGCGGCCCGCTGGAACTATCGCTGGTGGCAACTGCGGCCAGCGTCGGCCTGGTGGCTTTCGTGCTGGCCGGTGGCATCGCTGCGGACAGGCTCCCGCAACGGCTCCTGATCATCGCGGTAGAGGGCGCCAACCTGGCCGTCATTGCCACCATTGCGGCGTTGGCCATGGTCGATGTCCTGCAACTCTGGCATCTTGCCATCGGCGCTTTTGTCCTCGGCGTGGGGCAGGCCTTCTTCTTCCCTGCCTATTCGGCGATCCTTCCGCGGATCCTTCCCGCTGACGACCTCCTTGCCGCCAACGGTTTGGAGGGCACCGTGAGGCCTGTCCTCCAACAGGCAGCCGGCCCCGCGCTTGCCGGAATACTGGTGGCCTCCCTGTCCCCCGCCCATGCCGTCGCGGGGGTTGCCATGTGCCATTTGCTGGCGTTTGGAATCGTGAACTTCCTGAGCCGGCAAACCCCAGGGTTTCCAGTCCAGCTGGGCGCAGAAGCCGCCGGGATGGTTGGTCCAGGTGGAGCCCCGGCAAATTCGTCCCTGTTCAAGGATCTCGCAGAAGGTTTCAGCTACACCATCCGGACGCCCTGGCTTCTGTGGACCCTGATCTGGGCATGCTTGTCCGTGCTGTTCCTCATCGGGCCCATTGAGGTTTTGTTGCCCTTCGTGGTGCGGGACCAACTGGGTGGGGACTCCAGGATGTTCGGTTTCCTGCTGGCCATCATGGGGGTTGGCAGTGCCATCGCTGCCCTGGCAACAGCGTCCCTGCGCCTTCCCCGCCGCTACCTGACCGTCATGGTGCTGACATGGGGCCTGGGAAGCCTGCCCGTTGCCGCGATTGGTTTCATGGACTGTTTCTGGATGCTCGGCGCCGCCATGCTCGTCTTCGGGGTCACCGAAGGAATTGGAACGGTTATCTGGGGCACGCTGCTGCAGCGGCGCGTGCCGCGGCACTTGCTCGGCAGGATTTCCAGCCTGGACTTCTTTGTCTCCCTGGCGCTGATGCCCGTTTCCATGGCCCTCGCCGGACCCATGGCCCAGGTGGTTCCCCTGTGGCTGATCTTCCTCATCGGAGGCCTGGTGTGCCCCCTCATGGCTTTCGTTGCGCTCTTCGTAGCCCGCATGATGACCGATGAGATCGGAAATCCTTTGACCCCGGATGCCGCACCTGACGAAGCTGCAGACACCCAGCCCGACGCTGTGTAGCGTGGGCACCACCACGAAAGGACACATCATGGCCGCAGGAACCAAGGACGATCCCTGGCAGCTCACCACTCCGCCGGGATCCTCCGACTACACCATGTACAGGGACGATGCTGCCGATCCCCCCGCCATTGTCTGCCAGGTTGGATCCACCAAGCTGCTGTACCAACTGCGTGCGATCGATGACCTCCATGCCTGGCTTATGGAACAGGGCGACTGGGTACCGCTGGGAGCCGCCGACGAAGGCAAGGATGCCGCGGCCGGAACGGTGGAGGCGTGGGGCCGCAGCGAGGACAACCCCGTGGGTGGTTGGTACGGGCTGCGCAAGGGCTACCGGGGCCGCTTCGGAATGTACATGCCGCCGCTGCTCGAGGCTCTCGGCCTGGCAGAGCTGACGCATGAGAAGCGGAACAACAGCATGCGGGGCATCGCGCAGTAGCTTTCGCTCAGGCATTCCCGGGCTTGGGCTCCTGTGGATCGGGGATCTCGTGGGGCCGGTACTTGGGCAGCTTGGTGGCGGGAAGGATCGCGACGGCGCTCACGGCTGCCAGGATCAGCAGTCCCGTTTTGAGCGCCCTGAGCCGGGCGTCGGTATTGATGGCGACGGCGGTCTCCACCTGCGCTTCGGTGGCGTCGGTGGTGTTGTTGAGGACTTCCCTGAGGTTGTCATTGCTGACGAAATTGACGTTGTCCAGATTCACCTGCTGTTTGAGCGGGTCCGGGAGTTCCACATTGTTCATGACCGCCTGACCAACGTTGAGGCTGAGGATGGTCACCAGCAGTGCACCGGCCAAAGCGGTGCCCACGGCCGAGGCCAGGTTCTGGGTGGTGCCACGGATCGAGCCGACGTCGCCGGCAAGTTCCTTGGGGGCAGCGGTGACCAGGACGTTGAAGACCAGGGTCACCAAGGCTCCCTGCCCAACGCCGAAGACGAACAGGCCCAGGATGGTTGGCAGCGTCTCCCAGTTATTGGTGACCACCAAGGCAAGCCACGCCAGCGCGACGGTGGTGAGGATGAAGGAAAACACGGCGATGGTCCGTGGGCTGTAACGCTTGTAGAACCGGACAACGAGGGTGGCGGTGATGAAAACCGTCAGGTTGAACGGCATCATGGCCAAGGATGTATCGAACGGGGTGCGGCCTTGGACGATCTGGATGTACAGGGGAACAGTGAAGTTCAGCGCCGCCTCCAGGGAAACCACAATGAACATGGCATAGACCGCCGCCCGTTCCCGGGATGATCCCAGAACTGCCAGGCTCACCAGGGGCACTTTCCCATCCTTGGTCCGTTTCCTGGTCCACATGAAGAAGGACTGGCCAAGGATGACGCCGATAAGGATCAGCAGGGGCGCGGGTGAGACTCCCAGGACATCGAAGGGTGCACCTTCGGTTGCGGCCAGCGGACCCCAGGCGTTGAGGTTGTTGAAGCCGAGCGTAAGGGAGACGATGCCCGCACCGATAAGGGCGGCAGCGACGACGTCGATCTTCACATCAGGGTTGCCGCGGTCTGAGCGGAGCTTGAAGCTGAACGCGAAGACCGCCACGGCGAGTCCCAGCACGATGCCGAACACGGGCCGCCAGCCCACCAGGGTGCCCAGGGTGCCGCCGATGAGGAAGGCGCTGACACCGGAGAGGGCACGGGCTGAACCGAGCGAGCCGATGGCGGTGGCCTGCTGGGCGCCGTGGTAATTTTCGGCGATCAATGCCACCAGCGAGGGCACGATGATGGCCGCCGACGCTCCCGCGAATGCCTGGGCCGCAATGGCCCATCCCACCGTTGGCGCGAAGATCATCATCAAAGCCGATGCGGCGAACAGCGCCACCACCACCCTGAAGATGACCACCCATCCGATGCGCTGACCGAGTTTGGCACCCACCATGACCAGGGCTGCCACCACCAGCCCATAGGTCACGATGACGGTGCTGACGGTGGTGGGCGGAACACCGAAATCCTGGACCATTCCGCCCAGTGATACCGGGAGCGCTGCAACGTTGAAGGACATGAGGACCTAGGCCAGGAACAACCCGATCATGGGAATCCAGGACGCTTTTTGTTCCGTGCTGGAGGAGACCGCCGTACTAGTGGACATTCGAGGACCTCCCGGTTGGTGTGTGGGCTTGGGACGCAAAAATGTTCAGGCCCAGGACGCGCGACAGATACGCGGTGGCCTGCTGGCCACGGACACTGTTCCCCGCGTGATCAAGCCGGGGCGAAAAGGCGCCGATTCCGGCCTTCCCGGGCGAGACCGTGAGGAGCCCCCCGGACACCCCGGACTTACCCGGGAGCCCGATCTCGAACAGCCATTCCCCTGAGCGTTCGTACAGTCCGTTGGCCGCCAGGACAGCCAGGGTATCCCGGCAAACCTCGGCTGAAACCACCCGTTTGCCGGTTACGGGATTGACGCCGCCATCGGCCAGGGTGGCGCCCATGATGGCGAGATCGCGGGCACTGACCTTCAATGAGCATTGCTTGGTATAGGTATCGACGACGCCCAGCGGATCACGGCCGATCCTGCCGTAGCTTTCCAAAAGCCGGGCAATGGCCCGGTTCCTGGTATTGGTGGCAGCCTCGGATTCATAGACTTCCCCATCCAGCACCAGGTCACGGCCCGCGAAGGCAGACAACCCGGATTGGATGGCGGCCCACTGCTCGTCCGGTGTTGTGCCTGGCATCAGCGCTGTTGTTGCCAGCGCGCCGGCGTTGACCATGGGATTCATGGGGTGTCCATCATTGAGCTCGATGGCTATCACCGAGTTGAAGGCCAGCCCGGTGTTGTTTACCCCCACCAGGTCAGCCACAGCCGCATGCCCGAATTCCTCACAGACCAGGGCGTAGACGAAAGCCTTGGAAATGGATTGGATGGAAAACTCCACGTCCGCATCACCCACCACATGCACTCCGCCGTCCACTTCAACCACGCAGACGCCGAACAGTTCAGGGTCGGCCTGCGCCAGGACGGGAATGTAGTCCGCCACCGCACCGTCCGTACACCCGCGGTTCCGTTCATGGGCGGCCGCGACCAGGGAATCAACCTGCTCCCAGCCGGGCAATGTTCCCGTTGAGGCTGTCTGCTCAACGCCATCAGTATTTGAATCCAACACAGCTACCCCCAAAGATTTCGTTGGAAAACTTCCTGCTGAGGAACTCCCTTACTTGCCGGCGGTGAGCGTGCCTATCTGGTCTTCTCCCTGATCGAAAACCGCAAGCTTTCCGTCTTCCTGGATCTTGGCTGTGGCGGCGTTCGAAAGCCACGCATCTACCCCTGGACATGCCATGCGGGTGGAGGAGAACCCTCCGAACGAGATGGTTTTGCCGTCCTCTTTCCAGGAGCCGACGAGCCTGTTGCAGCCGTCAGTCCCAGTGGCGGTGCCATCTGATTTCAGGTCGAGGGAGGGCTGTTTGGTGTCGCCGGCGTCACCCCACACACCGACGAATGGACTTGTACCGCTTCCCGCGCAGCCGCCCAAAAATGTGGCAGCAAGGAATGCCAGGGAAACAGCGCTAAAAATGCGGATCCGGGTCTGCACCATGCGGCCAGTTTAGGTTTGCAGCCCGGATCTTCACCACCAATTTGTGAATTTATCTGTAAACATTTGATGGCGTTCACAATTCAGCATGCCGGATCGTGCGGCCGGTCGCGACTCAGACGACCGACCGCACTAGCCCGGTTTACGCAGCGACGGCGCCCCGGGCGGGCCCCAGAACCCACCACACCCATCGCTGCTAACTCCGTCCTTGAACCGCAACGCAGCCGAAAAGGGCAACGGCGCAGTCCGCGGTTCAACGACATGGGCACTCATTATGTGCCTTGACCTGCGGAAACGTGACGCGGAGTTTGAAGAAATGTTTGATTGGCGGAAAAGTGCTCTGCAATCCGATGGTGCAAGCCTGCCCCTGATTGAGGGCCGCTCCCTGTTTAATGTCTTCCATGAGCACTGTGGATCCGATCGCCGCCAGGAAACTCCGCGCGAACAAACGCCCGGGTCCGGTGGGCATTGTGCTGGCCCTGGGCTTCCAATTCATCGGAGGACTCGCGGCAGGTTACGGCTGGCCCCATCTGGCAGTACTGGAGGATGCCGAGCCTCCGGCCCTCGCCCTGACGGCCATCATTGTGAGCATCCCGATCCTTGTCCTGAGTTCCATTGCGTGGACGGCCCTGGCCATCAGGAGCAGCAATCTGGGCCTGGCCCTGGGCGGAACCTTGGCTTGGCTGGGTGCCACCTTGGGGGTGGGAACCGCCGCTGCCCAATTGGACTATCCGCCTCTCCTGACGTGGGCGGGCGGTGGCTGCCTGCTGATCTTCCTTCTTCTGGGTTGCCTGGGCATCATCGGCGCCAGGGCCCGCAGGAACGCCGCCCGGCGTGAGGCTGACGTCATGAGGACCGGCACCATGACCCCGGCGAGAGTCACTGACAAGGGCTACGTCTCGTTCAGTGACAGCGCGAAGATCCTGACCACCGTCACGTTCACATTCCATGATGCGGGCGGCGTCCAGCGGTGGGTCCAGAGGGCCTTGCTGATCACTGCCGCAGAGCCAGTGGTGGACGGCCAGGAGACCATGCTGTGGTACGACCCCACAGATCCGGGCAACGACAAGAAGATCGTTGTGCAGCTGGCAAAGGATATGCCCTTGCGCCGGTCCTGAAGAACATTGGGTCCCGGAAACCGCATCATGATTCCGCTGTTCCGCCTACGTATCAGGTGACGGAAGAACAGCCAACGGATGCGCCAGGAGCACGATTGTGAAGTCACCCAACGGAATGGCCCTGACGGCCGCCCTTGCGTCCACCGACGCACCGGATATCCACCTCATGTTCATGGCCGGGGTGCTGGTCCTTGCCGGCGTGGCCGGGCTGGGTACGGTGACCCTCCTGCTGCTCCTGGCACCATTCGCCGCGCTGTTGCTTCCCCGCCCCCACGCGAAAAAGCCCCAGGAACGCACCACCGAACACGGGTTTGTCCCCCTGCAGCTCCAGAGTCGCGACGGCGGTGCGGTGCGGCTTCCGCCACCGCACAGCAGGCGGGACGAAGCTGCTTAGCGAGGCACCCACGGTAAAACGCAAGCGGACGACGGCGGGTAGTTCCCGGCGTCGTCCGCTTGCGTTGAGGCGTAGTGGGTTATCCGGCTTTTCCTGAAAGGGCTACCAGCACGCCCGCTGCGGCGAAGAACTTATTGCTGCCGAGGTCCCGGACTGTCTTTATGCCCAGATCTGCGAGCAGTTCATTGTGTTTGTCAGTCAGGCCGGCAAGTGCCGACGGTGGGGCGGCGAGGATTTCATCCAGTGTTGAGTTTTCGTAGGCTTTGTCGAGTGCTTTGCCCAATTCAACAGAAACAGCCACAGCATTTCCTTTCATCGATACGGAACAATTGCAAACGTACTAAGTAGCCTGTCAATTTGTGATTTCTCCACATGAAAGGCCACATAACGATCAAGATAGCCCACCATTGCCCGCCTTTGGGGCAATATCCGCAAAGCAAAGGAAAATTCGCGGCGAAGGATCCACAACCGCTCCCGGCGTGCCGTATAGCTAAGTATGCTTACTATGTCCTCAGGCAGTAACTCACCCCTACTGACGAGGAGCCCAAATGACGCAGCGAACAGTTTCAGACCTCATGGTGGAACGACTCCAGGCCTGGGGCGTGGACAGGGTCTTCGGCTACAGCGGCGATGGCATCAACGGTTTCATGGGAGCCCTTCGCCGGGCCGAAGACACAGTGGAGTTTGTCCAGGCCAGGCACGAGGAAGCAGCAGCCTTCATGGCCGTAGGGCACGGCAAGTACACCGGCGGCGTAGGCGTCGTGACGTCCACACAAGGCCCAGGCGCCGTCCACCTGCTCAACGGACTCTACGACGCGAAGATGGACAGCGTCCCCGTCGTGGCAATCATCGGCCAACAGAGCACCACGGTTTTGGGCTCGGCCTACATGCAGGAGATCGATCTGCTGACACTGTTCAAGGATGTGGCAGCCCAGTTCGCCCAGCTTGCCAGCTCGCCCGAGCAGGTCCCCATGCTGATCGACCGGGCCTTCCGCACCGCACTCGAGACCAGGTCCCCGTGCGTTGTGATTGTTCCGCACGATATCCAGTCCGCAGAGGCACCTGAGCTGGAACAACAACACGGCATTGTTGTCACGGCGCCCGTATGGCACCCGGCGCAGGTCATGCCCCGCGAAGAGGACCTGGACGCCGCGGCGGAAATCCTCTCCGCGGGGGAACGGATCGCGCTGCTCGTCGGCCAAGGTGCCCGGGGCGCCCAAAAGGAAGTCGTGGAGTTGGCCGAACAACTGAACGCCGGAATCACCACCAGCCTCCTGGGCAAGCCCTGCGTTGACGAGACCCTCCCCTTGGCAGCCGGAACGATAGGCCACCTCGGTACCACTGCCAGCGCCTACCTTATGGAGAACTGCGACACCCTGCTCATCATCGGCTCCAACGATCCCTGGACCGAGTTCTACCCGAAGCCGGGCACCGCCAAGGCCGTCCAAATCGACATCGACGGCCGCAAGATAGCCAACCGCTACCCCGTCGAGGTGGGCCTGGTGGGCGATGCCGCCGGAACGCTCACCGCCTTGGGCAAGCGCCTTGCGGGCAGGACCCAACCGTCCCGCGCCTCGTGGCGGGAGGACGTCGAACACCAGGTGCGGGCATGGCGCCGGCTCTCGGAAGAACGGGCCAACATTCCTGCCCGGCCGGTCAATCCCGAACTGGTGGTCCGCGAACTCAGCGGAAGGCTCCCCGGCGACGCCCAGCTGAGTATCGACGTCGGCAGTTGCGTTTACTGGTACGCCCGCCAACTGGTCCTTCCGCCCGGGGTTCCCGCCCACGTGAGCGGCACGCTCGCCAGCATGGGTTGCGCGATCCCCTACGGCCTGGCGGCGAAACTGGCCTACCCGGACCGGCCGTTGGTGGCACTGGCCGGGGACGGCGGCATGCAGATGCTGGGCGTCGCCGAGCTGATCACTGTTGCACACCGTTGGCGCGAGTGGGCTGATCCGCGGTTCGTGGTCTGCGTGTTCAATAACCGGGACCTTGCCGAGGTCTCGTGGGAGCAGCGGGAAAACGAGGTGGAACCAAGGTTCCCGGCCAGCCAGCAGATTCCCGACTTCCCCTACGCAGCCTATGGCGAGCTGCTGGGCCTTGCCGGCGTCCGGGTGGAAGACCACGCCAAGCTGGGCGAAGCGTGGGACTACGCCCTGGGCATGGACCGGCCCACAGTCCTGGAAGTTCTGACCGATCCGAACACCCCGCTGCTTCCGCCCTTCCCGGCCGGCGAAGAGAAGCTTGAGGGCATGAGGTCCGCTTTGTCGCAGGAGGGCCCGGACGGAGAGCATGCGCGCAAGCTGCTGGACACCTACGCGGAGGGTGAATCGGAGTTACGGGGCAAGTAGCCACCAGGCACAACGCAAAAGCCGCCCGCCGTCGTCGTGCGTTGGATGAAGCACGACGGCGGCAGGCGGCTTTAAGCGCAAACCGGAGCCTTAGAGGTTCTCGATCAGCGAAACGTCACGCACGGCGCCCTTGTCCGCGGACAGGGCCATGGCGGCGTAGGCGCGCAGGGCCGGGGACACGTGGCGGTCGCGGTCCTTCGGCTTGTAACCGCCGTTGACCTCCAGCTTTTCGCGGCGTTCGGCGAGGATCTCGTCGGAAACCTGCAGCTGGAGGGAGCGCTGGGTGATGTCGATGCTGATGATGTCGCCATCCTCCACCAGTGCGATGGCACCCCCGGAAGCAGCTTCCGGGGAAATGTGCCCGATCGACAGGCCCGAAGTACCGCCGGAGAAGCGTCCATCGGTGATGAGGGCGCACTTCTTGCCCAGGCCCCTGCCCTTGAGGAAGGAGGTGGGGTAGAGCATTTCCTGCATGCCCGGCCCGCCCCGGGGGCCTTCGTAGCGGATGACCACCACGTCGCCTTCCTTGATGGACTTGTTCAGGATCTTCTCCACGGCTTCGTCCTGTGACTCGCAGACAACGGCGGGGCCCTCGAAGATCCAGATGGACTCATCCACGCCTGCGGTCTTCACGACGGCGCCGTCCACGGCAACGTTGCCGCGCAGAACGGCCAGGCCGCCGTCCTTGGAGAAAGCGTGCTCCACCGAACGGATGCAGCCACCCTCAGCGTCGGTGTCCAGGGAGGTCCACTGGTTCGACTGGGAGAAGGCTGTGGAGGAGCGGACTCCGCCGGGAGCCGCGTGCCACAGTGCCTGCGCTTCCTCGGTGGCCTTGCCGCCGCGGATGTCCCAATCGTCCAGCCAGCCGTCGAGGTCGTTGGAGTGGACGGAGTGGACGTTCTTGTGCAGGAGTCCGCCGCGGTTCAGCTCGCCCAGCAGCGCGGGGATGCCGCCGGCGCGGTGCACGTCCTCCATGTAGTAGGTCTTGTCCCCTGCGACGTTCGGGGCCACTTTGGCAAGGCACGGCACCTGGCGGGACTTGGCGTCCATCTCGGCAAGGCCGTAGTCAACGCCGGCTTCCTGGGCCGCGGCCAGCAGGTGCAGGATGGTGTTGGTGGAGCCGCCCATGGAGATGTCCAGGGCCATGGCGTTGTCAAAGGCCTCTTTGGTGGCGATGGAGCGCGGCAGTACGGAGTCGTCGTCGCCGTCGTAGTAACGCTTGACGAGATCAACCACGGTGGCGCCGGCCTTTTCGTACAGTGCCTTACGGGCCGTGTGGGTCGCCAGCACGGAGCCGTTGCCCGGCAACGCCAGGCCGATCGCCTCGGCGAGGCAGTTCATGGAGTTCGCGGTGAACATGCCCGAGCACGATCCACACGTGGGGCAGGCGTTCTCTTCAATGAGGTTGATGTCTTCATCGGAGATGGATTCGTCCACGGCGTCGGAGATGGCGTTGACCAGGTCCAGGGAGCGCACGGAACCATCGGTCAGGGTCACCCGGCCGGCCTCCATGGGGCCGCCGGAGACAAACACTACGGGGATGTTCAGGCGCAGCGCGGCCATGAGCATGCCCGGGGTGATCTTGTCGCAGTTGGAGATGCACACCAAGGCGTCGGCACAGTGGGCGTTGACCATGTACTCCACGGAATCGGCAATGAGATCCCGGGACGGCAGGGAGTACAGCATGCCGGAGTGGCCCATGGCGATTCCGTCGTCCACGGCGATCGTGTTGAATTCGCGCGGCACCGCACCGGCGGCAAGGATCGCGTCGGACACAATCCGGCCCACGGGGGCCAGGTGGGTGTGGCCGGGGACGAACTCGGTGAAGGAGTTGGCCACCGCGACGATCGGCTTGCCGATGTCCGTGTTGGCAACGCCGGAGGCACGCAACAGCGCGCGGGCTCCGGCCATGTTGCGGCCGTGGGTGACAGTTCTTGAGCGTAGTGCAGGCATGAATACCATCCTGCTGGTCTACGCCACGGAGCGGAAGTCGGTGCTGCTACTAGTACTGAAAGTAACAGAGTAATAGTGTTGGGTGGTGAGTAATGAGAGACGCAAGGAGCTTGGCCTCTACCTGAGGACCCGCCGGACCCAGGCCCTGCGATCCGATTACGGACTGCCCCCGGTGGGCAGGTCCCGGGAGCGCGGCCTCCGCCGGGAAGAGATCGCTTTCCTCTCCGGAGTCAGCGTCACCTGGTACACCTGGCTGGAGCAGGGGCGGGACATCAGCCCCTCGCGGCAGGTCCTGGAATCCATTGCCCGCACCCTGCACCTCTCGGACACCGGCCTGAGCTACGTGCTGTCCCTGGGCGGATATTCATCGTCCCTGCCCAAAGGGCCGGTGGCCGCCGATGCCCCCGCCCATGTGCAGCGGCTGCTGGACGCTTTGGATCCCAACCCGTCCTATGCGTTGTCCCCGGACTGGGGCGTAGCCGGGTGGAATCGCGCCTATGAGGCGTTGTACCCCAACATAGGAACGTTCGACGCCGTGGACAGGAACCTGCTGTGGTTGGTGTTCACCGACCCCTATGTCCGGGACCTGCTCCCGGACTGGGACGTCACCAGCAAAAGGTTCCTTGCAGAGTTCCGGGCAGAGACCGGGCAGCGGCTGGGCGATCCGGACGTGGCCTACCAAGTGGAGCGGCTCAAGGAAGCCAGCCCGGAATTCCAGGAAAGTTGGGACCGCTACGACATCCTGGGCTTCGAGTCCCGCGAACGGCAGTTTCACCATCCCGCCGTCGGAGTGCTGCAGATGGAACACCATCAGGTCTCTCCCTCGGACCGGCCGGACCTGCACATTGTGGTGTACACCCCCGCGCCGGGGAGTGACGCCGGGGAGCAGATGCAGCGGCTGAGGTCGGTCTCCGGCTAGGGAGAGAGGGCTGCCTCGTCCGAAGTGGCCAATGTCAGCACAGCCTCTTCCACAGTTTCGTGGTCTTCGAGTTCGCGCTCGATCCTGCGCAGGGCCACGGCGACTTCGTGCTCCGGGTGGTCCCCCTGCAGGTCCACTGCCGCCACAAGGTAGAGCTTCCGCGGACCCACGAATTCCAGGTGCAGATAGGTGAGCCGGGCGATGTCCCGGTGTTCCAGAAGCCTCAGTGCCATGGAGCGCTCAATGTCCGGAGTGACACCCTGGCCCACCAGGAACCGCCGGTTGCGGTCGATCAGCACCACGGCAACTATCGCCAACAGGACCCCAACAACGATCGAGCCAACGGCATCCGGCAGGGGTGATCCGGTGATTTGATGCAGGAAAACACCAATGAAGGCCACTACCAGCCCTATCAGCGCGGCAGCATCCTCGGCGAAGACGGCGCGCAGGGTGGGATCGGAGCTGACCAGGACCTGCTCCAGGGTGCGGCGTTCCAGCTGCCGGGCGGCTTTCCTCGTCTGCCGGAAGGCCTGCGCAAAGGAGAATCCTTCCAGGACAAAAGCCACTGCGAGCACCACATACGCGATAGTGAAGTCCGAGGCCGGTTCCGGCTCAATGATTTCCTGGATGCCGTGCATGATGGACACCACCGCTCCGGCGGTGAAGAGCCCGAAAGCGGCAAACATCGACCACACGTACGCTTCGCGGCCATAGCCCATCGGATGGCCCTTGTCCCGCGGGCGTTGGGAGCGGCGTTCGGCGATGAACAGGAAAACCTGGTTGCCGGTGTCAGCCCAGGAGTGTGCGGCTTCGGCAGTCATCGACGCCGAACCCGTCAGGGCAGCCGCCACCGACTTTGCCGCCGCAACCAGCGCGTTCGCCACGAACGCGATGATGACCGTGAGCAAGGTGGAGCCGGACTCTGTTCGCTTCTGGGATGCCGCCATAGGGAAACCGTACCCAACCGCTGCCGGAAGGTGTCCCGGCGTCGCATATTTTCCTCAATGGCGGCAGCCCGCGCCAAGCGGACTCCGGAGACTGCTCAGTCGTCCAGAACGCGATAGTTGAAGTTCCTGAACCGCACTTCCCCCGCCCCGGAAGCAAACAGTGCCGGGCGCAGGCTGAGGAGTTCGTCGGCCGTATTTGTGTTGTAACCCTCCACGTTGAAACGAAGTCCATGCCTGGTCCAGTCGATCCCGTCCAGGCTGTAGTACTGGGTGACGATGTGGTTGTCATTGACTATCCGAAGGTGCATGGTCCGGGCTGCAGGGGCTGGTTCACGCCAGTAAGGGATGGCCCTGCCGGCACGGTAACTCGTCATGCGGCCGCCGTCGTGGCCCATGCCGCAGAACAGGCGGTCGCTGTAGTACAACAGCATCCCGCCCTGGGCATCGCCACGCACTTCCATTTCCACCGTGATCTCGTAGCGCTTGTCGCCAACAATGCACGTTAGCGGCGAGCTGTCCGAGGGGGCGGTTCCGCGGGACTGCAGGACCAGTCCGTCGTCGAAGGATGCCCGAAGGTATTCATCCTTGGACGGTGAGTGGAACGACCACTGGGTTCCAAAGCGCTCCGTGGAAAAGTCGTCGGACAAAGGAACTCCGTGGCCCTGGCCGGGTGCCGGTGAGGCAGCCGGAACTGAAACCGGCACTGGCAGTGGCGCAGGCAACGGTGCTGAAAGGTCTCCCCCGCCTGCCCTGGGCCATCCGTCCCCGTCCCATTCGATGGGTTCCAACAGTGTCTGCCGGCCGAGGGTGGCGAAGCCCTTCTCATAGCCGTGATAAATGCTCCACCATTGGCCGTTGGGGCCCTCAAACAACGTGGCATGGCCCTTGCTCCACCAGGGCTCACCTGCATCCCACGTCCTGATGATGGGGTTGCGGGGACAGTCCTCCCAGGGGCCATCAATGGAGCGGGACCTGGCCACGGTGACCATATGCCCGGTGGGCGGACCGGAGGTGCCGCCAACCGCCGTCGTGAGATAGAAGTACTCGCCGCGGCGGGTCAGTTTTGGCCCCTCCAGGGCGTAGGCCTCAACAACCCAATCGTCGGGGTAGCGCCAGCCATCGTAGGCGTGTTCCACGGGGCCGGCTGTGGCCAATCCGTCGTCGGTAAGCCGGACACGGCTGACACCGCTGAGGAAAAGATAGCGTTTCCCGTCCTCCCCCACCACATGCCCGGGATCGATGTGCCCTTCGATGCCCAGGCTGATGGGCTCACTCCAGGGCCCGGCCATGTTTTCGGCATGGATGACATAGGTCAGGACAGGCGCTTTGGGGTCCGGGGAGACGGCAGTGGGGATGACCGGAATGTAGATGAAGTACCGGCCGTCCACCTTGCACATGTCCACTGCGAAGACACAGCCGATCGGCGTCGAAAGGGCCGGGCCCAGCGGTTGCCAGTTCAGCAGGTCCTTCGAGTGCCAGATGACCAGTCCGGGCGTGGATTCAAACGACGAGAAGGTCACGTAGTAGTCGTCACCGTCGCGCAGGATTGCCGGGTCCGGGTGGTCCCCGGCAAAGATCGGGTTCAGGTATGTTCCGTCGCCGAGGTCGGCCTGGCGTTGGCCCTCCAGCGCCGCGGCGGAAGTCATTGCTTGGTTTTTCATGCATCCAGTCTTTTCACTAGTGGGGATCATGGGCGGTCTCCGTAGACCAAATGCAGTGGTCCCAGTAACCCTGCGGGCAGGATCCCGGCTTCATTGTTGAACACGGCGGTCATGGGCGGGAAGAGCGTCCCGGTGCTGCTGCGGGCTTCAGCAATCAGCCGGTTGCGCCACGGGTTGGTGACGCTGATCCGGATGCGGTTCATCCCTGGCTTGAGCGCGTTGGTGGACACCCTGTAAGGAGCGGTCCAGAGAATTCCGGACTCTTCTCCGTTGATATTGACCTGCGCTACATCAGAAACCTCGGCGAACTGGATGGCGTGCGGGAGTTCGGGGCCGTGGAGCTGGAAATCAACCTCGTAAGTGGCCGTTCCAGAGAAGTCCACCGCCCCGATTCCGGGATCTGTCCAGAAGGCGGCGTGGGCCAGCTGCACAGGATCCGAGCCCGGGATGGTGAGGGTCCATTCTCCGCTGACCTCCGCGAGCCACTCCTTTTCGGGACGAGGCCCGGCTTCACCCGTGAGGATGAAGAGCGAACCATAAGGGGGCAGCCATACGTCGAAACCCTCTCCACCTTCCGCGGGTGTGAGGGCATGTTGTTCCAGTGTCACCGGGTTCCAGGCAACGAACGTGCCATCGGAGTCCGGCAGGGTCACCGTGGTGCGCAACTCTTCATTGGCTGGGTTGGCGATGAACAGCAGAGGCTGGTCATCACCGAGCCAACGGGCGATCCGCCTTACGCGGGGGTCCCCGATTATCACCCGGGGTGGAAAATGATCCCGCAGCACGGATGCCAGGTCTGCGGTGGCGTAAACTTGGCCGCTGTTCCAGCTGCCCCAGATCGCCTCGCAGAGCCGTTGATGTTCATGAGGGTCGTCAGCAAGTGAGCGCAGGGCCGTTGGACGTTGCCCAACGACCACAGCCCCCTGTTCCACCAGTCGCAGGATTGCGCGCAGCGCGCCTGTGCTCATGCGGTGGCAGGCGCCGCCCAGATAGAGCAGCTTGTAGCGGGAGGCGCCTGCCCGCAGCTCCCCCTCTTCAACATCCATGACAGTACCGAGTGCGTCCGGGCCGATGTAGTCGTAGTCGTAGTCAACGGGAACATCGTGGTTGAAGGTGTTGCCGAAGAGGGCGGTGACAGGGGCTTCCTCCCCTATGAAGTAGGCAATATCCACCGCCGGCCTGCCCAAGGACAGCAGATGGGAGCACCGGGCCAAGTAGTCCACCCAAGGCCTGGCACTGGATGCCCAGGTTTCGTTGCGGGTAAAGGACTGCCCGAGCGAGGGCGCCAGGGCGATCCCGGGTGGCGGTACCTGGCTGGGTTGGTGCGGGGAAGTATGGAGGCAGAAGCGGGTCACCCCCAAGGTGAGCTGGAGGTCGGCGACGTGTTTCAACGACTTAGGCGAATCACTCCACGGGTTCCGTCCTGAGGTGAAAGCTTCAGCGCCCGTGCGGCTGCGCCCGTAAACGTGCGCCACCGACGACGCCCCTTTCAGGTCCGCCACGTAGGTGGGGGCCGGGCCTCCTTCAGGACTGAAGGTCCACATGGCTCCCATCGGAACGTCTGCGTGCGAGCGCATGGCAAGATCATCGCCGAGCTGCGGCCTGCGGTCTTCCAACGCCTCGGCGTAGTAGATCGCGCCGCGCTTGTGCGCTTCTTCGGACAACGTTCCGTAGTACGACTCAGCGAATACCTCAGCGATCGTCCGCCGGAAATCGGCAAGGAAGAGGTCAGTGGATGCCGGGTCCTCCACCAAAAAACCGGCCACGGAAAGCATCCAGGGGATCATGTCGTAGCCCCGGCGATCGAAGAACCGGTGGTGGAGCTGGTCCGTGATGTTCTGCAGCCCGGCCTCAATGCTGTCGCTCAGGAGGCCGTCAATCGGGGCGTCACCGAACTGTGCCAGATGGGTGGAGATATAGCGCCGCACCCTTTCGCTGTCGAGTTTGTCGACCTCGAGCCCGGTGGCTTCCGGGAGGGCCGGCCCGTTGGTCTGTCCCGTCAGGGAGGCCCCGAAGCGAATGACCCGCCACGTACCCTCCGGGAGCGGGCTCGAAAGCATTCCCCGTGAAACCCGGCTGCTGACATCAAGGATCCCGGCCAGCGGAACCACCCCGGTTCCTGCCCGCGGATCAGTCTCCAGCTCGTCGTAGTCGGTTGCCGTTGCGAAGCCGCTCTTGGCCTCCCGGTGCGCGGGCATGCCGGCTTCGTAGAGTGCAAAGGTGGTGACCACGTACTCGCTGAGCGGCCGGAACACCGGCGGGGGCACCACGCCTTTCTCGAACGCTGCCAGGACGGTCGATATCCCCTCAGCCTGCAACAGCACCCGAAAGTGGGTACCGCTGACCGGGGCGAAGGACATGCTCCGGGACGGACACTGCGTCGCCGGGAGGGTGCAGACGGTGACGTAACCGCCGTCGGCATCCCGGACCTGAAGCGTGGCACTGGCGGGCGGAGCCGCACCGAAGCCGTGGGGGCCCGGGAGCTCGATGACGCACGAACGCACCGTCACCGGCGCGGCAAAGGACTGTTCAACCCAGGCGACCGAATGGTTGTCAGGATCGCGCGCCAGGCGGAAACCTTCGACGACGGCGGCATGGCCGACGCTGACCGCTTCGGCGGGCGAATCGGAGCTGCGCACGAAAGCGGGCTCCAAAGCATCGTGGACGCTGTGGAAAGGGATGGCCAAGGCAAACAGGTCTTTCGCATCTCCCGACCCTTCATCCGGCTCAATTCCGGGGCCCGATCCCCATTTTGGGATGTCCTGGTACGGCCCTGCGATGTCCGGCAGATGGTTGAGCTGGGCCGGTTCGCCGCCTTCGACCACAGTCTGCGACCACACCAGCTTGCGCATGGCATCGGCCTTATCAACCCACGGAGCCCCCGAGGCACTCCAACCGGCCGATGTGGCAACAGTGAAGTCCAAGCCGAGCTCGTGGGCGGTAGCGACGGCAACGTCAATGGCTTCGCGCCACTGCTTGCTTCCGGGAATCACGGCTTCCTCCACCACGAGCGGATTCCCCAGCGCGCCGTCGAAGGCCTGGACGCCCCGGACGCCCACCGAGTGGAGCCAGCGGAGGTCAGCGCGGATGCCTTCATGTTCTACGTTGCCGTCCATCCAGTGCCACCAGGCACGTGGCCGCGCCGAATCCGGGGCATCGACGAACTCACTCCAGGAAACCTCGCCCGATTGATGTTTTCCGGTCATCCCGTTCACGTGTGCATTCCGGATTCGCTCCGGGCAGTTGATGGCAGGCTGAGGCCGGCACCGTAGGGGTAGAGCGGGTCTTCGGTGTCATTGGGCACGTCAGGATGTGAAGCTTCGACGGCGGCCATGGAGCGCGGCAGCTCAATCGGCAACCGGCCTTTGGGCGGGATAGCGCCCGTTAAGGCGTCGAACAGGGCAGCGTCGGAGGCACCGAAGTTAGCGGTGATGGCCGAGGCAATGTCCACGAAGGGGGTCAGGATTCCTGCCCGTTCCAAGTAGACGTCCAGGATGACAGGGAGTTCTTCTGCCAGGGCCCTCACCCGCGCTATGTCTTCCTCCGGGAAGTCGAGGCTTCCCTGGTGCGTCATGGCGTCCAGGAAGTACTCGTTGCGGGGTTCGTAGGGGACCGTGAGGCGGACCAGAGCCATGTCGGCATCCTTCGCGTCATCCACAAGGGTGACCCGATCCCCGACGACATCCGGGTTGATGCCTTCGACATATACCCGGGTGTCTGCCGGCAGCGGCAGCAACCCATCGTTCTTGAGGATCGTCACTGATTCCGCCTGGGCGCGGTGTCCGGCGTCACGGAACGGGGCCGAACCGACCACCGCGCTGACAGCATCCACGTCAACGTAGGGATTGTCGAAGAGACCGAGCTCGAATTTAACCTGGAGGATCCTCAGCACAGAAGCATCAACCCGTTCCGGGGACAACCTGCCGTCGGCCAGCAGCTCAAGCACCAACTCGGTGCAGGATTCGCCCCCAAGCTGGTCCACACCGGCGTCGAAAAGCCTCTCCACCCGCTCCAGCGGGCTGAGGTGCTCCACGCCCCACGCTTTGGCAGGGAAGGGCAGGCCGAAGACCTCGAGGTCCGTGACCAGCTGCCAGTCAGTGAGGATAACCCCCTCGAAGCCGAGCTGCCCGCGAAGAAGGGAGGTGATCAAATACTTGTTGTACGAAAAGCCCACCTCCTCCACTTCGGTACCGTCGATAACCAGGTCTTTCGCCAGTGAGTAGTAAGGCATGATCGCGCTGGTGCCGGCGGCGATCGCCTCCCGGAAGGGGGCCAGGTGCTCTTCGAAGTTCCCGCCGGGGTAGACCTGGGCCTTGCCCGAGGGGAAGTGCGGGTCCTCTCCGTCTTCCTGCGCGCCACCGCCCGGGAAGTGCTTGGCGGTGCAGGCGACGCTCGTGGAGGACAGCTTTTGGCCCTGCAGTCCTGCGATGAGCAGCGCACCGTACTCCGAGGCAACCGCAGGAATTGAACTGAAGCTCTGCAGTTGACGGGCCCAGCGGGGATCAGATGCCAGGTCAAGCTGTGGATGAAGGGCCGCGCGGAGTCCGACCGCGACGTACTCGCTCCTGGCCGTCTGTGCGAAGTCGCTGACGACGGCGGCGTCGCCGAGAGCGGCCAGCCCCATGGGCTCGGGCCACTGCGAGAACGAGCCGGCGGCAAAGGCCATTCCGTCATTTTGTGCGAAACCGTGGCGGGGATCGGTGCCAAAAGTAATGGGGATCCCGTGCGGGGTGAGCTCGGCGAGTTCCTGCATGGCGTTCTGCCAGCGGGCCATGTGTTCCGCCGAAGGGAAGTGGCCAACGTTGAAGTGGTTGATGGACCTGCCCACCACAAAGTCGCGGGGAGTCTCGGGCCCGAAGGGGCTGGCGGCATCGTGGTCCCCCGGCTCACCGACGACCATGACCGTGTTGAACAGCAGTCCGACTTTTTCTTCCACCGACAAACGCGACAGGAGATCCGCGGCGCGCGTTGCCGCATCCAGGCGGGGATCTTCGTAGGGATCCAGTACACCGTTCCCGTTCAAGTCCCGGTACTGGACACCGTCTTCAGTGGTTGAAACAGATCGCCGCACGCGGCCTCCTTGTGTGATGGGTTTCATATAGTTTATCCGATGACCGGTAAAAGTTGCTAGACTTTTATTGTTTGGCGACGCGAAGCTGGAGGATGATGGCACGTGGAAGTGCCCGAACGGCTTCGCTTTGCGGACTGGATTCATCACCACGGCACTGACGCGGTGGGCGACGGCATGCAGGAAGAGATCTGATGGCAATAGAGCGATACACCGGACTGGCATCCGTATTGGAAACCATCCGGTGGGAAGAGGGCATAACCCAAGCCACCCTGACCGACCAGGTGGGCCTGGGCCGGAGCGTCGTTGCCGAGCGGGTTGCAGAACTCGAACAGATCGGGCTCATCCACTCCCCCGGCCGCGCCCCCTCTACAGGAGGGCGGACAGCAAAGCTCTTGTCCCTCAACGCCCAGGCGGGCTACGTGGTGGGCGTGGACATCGCATCAAATGAAATGGTCATCAGCGCCTCGGACCTTGCCGGCGCCCTGCTCGGCACCCGCCACCGGGAACTATGCGACGTCGGCGAAGGGCCCGCCCGGATCCTGGACCAGGTCAACGTGATCATCCAGGAAGTGGTCAGGGAACAGGGCCACAACAACATGCTCGGAATCGGCGTAGGCCTCTCAGGGCCGGTCAATTTCGATACCGGCACCCCCGTTGGCGTGCCGGTCCTGCCCGGCTGGGACGACTACCCGGTGCGGGAAGAGTTCGCAGCGCGGTGGCCTGTTCCAGTATGGGTCGACAACCGCGTCAACCTCCTCGCCCTGGCTGAGATAGAGAGCAATCCGCGGGCCGCCAAGGCAAAGCACCTGCTCTATTTCGGAGCCGGAGCTGGAGTTGGAGCCGCCCTCATCACCGACAGCAGGCTGTACAGGGGCTCGCATGGACTGGCCGGCTCCATCGGGCACGTCGCCGTTCCCGAAGCCGGGGTAGTTGCCTGCAGGTGTGGACGCACAGGGTGCCTTGAAGCAGTCACCAGCGGGTGGGCGATCGAACGGGATGGCCTGATGCTGGCCGAAACCGGGCGCAGCCCCTACCTGGCGAAAGTGTTCAAGGAATCCGGGCGCGTTCGCGCCTACGACGTCACGCTGGCCGCCGAGCATGGGGACGCCGCGGCGACTGAACTGCTCAGCCGGACCGCTGCGCTCCTTGGCAGCAGCCTCGCAACGCTTGTCAGCTTCTTCGCGCCGCACATGCTGGTTGTGGGCGGTGGCATTGCCCGGGCGAAAGACATCGTGCTCAAGCCCATCCAGCAGGCGGTCCTGGAGCGACTGCCATCAACGGGCGCACCTGACCTGATCGTGGAGTTGTCGGCAATCGACGAACAGGTGGGCGGGGTTGTCGGAGCAGCCCAGCTGGTGCTCGGCGAGCTCTTCTCCAAGCAAAACCTTCCCGGGCTCCTTGCCCGGCTGACCGAACCGCTGAAGCGGTCCTTGGAGCAGGACCAGAAGCAGGACCAGGGCCCGGTCACCGAGGACCTGTCCGCCTAAGTCCGCTCATCGGAATAAGTCATTGACTTATTCCGGTGACCGGATTATCTTTGTAATAGACGCCACAAAGCGTCCACTGAGCAACATTGACCTCGACGGCGAGGGAGACCGGGATGAAGCACACCACCTGCATCCCGTGGCCCTGCGCCAGTACAGCATTCAAGGAATCCGCAGGATTTCCTGTGAAGCAAGGCGCCTTCCAGAGGCATTCCAGCCAGCATTTACCGCCATACCTATCCATCTCCGTTGCGTCGTTGCCGGAGACCAGTCGAATCCCTCGAAGCTGAGCTTTCGACGCCTTGTCTAGGAGAAACATGCGCAAATTAGTCGGCATTGCCGCCGTCACAGCCGTCATGGCGCTTACCGCCTGCACCGGCTCTTCACCTGGCGGTTCCGCCGCCCCCACCGAATTGGACATTGCAGCCATTGCCCCGCCCGAGTCCTTCTCTCCGGGAAACTTCGGAACCGGCCCCACCACCCAGTTCCTCCAGCCCGTCTACGACTCCCTCTTCAGGAACACCAACGAGGGAGAACCGGCCGAGAACATCGTGACCAAGTGGTCTTACGATGACACCCGGACGAAGCTGTCCCTCACCATCAGGGAAGGCGTCAAATTTACCGATGGCACACCCCTGGATGCGGCTGCAGTCAAAGCCAACCTGGACTCGGCCCGCAAGGGGACGGGCGAAGCCGGCGGCCAGCTGCGCTTCATCCAGGAGGTAACCGTCACCGACGCCACCAACCTCATGGTCACCCTCTCCGCTCCGGACCCCTCGCTCGTCCCGAACCTGGGCGGAACCGCCGGTGTCCTTGCCAGCCCGAAGGCCTTGGGAACACCGGCGCTGGACACCACTCCCATCGGTTCCGGCCCTTACATCCTGGACGCAGCAAAATCCCAGACCGGCATCAAGTACGTCTACACGCGGAACGCTGACTACTGGAACGCCAAAGACTTCCCGTTCGACACCGTCGAAGTCACAGTCTTCAACGACAACAACGCAATCCTCAACGCGCTGCGCGCCGGTGAAGCAGACTTCGCAGTAGTGACCGATAAGGATTCAAACAGCCTCAAGTCCGCAGGCCTGAATATCCAGACAAGCCCCGCCTACACCACCAGCGGCCTCTACTTGTTCGACCGCAAGGGTTCCCTGGTCCCTGCGCTCGCCGAGCCGAAGGTCCGCCAGGCGATCAACATGGCCCTGGATCGCGACGCCATCCACGCGAAGGTCTTTGGCGGTAAGGGCAAGGCCACCAGCCAGGTCTTCAGCTCCACCAGTGATGCCTTCATTCCTGAGCTGGATAAGAAATACCCCTTTGACGTCAACGCCGCGAAGAAGCTCCTGGCCGACGCCGGCTATGCGAACGGCTTCACGCTGCCGATGCCGGATGTATCCCCCGTCTACCCCGACCAGCAGGCAGCGGTGACCGAAGCGCTGACCGCCATCGGCGTCACACCGCAGTACCAGCCTGTGAACGGCCAGACCTTCATCTCGGACCTGCTGGCAGGCAAGTACCCCGCCGCAATCTTCGGACTCAACAGCCCGCGTCCGTGGGATTTCGCGCAGATCGCGCTCACGCCTGAATCACTGTGGAACCCGTTCCACGTCTCCGATCCCACCGTGGTTGACCTGATCAACAAGGCCCAGGGCGAAACCGGCGACGCACAGACCGAAACGTTCCGGAAACTGAACACCTACCTGGTGGACCAGGCCTGGTTTGCCCCGTACATCCAGTCCGACAACGTCTTCGCAAGCACCACTGAAATCACCGTCACGCCGCAGCGCTATTCCACGCTGCCGCCCCTCTGGGGCTTCACAGCCTCGAAGAAGTAGGTGGGTGGCCGGCCCGTTCCCGGGCCGGCCTCCCCCTGCCAATCCATTCATCTTCCGAAGCCCAAGGAGCTGCCGTGCTGATGTTTATCCTTCGCCGCCTGGCCTCAGGACTGGTGCTCATGTTCGTTATTTCCACAGCGACGTTCTTCCTCTTGAACCTCACGGGGCAGGACCCTGTACGCCAGGTGCTGGGGCCTGTGGCTTCGGCCGAACAAGTGGAGGCCAAGCGCCAACAGCTGGGCCTTGATGAACCGTTGATCACCCAATACTTCCAGTGGCTCGGATCGGCCGTGCGCGGAGACTTGGGCCGGTCCTGGTTCACCAACCAGCCCGTAGGGGAATTGCTTTCCCAAACACTTCCTCCCACCTTGTCCATGGTGATCGGATCACTGATCCTCGCCGCCTGTTTCGGAACGTTGATCGGGGTTACCGCGGCGTTGCGCCGGGGCCGCCTGGATCGCGGCCTCCAGGTGGCATCCACCCTGGTCCAGGCAATTCCCGGCTTCCTGGTAGCACTGGTCCTGGCTTTGGTTTTCGCTGTTCAACTTCGCCTCCTGCCGGCCACGGGCTTCACGGCCTTCACCGACTCCCCCGGCAAATGGCTGGCCTCCATCACGCTCCCGGTCATTGCACTGGCGTTGGGTTCCCTGGCTTCCATTGCACTGCAGGTCCGTGGATCGATGATCGATGTCATGCAGCAGGACTTTGTCCGGACGCTTCGCAGCCGCGGTCTCCCCGAGCGAAGCGTCGTGGTCAAGCATGCCTTGCGCAGCGCAGCGGGTCCGAGCCTCACCACCGTGTCCCTGATGTTCATCGTGGCCATCTCCAGTTCGGTGATCATTGAGAAAGTTTTCAACATCCCCGGAATCGGCACCCAGGCCAACAACTCTGCCGGCCGCGGCGACCTTCCCGTTGTGCTCGGGATCGTCCTGGTCACGGTGGTGCTGGTGGTCGTCGTCAACCTCCTCGTCGATCTGGCACAAGGCTGGATCAATCCGAAAGTTCGTGTCTCATGACCGATAACCTTGTCACCGGCACCCGAAAGTCGCTGGAAGTGGTCGGCTCCGCACCCCAGGCCGACAACCTGTTCAAGAAGTTCCTTCGTGAACCTGCCGCAGTGATTTCACTGGTGTTCCTGGTCCTGCTGGCCGTGGTTGCGGTCCTCGCACCGTTGATCTCCTCCTACGACCCCACCGCCACGCGCCTCGCTGATGTACTCGCGCCCCCGTTCACTCCCGAGCATCCGCTGGGCGCTGATGGTGTGGGCCGCGACGTCCTGGCAAACCTCGTGTACGGCGCCCAAACCAGCCTTTTGAGTGCCGCGATCGTCATCGCCGTGAGCTTGCTGATCGGCGTACCCACCGGACTCCTGGCAGGTTACCGCCAGGGATGGATCGACGGCGTCAGCATGTGGATCAGCGGCGCGCTCCTCTCCCTGCCGGCCATCGTGGTGCTCCTGGTGGTGCTGGCCCGAGTTGGACGCAGTACCTCACTGGCACTGGTGGTGTTCGGCATACTGATCGCCCCATCGGTGTTCCTACTGATCCGTGGCTCGGTCCGGGCCGTACGGGAAGAGCTGTACGTGGACGCTGCCCGGGTCTCCGGGTTGAGCGACATCCGCATCATGGTCCGCCACATCCTTCCGGTGGTCATCACGCCCACCATCATCCAGGCGGCCCTGTTGGCAGGTGCCGGCATCGGCATCGAGGCAGGCATTGCCTTCCTTGGCCTCGGCTCCTCCGACACAGCCAGTTGGGGCCTGATGCTCAATGACGCATCACAGAACATCTTCAACGCTCCCTGGTTGCTGCTCTGGCCAAGTGTCGCACTGGTGTTGACCGTCATGGCCTGCACCCTGGTGGGCAACGGCTTCCGCGACGCCCTGGCGAATTACGGCTCTACGGCCGGCCGCGCCAAGACTGCCAAACGCACCGCTTCCACTCCGGAACCGGCACGGCCGCTGGAAAAGGCACCCGTGGACCCGGGAGACACGCTCCTGGTCATCAACGACCTCCGGGTTTCCTATCCCCGCCCCAACGGTGGGAAGGCCGACGTCGTCAAGGGCATTTCCTTGAGGGTGGAGCGCGGCCAGATCCTTGGCCTGGTGGGAGAGTCCGGTTCGGGCAAATCGCAAACTGCCTTCTCGGTCCTCGGGCTCCTGCCCGGACAAGCCGACATGACTGCGGGAACCTTGAGTTTCGCCGGAGCGGACCTGCTGGGGATGACTCCGAAGGAGCGCAACCGCCTGCGCGGCGCCCGGATCGGCTACATTCCCCAGGAACCGATGAGCAACCTCGATCCCGCCTTCCGCATAGGGTCCCAACTCACCGAGCCAATGCAGCACCACCTGGGCATTTCGGCGAAGGCCGCCAAGGACGAAGCCCTCAAACTCCTCGCCCGCGTTGGCATTCCCGATCCCGAGCGCGTCTTCAAGTCCTACCCGCATCAAGTCTCCGGCGGAATGGCGCAGCGGGTGCTCATCGCAGGAGCTGTGTCCTGCAATCCGGAGCTCCTGATCGCCGACGAACCCACCACCGCACTGGATGTCACAGTCCAGGCGGACGTGCTGGACCTCATCCGCAGCCTCCAGGCAGAACGCGGCATGGGCGTGGTCCTGGTGACGCACAACTTCGGTGTGGTAGCCGACCTCTGCGACCAAGTGGCCGTGATGCGCAACGGAGAAATCGTGGAGGTAGCCGCAGTCAATGACCTGTTCGCGAACCCCCGGGAAGAGTACACGCGCCTCCTCCTGGACTCTGCGCTCGATTCGACGTCGGACACTCCGGGCCACCACCCCATCGACCCAGGCCTGACCGCCGAGACAGAAGGTGCACGATGACTTCCGTCAACCAAACCCCAACCCTCGCTGAGCCCCTCCTGCGGATCACTGACCTGACAGTGGACTACAAGGTGGGCGGGTTCGGCCGGAAACGCACATTCCGGGCCTTGCAAGGGGTAAGCCTGGACATCAAGCCCGGCGAAACCCTGGGGCTGGTGGGCGAGTCCGGCTCGGGCAAATCAACAATCGGCCGTGCCGTGCTGGGCCTGGCTCCCGTGAGCGGTGGAGACATCCATTTCGATGGCAGGTCCATCACCAAGCTCAACAAGAAGGAACGCCGGGCCCTGAGCAGCGATATCCAGGTGGTGTTCCAGGATCCCTACACCTCCCTGAATCCTTCAATGACCATCAGCGACATCTTGTCGGAGCCCATGCAGGTATCGGGCACCTCCAGGGCTGATGCCCAACGGCGGGTCCGGGAACTCCTGGATGTGGTGAATCTGCCCTCCAACGCCAGCACCCGCTACCCCCGGGAGTTCTCCGGTGGCCAGCGGCAACGCATCGCAATCGCCCGGTCCTTGTGCCGGAGTCCCAAGCTCATTGTGTGTGATGAGCCCGTCAGCGCACTTGACCTGTCCACCCAGGCGCGGGTCCTCCAACTGTTCGCCGACATACAGGAGCAGACCGGTGTTTCGCTCCTGTTCGTCACGCACGACCTCGACGTGGTGCGGCATATCAGCCAGCGCGTCGCGGTGATGCGACGCGGAGAAATTGTGGAGGCAGGAGCCACGGACCACGTTATTGCCCAGCCGGACCACGCTTACACCAAGGCCCTCCTTCTCGCCTCGCCCATCGCCAACCCGGCCCGCCAAGCCGAGCGTCGTCGGGAACGGCGCCTGTTTCTCGACACTCAACCCGCACTTTCCACAAATGCCGGCTGAGTAATCCCCCAAGGGCCCTGGCGCCCTCCCTTCTACAGACTCCTGGAGAACAGCATGACCACCACAGCAGTACCTTCAGCGCGCCCTTATCCAGCCCGCGTCGACGTCGCAATCATTGGAAGCGGCCCCGCCGGTGCAACGTATGCACGCATCCTTTCCGAACTCAGCCCCGAGGCATCCATTGCCATCTTCGAGGCCGGTCCAACCATCAGCGATCCCCCCGGTTCGCACGTGAAGAACATCGCCAGCGTGGAGGACCGCGAAGCCGCCCAGCGCCGTTCGGAAGGAAAAGTCAGTGCCGTGCCAACAGGAGGGGACCTCGCTGAGTATGCCCGCGATGTTGCCCGGCCGGTGCGGCCAGGCACTTTCCTCCTCGACGACGGTTGGCAGCAGCCGGGCGAGGCAGGACTGCCTGGCCTCGCCTTCTCCAGCAATGTTGGCGGCATGGCAGCCCACTGGACCGGTGCGTGCCCCCGTCCCGGCGGAAGCGAGCGCATCGCCTTCCTCCCGGACATGGATGAGCTCCTGACGGAGGCAGAACGCCTCCTCTCCGTGAGTGCTGAGGCCTTGGCTGACGCTCCGCTGGCCGACCTCGTCCGCTCGCGGTTGTCCGCAGCGCTCGACGGCGGCCGCGCACCCGGGCGTCAGGTCCAGCCCATGCCGCTGGCGGTCCGCCGCACCGATGACGGCCGGTTCATCTGGTCCGGAGCGGACGTGGTGTTCGGCGACGAAACGCGAAACAATCCCCGGGCACAGTTGTTCGACGAAAGCGTTGTCGTCCGGGTGCTGACCGCCGGGAACGAGGTCAGCGGCGTACGGGTGCGTGACGACAAGACCGGAGACGAGCACGAAATTGCGGCCGGGTACGTCGTGGTTGCCGCGGATGCCCTGCGCGGCCCGCAGCTGCTGTTCGCCTCCGGTATCCGCCCGGAAGCACTGGGCCGTTACCTCAATGACCAGCCGCAGATTGTCCACGCTGTCCGGCTGACCGGCGTCGGGGACGATACTCCGGCGGCCTCCTCACGCGACACCACCATCACCGCCCAGAGCGGTGTCAGCTGGGTGCCGTTCACCGATGAGCAGCCCTTCCATGGGCAGGTCATGCAGCTCGATGCCTCGCCGGTGCCGATCTCAGGTGACGTCATCCCGGGTTCGATCGTGGGGCTTGGATGGTTCTGCGCCAAGGACCTTCAGGCCTCCGATCGCGTTGAGTTCTCCGAAGACACCACGGACGCATACGGGCTGCCTGCGATGAACATCCACTACACCTTCACCGAACGTGATGAGCAGACGCTGTCTGCTGCGCGCGAATCTGTGATCGCCGCTGCGCGGTCCCTGGGAGAGCCGCTCGGGGAAGAACCGCTCACATTCCCTGCCGGGGCCTCACTGCATTACCAAGGCACCTTGCGCATGGGCACCACCAACGACGGAACTGCCGTCTGCGATCCCACCGGGCAGGTCTGGGATGTCAGGGGCCTGTTCGTTGCCGGCAACGGTGTCATTCCGACCCCCACGGCCTGCAACCCCACCTTGACCGGTGTGGCCCTGGCCGTCGCCGGCGCACGCCATATTGCTGAATCAATCAACACCACGTCAACAGAGAAGTGAGGAAAAACATGGTCCTCGAACGAGAACTGATCCAAAGCCGGGGCTTTCGCAACGTCCAGGAAGGAACGGACACGGTGGGCTTCGAAATAGCCCTGCGCATGCCCAATTACCGGGGCGTCTGGGGAAGCCTCATCGACGGCGTGGCTGTCACCGTAGACGGCCAGGAATGGAGCCGGGAAGTACCGCGCTGGACACTCCAGGGACGAACTTTCAGCATCCAGGAACTGCGCCGGTCCACCGATGTCCGCTGGCAGCTCGATGAACTGGCCACCGTCATGGTGCCGCTCGCAGGCGGCCTGGCCGTAGGTGTCCACGATGTGCGCGTTGATATCGCGCTGCACGCACCTTACATTCCAGCTGAATTCCAACCGTCAATTTTCACGTCCCAGCGAAAGGTCACGGTCCTCGCATGAGCAACCTCAAGTACGGCGTCTCCCTCTACAGCTACACCGGTGATATGAACACCGTCCTCACCCTCGAAGACGCCATGGCACAAATAGCTGACATTGGCGCCACCGGGATCGAGATCCTGGGCGAAGGTCACGTGCCCAACTATCCGGAACCGTCCACCACGTGGATCGACCAATGGTTCGGGCTGCTCGAAAAATACCAGCTGGAGCCTACCAACTACGGGTCCTGGATCGATTCCAGCATGTGGCGCCACCGCGACCTCACAGCTGATGAGGGTGCTGTGATGCTTGCCCGCGATCTCCGGCTGGCCCATCGGCTCGGATTCACCTCGGTCCGCCCCAAGATCGGTGTGGTGTCCATGGACCTGCGCCCGCATCCGATCTGGGAAGAGGTGATCGAACGCAACCTGGACCTGGCAGCCGAGCTGGACCTCATCATTTGCCCGGAAATCCATGCGCCCACTCCCATCAAGCACCCGGTGGTGGACGAGTACATCGAATTCATCGAGCGGACCGGGTCCAAGAACTTCCGCCTGTTGATCGATACCGGCATCTTCCAAAGGGCAATCACCACCGCCAAGCATGACGGCCTCAGCGAAGAAGCCCAGGAGGAAGGCTGGCGTAAACCCCTCGCCGTCCCGATGTCGGACCTGGTGGATGTCCTCCCCTACGTGTCGTTCATCCAGGCAAAGTTCTTCGACATTGACGAGAACCTCGTTGACGGCCAGATACCGTGGCAGGAGATCCTTCAAACCTTGAAGGACAACGAATGGTCGGGCTACCTGTCCAGCGAGTATGAAGGTGACCGCCTGCCGTACCGTTCCATCGAACAGGTGCGCCGGCAGCATGCCCTTCTCCGCCAATTGGACGCCGGAATCGCCGGGGCGCCGTGACCGGAGTCCGCAACAGCACCAGCACCAAAAGGCTCCCGATCTCCGCCACACGCCTCCGGCTCCTCATGGCAGCGCTCCTGGCGGTGTCATTCCTTGGAGCCCTGGACCACACCATCGTTTCGACGTCATTGGCCACGGTGGCCGGCGAGCTTGGCGCCCTCCAGCACATGAGCTGGGTGGTGGTGGGCTATACGCTGGCCAGCACTGTCCTGCTCCCGGTGCTCGGAGGGCTGGGCGATCGGGTCGGCCCGCGGCTTGTCTTCCTGGCTGCGCTGGCCGGCTTTGTTGCTGCGTCGTTCCTTTGTGGCTTCGCGCATGACATGACGCAGCTGGTTGCGGCCCGGGTGTTCCAAGGCATGAGCGCCGCCGGCCTCCAACTGATGTCGCAGACGATCGTTGCCGAGGTCACCACGCCGAGGCAACGCCCGCAGTACCTCTCACTCATTGGAGCCGCTTTTCCGGTGGCAATTCTGATCGGGCCGCTCCTGGGAGGCCTGATCACGGACAACTGGGGGTGGCCCTGGGTCTTCTGGATCAATGTCCCGGTGGGGTTGGCCGCACTTGTCCTGGCGTTGATCGCCGTTCCGCACATCGAACCGGCAGGCAAAAAACGGTTCGACGGCGTTGGTGCACTTTTGCTTACAGCTGTCCTTGTGTCGGTGGTTCTGGCAGTTGCGTGGTTCAGCTCGGCAAACTCCTGGGCGTGGATCGCAGTGGGTGCCGGCGCCGCGGCGCTGGCGGGCCTGATCGCCGTCGAGCGTGGCCAACGCAACCCGATCATCCCGGTCCGCCTGTTCCGGAACCGTACGTTCAGTGCGGGCGTGGGTCTCTCGGCGGTCATGGGTGCCGGGCTCATCTCGGCCACGGCGTACCTGCCAACATATTTCCAGATGGCTTATGGCGTCAGTGCCACCATTTCAGGGTTGGTTCCCATCGCCACCGTGCTTGGCATGTTGGTGGGCAACCTTCTGACCGGTTGGCTGGCATCGCGGACGGGCCGCTACCGCGTCTTTCCGCTGGTCGGGACAATAATGGGAGCGCTCGGGCTCGGGGCTATGTCCTTGCTCCCGGCGGGCGTCCCGCTGTGGGTTCCGGCGTCGATCATGGCGTTCGTGGGCCTGGGCACGGGAGCGTTCATGAGCCTTGCCGTTGCAATCGTGCAAAGTGCCGCACCACGCAGTGAACTCGGCACCGCCACGGCAACTGCAGGGCTGAGCGGCCAGATCGGATCCACCATCGGATCCGCAGTCGTGGGTGGAGTGGTGGGCTTCGGTGTCGCGTCGCTGCTGCCGGCCGGGCTGGATGCCCACACGCTCACCCCGGCACTGGTCCATGCCGCCGGGCCGTCTGTGCAGGCAGAGATCGCCTCGATTTACCACGACGTGTTCTCTCCCGTTTTCCTGTCCCTGGCGGGCGTCTACATCCTGGGCTTCATTGCCGCGCTGTTGCTGCCTGATGGACGCCTTTCCGATGAACCCGCGATCCCGGCAGAGGACTCTGGTCTGGAGGACCCTGCCGATCTGGACAGGGCTGCCGATCTGGAGGACCCTGCCGATCTGGAGGACCCTGCCGATCTGGACAGGGCTGCCGATCTGGCACTGGAAGCAAAGGAATGACGTGCCCAACAACAACAACACCGTGAGATGGGGGCTCGCCGGCACGGGAACCATTGCCCGTGAATTCGCGCAGACCCTTGCCGAAGTCCCCTCTGCCTCCCTGGCTGCTGCAGCGTCCCGGACCGCCACGGCCTCGGGGAAGTTCTGTTCCGAATTCGGCGTCCCCAAACAGCACCTGTCCTTCCAGGACCTTGCCGATGACCCCACCATTGATGCGGTGTACGTTTCCACCCCTGCAGGATTGCATCACGAGCATGCCACTCTGTTTCTGGAGGCGGGCAAACACGTCCTGGTGGAAAAACCCTTTACGTCCACCCACGCCGAAGCCCTCGATCTGTCCCAAACCGCCAAGCGAACCGGGACAGTGCTGATGGAGGCCATGTGGTCCCGGTTCCTTCCTGCGTTCGTTGAGCTGAAGCGGCTGGTGGACGACGGTGCGATCGGAAAGGTCCGGAAGGTTGAAGCGTCCTTCGGTTTCCCGATTCCGGAGGCTGGGCCGCGGGCGCGGCCGCAGTTGTACGATCCCGCCCTTGGCGGCGGAAGCCTGCTGGAGATGGGCGTCTACCCTGTTCAGCTCTCGCACTGGCTCCTGGGCGATGAACCGGCCGTCGCCGCGTTCGGCCGCAGCAGCACCAGCGGGGTGGACCTGGACGCGACGGCGCTTTTGTCCTTCAGCGACGGTGCAACCGGATACATCAGCTCATCAATGTCCACAGTGCTGCCCAATAACGCACGGATACTGGGCACCGAAGGCATCATTGAACTGCCGGCCCCGCATCATTGTCCCAACGAGCTGACCGTTTCACGCTACAACCCCTCAGGGCCGGGACTCCAGCAGTCCCACACCATTCACGCGCCCATTGTTGGCGGCGGACTGAGGTACGAAATTCTCGAGTTCCACGGGCTTATCGAAGCCGGCAAACCCGAGAGCTCCGTGATGCCCTTGAGCGACTCACTGGCGATCATGCGCACACTGGACCTCATCAGGCACCAGATCCACCAACCGTCCCAGGAGGATCCTCACCGTGAAAGTTAGAGTACAGCCGGAACAGATCCTGGCATCAATGACCCATGCAGAGAAGCTTGCGCAGCTCCAGATCGTCTGGAGGCCCGACTCCGCAGAAGCGGGGGACCTTGCACGAAGCGGTGCCGGTGCGCTTTTCTGGCCCCCGTCGGCGAAGGCCACCAATGACCTCCAACGGATCGCCGTTGAGGAGAGCCGGCACGGCATCCCGCTCCTCATCGGCCTGGACGTTGTCCACGGACAGTTCACCATCTTCCCCACCCCTTTGGCGCAGGCGGCCAGCTTCGATCCCGAAGTCGCCGCAACAGATGCCAGGCTCTCTGCCAAAGAAGCCCGGTCCAGCGGGGTCAACTGGACTTTTTCACCCATGATCGATGTATCCCGGGACCCGCGGTGGGGACGCGTCGTGGAAGGGTTTGGCGAAGACCCCTTCCTCAACGCCGTCTTCGGGGAGGCCAAGATCCGGGGGTACCAAGGTGGGGACCTTGCGTCGAATACGTCCATAGCCGCCTGCGCCAAGCACTTTGTTGGCTACAGTGCGGCAGAAGGAGGCCGCGACTACAACACCACAGACATCTCTGTTCAACGGCTCCGCAACGTGTATCTTGAGCCATTCAGGGTCGCGGTCAAGGCGGGGGTTGCCAGTGTCATGGCGAGCTTCAATGCAGTTTCAGGGGTGCCGATGCACGCCAACCGGGAGCTGCTCACCACTGTCTTGAAGGACGAGTGGGGACACGCCGGGATCGTCGTTGCTGACGCCGGTGGCGTCGGCGAACTGGTTGAGCATGGCGTCGCCGCCACCGCGTCCGACGCCGGGCGGCTGGCACTTTCCGCCGGGCTCGATGTGGAGATGGGCGGCTCGTTGCTGAGCGGGGGTGAGCCCCTGATCGAGGAGGGCATGGTGGATCCCGCGCGCCTGGACGACGCCGTACTCCGTGTGCTGCGGCTCAAGGAAGCGCTGGGCCTGTTCGAGAACCCTTATGTGGACGAGTCCGCAGCCGCAACCGGTCCTGATGAAGCCTCCCTGGCGGCCGCCAGTGCCACTGCCGCGCGTTGCACCGTCCTGCTGAAGAACGACTCCGACGTCCTGCCGTTGAAGCCACGTGGACAACGCGTCCTGGTGGTGGGTCCTTACGCTGAAAGCAAGGACCACCTGGGCGCGTGGGTGCAGTACTTCGCCAGCCCCACCACCACTTCAATTGCCGAATCGCTCGCCGCAGCCCTGCCGGAGTCCGTAGTGACCACCTTGCCCGGTGCCACCTTCTTTGATTCCGATCCCGGCCTTCAGGCTGAAGCAGCTGCTGCCGCCGCTGAGGCGGACCTGGTGATCGTCGCCGTCGGGGAACCCAGTGACCTTTCCGGGGAGGCGAGCTCGCGGAGTTCATTGGACCTGCCCGGAGACCAGGAAAAATTGATCCATGCCATTGCCGGCGCGGGCACCCCATTTGCCGTAGTCCTGATGACGGGCCGTCCGTTGGTGGTCAGCGGATGGATTGACCAATGTCCTGCCCTTCTCCTGGCATGGCACCTGGGCACAGAGGCCGGAAAAGCGATCTCGGATGTCCTCACCGGCACTGTCAATCCCGCCGGCAAACTTCCCATGTCCTTCCCGCGATCAGTGGGTCAAGTGCCCGTCTATTACAACCACGAATCAACCGGCAGGCCCGCCCGCACGGGAGGCTCCCTCGCCCACCAACGGCCGGACGTGGGGCTGACCGGTCCCAACAACACCGATGACTACTTCAAGTCCAAATACCTGGACCTGGAGTTGGGCCCGCAATTCGGCTTCGGATACGGGCTTGGCTACACCACTTTTGAGCTGGAGTCGTCCCCGGACCAGGAACTATCACTGACCCTGGACGAGCTCAAAGCCGGAGCACGGCTCTCTTTCACAACCATCCTTCGCAACACCGGATCAAGGGACGGCGAAGAGGTGGTCCAGCTCTATGTCTCCGACCTCCTGGCAAGTGTGACCCAGCCCGTCAGGCGTTTGCGCGGCTTCAAACGCGTGTTCGTACCTGCTGGAGAAGAACGGCGGGTGTCACTGTCCGTGGGCTTCGATGACCTGGAGTTCTGGACCAACAATCCCGGGACCGGTTACGTCGTGGAGCCAGGTTCCTTCCGGATAGGAATTGGCGACGGCACTGCCACCCAGCTGTTCGACCTCATGGTCACACCCCCTTCCCCAGGTTTCCCTGCAGACATCCCTACCCGGCCCTCAAGCATTAAGGACTGATCACCATGCCACACCAGAACCTCCCGCACCTCGAACGCACAGGCAGCCACACCCGCCTCATTGTGGATGGGAAGCCGTTCCTCTGCATCGGAGGCGAACTGCACAACTCGAGTTCATCAAACCGGGATTACATGTCGCCCATCTGGGAGAAGCTGGCAAAGGCCGGAATCAATACCGTGATCGCTCCTGTGTCCTGGGAACAGGTGGAACCAGTGGAGGGGGAACTCGACTTTTCGATCGTGGACTGTCTGGTGGAGGACGCCCGGTCCACCGGCGTCCGCCTGGTCATGATCTGGTTCGGGGCCTTCAAGAACGCTTTCTCCACCTATGCCCCCAGCTGGGTTCGGGCAGATCGTGAACGTTTCCCTCGCGCTGACAGGGGCGCCAAACCCCTGAAGACACCCTTCTCCTACCCCGGGTCCATGCCGCGGCCAAGCTTGTCCGTCTTCTCCCGGGACCTTTTCGAAGCGGACCGGGCTGCCTACGTTGCCCTGTTGAAGCATGTGGCCACGATCGATCCGGACCATACAGTCATCATGGTCCAGGTTGAGAACGAAGTGGGCCTGCTGGGTGCGGGAAGGGACCACAGTCCGCTCGGCGAGGCCGCATGGAACGCACCGGTCCCTGAGAAATTGATTGCTGCGGTTTCCCAAGCTCCGGAATCCTTTGACCAGGAGTTTGTGCAGGCCCTTGGGTTGAGTCCGGACAGCAGCAAAAGCTGGGCGGACTGTTTCGGCGATGACAACCCTGTTGCTGAGGAAACCTTCATGGCGTGGGGATTCGCTTCCTTCGTAGGAGGTTTGGCGGCTGCTGGAAAGGAAGTGCTGCCCCTCCCCGCGTACGCAAACGCCTGGATCGGCCCGCAACGTGGACAGGAGCTGCCCGGCCAGTACCCCAGTGGGGGACCGACGGCCGGCATGGTCCCGGTGTGGCGGGCTGCCGCGCCGGCCATCGACTTCCTGGCACCGGATATCTACGTTCCCAACGCAGAGGAGGTCATGCGCCAATATGCCTCCGCTTCCAATCCGTTGTTCATCCCGGAAGCGCGTTTCCGCGCCGGAGATGCATTCCTGGCAATTGGCGGCTTCGGAGGCCTGGGCTACAACGTCTTCGGCGTGGAAGAAGGCAGGGAAGGCAACCAGTTCAGTGCAGCCTGCTCCATCATTACTTCCCTGACTCCGGAGATTGTGGACGCCCAGCGCGACGACCGGATCTTTGGTTTCGCCCTTGACCCGGACCAGGAATCCCTCAGCACCAGCGTGGCAGGTACCGACATTACTGTCCGTAATTCAAGGAAGCTCCTCGAAGGCATGCTCCTGGACGCAGGTGTGCGGGTCCCCCCGGCGCCGGAACTCCTGGAAGAAACCGTGGCCGCCACCCACGGCCCCACCCCGGGGGACGCACGTCCCTTCGGGATGGTCCTGGCCCTCAATCCCACGGAATTCATCGTGGTGGGCCAGGGGGCACAGGTGGACTTCCACAAAGCCGGTTGCGACGTCGAGATTGACTCAGTGAGGGAGTTGACCGCTACCGGCTCCGGGCTGAAGGAAGGACGGTTCCTCAACGGGGACGAACGCCTGGAGATCCTCTCCGACAAGCACATCACCGCCGTGAGGGTCCGTATCCTCGTCAACGCCGGGATCCAGCAGTAAGCACAAGGCCGTAAGCACAAGGAAAGGAACTCCATGCCGTTTCACCCTGACATCGCCCATCGGCTGCCCTTGCTGGACGGGATCCCATCATTGGAAGCCGGGCTCAGCGATCCGTCCATGAGGGCGCAGATGGAGGCCTTTGACGCCTACCCCGATGCGCCTCCCCCACCAGCTGCCACCACCCGGATGGTTTCCGTGCCCGGCCCCCACGGGCCGGTTCCCGTCCGCATTTACACCCCTGCAGGACTGTCCCCCGCACGACAGTCCCCCGCAGGACAGTCCCTGGACACTCGTCCAGGACACGCACTGGTGTGGATGCATGGCGGTGCCTTCCAATTCGGGGACCTGGACACCAAGGAGGCCGACTGGACTGCCCGTCAATTGGTCCAACGGGCATCGGCGACGATCGTCAGCGTGGACTATCGGCTGGCAGTTAACGGCGTGCACTACCCGGTGCCCCTTGACGACGTCGTCGCCGCCACCCGATGGGTGCAGGCAAACATGGCGGACCTGGGCATCACGTCGCTTTCCCTCGGCGGTGCCAGCGCCGGTGCCAATCTGGCCGCTGGCGCTGCCCTGAGGCTCCGGGATGAGGACAACTGGGTGCCGGACCAGCTTGTGCTGGTGTATCCGTTGATGCATGCCGTGCCTCCTGCGCCCTCGGCCTCGCTCAGGACCGCATTATCGGAACTGCCGGACGCCATGCGGCTCACGCCGCGGATGATCGACTCTGCATCGGAGAACTATCTGGGAACGTCAAGCGATGTTCCCGCTCCCGGCTACGCCATGCCCGCCAACGCAGACCTGGACGGTCTCGGACCAACCTTGGTACTGAACGCCGAATACGACGAATTACGGGCTTCCGGTGAGGCGTTCAGTGCCTTGCTTGCCGCCTGCGGCGTGGACGTGGAGCAGGCCAGGATTCCGGGAATGCTGCATGGCTTCCTGAACCTGCCGGCAACTTTCGCCCCAGTGAACCAGGCATTGGAACGAATCGCAGACAGGCTGCGCCCGCGGGGTCGGTAACGTCAACTTCCGGAGCGGCCCCGCCGTTCCCGGCGCAAGAGCCGCCTGCCGCCGTCGTACTCCTGATGGGAAGGCACGACGACGGCGGGCACCCGCCGTTCCCGCGCGCGAAAGCCGCCTGCCGTCGTCGTACTCCTGTTGGGAAGGCACGACGACGGCGGGCGGCTTCGGCGCGAAAGTCCCAGGCAGGCAGTTGGCTGGCAAACCGAAGGGGCGTCTGGAGCCGGCCAACCCGTCGGAAATCCCCGCAGCACCCCTTGGATCCAGGCCTTGATCCGCGCACTATGGGGAGATGAACGCTGGCCGGCACCCGTGGAGCCGTTATGTGGCGTTGGGTGACTCCTTCACCGAAGGCTTGGGCGATCCCGAGCCTCGGAGCCCCGGCGGCCTTCGCGGCTGGGCGGACCGGGTTGCCGAGGAACTAAGCGTCGGCCATCAGGACTTCGCGTACGCCAACCTGGCCATCAGCGGGAAGTTGCTCCACCAGATCCTCGAGGAGCAGGTTGGACCGGCACTGGCCTTGAAACCGGACCTCATCACCCTCAACGCCGGCGGCAATGACCTGCTTTTCCATAGGAGCGATCCCGACAAATTGGCCCTGGAACTGGATGCCGGCGTGGAAACGCTCGCCTCCACCGGCGCCACGATTGTCCTGTTCACCGGGCCGGACTGGGGCGCCACCCCGGTGTTGGGGCTGGCCCGTGGCAAGGTGGCCATCTACAACGAGAACATCCGTGTTGTGGCTGCCCGCCATGATGCCGTGGTGGCCGATCTGTGGGCGTTGCGGCAACTCACCGACCCGCAGATGTGGGACCCGGACCGGCTCCACTTCTCCCCGCTGGGGCAGCACACCATCGCCATCATGGTGCTCGACACCCTCAACGTCCACCATTCCCTGGAGCCCTTGATTCCCAAGCAGTTGCCCGAGCGCAGTTGGCGCCAGGCAAGGGCGGGCGACATCGTTTGGGCCCGCGAACACCTCGTCCCCTGGGTGGTGCGCCGCCTGAGGCACCACAACGACGACGACGGCAGGCACCCCAAGCGGCCTGAACCGGGGCCGGTCTTCGGCGCCGGGATGCTTCCCGGAACTTTCTTGGGCAGCGATTCCCACAACATGCCAGGGGGCGCCCTGAAGTAAGCCCCCGGCTTCACGTCAGCTGGCCGGTTGGGCTTCTGTCTGTGCCCGGATGCTCCACGCCGACCAGTCCAGCGGGTGAACCGAAGGCCGTCCAAGGAGGTATCCCTGTGCGGCCGTGATCTTGAGCGCCGTGACTTCCTCAAGTTCTTCAGCCGTCTCAACGCCGACGGCAATGACTTCGGCCCCGATCTCCCGTGCAAGCTCAACAATCGCCCTGGCCCGGACCCTTTGGCCTTGGCTGCTTTCGATGCCTTCAATCAGGTGGCGGTCCAGTTTGATGATGTCCGGGCGCAACTGTTCCACCCTTTCCAGGGAGACCAATGCCGCTCCTGAAGCGCTGATGGCCAGGCGCAGGCCCAAGGCGCGCAGCGGGCCAAGTCCCTCGCGGCCGGTTTGGCCTCCGACGTCGGCGAGGCTGCCTGTGAGTTCAACGATGATCCGGTCCGGGGCCAGTGCCGCGGCGGCCAGCAGGTTCCGGACCCGGGGATCACTTGATGTTGCCGGGGTGAGGTTGAGGGCCACGGACATGGTGTGGGGAACGTCGTGCGCCGCGGTAAGGGCACAGTGGAGGGCTGCGATCTCCAGCTCGGTGCCCAGACCCGCAGCAGCAGCCTCACTGAACCAGACATCGGCTCCGGCGCCGTCTTCACCGACAAACCGGGTGAGCGCCTCCACGCCCACTACCTCGCCGTTGGGCAGGGCATGGACGGGCTGGAATGCTGTCAGGAGGAGTTTGTCCGCAAGGACCGATTGGATTCCTTCGCGGACCTCATGGCTGACAGGGACCGATACCGTACGAGCCGCGTCTGCGGATTCCAGATGCACGCTGGCGGACTCGAGGTGAACCGGCACGGTGGACGCAAGTGAGGTCTCTTTGCGCGTTTCCAGCAAGTGCTCCAACAGTGCCCGCCGGGGGTCCTCGGGATACGCCTCAGTCAAGGCGCGGAGCCTGGTTCTGGCGGCTTCGCTGCGGGGCTCGGTGTCGGCAAGGATGGAGTCGATAATCTCCTCCACCTGCTCCTGCATGGTGGCATCAGCAGGTGGTGCCTCAGGCGTTTCAGCGTGTGGTGACGCTGCAGCAGGTGGTGACGCGCCGGCGTCGTCAGGGAGTGCGGAGTCCGCACCGCCATCCGGTGAAAGAGAGCCCTCTTCTTGAGCCATCAGCTATTCCTTTATGTGTATCCCCCGCTGGCAGAGCCAGACAACTACAAGACCGGCCCATGTGTGGGCCCTGTCACGAATAATACAGAAGAACACTTCGCCGTTGTGTCGCCGCCCCTCCGGAAGCGCAAAACCGGTGCGCGCAAAACCGGTGCCGTCCAACCACCGGCCCTGAGATGCTTAGGGGGTGACGTCCCTTTCAACGGAAGCACCCCGGACCGCGCTCAGCTGGAAGCTGCTGCCGGCGGCGCTGCTTTCCCTGTCCGGCATCCCCCTCTTTGCGTTGGAAAATGACCTGCCGGGCTACGGTTTGCTGCTGGCAAGTGTTGCCACCGCCGCGGTTATTGACCGCGAATTGATGCAGCATCTCGCCTTGATCGCGGCAGGGATGACCATTTTCAGCCTGGTCCCGCTCAATGCGGACCTCAGTACGCAGCACATGGCCCTGATGGGTGGCGCGTTGGCGTTGGCAGTCCTGGTGCCGTGGCTGGTGTCCCGCTTCGTTTACCGGGAAGACATCATCAAGTTCCCCGTTAACACGGGACGGAAATGGCCCCTCGCAGCGAGGCTGTACCTGGTGGGCGTGGTGGCGTTGGGCTACTTCATCCTGCCCGTGTACCTGATCAGCACCGGCGTCTACCAAAACTGGCCGGACGCCTCGGATCCTGACATCTTCTGGCGGCTCTTCCTGGGCGTAAATGCCGTGGGAATCTGGGATGAGCTGTTCTTCATCTGCACCACGTTCACGCTGCTGCGCCGGCATTTTCCCGACTGGCTCGCCAACCTGCTGCAAGCCGTGGTCTTCTCCTCATTCCTGTGGGAGATCGGCTACCAGTCCTGGGGTCCTTTGCTGACGTTCCCGTTCGCGCTTCTCCAGGGCTACACGTTCAAGCTGACCAAGTCATTCACGTACGTCGTGTCCGTGCACCTGCTGTTCGACTTCGTGTTGTTCCTGGCGTTGGTGCACGCCCACAACAGGGACTGGCTGCCGATTTTCCTGTACTAGCCTCTTGCCGGTACCAGGACTACTGGATCCCTGACCATGCCTCTTCGGAGACTTCGATCTCCTGTGCCATGTCATCGAGGAAGCGCATCACGGTCCTGCGTTCATCGGGAGTGAGCCTGGCTGCAGCGAGGAACCGCTTTGCCTGCTGCCGCCCGACTGTCCGCATTGCTGCCTCGTGTGTTTCGGGAGTGATGGCGATCGCGAGCGCCCTGCGGTCCGAGGGGTGGGCGCGTCGGGTGACGTGACCCGCGCGTTCCAGCCGGTCGAGCAGCTTGGTGGTTGACGCCGTCGATATGTTCAGTCGTGAGGCGATTGCGCCAGGGGTGGCGATCACGCCGTGGTTGGCGCAGACAATCAGGTAGTGCAGCGCGCGCATGTCTGATTGATTGAGCTTCATGTACCGGAGGGAGGCATCGGTGAGGCGCTGCTCGGCATCGCGGAGCCGCCCGAGCGCCGCCATGAGGTCGCTGATTTGCTGGACGTCCTGGTCCGAAAGTCCGGAGCGGTCCACAAGTTCCCCATGGGGATCGTTGGCGTCCAGGTGATAGATGCCGGAGGAAACCGGGGTACCGGCTTCTTCAGGAATCTCTTCAGGACTGGACATGTTGAGTATGTTACACCTAACTTCCTACATGGTAGCCTTTCTTCTAGCTTGTCTAGCAATATTCAAGTTTCTCTAAGGCACCGGGTGTAGGAGGTAGGCGCAGGATGAACGCGACAGAGATGGTGGTCCTCCTGGACGACGCCGGAACACCCATCGGGGAGGCAGCAAAAGCGGGGGTGCACACAACGGACACCCCTCTGCACCTGGCCTTCTCCTGCTACCTGATCAACGACGCCGGCGAGGTCCTCCTGACCCGCCGCTCACCGGAAAAGAAGACCTGGCCCGGAGTATGGACCAACAGTTTCTGCGGCCACCCGGCACCCGGCGAGGAGTTCGAGGACGCCGTAATCCGGCGGGCACAGTTCGAACTCGGGGTGGATGCCAACAGGATCGAACTGGTCCTCCCGGACTTCCGCTACAGGGCGGTGGACCCCACCGGCATCGTCGAGAACGAGGTCTGCCCGGTATTCGTCGCCCGGATCAGCGGGCCGCTGAAACCGAATCCGGCCGAGGTTGCGGACTGGGCCTGGATCTCCCCGGCGCTGCTCGAAGATGCCCTGGCCCACACCCCGTCCGCTTTCAGCCCCTGGCTCGGGCTGCAGTTCCCCCAGCTGCTTGATGTGCAGGCCCTGCCGGTCCACGACGCAGCCCACCTCCACGAGGCAGCCCACCTCCACGACGGAGCCCACCTCCACCACGGGGCCCAGGCATGACCGTCACCTCCGGAGCCGTCCGCAGCCGCACAGACCTTTGCGGCGCCATCGAGGACGAGCTGACCGGATTGATCGGGAAGCGGACCAGCGCCGCCACCGCATACGGACCCAGTTTCGCCAGGCTGTGGGGACTGGCCGGCCAGAACGTGCTCGGCGGCAAATTCGTCCGGCCCCTGCTGCTCATGGAAACCTACGACGCCCTCCAGCATGGCAGCTCCACCAGGAACCAGGAATCCGGCCAACGCGAAACCGCCATCAGCATCGCAGCCGCCATCGAGCTCCTTCACTACGCCTTCCTCCTGCACGATGACGTGATCGACGGCGACCTCGTCCGCCGCGGGCATCCCAACCTGATCGGCTCACTCCTTGCAGAAGCCGGGGAACTCCCCCGCCCGGACGGCGGCCTCCATTGGGCCCAGACCGGTGGAATCCTGATGGGAGACATGCTGCTCGCCGCCACCCACCAGGCGTTCGCCCGCGCGGACCTCCCGCACGAATTACGTCTCCGCCTCCTGGATCTCCTGGAACACACCATCAACGAGACCGTGGCCGGCGAACAATTGGACGTTGGGCTCGGGGACGGTGTCATCGCCCCTGACCTCGAAACGATCCTGGTGATGTGCGGGTACAAAACCGCCACCTATACATTCGAGCTCCCGTTGCGTGCCGCCGCAGCGCTCGCCGGTGCGGACTTCGCCGTCGAAACTGCGCTCGCAACTGCCGGCAGGCACCTTGGCCTGGCATTCCAGTTGCAGGATGACCTCTTGTCCACTTTCGGGGATCCCCGCCGCCACGGCAAGGATCCCTTTTCCGACCTGCGCGAAGGCAAGGAAACGGCCATCATCGCCCATGCACGGACCACCAGCACCTGGCCGCACATCGCTCCCCTCTTCGGCAGGCCCGGGCTCAACGGCGAGGAAGGCGAGCACGTCCGCCGCCACCTCACCGACTGCGGAGCGGAGGCGTTTGTCCAGGGCCTCATCGAGGAACAGATGGAGGCCTTCACCCATCAGCTCACCAGCACCATCCCGCAGGGTGCACGCAACGTACTGCTTGATCTCGCCGGGCAGCTGGAAGGACGGCAATCATGAGCGTCGCCACCGATACCTCGTTCACCCATTTCACCCGGACAGCCGAGCGCGCAGCCAACCAGGTGATCGCCGCCTATTCAACGTCCTTCGGCCTTGCCTGCAGGCTGCTGGGCAGCCGGCACCGCCAGCACGTCCGCAACATCTACGCCCTGGTGCGCGTGGCGGATGAACTGGTGGACGGCGTCACTGCCGAAGCCGGCCTCAGTTACCAGGAACAGTGCGATGCCCTGGCGCACTTCATCGATGAGACGCACCGCGCGGTCAAGCTCGGCTACAGCAGCGACCTCATCATCCATGCTTTTGCCCAGACCGCCAGGACCGCGGGGATCGACGAGTCACTCATCGATCCCTTCTTCGCTTCAATGCGGATGGACCTCGGCGAGCGCACCTCAGCCACCACTTCCGTTCAGGAGCAAGCGCAGCCGCTCCGTTTCGACGCGGACGCCCACGACGGCTACGTGCACGGTTCCGCCGAGGTGGTGGGGTTGATGTGCCTGCGCGTTTTCATGCGGGATGAAAACATCGACGACGGCGACGCCGCCGCGTTGCGCTACGGTGCCAGCAGGTTGGGCGCTGCTTTCCAAAACATCAACTTCCTCCGTGACCTGGCGGACGACACCTCCCGGCTGGGCCGCAACTACCTTGGTACTTCGGACTTCCTTGAGGAGCACGACAGGGTGGAGTGGGTCAGGACTGTACGGGCGCAGCTGGCTGATGCCAACGCTGTTATTCCGATGCTTCCCCGGGACGCCAGGGCCGCCGTCCGGAGCGCGTTGGCATTGTTCCAGGCCCTCACGGACAGGATTGACCAGACCACGGTGGACGAGCTGTACCGTTCCCGGGTCCGCGTGCCGGACGCCGTGAAGGCCGGGCTCGCCGCCCGCGCCGTAGCCTCGACATGGATGGAGCTGCACCGATGACCCGGACCGTAGTGATCGGCGGCGGCATTGCCGGCCTTGCCACCGCCGCCCTGCTTGCCCACGAAGGCCACGAAGTCCAGCTCCTGGAGCAGCGCGACACCGTGGGCGGCCGCGCTGGAAGCCTCGAACGGGACGGCTTCCGCTTCGATACCGGCCCCTCCTGGTACTTAATGCCGGGAGTCTTCGACCATTTCTTCAAGCTGCTCGGTACCAGCGCAGCCGAACAACTGGACCTGCAGACCCTTAGTCCCGCGTACCGCGTCTTCAGCGAGCCAAACCACGACGGCATCCGGCCGGATCCGCTGACAGTCCCCCTGACAATCCCGTTGGGTAGCGAACAGGTTCTGAAAACCTTCGAGCAGGTGGAGCCGGGCAGCGCCAAAGAGCTCAGCTCCTACCTCGCTTCTGCGCGGCGCACCACGGAAATGGCTGAACGGTTTTTCCTGTACAACCCGTTCACCAGGCCGCAGGGACTGCTGCATCCGGAAGTGCTGCGCAGCCTGCCCAAGCTGGCGCAACTGCTCCTCACACCGCTGGATAAGTTCGTGTCCCAGCGGTTCCAGCACCCCGTGCTCCGCCAGGTGCTGGGCTACCCGGCCGTCTTCCTTGGCACCAATCCGGCTGCTGCTCCCGCCATGTACCACCTGATGAGCGCCCTGGACCTGGGCGACGGCGTGCAGTATCCGATGGGTGGCTTTTGGGAGCTCGTGAACAGGCTTGAAGCCTTGGCCGTGGACGCAGGCGTCAGGATCCACACCAGCTCAGAAGCCTTGAAGATCACCACACGGGAAGCTCCGCTGACAAGGAAGGTGGGCCGCTTTGACGGCGTGAAGCTCCCGCCTGCGCTTTCAGGCAAGGACCGCCGCGAAGTCACGGGGGTCAAGTGGCGGGATGGTTCCGGCGCCGAGCACTACAGCGTTGCGGACCTGGTGGTTTCCGGTGCGGACCTGCACTACACCGAAACCCAGCTGCTGGGCGTCCGGGACCGGAGCTACAACAACAAGTACTGGTCCAGCCGCACCAGCGGCCCCGGCGCCGTCCTGGTGATGCTGGGCGTGAAGGGCGCAGTGCCGGAACTTCCCCACCATTCCCTGTTCTTCACCAAAGACTGGGAAGCCAACTTCGAGGCCATCTTTGGTGCGGAAACAAGCATCCCGGACCCCGCATCCATTTATGTCTGCAAACCCAGCGAGACCGACCCAGGCGTAGCGCCGCAGGGCCACGAGAACCTCTTTGTCCTGGTTCCTGTCCCCGCAGATCCCCAGCTGGGAGCAGGTGGTCCCGACGGCAACGGAGACGCCCTCATAGAACGGACAGCGGACACAGCGATCGATCAAATCGCCCAATGGGCCAACATCCCGGACCTCCGCAGCAGGATCGTGGTCCGGCACACCATTGGCCCGGCCGATTTCGCCCGGCAATACAACTCGTGGCGCGGCGGCATGCTGGGCCCGGCGCATACCCTGCGCCAAAGCGCCATGTTCAGGGCCCAGAACGCCTCCACGCGTGTGCAAGGCCTGTACTACGCCGGCGCCACCACCGCGCCGGGCGTGGGAGTGCCCATGTGCCTGATCAGCGCAGAACTGGTCCTCAAGCGAATCCGCGGCGACCACAGTGCCGGACCTACCACTGTGAAGCCTGTAGCCAGCAGGATTGGCTGATGGGTGTTCTTTATCTTCTCTCGCTGCTGGCAGGCATCACCTGCATGCTCCTGCTCGACCACCGCTTCCGCCTGTTCTTCTGGCGCGATGCCACAGCGGCGGCGATCGTCACCGCCGTCGGCGTCTTGTTCCTGCTGGCTTGGGACCTGGCCGGAATCGGCCTGGGAATCTTCCTGCGAGGCCAAGGCACCATCGCCACGGGCTTGTTGATCGCACCGGAACTTCCCATTGAAGAACCGGTGTTCCTGCTGTTCCTGGTGCTGTGCACTATGGTCCTCTACACGGGAGCCCGGCGGTTGATTGACAGGCGGGTTGCGCGGCATGGCGGGCATGGGGGGACGACGGGCGGGATCGACACCAACCCCGCTGCCCCCGCAGGCACGACAGGCACCCCCGTCACGAAAGCGCGGGAGAACGTATGACGTACCTGTGGCTTGCGCTCGCCTTCATCGCCGCAGCAGCCGTTGCCGGCCTGGTCTTCGCCCGCCGTGGCGCCCGCCCCGGGGAAACGGGCAAACACTGGAAAGCCGTAGGACTCGCGTTCGCGGCGTTGGCCGTCCTGACCGCCGTGTTCGACTCGGTCATGATCGGCATGGAACTCTTCCACTACGACCCATCCCACATTCTCGGCATCAAAGCAGGGCTCGCTCCGATCGAGGACTTTGCTTACCCCCTGGCCGGCGTCGTGGCGCTTCCAGGGTTGTGGATGTGGCTGACACGCAAGCGGGAGCAAACCAGCGAAGGCCGTGCCGAATCGAGGCTCAAAGGCCTCGTCCCCCAGGCGCTCCTCGCGTCCCGGCCCGTCAGCTGGATCAACACCGCCTACCCGTTCGCGGCGGCGATGCTGCTCACTACCCGCGAGATCGACTGGGTACTGATCGTGGGCACCTTCTACTTCCTCATTCCGTACAACCTGGCCATGTATGGGATCAACGACGTTTTCGACTACGAGTCGGACCTGAAAAACCCGCGCAAGGGCGGCATGGAAGGCGCCCTCCTCCAGCCCCGCCTGCACCGGCCCATGCTGTGGCTCGCGGCGATCACCAACCTGCCGTTCCTGCTGGTATTGGCGTTCGCGGGGGGACCTGCCGCGTGGATCAGCCTGGCAGTAAGCGCATTCGCCGTCGTGGCATACTCGGTGGCCGGGCTCCGCTTCAAGGAACGCCCGGTCTTGGACTCGCTGACGTCCAGCACCCACTTTGTGAGTCCCGCCGTCGTCGGTTTGGCCATAGCGGGAGCCGACGTAACGCCGGGCCTGGTCATCCTGCTCGCGGCCTTCTTCCTGTGGGGCATGGCCGCGCATGCTTTCGGCGCCGTCCAAGACATCGAACCCGACCGTCAGGCCGGCATCGGCTCCATAGCAACAGTCTTCGGCGCCCGGCGGACGGTGAGGGTCGCCGTCGGACTGTGGCTTGTTGCGGGACTGGCCATGCTGGCCACGCCCTGGCCCGGGCCGCTCGCGGCGATTATTGCCATACCGTACATCGTCAATTGCGCGCCCTATTGGAACGTCACGGATACGACGGCGGCACGCACCAATGTGGCGTGGCGGCGGTTCATCTGGCTCAACTACGGGTCAGGGTTCCTGGTGACGCTCGTCTTCATCCTGCAGTGGAGCCTCACCTCATGATTCGGCGGGTTCTGCGGCGGTTCCGGTCTTCACGGGGTGTCCGGTCTGGATGGGGTCGCCGGTCTTCACAGGGTGTCCGGTCTGTACGGGGTCGCCGGTCTGTGCAGTGTCTCCAGGCTCTTCATCGATGGTGTCCAAGGCCTCACGCATGTGCTGCAGGAAGTTCACCACGATCCTCGACTCGTCCGGGCTCAAGGCGGACGCCGCATCCAGCATCCGGCGGTGCATTCCGCCCAGGGTGTGCCGTACTTCCTGGTCCGAACCGGGCGTCGCCTTCAGCACCAAGGCACGACGGTCAGTGGGGTGGGGTTCGCGCCGGATATGGCCCGACTCCACCAAACGGTCGATCAGGGTGGTCATGGACGCCGACGTTATACCAAGCTTGTCGCCCAAATCCTTCGGCTTCATCACCGCCCCCGAGGCCTCGGCTTCGAACAGGTAACGCAAGGCCAGCAGGTCCTTCTCACCCATCCCCATGGACGAGCGGGTCCTGCGGCGCATCGCCTGTTCGGAGGCCCGGTAATCACGCAAGGCATTCAGCACGTCGATGGCTATGGCCTTCTGACCTGGGTCTTTGCCGTACCAGTAGCCCTTTGCGTGGCCTTCCGAGTCCATCCGATGTTCCTTTGGTAAGCGTAAAGCTTGTTTCACTAGCAATTTGATAGTAAGTCACGCGGGACGTGAATGCATGACAGTGCTCAGCGGCCCACGTGAACAGCGCGTCCTAGGCACGACCCCACGCACGACCCACAAGGAAAGAGGCACTGCACATGGCAACAGAACGTTCGGACCTCGCCCGGCAGATCACTGTCACCGCCAGCTTGGTGGTCTGCATCGTTGGCTCGATGATCGGCGTCGGAGTTTTCGGCGGAACCCCCATCGCCCAGGCAGCAGGCGGCGCGCTGGCCGCCGATTCCACCCTCCTGGCGCCCGCGACTCCTGCCTTCTCCATCTGGTCGGTGGTGTACACCGGGTTGCTGGCCTATACGGTGTGGCAGTGGTTGCCGTCGCAGCGGACCAATCCCCGGCAACGGTCCCTGGGTTGGATCGTGGCCGTGTCCATGATCCTGAATGCTGCCTGGATCCTGTCGGTTCAAGCCGGTTGGCTCCTGGTCAGCGTCGTCGTCATTCTGGCGTTGCTTGTGACGCTGGTTCTGTCATTCCTCCGCTACAGCCAGAGCCGTGCCGCCTCGTGGATTGAGGCAGTGGTGGTCGATGGAACGTTGGGCTTGTACCTCGGGTGGACCAGCGCGGCCGTATGCGCCAACATCGCAGCTGCGTTGAAGGCCTCCGGATTCGCAGGGTTCGGTTTGCGGCCCGAGTTCTGGTCAGTAGCGGTGTTGGTTGTAGTGGCCGCCGTGGGAGTCGCTTTGGCCATCAAAGGCCACGGGCGCCTGGCCTTGGCCGCCGCCATTGCCTGGGGCCTTGCCTGGATCACCGTCGGCCGCAGCGCTGACGCACCCGAGTCGTTCCCCACCGCGATTGCTGCGGCCGTCGCTGCTGCACTGGTCCTCGGGGCCGCGATCACCGTGCGTACCCGGGTGGTTCTGGCGGGGGCTGGGGCGCGGGCTAGGGCCGGGGCTCCGACGTCCGGCCTTAGGTAGCCCAGCTGTCGGAAGCAGAGCCCACGGAAGCTGAGTCCGGGGGCTTGGCCCTGCTGTCGGTAGCAACGACCAGCGGGCTTGGCCCTGCCGTCGGTAGCAACGACCAGCGGGCTTGGCCCTGCCGTCGGTAGCAACGACCGGCGGGCTTGGCCCTGCCGTCGGTAGCAACGAACGGCGGGCTTTGCCCTGCTGATCCGGGCCCGTCAGCCCAGCGTCGCTATCCTGGCCCTGCTTATCCTGCGCTGCTGACCCGCCCGGGTCCCACCACTTGATGGCTCGGTCATGTTTGGGTCACCGCGGGCCCGATGGGGGTCTGGACGGTGGTCATCCAGCCTTCCGACGCAAAGACCGGCGGGCTTGGCCCCTGCTGACCCGGGCCCGGCGGGGGTCTGGACGGTGGTCATCCAGCCTTCCGACGCAAAGACCGGCGGGCTTGGCCCTGCTGACCCGGGCCCGGCGGGGCCTGGACGGTGGTCATCCAGCCTTCCGACGCAGAGAGCGCCGGGCTTGGCCCTGCGGTTCTGTTTGTGGGCCCGTGCAACCGGACAAGCACACAGCGGCTGCTGAAGCACGGCCTGTGTCGCTTCAACACCCGATGTTTTCCACATAGATGAATTCACACCTGATGGGCGCTTCCCGTGGCTGGAAGAGTTGGCACATGGAGCGGATTCGGCACGGGCAAGCGGGCGGCAACGAGCTGCCCCTGCCTGTCGAAGCCTCGACGCTTTATGAGCCGGCTCAGCCCGGTGTTGCGTTGAGTGCCCTGGCCGCCGCACTTGCTTCGGTGCCCGCGAGTTCCAACAGCCAAGAGCTCGTCAACGAGATTCGCGTCCTCGAAGACCTGAAATCCGCCATTACCGCCCGGCAGGCCAGGGCAGCTGTCGCGTTGGATCTTGCTCAGCGCAGGGAACAGGCCGAAGCCGGCGTCCCCACAGCGGAGCAGGGCCGGGGAGTCGCTGCGCAGGTAGCCCTGGCCCGGCGTGAATCGCCCAACCGTGGGTCCCGCCTGCTCGGACTTGCCAAGGCTCTTGTCACTGAAATGCCACGAACCATGGCAGCGCTTGAAACGGGTCAGCTCAATGAATGGCGTGCCACCCTATTGGTCAAGGAGACCGCCTGCCTCAGCGTTGAAGACCGTTTCGCCGTGGATGAAGAACTTGCACCAGACGCGGGGACATTCAACGGATCCGGTGACCGGAACATCGTCGCTGCGGCGAAAGCTGCCGCTTACAGGCGTGATCCGCGCTCGGTCACCCAGAGGGCCAGCCACGCCGCTGCAGAACGGAGGGTCAGTCTCCGCCCGGCTCCGGACACCATGACCATCCTGACCGCCTTGCTGCCGGTGGCTCAAGGGGTCGCGGCCTATGCTGCCCTTACCCGGCAGGCAGATTCGGCCCGTTCGACAGGCGACGGCCGAAACCGTGGACAGATTATGGCCGATACCCTCGTCGAGCGCGTCACCGGAACGCCAGGCGGGATCTCAGGGATCGACCTCCAGCTCGTCATGACAGACCGCACCCTCTTCCAAGGTGACAGCGAACCGGCCCGCATCCAAGGGTACGGAATCGTCCCCGCTGAATGGGCAAGAGTCCTGCTGACCGACGGCTCCGGCGGGCATGGAGCACCACCCGCGTCAAAGAGGCAGGACACATCCGAAAAGCTGGTCTGGTCGGGCGCAGACTCCGCACGCACGCCGCTCACCACACCCCACGAACAGCCCGAACCCACGCGGCTATCCACATCCCGCGACCAACCCACCCCGCACACCACACCCCACGAACAACCCCAACCCACGTCCCGCAAGAGGGCTGGGTCCACGTCACTGGCCGGGACCCCACCCGCGCCCTCGAATGCGGCGTTTGCCGGGTCCTCCAGCCAAAGCCACCTGGATACGGATGCGCTGGAGCAAGAAGAGTTCCGGGTCTTGATCCGTCGCCTTTACACCGCACCGGGGAGTGGCGAACTCCTGACCATGGATTCCAAAGCGAGGATCTTCCCACATCGGTTACGTCGCTTCATCGAGACCCGCGACCACACCTGCCGGACCCCTTATTGCGATGCCCCCATCAGGCATCTGGATCACGTGGTTCCCTGGCACGACGGCGGGACCACCACCATGAACAACGGTGCAGGGCTGTGCGAGGCGTGCAATCACAACAAGGAAAACCCCGGATGGAGTTCGAGTACTTCCGACGGCCAAACGCACACCTTGGAGGTCCGAACTCCTACCGGACACGTCTATCAGTCAAAAGCGCCACCGTTGCCGGGGCACGAACACACCCTGCCACCTGCAGGGCACGGCAGCCTCCCATCGGCAGGGCACGAACACACCCTGCTACCTGCTGGGCGCGGCAGCCTCCCATCGGCAGGGCACGAACACACCCTGCTACCTGCTGGGCGCGAGGAGCCTTGACACCTGCGGGGCGCGGCAGCCTATGTCCGGTCGAACATCCCCAGCCAGCACGCGTGCGCCATGCCTGGGAGAACTGCCCAACTGACTCCGCAGGATCTTGAACAGCTTTAAGCCGGGCAAGCACTCTTCAGTGCCTGGACGGACTCGGCCGGAACCTGGTCTCCGGCGTCGGCGATCTGGCGAAGGGGCGTGGTGATGTCCGACGGCACGCCTGCGGCATCGGCAGCTGTTACCAGGCCCGCCAGCACCTGCTTATCCTCGACACCCACCAATCCGTCCTGGACCACGGCGCAGATCTGCTTGGTTACTTCATCGGCAGCTGCGGTAGCGACCTTGGATGCGGCGTCACTGGCCGCGCTGGTGGCTGCTTCCTCCACGGCTCCGCAGCCCGCGAGCAGCAACACGACGGGGACGGCGGACAGGGCTGCAAGGCGACGGGTCATGACTTCAGACTAGCAATCCCACACGCAGTGCCTTTTCGCCAGCGTTGGCTCATCTATGGTCAGCTGTGCCGGCAGCCAAAGCGGACCACCGGCACAGCGCAGCAAACCTCGCCTGTCACGCGGCTTGTCTGGCCTGCAGCACAATCCTCCTGCCCGGCAGCCCAGCCCTATCGGCCCGAAATGAGTTCCTTGACGGGGCCTTCGTGCAGGGCCAGGTAGACATCGTCCCGGACCCGATTCGCTTCTGGATCGGTCATTGTCCTGGCAAGGGGACGCATCACCATCCGAATCAGGGCGTTGGACTGCCCGTCGCGGATACGGAGCCGATTCCTCGCGGCCTCGGGAAGCTCCTGGCTTGGCGTGAGTGCCATAAGCTCCACGCTTTCCAGGTCCTCAGCCCTCTCCCCCAGAGCCGAACGAACCCGGTCTCCGAGCACTTCATCGTCCATACCGCTGTCAACAACAATGGAAAGGTCTCTTCGGATCGAAGGCATCCTGGAGGACGGTTTCCACGGTGACAAGTCCAGCATTTGCTGTTGGATCCCCGGGGCCGATGACCTGAGCAGCCTGATATCGGGAATGCCTTTGCGGAGCATGAGGGCACGGTCCAATCCCATCCCCAAGGCCAGGCCCGACCACTTTCCCGGATCCAGACCCGCATCCAGGAAGAGCTTCGGGGCCATGAGCCCGCACTCCGCCAGTTCCAGCCACTCGCCGTCGCAGCGGACGTCAATCTGCAAGCCCCCGTACGTGTAGGGGTGCGGAGACGGGACTGCCCTCCATTGAGCGTCCGGGAGTACCGCTGTCACCAAGGTTTCGATCATCTCCTGGAGATGCTTGGAGCCCAGGGCACTGGTGGAACCAACGCGCCACAAGTCCACCTGATGGGGCGTGCTGACGTGGGTGCGGTCTATGGAGTCACGCCGATAGACAAGGCCGGGGATCACCCAGAGCTCGTCCAGGGGCTGGGACGGATCAAGCCCCCGCAGGAGCGCAGGAATGGAAGCCGATGTGTGACTCCGCAACATGACCGTAGGGCTGACGTAGCGGGAATACCGTTGGTCGCGAGTGACGTCGGCCGGGCTGAAACCCAGTCGATCGTAGTTGTCGGCAACGCTGACCAATGGACTGTGTCGAACTGTTTGCTGAGGCACGTTCCACTGCTCGCGTAGACCGTGCACCACGTCGCTGAGGAGCGATTGCATTGCATGGTGGCCCTGATCGGGATTCGAAAGGTCCCGGACGTTCAAGGCTGCGTGAAGCTGTGCAGGGGTGAGATAGGTAGGCATTGCTGGTCCTTGGGTTGAGATGGTTGAGGGGCTTCCTCCCCCGACCCGCTCCGCCGCCAGGACCTAGGCGCGCGCCATCCAGCCCTCGCGACCGGAGACCGGTCGGGGGCAAGTAAATCGGCGCGTTGAAGGCATGCGCCGACTCTACCCCTGTCAGGGGAACTGGCACAGCCCCGGAGCGTTTCCTTAACCCGCGGCCTACCCACCCGCGGCCTACCCACCCGCAGGCTACCGACCCGCGGCCTACCCACCCACGGGCTACCTGTTGATGGGTTTGTTGAGAGCCAGGCTGACGGTTTGTCCGGGCGCGAGCACCCCGTTCGGCCGGTCGACAACCTCGTACCAGGAGCCAGCGGTGCCCGACAGGGGCCTGTTCGCTGAACTGAGGTCAACTACGCTGAACCGGAAGGCGACTTGCCGCTCCGTGTCTCCAACCGCCGTCGTGTACGTCAAAGGGATTCCATCAGCGTCTGCGGTGAAGGTGCCCCGGGCGCCCTCGATGGCAAGATCTCCGGGAATCAACCTCATTTTCGTGCCGGCAGGGATGGGCATGCCGGCTGAGAGGGAAGGGTTGTACATCAGCAATTGTTCGGTGGTGGACCTGAACTGGTAGCCGAGGCTGTCAAAGGAATCGCCGTCCACTGTGGTGTAGAAAATGGGCTGACCGAAGGAATTGTGGATGGTGTCGCCGGCACCTGAACGGCTGTCCACAGGCTTCTTTTGCAGCTGGATGGTGTGTCCTGAACGGATGAAGTACGTGTTGCCTTGCTCGTACACGTAAGGGACCTTGTTGGCTTCGGCCAACTGCTTGCCGCTGATTCCGAAACGGTAGGAGATCCCGTCCAGGGTGTCGCCCGCCGCGATGACGTAGCTCGTAGGGATGCCGGATGCATCCTCGGTGGCTTCTCCCGTGGCACCAGTGATTGGCCCGGGTCCCGGGATGAGGCGGAGCTTGGTTCCGGATCCGAGTGGCGTGTCAGCTACGACTCCGTTGAAGCCGGCAAGCTTCGCGGAGGAGAGCCCAAAGGAGGCCGCGACGTTGGTGAGGGTGTCGCCGTCGACCGTCGTGTAAAAGAGCGCGTTGCCGAAGGAATCGGCAACGGTGTCGCCCAGCGCAGGTGGGGCGTCGTCGGCAGCGGACGCTGTGGGGGCGTGCGCCGCGGCAGTGGGTGCGTCGGCGGCGGAGTCTGTGGGGGAAGCCTCCGTGGGCATCGGCGGATTCAGGTCAGTGGGTGCATCCTGCGAGGTGCACGCAACCAACCCGGTGGAAAGAACCACCGCGACCAAGGCAGCCTTGAATCTGAATTTCACTATTCCCCCAATACGGCGTGCCGCGGCGTCATGCCCGGCAACCATTCGAGCATAATGCCGCGCTGGTCATCCGCCGCCCTGGTCATCCGCCGCTCAGGTCATCCGCTGGTCAGGCAGCCGGTACACGGACACGTGGCTGCGGGACTCTGCAGTGAACTCGCTGCGATCCCAATCGGCCCAACGGGATTCGAGCTCAAATCCGGCTATCCGTGCCATGAGGTCGAGTTCGGCCGGCCAGATGTAACGGTGTGGAGTCCGCCCGATCTGTGCTTCGCGCCCGTCCGAAAGTTCGGGGCCGAACTGCACGTGGTGTGAGATGACGTGCTGCCGAAGAACGTCGTAGGTGTCCACCAGGAGGTACCCGGGCCGGCTCACTTCCACTGTCCCGCCGTGCCCGGGCGGCAGTGAACGCAGCTGCGGTACCCAGAGCTCGACGACGAACCGGCCGCCGGGTGCCAAGTGGCGGGCAGCGTTGTGGAAACCCCGGACTTGTTCCTCCTGTGTCAGGAGATTGGCGATGGTGTTGAAAACCAGGAATGCCAACGTGTAATCGGCGCCTATCGAAGCCTCGGCCATATCGCCCTGGACCACCGGGATGCGCTCCTCCCCCACTTTCTCGCGCAGGCGCGCGATCATCGCGTGGGATAACTCAATACCGCTGACCGGCACCCCCGCTTCCTGCAGCGGTATGGCAACCCGTCCGGTACCAATGGCAAATTCGACGGCGGGACCGCCCGCCGCAAGTTCCGACAAGACCTCAACAGTGGGACCAAGCACCCCAGGGGAGAACATTCCCTCGCCGGGAGTGTCGTACTGCTTTGCGGCATGGTGGTCCCAGAGTTGTTGCTGGTTGATCATGCTGCGAGTATCGCAGGCGACGGCGGGCAGATTGAAGGGGTCCACCCCCACCTATGCTTGTGGAATGGGAAAAGAGACCGTGGACCATAAGGCCTTGGCCGCCTGCATGATCGACATCTCGTCCGACATCCGGCGCAAGTCGCTCAACGAGACCGGCCTGCCTCCCATTTCGAACGGCATGCTCGAGATACTGCGGGTTGTTGAATCGCATCCGGGCATCACCGTTGCCGAGGTAGCGGCCCGGCTCGGCCGGCAGTTGAGCAACGTGAGCTCGCAACTGCGCGAACTCGTGGCGGTCGGGATGGTCACCCGCGTCAAGGATGCCTCGGACAAGCGTTACGTGTCCCTCCACCCAACAGACGAGTCCCGGCGGATCAAAACGCTCCTGGAGGGTTCTTGGGCGGACGCCCTCATCGCCGCGAGCGCCCGCCTGCTTCCGGAAGAACGGGAGCAGATCGCGGCGAGCCTCCCGGCGTTGGAGCGGCTGGCGTCGTTCCTGGCCGAGCCTGAACAGACGCCTGCACCAGTTGTCACTGCCGGGGTTGGCAGGCCTCCCCGGGACCGAAGCGGAACCAGCCCGGGAGCGCTGCGGTAAAGGAATCACGAATCCCGGGCGCGTTGGTTACGGTCCAATCCACCCGGCCCTTTACTTCCACTTCATCCTTGTCCCACTCGAACCAGTTGATCATCTTGAGTTGCGGGAATTGCTGATGCGTCCCGGGGCTGAAGAGCTGGCCCCACCACGCTTCCTTGATGGCGGCTTCGGACTCGCCACCGGCTGATGGTGCGAAGAGGGCGGCCGTCTCAGGGATGGCCACCGGTTTGCCATGCTGGGTGCCGTATACGCCGTAGAAATCCGGGAGCAGGCTGTCATCACCATTGGCACCGCGGTAGTTTCCGGTGAGTTGATCGGCAAACTTGTGGGGTTCGGGGAGTTCGTTCTCACCCCACGGATATGTGTTGCCCCAGTGGTACAGCGACATGCCGACCCAGTCCACAGCGTCATCGCCCGGGTAGTAGGGCGCGTAGGAGTCATCCTCCATGGTCAGTGCGGAGTCGCCGTTGGTGTCCAGGGCGGCAAATTCCGGCGTGCCTGGTTTGGCTTCGAACTGCCCTCCGGCGAAGGGGTAGCCGCCGCCGTAGTTGGGCGCCCACATCATTGCCGACCCCGGCGCGGTGGAGTGCACGGCGTTGGCAAGCGTCTGGAAAGCTTCCTTATACGCTTGGGGCTGCTGGGACCAGGCGTACCAGGAACCGTTCATCTCGTGGGCGAACCGCACGATGACGGGGACACCGTCGTCGTTGAATTCGGCGAGGTCCTTCGCCAAGGCTGCGGCGGTTTCCTCAGTGATGGTGGCAAGTCCATTGTGCGGTTCCAGCGTCAAAAGCATCATCTGGCCGTCGGCCCGAATCTGTTCTACTGCCCGCCGGAGATCATCCTCGTCCTTGGTAGTCAGCGGAAAGCCGGTGAACGAGACGCTGACTGCCGGTTTTTGGCCCAGGTCCTTGGCGAAATCGGCCAGCGATTTGTTATGCCAGTCCAGGTTTACGCCGAACAGTGCGCCGGACTCCGGAGCGAGGGCAGCACGGGGAAGGACTTCGCAGGCTTTCAACCCGGATGCGGTTTGGGCTTGCTTTTCCGTCAGGCCATTTGCGAAGTTCACTGCCGCAATTCCAAGGACTGCCAGACCAATCACAGCAGGCAAGGCAAAGGCCCGCCACAGTTCGGCGCGGTTAGCCTTCCGGGCATCCCGACCCGCTTCCGGTTGTTCCCCCACGATAAATCCCAACCCTTTCCCGCCTGCGTTTTCCCCATCCTAGTAAGGTGCCTGCCTTTGATGGAACTGGGACGCATCTCACTGTCTGATCGCTTACGCCCGCACCCCGGAGTACTTATACTTTTATAAGTATTACTACTTTCAAGAATGGGTGACGCGTGGCATCACAAGTACTGGGGACATCGGGCACTCAAGCCCCAACAAGCAACGGGACCCCGCCGGGCGGAAAAAACAGCAAAAGCATCGGCTGGCGGGCCCTCCCCTTCCTGGCCCTCGCCCAGTTCATGGTGGTCCTGGACGGCACCATCGTGAACCTGGCACTCCCCCGGCTCCAGCTGGAAATGGGCATCAGCGACTCCACCCGCTCATGGGTGGTCACGGCCTACGCCCTGGTTTTCGGCGCCTTCCTGCTGCTGGGCGGGCGGATCTCCGACTTCTGGGGACGGAAGCGGACCTTCCTCACCGCCTCAGCAGGCTTCGCAGTGGCATCGCTCATCGGAGGCCTGGCCCAGCAGCCCTGGGAACTGATCGGCGCCCGCGCCCTGCAAGGCATCTTTGCAGCGCTCCTCGCCCCGGCCGCCCTGGCGCTCCTGACGGTGGCCTTTCCCGGCGGCAAGGACCGCGGTACCGCCTTCGCCATCTTTGGATCAATCAGTGGCGTCGGCGCAGCGGTGGGTGTTCTGCTGGGCGGCTTCCTTACCGAATTCGTCTCATGGCGGTGGTGCTTCTTCGTCAACGTCCCCATCGCGATCATCGCGCTGATCGGCGTGTGGACTTTGGTGGGTGAAAGCAAAGCCGGAGGTTCCACCAAATACGACTGGCCCGGCGTCGTTCTTGCCGCTCTGGGCCTGGGCTCCCTGGTCTACGGCTTCGCCAACGCCGAGCACGGTTGGGGTGCAGTGGAATCCTGGGGCTTCATCGCGGCAGGTGTGCTGTTGCTGGTCCTGTTCGTTGCCGTCGAGCGCAAGGTCAAGAACCCCCTGCTGCCGCTGCACGTGGCCACCGAACGCAACCGCGCCGCTGCCTTTCTGGCCTCTTTCCTCGCCGGTGCAGTGCTGATCGGCGGCATCCTCTTTATCAACTTCTATCTCCAAATTGTCCTGGGGTTCGCGCCGTTCGCGGCCGGAATCGCGTCGTTGCCCATGACAGTGGTGCTGATCATCACGGCGGGCATCGTTGCGAAAAACCTGCCAAAACTGGGCGCCAAAATCCCGAGTGCACTTGGTCCGGTCTTCATGGCCGCAGCCATGCTGTGGCTCACCCAGGTCACGCCGGATGGGACGTATGCGGTAAACATGCTGCCTGCGTTGATCCTGATGGGCATCGGGCTGGGCCTGGTTTTTGTCCCCATGCAGAACCTCGCCCTCTTCGGCGTCGATAAGGACGACGCCGGAGTGGCCAGCGCCCTGGTCAACGCGTCACAGCAGATTGGCGGCTCGCTGGGCATCGCACTCTTCAGCGCCATCGCAGCCGCAGCCACCATGTCCGCCGGCGGTGAGCCCCTGGCAGCGCTGACCGCGGGCTACTCGATGGTGTTCCTTTGGGCGGCAGGGGTAGCGGTTTTGATCGTACCGATCGCATTCCTCCTGATCAGGATCGATCGCAAAACCTTCAGCGGAACAGGCGATACGCCGCACGTCCACTTGGGCTAGCTGCACGGCGCCGGCGCCGCATCGCGGGCGCCGGCGCCGATTTCTGCCGGCTGGGCCACACCAGGAATGGTTATTCATCCCGCCGGCGCGGGGGCGGTTTCCAAACGGGTGATGCGGTCCGGGAGGGGCTTCGGGATGACGCCCGGCCAGGAACCGTCACGCTTGAAGTTCATGAGGTTCCGGGCCCCTTCGGGGTCGTCAGCGCTGAGTGGGATGATGACGGTGCTGTGTTGCGACGGAGTGGCCGAGGTCTTCGGACTGACCCAGGCCGAGCCAACAGCTGCGGCTGCAAGGTCGAAAAACGGCTCCCCGTCAGCGGTACTCGCGCTGATCTGGATCTGGGTGTTCGGCATGTAGCCTTCCCCCACAGCCCAAACGTTGCGGATGATGTAGTCGATGAGCAAGTCGCCGTAGACGAGGGTGTATCCGGGTTCAATGGCGAACGCCACGGCGTACCCGGTGTTTCCCTTCACGTTCGGCGGCCCTCCGCCGGTAAAGCTGGTGACCGAAATTCCGGGGATGGCATCTATGGCCCCGCGGGCTTCGGCGATGGTCTGTCCACTGTCCGCGTCGTGTGGGATGGACTGTGAGGACGCCTCGGGCAATGGCACCGGAGCGGCACACGAGACGAGCGACAGAAGGATAACGGCAATCAGGGCAGCCTGGGTAGCGGTTCGGTTGGCGCGGCTCATTGCTCCACTATGTATTCATTGATTTTGAATCCGAGGCCGACCCGCCGACGCGCTCCGGCACGTTGGTTGGCAGCAGGCAATGACCGGATCCCACCGCAAACCGAACGATACTGGGATCATGCACAATCAAGAGCTGCACTACCTGCACGGCTTGGACGAGTTGCTGGCGGACCCCGAATCCCTGACCATGGCGAGGGTAGCGGAATATCTGGCCACAGTTCGCGTGGCAACTGCGAACTGGTTCGGTCGGACCGGCCGCGCCGAACGTTCGGCCTGGATCGATCGTGACGGCACGGGCTGGCGCGTGTGGGACACTGACGAGCGCGCTGGGATCATGGACTTCTCAATACTTCGTACCGAGTCGGAAACAGAGGCGCTCGTCAGCTTTCTCCGCCGGGCCCGGTATCACTTCGATCAAGACAAAACGGCGGTCCGGCGCGGCTTTTGACGCAGGCCGGGTCGCTTCACTGGTCGCCAACGTGGGATTCGGGCCGTAGGAACGGTGCCGCGTCTGGAGCTCACCACAAGCCCGCCGCCACAGCCCGCGGAACGGAATTTTAGATCACGACGGCGGCAGCCTTACGTAATGATTGACATGACATAACTCACATTCTGTAAGCTGATTTCGTAGTCAGGCAACGGCTTCCTTCGCTCTACCCCGGGGAGGTCCCCCATGGCCCCGAATTCACTCAAGGCCGAGAATCTCATGGCCCACGGCGTTGCGCTCTCGGCAGCCAGTATCGCCAGACGACGAGCCGCTGGACAGCACGGAAACCACAACGCGGCAAACAAGCCCGATGCCCTCCTTGGAGCGATAGCAGTCCGGCAGCTGTTCCACCGCTGGCCGTTGGTGCCGTCCCGTGAACTGGAACGCATCCGCCACGTCCTCATTCACTGCGACCAGCTCGGCTCACCTGACACACATCACTTGTCCGAACCGGCACAGGCGCTGCTGGACCTGATCAACTGCGAACTGGAGCGCCGGCGTTTAGTGGGGACCCAGGGCGCCGACGGGAGCCGGCCGGCTGATTTGGAGCAGCCTGCCGGAGGGGATCAGCCTGCCAGTGGGGACCAGCCTGCCAGTGGGGATCCGTCTGCCGGCGGGGATCACATCAGCTCCGACGTCGCCTAGTACGGGCATTGGTACCTGCCGGAATGGACTGCTTCACTTCAGGCATGTGCTGCCGCAGTTCCAGCACAAGGTGCTCCACTTCCCGACACGCGCTGCCGCAGTTCCAGCACAAGGTGCTTCACTTCAGGCATGTGCTGCCGCAGTTCCAGCACAAGGTGCTTCACTTCCCGGCACGCGCTGCTCCGCCTACTTGTTTGTGGTGGTCCGCATGGACGCCTGAAGCTCGCGGAGTTCCGCGAGGACGGCTGAACAGTGCGCGCAGCGTTCAGTGTGCTCCCGCACCCTGGCTTGGGCGTTTCCGCGCAGTCCGTTTCTGACATACCTGCCCAGGTATCGCAGGTATTCGGTGCAGGACTGGACAGTGGCCTGGCCGACGTGCTTCTGCAGGTACATCTGGCGGAGGCCCTCGCGCGCCCGTATGGCCAAGGCGGAGAGCGCATTCGGGGTCAGGCCAAGAAGCGGACCAGCCTGCGCGGGTTTCAGTCCTTCGACGTCGACGTACCAGAGCACGTCCTGCCAGCGCCTGGGCAGCTCGCGGAAAGCTCGCACCAAAATGATGGACTCGTGGGTCCCAAGGACGTGGTCGTCGCCGGAAAAAGCAAAGGCATCCACGGTACCCGAGTCGATCAGGACCAGCCTTGTTGCCTTCTGGTTCTTCCGGTGGGCCATCCGCCGGATTGTGGTCAACAGGTAGGACCGGAACGACTCCACCGGACCGCGGCCCTCAACGATCGCTTGGAAGACGGCGGCGAACGCTTCACCCACAATGTCTGCGGCATCGCTGGGGTTGTCTGATTCCGCGCGGGCCACGAAACCTCCCACCCGCCGGTAACGGATGAACAGTTCGCCGAAGGCGGCAACGTCACCGCCACGAACCAATGCCAGCAACTGTTGGTCGTTCAATGGTTGGGCGGAAGCAGGGTCACCGCGGTTTGGGCAGGGCAGGGCTTGGGCGGACATGACGGCCTTTCAGGGTAGGGAGGGCATGGATCAGGGTTGGAGGGAACTGCTGTTCTGCAGCCCTGATGAGGGCGCAGTCAAGGAAGGCCCCGCCCAATGCGCAATGTCCGGCATCGGACGGGGCCGCGTGAAAGGTGCTGAAATACCCCCGCAAGTACCCCCGGCTGGTACCTCCGCCTAGTACCTCCGCCCGGTACCTCCGGCGGGGGTGGTCGGTTACGGGAGGGCCGCTACGACGTCGATCTCCACCAGGAAGTCTCCCAGGAACGAACCCACGGTGGTCCGCGCCGGGTAAGGGGCAACGACGTACTTTTCGTAGACGGCGTTGAAGCCGTCGATGTCACGGCGTGGGTGATGCAGGTGCACGGTGGCTTTGACCACGTGGGAGAAGTCCAGGCCGTGCGCGCCAAGCACCTTGGCCAGGTTCTCCATGGCCCGGATCGTCTGTTCCTCGATGGTGATTCCTACGCGCTCGTCCGTGGTGGGATCGTGGGGCGTCTGGCCGGCGGTGTACAGGAATCCGTTGGCCACGATGGCCTGGGAGTAAGGGCCGGCCGGGCTGGGTGCGAGGTCGGTGACCACCTGTTGACGCGTCATGTTGGTGATGCCTTTCGTTAAGCGGAGGGGACGTGTGCTGCCGAACGCACACTGGACAAATGTTTGGGGGTTACAGAACTTTTGAGAGGAATGCCTTGGTGCGGTCGTGTTGGGGGCTGCCCAGGACTTGCTCGGGTGGACCGCTTTCCACCACTACGCCGCCGTCCATGAACACCACTTGATCGGCAACCTGGCGGGCGAAACCGAGTTCGTGCGTGACCACCACCATGGTCATTCCGGCCTCCGCCAGGGACTTCATCACGTCCAGGACTTCGCCTACCAACTCCGGGTCAAGGGCCGAGGTGGGCTCGTCGAAGAGCATCAGCTTGGGCTTCATGGCCAGTGCCCTGGCGATCGCGATGCGCTGCTGCTGACCGCCGGAAAGCTCCTGCGGGTAGGAGTGGCCGCGGTTGCCCAGGCCCACCCGGTCCAGCAGCACCTGCGCCTCCACCACCACTTCACGGCGGGGCCGGCCCAGAACATGCACCGGTGCCTCGATGATGTTCTCCAGCACGGTCATGTGCGGGAAGAGGTTGAAGCGCTGGAACACCATGCCGGCATTGAGCCTCGAGCGGGCTGTCTGGCGTTCCTTCATTTCGTAAAGCTTCCCGTTGCGCTCGGTGTAGCCCACCAAGTGCTCGTCGACGTAAAGCCGTCCGGCGTCAACTTTTTCAAGGTGGTTGATGCACCGCAGGAACGTGGTCTTGCCGGAACCGGACGGGCCGATCAGGCAGGTCACCGATCCCTTTTCAACCCTGAGGTCAATGCCTTTCAGGATTTCGATAACACCAAAGTTCTTCCGGACGCCCCGGGCTTCCACCATGGCCGTTGTCATCATGCTGTCCTTGTCCTGGGCTTGCGGATCCGTCGCGGTGCTGCATCAAAGCCGCGCCCGTACCTGCGTTCGAGTTTGTTTTGGAAGAAGCTCAGGACGGTGGTCATGAGCAGGTACCAGAGGCTGGCAACAATGAGCAGCGGGATGGTTTGGTAGTTGTTCGCGTAGATGATCTGGGCTGAGTAGAGAAGGTCGGAGATCGCAAGGACGCTCACCAGGGACGTGCCCTTCAGCATGGAAATGACCTGGTTGCCGGTGGGTGGCAGCACCACGCGCATGGCTTGCGGCAGGATCACCCGGCTCATGAGCTTCCCGCCGCTCATGCCCAGTGCACGGGCGGCGTCGTACTGTCCCTTGTCCACGGAACCGATGCCGCCACGGATGATTTCTGCCATGTAGGCTGCCTCGTTCAAGGACAACCCCAGGAGCGCGGCCCCCAACGGGGAGATCAGGACGTTCGCTGAACCGAGGACCACTGACGGTCCGCCGAACGGAAGCCCGAAGGCAATCACCGGGTAGAGCGCTGCAATGTTGTACCAGAAGATCAACTGGACCAGCAGGGGCGTACCCCGGAAAAACCAGATGTAGCCGCGGCTGATGGTGCTCAGGATGGGGTTGTCGGAGAGCCTCATGATCGCGAGCAGCGTGCCAAGGGCGATACCCACCGTCATGGACACCACAGTGAGCACGATGGTCAGCCCGGCGCCGGCCAGGATCTGCGGGGCGAACAGGTAGGAGGCCACCACGTCCCACCTGTAGCGCTGGTTGACTGCGACGTCCCACGCGGCCCCCAAGGCCAGCAGGACGAGGACCACAGCCAGGACCAAACGCACCGGATGTTTCAAGGGCACCACGGGAATCGCATCACCGGAAACCACTGCTGCGGAATCCTTGGTATCTGGAGTTGAGGGTTGCTGCTGCATAGCCACTGCCTCTTGTTTGGGAGTTTTCACTACTGGGTTCGAATTCAACTACTGCGCGACGTTGACGCGGGCTTCGGTGATGGCGCTGGTTTCAAGCCCGTACTTCCCGAGGACCTTGATGTATGAGTCGCTCTTGATCACGGCATCCAGTGCGGCGGAGACGGATTTCACCAGGCCGGATTCCTTCGGCACGCCCACCCCCACGGGAGCGAACTCATAGGTGTGGGCAATCTCGATCTGCGGATTTTGGGTGGCGGCAAAGTTCAGGATGGGCGAGTCGGCCAGCACAGTGTCCAGTCGTCCGCTGCCCAGCGCAGAAATCGCCTGCCGGGTGTCCTGGAATTCACTCTTCTGGATGGCGTCTTTGCCGGCGGCAGCACAGGCAGCGTCGTAGTCGGGAACGTTGACGGTCAGCTGGTAGGAGCCGGTCAACAGGCCAACCTTCATGCCGCAAAGCGCGTTCTGGTCCTTAATGCCTGCGGGATTGCCCTTGGGTACGGCGATCGCGCTGCCGATCTGCATGTAGTCGACAAAATCCAGGACTTCCATGCGTTTCTCCGTGGGGGTCATGGAGGACACGGTCATGTCATAACGGTTTGCCGCCAGGCCGGGAATGATGGAGTCGAAGTTGGCCACCTGGATCTCCACCTTGACACCCAATGCCTGGCCAATGAGGCGGGCCACGTCCGGGTTGGTCCCGGTCATTTCCTGTGTGCCTTCACGGTAGAACTGGGTTGGCTGCTCGTTGGTGGGGATGGCCACGCGCAGCACTTTGGATGTCTTGATGGATTCCGGAAGGAGCTCGACGGCGGCCTGGTTCACTTCCAGCGCGGGCACGCCTGTGCCTGCTGCTGCGGTTCCGCCGGAAGAATCCGACGCCGGTGCGTTGCCGGCGGGGTTGCAAGCCGTCACTGCCAGCAGGATCGCTGCTGTCACAACGACTGCGGGTAAGGCACGTTTGGTGCAGCGGGGTGCGGAGACATTCGTCATCAGGGAGTCCTCAGGTGTGCAAGGCCCATGGGGTCGGCCTTGGGGGTTGGTTGGGTGCGGGTGAACGCTTCATTGCGGTGCCGGATCAGGTCCCGGCCTTCGGTACGCAGTTCTTCAACGGTGGATACTCCCAGGAGCATCATGGTGCGGGTGATTTCGGATCGGAACATTTTCAGGACGTGGGCCACGCCGGCTTCCCCGGCGGCCGCAAGCCCGTAAAGATAGGGGCGCCCGATGGAACAGGCATCAGCACCCAGCGCCAGGGCCTTGACCACGTCCGAACCCCGGCGGATGCCGCCGTCGACGATGATTTCCAGCTGCCCGGCAGCCCTGTCCACGATGTCCGGAAGGACATCCAGCGCAGTGGCCATGTGGTCCAGTTGCCGTCCGCCGTGGTTGCTGACCTGGATGGCGTCGATGCCCAGCGCAACAGCCAGCGCGACGTCGTTCGGATTGACCACGCCTTTGAGGATGATCGGCCCGTTCCAGCGTTCGCGCAGATCCTGGATGTCGTCCCAGTCCGTGGGTTCGTAGGAACCGGCCAGCAGCGTGCGCCACATGTCCGGGGAGCTGGCCAAAGGACCCTCCGGGATGTCGGCATCGAGGTTGGGGAAAGCTATGGCGTCGTTGGCCAGGAACCCCAGCGCCCAGGCAGGGTGCAGCATTCCTTCCACCACGGTTTTCGGTTTGATGGACGGAGGTGCGGTAAACCCGTTGCGGTAGTCCCGCTCCCTGTGGCCGATGGCCCGGCAGTCAACGTTGACCAGCAGGGCTTCGTAGCCGGCCGCGGACACGCGGTCCAGGACGGCCTGCAGCAGCGCTTTGTCCGGCGTGGGCTCCAGGTTGAACCACCGGCGGAGGCCCGGCGCAGCGGCACTGACATTTTCCATGGTGGTGGTGCTGAGGTGGGCCAAGCCGTAGGGAATGCCATCGGCGAGCGCGGCCCGGGCCGCCGCGGACTCACCCTGGGGGTGGAACAAGCGCGTCCCGCCTGTAGGCGAGAGGGTCACCGGCATGGAGACGGGTCCACCCAAGAGCGTTGAGCTGAGGTCCAGGTTGTCCACGGATCCCCACTTGGGAAGGAAGGACCACTCATCGAACGAGGACCGGTTGCGCCGGAGCGAAACCTCGTCCTCGCCCCCTCCTTCGATGTAGTCGAAGATGCTTTTGGGAAGGCGCTTGGCTGCCAGCTTCCGCATGTCCTCCACGCTGTAGCATTTCCGGGCCAGGCGCTCCCCGGTGGAGCGGGCCGGTCCCTGCACCGAGGCGAGTGCCTTGATGTCTTTGAATTTCATGGGAGTCCTCTGGGTTCATGCCGGGCTTACCGCCCAGCTCCTTTCCCAATAGTGACGTAGATCTCATGTCCTCTATATGTGAAATCCTCCACAAGATCACAAATAGCCCTGTGATAACGTCCAGCTATGGACGCAGCCCAGCAACCCGGGATCCAGCAGGCGGCAGTACGGCTCTCCGATTGCATCCAGCTGATGCAAGCGGACCTGGTCAATGCCAACCCCACCCCGGAAAACCTGGGCCATCCCGTATCGGACGTGCTGATGTACGACCCCCTGGACCACTGGTCCAGCGTGGATGACCGCATCATCCTTGCCGTCGGATGCACCTACGGCTCACCGGACTTCGATCAACTCCTCCACCGGGCAGCGAACAGCAACGCCGCGGCAGTGATCGTCAAAGCGCACGGCGCAAAGATGGAGCAGCTCCGCTCGGCCGCCCTGGACTATGGACTGTCCGTGCTGGTAGCACCGGATGACGCGGACTGGACACGGCTGGTGGCACTGGCCAGGGCATCCGTCATGGGTGCCGCAGCCGACTCAGTGGCCGGGGTCCGGCTGGGAGACCTCTACGCTTTCGCCAACGCCGCGGCGTCCATCACCAACGGCGCCGCCAGCATCGTGGATCCGCTGGGCCGCATCCTTGGCTACTCCACCCTGCCGGGCCAACCGATCGATGAGCTGCGGCGCATCACTACTCTCACCTTGGAAGAGACCACCCCTCCGGCGTTCGACCAGGACTTCAAGATCGTCTACGCCGCCCCGGGAGCGGTGCTGGTGCCGGCGCCCGAGGACGGCATGGCCCGCCTTGCGCTCGCCGTCCGGGCTGGAGGCGAGCTGCTGGGTTCCATCTGGATCATCGATCCCGGCGAGGAAAACCGGGCAGCTGCGCTTAACGCACTGGACCGGATGGCGCCGCTGGCCGGTTTGCACATGCTGCATGCCCGCTCCGCTTCGGACTTCGGGGAGCGACGCAACGCGGACCTGATCCGAACACTCATGGACGACACTCCGCACGCCGCGTTCGCCGCCGCCCAACTGGGACTGGACACTGCCAACGGGCTGGCCGTAGCAGCGTTTTCGATTGTCCGCCCGGAGACCGGAAGCCTGGAATCCGTCCGTGACATCCACCGGCTCCTGCATCTGGTGACCACGGTGTGCAATGTCCAGTTCGGCACCGGCCACAGCGCCTTGCTGGGTTCAGTGGTTTATGCGCTCCTGCCGGGCGGCAAGGGGAACTCGCCCCGGGCGGTGCATGGACGGATCATCCAGGAAATCCAGGCGTACTCGCACACCATCAGCTCCTACCCGGTCATCGCCACGGTAGGGGGCATCGCCGATGGCATTGAGGATCTTCCCCGATCCCGGTCCGAGGCAGTCCAGACGCTGAACCACCTGCTGAACCTGCACACCCGCAGCGGGAAGGGCCGGGGTGCCGGCAACTCGCGCAGTGGGAACGCACGGGTGTCCGGGAATCCGCCGGGGGTTGCCCTCTATGAGGACTTCCAGATCCCGTTGAACCTGATCAAAGTGGGGGCGTTCATCGAGGAGAACGGGCTGGACGGCACGGATGAGATCGCCAGGATCCAGGCACGGGATGCCGAGCAGCAAACAGACTACCTGGACACCCTCCGCGCCTATCTGGCGAGCAACGGCAACATCTCGGCCATGGCCGCACAACTCCATGTCCACAACAACACGGTCCGGTACCGCGTGACCCGCCTGGCCGAGGACTTCAACCTGGACCTGGCGGATCCGCAGAAACGGCTCTGGCTGTGGCTGCGCCTGACCACCATGGACCTGGCCTCGAAGTGAGCCCGGTTCACAGTTATCCCACGCAGGCCGTGCCTTAGCGGATGATGGGAAGTCCCGCCGTCGGGAAGAGGCTGGGGAAGATCGACGGCGGTGGCACCGGTACCGTTTCGAGCGGAACAGTAACGGTGTCGGCGCCCACGGTGACCACGTGTTCCCGCACCTCAATGCGCAGGGGTTCGTCACTGTAGCCGGGTCCGGAGACGAGCGTGAGCCCGATTGAACCCTGTGCCAGGTCCACGGCCAGCAGCCGTCCCTGGACCTTCAGCCGGAACGACAGCCCTTCCCATTCCACGGGAAGGCGCGGATCGAAGCGCAGCACCTCGCCCTGGTCCCGCATGCCGGCGAAACCACAGACCAAGGAGCTCCAGATCCCTCCGGTGGAGGCGATGTGGACGCCGTCGATCGTGTTGCCGTGCGAGTTGTCCAAGTCGATGAACAGTGCGTCGGTGAAGTGCTGGAGCGCGACGTCGCCGTAGCCCACCTCGGCGGCCATGATGCCCTGGACGCAGGCGGACAAGGTGGAGTCGCCTGTAGTGATGGGATCGTAGAAGTCGAAAGCGCGCTGCTTTTCCTCGGCTGAGAAGTCCTGCCACTGAAGGAACATCGCCAGTACGGTGTCGGCCTGCTTGAGGACCTGGTGCCGGTAGATGACCAGCGGGTGGAAGTTCAGCAACAACGGGTACTTGGACTTGGGGGTGTTCCAGTCCCACGGCTCCAGTGTCATGAAGTCGTTGTCCTGGCTGTGGAGCTGCAGGTGCGGATCGTAGGGCAGGGACATCCGCTCCGCGGCCTGGCGCCACACCAAACGCTCGGTGTCGGCAATGCCCTCGTGTTCCAACGCAGCGGCGGCGCGGAGGTTGAAGCGCGCCATCACGTTGGTGTACAGGTTGTCATTGACCACGGCCGTGTACTCATCCGGGCCGGTGACGCCGTGGATGTGGAACATGCCGTCCTTGCCGAAGAAGCCCAGCGATGCCCACATGCGGGCTGTCTCGATCAGCAGGTCCGCCCCCAGTTCGTCGCGGAAGGTGGCGTCGGCGCTGGCCCATTCGTAGCGGTTGGCCGCAAAGGCAATCGCCGCGGCAATGTGGAACTGGGCAGTTCCGGCCGCGTAGTAGGCGCTGGCTTCAAGGCCGTTGATGGTCCGCCAGGGGAACAGAGCACCGTCCACGCTGAGTTCCTTGGCCCGTACCCGCGCATCGGGCAGCATGGCGTGCCGCGATTCCAGGACTTTCCGGGCACCACAGGGGTTGGTGTACGTCAGGTAGGGCAGGAGGTAGATCTCCTGGTCCCAGAAGTAGTGGCCCTCGTAGCCGGAGCCGCTCACGCCCTTCGCCGGGATGCCCGCCACCCCCGCACGCGCGGTGGCCTGTGCCAGCTGGAAGAGTCCCCAGCGGACCGCCTGCTGCATTTCGGGCTGGCCACCGACCAGGATGTCGGCCGTGGTCCAGTACTCGTCGTAATGCGCCTTGCTCTGGGCCAGGATGTCCGCGAACGGCACCAGGTTCGCTTCGGCGTCGGCTGCCAGGCTTTCGCCCCGGTCTTCGGCGTCCGAGGAGCCGGCCACCACGTAACTGACCGTTTTCTCCAAGCGGAACGTCTCGCCGTCGTGGATTGCCAGAACGTAGCGGACGGATGAGTCGTCCTCGCCCACCAGGGTCTCGAACGGCTGGCCTTCGGCCGAGATCCAATGGTCCACGGCCATGGCGACGCGCTGGCGCGATTCGGAGGTCTCCCAGGCGAGGCGCAAGGAGCCGTCGGCACCTTGAAGGTGCAGGGGCAGCAGCACACGCCCGGCGTGCCGGCCCGAACGTCGGGGGTCGTGGGCCGAGTGGTCCTCCACAGGCTGGTCCTGACGGTTCACGATGCCGGAGGTGATGTCCGCGGACACCACCCGGTCAGCCGTCAGAGACAATTCCAGGCCCAGGCATCCGCGCGAATCGAACCCGACTGCGCGTCGCTCCACCGTGGTGACGGTAGCGCCCGAGCGGCAGGCCCACGTGATGGATTCTTCATAGATGCCTGTGGAAAAGTCGACGCTGCGGTGGTAGTCAACCACGGCAGACTCCGCCAGGCTCAGGGCTTCGCCATCAATGGAAACCGTGAAGTTGTTGGCATCGGGAACATACACAATCCGCTGTCCGGTCCGGGCAAAACCGTAGGCATTCTCGGCGTGCTTGATATCCCAGATCTCGTGGAAACCGTTGATGAACGTACCGGGAAGTTCGGAATCGCCCGCTGTTGAATGCGAGCCGCGGATGCCAAGGTGGCCGTTGCCAAGCGCGAACAGCGTTTCCAGCGTCCCCTCGTCACCGGGGACGTGGATATTCTCCACGAGTTTCCAGGGCTCGCAGGGGAAGCGCAGCCGATCGGTGCTGATGAGTGCCATGGGCGGTTGCAGTCCTTCGAAAAAGTAGGGTCAGAGAAGATCGTTGAGGTCGTCGACCACCAGCGTGGCGCCGGCGTCGAGCAGTGTCTGGCGGCCCGCCCCGCGGTCCACACCGATCACGGCGTAAAAATTGGCGCCTGCGCCGGCTTGGACGCCGGACACCGCGTCCTCCACCACAATGCATTCCTCCACAGGCACGCCCAGCAGCCCCGCGCCATAGACGTACGTGGCCGGGTCCGGCTTACCGGGAAGTCCGACGGCGGCAGCCACCTGGCCGTCCACCACCACCTCGAAGTGGTGGTCAAGGCCGGCGGCCTTCAAGACAGCCGGCGCGTTCCGGGAGGACGAAACCACCGCCACCTTCAATCCAAGCTCCACTGCGGCGTTGATGAACTTGACCGACCCCTCGTAGGGTTCAACACCGCGGGAGTTGACGATCTCGTTGAAGATGGCGTTCTTGCGGTTGCCCAGGCCCTGCACGGTCTGGTTCGCGGGGTCGTCGTGGACCGGGCCTTCGGGCAAGGTGATGCCACGGGATGCCAGGAAATCACGCACGCCATCGAACCGTGGCTTGCCGTCGATGTGGTCGAAGTAGTCACTCTCCCGATACCCCTGCGGGTGACCGGCTTTGGCCAGATAGTCATCGAAAAGCTTCTGCCACGCATGCTCGTGCACCACGGCAGTGGGCGTCAGCACGCCGTCGAGGTCGAACAACAGTGCTGAAGCGCCTGTCCAGGCATTACGAAGATCAGTCATGTGCAGTAATCCGTTCAGCGCTTGTGGCGCGTGGTTTTGCGTTCGATGAGCTTGGTATCGAGCAGATGGTTGGAGGGCTGGTGGGGGGTTTCGGTATTCAGGAGTCGTTCGCACAGCAGGTTCGCTGCGAAGGCGCCTTGGTCTGCCACGGGCTGCGCCACGGTGCTCAAACCAAGGAACCCACTCATGGGGTGGTTGTCCATTCCGATCACTGACACGTTCTTGGGCACGGATAAACCGTATTCGCGGAGCGCCTTCAACGCACCGAACGCGGCTTCGTCGCAATGTGCGAACACCGCCGTGGGGCTCGCGCCGCGGGCGATGAGTTCCGTCATTGCCCGCCGGCCGTCATCGATGCTTGGCCCCGCACACACCACAAGGTCCGGGTGGACGGTGAGGTGGTGTTCATCCAGTGCACGCTTGAAGCCACGGAACCGCGGAGTCTCCGTCGCAACCGGGTGTTCATTGCTCGAGAGAACGGCCAAGTCCCAATGGCCCAGCCCCAGCAGGTGTTGGGTTGCCTGCCAGGCTGCGTGTTCGTCATCGATAGCTACATTGTCCCACGGAACATTTTCCATGCCCACGCTGGCTATCGCCAGTCCGCAGGCCTCCAACGCGGCCACCTCGCCGGGCACCAGGTCCATGGTGAGCAGGAGGAGCCCGTCCACTCTCTGCGCGAGGTTTCCCAGGTCTGCGAAGAACTGCCGCCGCACGCTGTCCTGGTTACGCAGGCTGATCAGTACGGTGTCATAGCCGCTGTCGCCAAGGACTTCCTCAGCTGCCTCCACGGCCTGCGCGAAGAACCAGGAGGTGGCAGTGGGTGCCACGATGGCCACTGAACCCGTCCTGCCGCCCTCCGGCCTGGACGCTGCAGCCAAAGCCTTGTAGCCCAGCTTGGCGGCAGCACCGGCTACCTGTTCTTGTTCCCGTTCGGAAACGTTCGGGAGGTGCCTGAGGGCCCGGGATACCGTGCAAATGGACAACCCGGAGAGGACGGCCACGTCCTGGATTGTCGCCCTGTGAGTGCTAACCATGCAACACGGCCTCAGCCCTTTCCACGCTCGCCTAACGCCTTCGCGTGCGACCCGTACCGGGTCACCAGCCAAAAGTGTAAGCGCTTACAATTTTGTCATTCAATAGAGTGCGGTCGAATGCGAAATTGTGACGCGAATCTCACCAAGAGATTGATTCGGGAGCCCGGATGCCGTCTAATCCGGAGATCAAACCCAGAACTTCAACCCGGAACTTCATCCCAAGAACATCAACCCAGGACGTAGAACTTCAGGAACGCACTGACGTCCACCAGCTCCGGTGGTTCGATCCTGTGGCCCATCCCCGGATAAGTCCGTGCCGTCAACGCGACGTTGGCTTCCAGCCATTCCGCAGTGTGGGCGATCGCGTCCTCGTTGATCACGGGGTCGCCCTTATCCCGTCCCCAGAAGAACGGGGGCGGGCTGTCAAAGGACTCGCTCAGGGCAAGGAGGTCGTTCTCCAGCACAAAGCCGGACAGGCCCACCGTGGCCTTGAAGGCCTGGGGCCGCAACCGCAGGAGCGTACTGGCCATGGCCATACCCTGCGAATACCCCAGCAGGCTCACGCTGCTGTGATTGTCCTTGACCGAGTTGATCCAGTTGAACACCGTGTTGGTGGACGCAATCACATCAGCAAAGTCGTTGGTCAGGAAGTAGTCCAACAGGAACCAGCCGTAGTCATCGCCGATCACTTTCGGACCGCGAAGTGCAGCGCACGTGAACTCGCCGGGAAGATGCGGAAAGAGGTCCACCATGCGTTGCTCGCTGGTTCCATAACCGTGCATCATCACCAGCAACGGAGTGCCCGCGCGCTGGCTTTCGGGCTTTGACCACACCACTGAATCCATGGGCATGAGCCTAGTAGACTGGCGCCATGACTCCGCAGGAACTGGCCAACCTGGCTCATCTGCGGCGCGCCCGCGACTTCATTGACCGCGAGTATGCGCGTCCTCTGGATGTGCCCACCATGGCCGCCGGAGCACTCATGTCCCCCGCGCATTTCTCCCGCCAGTTCAAGGCCGCCTACGGCGAATCCCCCTACAACTACCTCATGACCCGGCGGATCGAACGGGCCATGGCCCTGCTCCGGGCAGGCACCAGCGTCACGGACGCCTGCATGGAAGTCGGCTGTACGTCGCTGGGCTCCTTCAGCACGCGATTCACGGAAATCGTTGGCATCAACCCCAGCGAATACCGCTCGCGCGAACACCATGCAGTCAAGGCCATGCCTTCCTGTATCGCCAAACAGCACACGCGGCCCGAACGAAATGGGGGCAAGACTTCTGCTCCGGCTTCGGCGCCGGTTTCGGCTCCTGATGGACTGAGCAGGATTGAAGAAGCGCCCGCGCCACAGCTGCAATAGCGTGTGATTCATGAACATTTCATTGAAGTATGCACATGTCACCGTCAACGATGTGGATGAGTCGCTCGCCTTCTACCGCGACGCCCTGGGTTTCGACGTAAGGAACGACGTCGGCTCGGACGGCCAGCGCTGGGTCACCATCGGCAGCGACGCCCAGCCGGATCTTGAACTGGTGCTTTCCCCGCCGCACGCCGGCCGTTCACAGGCCGACGGCGATGCCATCCAGGAACTCCTGACCAAGGGTGTTATGCCCATGCTGGTGTTCACCACGGATGACCTGGATGCTACGTTCGAGAAGCTCCGCGCGTCAGGAGCCGAAGTTCTCCAGGAACCCATCGATCAGCCCTGGGGACCGCGCGACTGCGCCTTCCGCGACCCATCCGGCAATATGATCCGTATCAACCAGGGCTGACGGGCTTAACGCCAGGGTTCTGCTCCGGCTGTACGCAGCCGGTTGCCGGGCTCAACCCTCGTCTTCCACTGCGGCATTACGACGGCGGCCGGTTGCCGCCGCACCCGAGGCGACCGCCGCCGTCGTACTGTCTGCCGGTTACCGCCGCACCCGGGGCGACCCGCCGCCGTCGTGCCGTCTGCCTGGTGTCCGTTCGTCTTCCGTACTGTCTGCCCGCTGCCGCCGCACCCGCCGTACTTGTTCACCCGCCGGACTTCTTCGCCTGCAGTACTTTCCCTAGTGACTCAGCACCCCGGCGTCGGACCGTTCGCCGTCCTGGTGCGTGGAGGCAATGGCGGCGGATACGACGTCGGACAACCGGCGACGCTGGCTGTACGCCTGGCGTTGCAGCCGTTCGCCGGTGCCCCGGCGGAGAATGTTCGCCACGCCTGCCCTGGCGAGGGCAAGATCACCGGTGGCTGTGAGCGCCGGGCGAACGTGTCGGAGCAGGGCGCCGGCAACATCGGCAGCGGGATAGGGGCGCTGTTCCAACGGGTGCAGCAACTGGTGGTTGGTGCCGAAGCGGCTGGCTTTCCAATTCGCCATCCGGATGACCGGCGTCAGCGTGCTTGACGCCGGTTTTCCCTGCCGCCACTCGGCCGCCGAGGTCTCCACCAAGGCCCGGGCAATCACGGCGATGGTGAGGGCGTCCTCGGCATAGAGGCACACGTCCGCTATGCGCAGTTCGACAGTGGGATGCCCTTTGGAGAGCCGGGCATCGAAGTAGATCATGCCCTCATCCAACGGAACTCCAGTCCCCAGCAGCTCCGAGAGCATGGCTTGATACCCCTCCGCGGAACCGAAAACATCCATGGGACCCGCAGTGGGCCATCTGTTCCAAATCTGCGTGCGATAACTGGAAAAGCCTGTGTCGGCCCCCATCCAGAAGGGAGAATTGGCGCTCAAGGCCAGGAGCACGGGCAGCCAGTGCCGCATCCGGTCCAGGACGGCTACTCCTTCGTCCGGGGATTCGATGGACACGTGGACATGGAAACCGCAGGTGAGCTGCTCACGGGAAATCAGCCCGAATTCAGTCCCCATGGCCGCGTACCGCTGGTTCCCCATGGTGGGTGTGGCGTGGAAAACGGGTGGTGTGGCCAAGGCCGCCACTCGCGCCCCCACGGCCCGGGCAGCTTTGTCGGACAATGCGCGTCCGGCACGGATCTCGGCCCTGAGTTCGGCGGCAGTTCGGCAGGGCCGCGAGTTGACTTCCACCTGCTCCTGCTTGAACTCCGACTTCAGCGTCGCTTTTCCGGCACCGCTTCCATGGGCACCGCCTCCGTCTGCACCGGCGCTGTCCCCGTCCTGCGCCTCATCAAAGTGCGGGGCAGCAACGTCCAGGAGGTCTGCGGCCAGCGCCAACGGCATTCCGTCCGCGGGATCTGCGATCAACAGTTCCTCTTCGACACCAAACGTACGCATGGCCACCCCTCCCGCTGTTGGTTATTCAGAGACGGCGATCATCCAATGTGGCGTGGAACCTCCATTTGGAAACCGCAACGGCAATGCAGCACCTGCGTCTGCAAGTAGACCTCCAGGAGGCTGGGACTTTCCGGATCATCGGTGGTCCGGGGCGCCTCAATCACCCGTTCAGTGGGGCGTCCCAAGGTCATGGGATCGCCGCAGTGGGTGCAGCTGAACCAAAGTCCTGCTGCGGAAGTGGAAAGAAATTCCCGTTGGATCTCAGGCACCAAGGCCACCAGCGGCACAGCGTGGGCATAGAACGTATCGCACTCGCTGCAGGTGTAGCTGACTTCTACTACCTCGGACCGATTCGGTTGGGCCTCAACCACCGTTTCAACAAAAATGTACGAATCAGTGCCGCATACTGTGCACCAGGGCCGCGCTCCGGTTTCACCGGTTGCGGGATCCGTCCCTCTGGCAGGTTTTGGGACGGGCAGGGATCCAAGCGTCATTGCCGTTCTCCTTTTACTTCTCCAAGGAGCCAGCATGCCTGCACGTCAGTGCCGGCCGAAAGCGGCCGCGGCTAAAAGGTGCAGTTCTTGGACCATCCGTGATGGCACCAGGTGACATGAGGCTCCAAGGGCTATCTGCTTAACCCACCTAAAATGTAGATCACCAGTGGTGCGCGTCACAAGTCACGGTCTGGCCACAGGCCGGCCGGTCCTCCGGATCAGGGCTCGAAATGGGCCACGGGAGCCTGCTTGGCCACACTGGTGACCAGGGACTCTGCGACCTCACGCAGCTTCTGGTTCCGGGTGCTGGAGGCCTTCTTGAGGATCTCGAACGCTTCCTCCTGGGTACAGCGGTTCTGCCCCATGATGATGCCGCATGCCAGGTCAATGACGGTCCGGGACTGCATGGCATCCTGGAGGTCGTCGGCGTGCTGCTGCTTTACCCCGATGCGCACGGCCAACCTCAGCGAGCGCTCCGCCTGGCTTGCGTACAGTTCACAGTTTTGGATGGTGGCGTCATCAAAGACACCGGCCTGGGGAGCAAAGAAGTTCAGCGCAGCAGTTGCGCCTTCATCCAGTTCCAGCGGCACGCAGAGTGCAGACAGGTGCCCGCGTTCCGCGATCACCGTGCAGTACTCCTTCCACCGTTCCTCGATGGAGGTGTCAGGAACATGCACGGTGGAATGGCTTCTCATTGCCTCCAGGCACGGTCCGTCCCCGTAGGCCTGCTGGACTTCGTCGATCAGCTTGGCTTCCTGGGTGCTTCCGGCCACCGTTGCGGTGCGTCGACGGCGGCTGACGGTGATCCCGCAATGGACTGGCACGCCAACAGCCCTGGACACGGCTGCCGCCGAGAAGACTGCGAGATCGCCAAGGAACCCGCCCACGTCTTCGCTGTCAATCACCAGGTCCTGCAGCTGCTCCGGCACCGAAATTTCGTCTGGCGCCGACGCAGCATCAGGCAGCGCTAATTCAACGTTCATTTCGTCCATGCCTTAGTTTACGGTCGTACTGCTTCAGCTTGTCACCCCTTTTTGGATGCCTACAAAATCCTTGCATATGCGGTGCACCTATGTGCACAATCTAGCTAACAGTCCCCATCACAGGACCCAGGCTTTCCAGCTCATGCAGACGGGCGTCCCGCATTTTTTCGATGCAGAGGTACAGACCCATGCCGGCCCAGCCAGCGTCCAGAGTTCCAGACGAAGCCCACCAACCGCCTGATGAGCCGTTGTGGTGCCAGCGCTGCAACACCGACAAAGACCTGCTGGTGAACTCCATCCAATCGCACTACCCACCTGCGCCCAACATGGTCGAAGTGACCTACGAGTGCAATGCCTGCAGGTACGCCTATCAGCAGGTGGCATCGGTCCAGCGCGTGGCGCTGATCCTGAACCGTCCGGGCGTGAACCAGGGCGTATTGCAGTTTGGCGGGCAGTATCTGCACTGCGGCGAGCCCATGAAAACCAAGAGTTGTGAGCTTCGCAGGATCCAGGCCCCCTTGGTCCTCAAGCCCGGCGGCCAACTGCGGATATACGAAGTACTGATCAACACACGCATCCTCGGATGCCACTGCGGATTCCGCATGGAGATCCCGGAATGAGGATCAGCGGCCGCAACACCGTATCTGGAGCTACCGGGAGGGATAGCATGCACACGGAATCACAGAGGAAAGAATCTTCATCCACGGCCTCACAGCTCAGGCCGGCCAACAGGCGCAAGCTTCCCGATCCGCCGGATCCGGACAACCTGCCCATCGACTACCGGAGTTCCGGCTGGGATTCCAGCCGCTACCCGTCCTCTGTCCCGGAGAGCCTGAGGCCGCAGCATTCGTCGCGTCGAAGGAGCGCCTGACCATGAGCGAATTTCCTCCGGACCCGTCCCACCCTGGCCCCTCCCGCGGTCCGGGCACGGATCCAACCCGCGAGCCAGGACCTACCCCCGAGCCCGTTCCCTTGCCAGAGCCAGGGCCGCCGCCCGTTCCGGACCCCACGCCTGAACCCCCGACGCCGGGACCTGCGGTTCCGTCGCAGCCCGGCCAGGGCGAGCCACTGACTCCCTTGACCTAGGGGGCACACCACAGACCGGATCCCGGCAAATCCCCCAGTCAGGATCCGAACAAGGGCATGCTGCGCTACAGGGAGCACGGCATGCCCTTTGTGTGCCCGGAAGTTGCTGCGACCCAAGCGGTGAGCCCTTCAATCTTTGTTTATGTTGGTTTCTCTTGACTTGCCAACACAAACAAAGATAGAGTCAAGCAATTCCACATCGTTGTGACAGCAGTCACGGAAGTGGCCGTCTTGAATGTCCGGCTTGACCGCAATGGAGGGTAAGTGTTCGCCGAAGAACGCCAGCAACTGATCTCCGCACTCGTCGCAGAGCGCGGACGGGTGAGCGTCACTGACCTTGCCGACCGTTTCAGCATCACCACTGAGACAGTCCGCCGGGATCTCGCAGCCCTTGAAGTTTCCGGGAACCTGCGCCGCGTCCACGGAGGCGCCGTACCCTCGGACCGCCTCAGCACCCGCGAGGAAAGCATTCTTGAACGCGCCGTACAGCGCCAGATCGAGAAACTCCGCATTGCCAACGCAGCCCTTGGGCTCATTCCGGAACTCACCACGGGCAGCATCCTGCTCGATGCCGGCTCCACCACCGAAACGCTGGCGGACCTGCTGGCCCAGCGGACACCACCGGCCAACGGAAACGATGAACTTGTGGTCATCACGCACGCCATTCCCATTGCCGGCAAGCTCTCCTCCACCCCGGGGATAGCACTCCAGATCCTTGGTGGGCGTGTCCGCGGACTGACGCAGGCCGCCGTCGGGCAGTCCACAGTGGAGGCCGCCTACAAACTTCGCCCGGACATCGCTTTTGTGGGAGCCAATGGCATCCACGCAACCTTCGGTCTCAGCACCCCCGATCCTGAGGAAGCCGCGGTCAAGGCCGCCTTCGTCACCTCAGCCCGTCGCGTGGTGGCCTTGGCCGACTCTTCCAAGCTGGACTCCGAAACACTGGTCCAGTTCGCAACGTTGAAGGATGTTGACACCTTGATTACAGACAGCCAACCCTCCCCCGAGCTCGCCGCGGCGTTGGCCGATGCCGGCGTCGACGTGGTGATCGCATGATTGTCACCTTGACCGCCAACCCCAGCCTTGACCGCACGGTGGAACTCCCCGGCGCCCTGGCCCGCGGTGAAGTGCAGCGTGCGGTGGCCGTCCACCAGGAATCCGGTGGGAAGGGCGTCAACGTTTCGCGGGCGCTCGTGGCCTCCGGCCTCGACACCGTGGCAGTTCTTCCGGGCGCAGACTCGGACCCCGTCCTTTCCGGACTGCACGACGGCGGCGTGCCGTTCGCCGCGCTTCCCATCGGCCAGGCGCTGCGCAGCAACGTCACGCTCACCGAACCGGACGGTGTCACCACCAAGATCAACGAACCCGGCCCGGAACTGAGCGGTGAACAGCAGGAAGCCCTGATCGGGTTGCTGCTGGAGCGCTCCCGTGGCGCCAGCTGGGTAGTACTGGCAGGATCGCTCCCACCAGGAGTGCCTGCGGATTTCTACGCCACAATCGCGCGTCGGCTCCGGTCGAACGCGGACGGAACGGCAACGCCCGGCATCGCCATCGACTCCTCCGGGGCACCCCTTGCGGCCGCCTTGGTGGGCGACGCCGCGGGGAAACCGGACCTCCTCAAGCCGAACGCGGAAGAGCTCGCAGAGCTCGCTGCCGCCGCCGGCTTCACCAACGTCTCCACTGCTGACGAACTGGAAGCGGACCCGGCCAAAGCCGCTGAAGCCGCAGCCGCCGTCGTCGCCAGCGGTGTAGGTGCCGTTCTCGCAACACTCGGGTCCAAGGGAGCAATCCTGGTGACGGCGGACGGGGCGTGGCTCGCCACTCATCCACCCATCAAAGCCGTCAGCACGGTGGGCGCCGGGGACTCTTCACTTGCCGGCTACTTGCTGGCTGCAACCCAAGGCGGCTCTGCGCAGGACTGCCTTCGTCAAGCCGTGGCACATGGTGCCGCTGCTGCTTCGCTGCCAGGCTCCACTGTCCCGGCAGTCCACCAGACAACCCCAGACGCCGTAACCATCACGGCCCTCCAGAAGGACTCACAGTGACCCAGCTGATCACACCCCAATTGGTCACCCTCGACCAAAACCTGGGCGACTCCCCCGCCGACGTCATCCGCGTCCTGGCCGGCAAGGTTGCCGCCTCCGGCCGTGCTTCCGAGGTTGAAGGCCTCTTCGCCGACGCCTTCGCCCGCGAGCAGAAGACAGCCACCGGCGTCCCCGGCGGCATCGCGATCCCGCACTGCCGTTCCGCAGCGGTCCAGGAACCGGCCCTTGCCATGGCCCGCTTGTCCCACAAGGTGGACTTCGGCGCCAAGGACGGCCCGGCAGACCTGATTTTCTTCATCGCAGCCCCGGACGGTGCCGACCAGGAACACCTGAAGCTGCTCTCCAAGCTGGCCCGGTCCCTGATCAAGAAGGACTTCACCGCAGCACTGCGTGCGGCGGCCACTGAGCAGGACATTGTTGACCTCGTGGACGGCGCACTGGCCGATAAGCCGGCTGCCGCACCCGCACATGCTGCCGCACCTGCCGCGGTTTCCGGCTCTGGCGCCGGCACGACGGCGGCTTCCGCACCCAAGCGCATTGTGGCCGTGACAGCCTGCCCCACCGGCATTGCGCACACGTACATGGCTGCCGACTCACTGGTGGCTGCTGCCAAGGAAATGGGCGTCGACCTCCAAGTGGAGACCCAGGGGTCATCCGGTGCCAAGCCGCTGGACCCGGCCGTGATTGCAGCAGCTGACGCCGTAATTTTCGCCGTCGACGTTGATGTTCGTGGCAAGGAGCGCTTCGCCGGCAAGCCGGTCATCAATGCTCCCGTCAAGCGCGGCATCGACGAACCCACCAAGATGGTCGAGGAAGCACTCGCTGCCGCCAACGATCCCCGGGCACGCCGCGTTCCCCATGCCGGCGCTGAAGACCAGGCTGAGCGCGCCGAGGAGGAGAAGGGCGAGCACATCGGCCAGAAGCTGAAGCGCGCCCTCCTGACCGGCGTGAGCTACATGATTCCGTTCGTGGCCGGCGGTGGCCTGCTGATTGCGCTTGGCTTCCTGCTCGGCGGCTACGACATCACCGGAGTCGCAGACAAGGTGGTTCTCGAGAACAACTTCGGCAACCTGCCCGAGGGTGGACTCACCATCTACCTCGGCGCGGTCTTGTTCAAAATTGGTGCCCTCTCCATGGGCTTCCTTGTCCCGGCGCTGGCCGGCTACATCGCCTACGCCATCGCCGACCGGCCCGGCATCGCCCCCGGCTTCGTTGCAGGCGCCGTTTCAGGGTTCATGGGTGCAGGGTTCCTTGGTGGCATTGTGGGCGGCCTCCTGGCCGGCTACATCGCGCACCTGATCGGAACCTGGCAGGTGCCGCGCTGGCTCCGTGGCCTGATGCCCGTGGTTATCATCCCGCTGCTTGCTTCAATCGTTGCCTCCGGCTTGATGTTCCTGGTCCTCGGCGGCCCCATCGCCGGCCTCACAGTAGCCTTGAACACTTGGTTGACCGGCATGAGCGGCGCCTCCGCCGTTGTTCTCGGCATCATTCTTGGCCTCATGATGTGTTTCGACCTCGGCGGCCCGGTCAACAAGGTTGCCTACGCGTTCGCAGTTGCCGGCCTGAGTGCCGGCAGTTCAGACAACCAGGCTCCGTGGATGATCATGGGCACGGTCATGGCTGCCGGCATGGTTCCCCCGCTTGCCATGGCATTGGCTACCGCCCTGGACAAGAGAGTCTTCACCCTCAACGAGCGTGAGAACGGCAAGGCAGCCTGGCTGCTGGGAGCCTCCTTCATCTCCGAAGGTGCCATTCCTTTCGCAGCAGCAGACCCGCTGCGCGTCATCCCGGCCAGCATGCTGGGCGGCGCCCTCACCGGAGCCCTTTGCATGGCTACCGGCGTAACTTCCCAAGCACCGCACGGGGGCCTGTTTGTCTTCTTCGCCATCGGCAACCTGCTGATGTTCATTGTCTCGATCGTCGCAGGCATGGTGGTCAGCGCCCTGGCCGTCATCGCCCTCAAGCGCTGGGCCGTCAAGAAGCCGGTGGAAGCAGCGGAACCCGCACCGGCCACAGCAAGCGTCTAGCGTCACCCCGTCCGGGCCTCCACGGTCTAGACTTCCCACAAAGCCACCACCGACAACCGCCACCCTTCACAAAAAGGAGCACCAATGCCAGAACGTACAGCCACCATCGCAAGCCGCGTCGGCCTGCACGCCCGCCCGGCAGCCATCTTCGCTGAGGCAGCCGGAGACCTGGATATCGACGTCACCATCGCACGCCAGGGTGAACCCGCCGATGACGCTATGGACGCTGCCAGCATCCTGTCACTCATGAGCCTGGGCGCCTCCCACGGAGACGTCGTGGTGCTGCGCGCCGAGGGTGAAGGTGCGGACGCCGCACTGGACAGCCTGGTCAAGATCCTGGAAACGGACCACGACGCCGAGTAGCGATTACTTAATCTTCAGTGCCAAAGAAAGAGCCTGGCGACTTCCTGATGTGGGAGTCGCCAGGCTCTTTCTTTGTGGTGTGGGTAAGTCGCGGTGTCGCCGTCATCCGCAGTACGCCGTCGTCTGCTGTCACTGCGGCGGGCTTACGGGTTGGCGAGTGAGTCGAGATGGCGCGCGAGCACACCGGGCATGTGGCTTGAAGCCGGCAACTCCCCGCTCCACAGTCCTTGCATGGCGATTCCATCAAGGAGTGCCCGCAGCCGCTGCGCTTCGTAGCCGGGATCGCGCCCGTTGTGGAACAGGCCCGCCTCGATCAGGATCTGCACAGCGGCGTGGCACGCTCGATCGACTGCTTCGCTCAGCCTGGTCGCCGCAGGACGGAGCTGGCTGTCGGTGAGGGAAAGAATGCCGAGTTGGACCTGCGCCACCAGTTCCAAGCGCCGCTCTTTGTCGAGGGGGAGCAGTTGCAACAGCAGCCCATCAACGAGTTCGCGGCCGGTCAGCCCGAGCGAGGAGATCCTGGCGGTGACCCGATCCTCGATGAGTTGCAGGCAGTACTCCCGAAGGGCGTGCTGCGTAGCAAATGACCGCCGCAACGAGGCAGCAGCAATGCCTGCTTCCGCTGCCACCCCGCGGACTGACAAGCCCACGAGCCCATGACGTTCGAGGACCCGTAAAGACGCCTCCGCTATCTCAGCGGTGCGTGCTTCGGCGTCGATTCTGCGCGGCATGGTGTTTCAGTGCGAAGAGGCAGCAGAGGACAAGGACCGGGCGGCCTTCTTGGGCCAGATTGTGTAACTCACAGCCCAGAGGAAGTCGATGGCAAAGATGATCCCCAGGATGCGAAAGAACCCGGCGAGGGCTGCGGTTCGCTCTGCGTCATTGACCAGAAGGATGATCGCGCCCAGGGTTGCGCCGGCGATGACTACCGCCAACGCAGTTAGAAGCACATCCCGCCAGCATTTGACCGTGTAGCGGGAGCCTGTGACGCGTTCCGGTGCGGGGCCGCCCGCAAACCGGTGGTGGAAGTGCCCATCGGCCCATGCCACCATGCGCTTGCCGTACGCGATGGAGACGCCGATGTAGATCGCCGCCAGCCCGTGCTGCCATGAGGCCGTTCCCCCGCCGAGCAGATCAACTGCCACCAAGGCGAGCAGGACGGCGTCGATCACCGGAGCAAGGATCAGCAGGGCTCCACCGAGTCGGGGCCTCCTGAGCAGGTACCGCGCTGCGAGTCCGGCGATAATCGCCACCCAAAACGCAACTTCGCACACCACGATTGCGACCAGAATCATTCACTGCTCCCCAAGGCTCGTTCATGCCGATCTTTATTAGTACGAGTGTACTCACAAAGCTCCTGGAACAAACCCAGGGCCCGGGACCGCCCTCGGGACCCGGGGCAGTTGGAGGGATCCGGGGCAGTTGGAGGGTGCCGGATAACCTCCGGGCTACCCGCCCGGCGTTTCACCGTTAAGGAAGGCCGCAACCGAAGCTTCGGTGGGCTTGACTTCCTTCAGTTCCCCCTCGAGGTAGGCCTCGATGATGCGCGGGTCCACGTAGGAGGAGCGGGCCACGGACGGGGTGTTGCCCAATATCTTTGAGGCTTCCTTGATGGCCCGAACAATTGCTTGGCGGGGAGTTCCCTTATGGCCGGACTTGATCAGGCAAAGGGCCGCCGCGGCCGTACCCTTCCAGGTCCGGAAATCCTTGGATGAGTAGGCATCGCCGGTGATGCCTCGCAAGTATCCGTTAATCATGGAGGCATCCACGGAGACCCAGGTTCCCTCCGAAAGGTAGGCAAGCAGGCGCTCCTTGCCCGGGCGCTCGGCCAGTGGTTCCAGGAAGGCGGCCAAGGCGGGGTCGTGGATGGATTTGTCCCACAGCTGGCCGCTCTTGCCTGGGAACTTCAGGAAGACGTCCTGCCCTTGCACCCGCGCATGGCGGCACCGGAGTGTAGTGAGCCCGTAGGAACCGTTCTGCTTCATGTACACCTCGGAGCCAACCCGGAGCGCGCCGAGGTCCATCAGCCGCACGGCAGCGGCGAGGGTCTGTTGCCGGGGATCGTCCATGTTTTGCAGGTGGACGGTGACGTTGCGCCGGATCGCCGGCAGCACCAGTCCCAGCTTGGCGGCGCGAATGAATTTCTCGGTGTCTTTCCGCTCCCGCCAGGTGGGGTGGTAGATGTATTGGCTGCGCCCGGCGTCGTCGACTCCGGTAGCCAGGATGTGTCCGTTCTCGAAAGGACTGATCCACACATCGGTCCATGCAGGCGGGATCGCCAGCGCATTAATGCGCTGGCGATCCTCCTTGCTGACCAGGCCCCCGTCCGGGTGCCGGTAGCTGAACCCTTTTCCTACCCTGCGGCGCACGATGCCGGGCTTGGACAAGTCACTGCGCTTCAGCCTGGGCACGGCTCTTCCGCCCTACTCGTGATCCACCCGGTCCGTGGCGTTCTAGGCTTCGTCCGGATCCGTGACGGAAGCGCCGGCGTTCATGATTTCTGCGTTGATCATCCACACCAACTGCTCAAGGCGGGAGATGAACGCGTGCAGCAGGTCAGCGGTGGTGGGATCTTCCTCATCCACCTCGTCATGGACATCGCGCATGGTCTGCACAGCGCGCTCTACGCGGTCCGTGACCAGCTTGACGGCGTTCTTGGTGTTGACCAGGCCGGCAGGGAACTCCTCCAGGCGCGTGCCCTTGGCGATGGTGGCACTGCGGCCATCCGGCAGGGCATGGAGTGCGCGCATACGTTCGGCGGTGTCGTCGGCAAACTGGCGCGTGGCCAGGACCAGCTCATCCAGTTGAAGGTGAAGATCCCGGAAGTTCGGTCCCACAATGTTCCAGTGCGCCTGCTTCCCCTGGAGCTGCAGCTCGATGAGGTCGGTCAGGACGATCTGAAGGTTGTCTGCAAGCTGCTGTGACGCTTTCATGTGTTCCTCTCATGGACGTTCATGTGAGCCAAAAATGCGCCGCAAAATTTCTGCGGCAACTGCCCAATCATCAAGTGACGACTGGCATAAGCCTTTCATAAGGATGCTTAGTAGTACAATGAGGAGTGTTAGTGTTCACAACTGGCGAACTTGGCTCCCAGCGGAGCTTGGGGAGCCAAATGCGGTAAAGGCACTTTGAGGCGGCCGAACGCCTTGGAGTACCGGCATAACTCAATCGAAGTAAATCGGAATGCATAGTTGGGAATCCGCGATTCATCAAAGATTCCCCCAGAAAGGAATGTGCTGACCATGAATACACTTCTGATCATTGCTGGTGTAGTAGCAATTGTTCTCCTCCTTGTAGGCGGCTTCTCCCAGGCCCTTAACTGGTTGCTGTGGGTTGGCGTCGTCCTCCTTGTTGTCGCAGCCATCGGCTGGTTGCTGAGCTTCATGTCAGGTCGCAGGGGACATACGGTTTAGGCACCGCTGGACCCCACCCGGACTCAACGGGTACTCCATCTGCACTTACAGACCACGAGGGCTGTTCCCACCACTGCAAGTGTGGCGGGAACGGCCCTCGGGCATCATCAGCCTCAGCCCGGGGCATCCCCGGTGGCTGAGGGCGGTGGGGCAGCATCGGAGTCCCGGGGTGTGGGAATCTCGTCCACGGCAGTATCGGGGACTCCCTGGGCCGGCCGTTCCGGCGTCTCGCGTTCATCACCCTGGCCAGGCATTTCCTGTTCCGGGGTGGGTGTACCGTAGCCGCCGGGCTCGCTGTCCGGTTCCACGCGGTGTTCGTCCTGGCTCATTGCTTCCTCCTTGGAAATGGCGATGAGGCCCCGATGCAAAATCGAGGAATGCTGACAGTTCGACCGTAGTCCCGTGTATGGTCGTCGTCCACCAAAACCATCTTGGAGGTGCAGAGATGATAGAGCCGGAGCAGGCTCCCAGAACCGGCCGCAACGAATCCGTTGAGGAGCGTATGGACCGCAACTGGATGGAATTGATCCAGGAATTGCGGGTGCTCCAGACCGGGGTCCAGATTCTGGGCGGTTTCCTGTTGACGCTGCCCTTCCAGGGACGCTTCGAATATCTGGACGACTGGCAACGGAGCCTCTACCTCTTCAACGTGATGGTGGCGGCGCTGACCACCGTCCTCATAGTGCTCCCCGTCAGTGTCCACCGCCGGCTGTTCCGCAGGGGCCTCAAAGCCACGCTGGTTTCGACAGCCGACGTCGTCACCAAGTGGGCATTGGCCGGTGTGGCGTTGCTGATCGTTGGATCGGCCACCTTGGTGTTCGATTTCACCGCCGGCCGGACATCCGGACTGGTGGCCGGAGGATTCATCATCCTGGTGCTTCTGCTCCTGGTGGTGGGAACCCCGGTGTGGCTGCACCGCCGCGCCGTCCGCAACGGGGAAGGCAATAACGGAACTGCGCGAGAGGTGTGAAAAAGATGCTGCGACCTGCCCAACACGAACAGACATCCGGCAAGGCCCAAAAGCGCAATTGGGTCAAAGACCACGGCCTGCTGCTGGTCAATGCGGGCCTGTTCGTCTTTTTCCTCGGCGGCATGATCCTTTCAGGGGCCGCCAAATACAGCGAAGAACAGCAAGCGCATGGTGAACCGGCAACGGGCCTGACCGATTTCCTGACTTCGGGAAGCTTCTGGGAAGCCGTCTTCGAGAACTGGGAGTCGGAGTTCCTTCAAATGGCCATGTACGTGGTCCTGACGGTATTCCTGTTCCAAAGGGGATCGTCGGAGTCGAAGCCTGTGGATAAGGACGCGCCCCAGGATGAGGACCCCCGTGACGCCAAAATGACCGCAAAGACCCCTTGGCCGGTGCGCCGGGGCGGCTGGGTCCTGAAGGTCTACGAGCACTCGCTTTCCGGCCTCCTCGGCCTGCTTTTCCTGCTCTCGTTCACCTTGCACGCATTCGGCGGTACGGCCGCCTACAACGACGAACAGCGCAGCCACGGCCTTCCCGAGGTCTCCACCTGGGAGTACATGGGTTCCAGCCAGTTCTGGTTTGAGTCCTTCCAGAACTGGCAAAGCGAATTCCTTGCCGTAGCCGTTCTGGTGGGTGCCTCCGTATACCTCCGGGAGCGGGGTTCACCCGAGTCAAAGCCTGTTGCAGAGCCCCACTATGAGACGGGCGCCTAGCCACATCCGAGAAAGGAATGCATCATGCCAGGAAAGAAAAACTCCAGTTTGAAAGACCCGGAACTTTATGAAGAGCTCCGCGAGGATGGCGCCTCCAAGGAGAAAGCTGCCCGCGTCTCCAATGCCGCTGCTGCCAAGGGCCGCAAGGAAGTAGGAAGCAAGGGTGGAAAGTCCGGTGATTACGATGACTGGACGGTGGACAAACTGAAGTCCCGCGCCAAGGAATTAGGCCTCAAAGGCTATTCCGACAAGAAGAAATCCGAGCTTATCTCCATGCTGAGAAATCACTGACAGCGGTTAAGAAGCAGCGGCCGCTCGCACCGCGGCCGCTGCTTTTTGGGATCTTGATGGGTTTATTTACGACGCCGGTTCACGCCTTTTTCTTGGCCCGCGCCTTTGGTTTGGTGGCGGTTTTGCCGGCGGCAGCGGCGTCGTCGTCCGCTTTTTCCTTGCCGCGTTTCTTGTCCAGGCTGCGCTTCAGTGCCTCCATGAGGTCGATGACGTCGCCACCCTCCCCTTCGCCTTCCACGGCACCGAAGGTGGCCTCGGTATCCAGGGCCTCGCCCTTTTCCAGCTTGGCCTCGATCAGCGTCTTCAACTGGACCTGGTAGTCATCGGTGTACTCATCGGGATCAAAGTCATGAGCCATGGATTCCACCAGGGCCGAGGACATCTCCAGTTCCTTGTCCGAGATCTTGATGTCGGTCTCCAACGACGGGAACTTGGCTTCACGGACCTCGTCGCCCCACAGCAATGCCTGCAGCAAGAGGACGTCGCCCCGCACGCGCAGTGCACCCAACCGCGTTTTCTGCCGAAGCGCGTACTGGACGATTGCGATCCTGTCCGTGTCCTCCAAGGTTTGCCGCAGCAACATATAGGCCTTGGGCGATTTGGAATCCGGTTCCAGGAAATAACTGCGCTCATACATGATGGGGTCCAGCTGCTCGGCGGGGATAAACTCCACCACCTCGATTTCCCGGCTGTTCTCCTCCGGCAACGACTTCAATTCGGTGGAGGTCAAAACCACCGTGCGGCCCTCTTCTTCGTAGGCCTTGTCAATATCCTCGTAGGCCACTACTTCGCCGCAAATTTCGCATTTCCGCTGGTACCGAATGCGCCCGCCGTCCTTATTGTGGACTTGGTGCAGGCTTATATCGTGATCCTCCGTGGCACTGTAGAGCTTCACTGGTACGTTGACCAGACCGAACGCGATAGATCCCTTCCATATGGCCCTCATGCACCCAGTCAACAGCACAACACAGCAGAGGAGAAGAGGTGGCAGGCAAGCAACAGGAGCGCGTGAACGTGGAAGGCCACGAACTCACGCTCACCAACCTGGGAAAAATCATCTACCCGGAAACCGGCACCACCAAGGCCGAAGTGCTGGAGTACTACGCCGCCGTGGCGCCCTTCCTCATCCCCGCCGCTGCCAACCGGCCCGTCACCCGCAAACGCTGGGTCAATGGGGTGGGCACCGCCGAAAATCCCGGGCAGGTCTTCTTCCAAAAGAATCTCGAGGACTCCGCGCCCCGCTGGATTCCCCGGGCGGCCATCCAGCATTCGGACCACGTCAACGTTTACCCCATGGTGAACAACCTGGCCACGCTCACGTGGATGGCCCAGATCGCCTCGCTGGAAATCCATGTTCCGCAGTGGCAAGTCGACCCCTCCGGCAAGCCCCTCCGCCCCGACCGCTTTGTCCTTGACCTTGACCCCGGGCCAGGGGCAGGGCTGCCCGAGTGCGTCGAGGTTGCCAAACTTGCCCGCTCCATCCTCCAGGACATGGGCATGGACCCCGTCCCGGTGACCAGCGGCAGCAAAGGCATACACCTTTACACGGGCCTGGATGGAACCCTGAAGTCCGAACAAGTTTCGGCCTTCGCTCACGAACTGGCCCGCGCCTTGGAATCGGACCATCCCGATTTGGTGGTGAGCGATATGAAGAAGTCCCTGCGCCACGGCAAGGTGCTGGTGGACTGGAGCCAGAACAGCGGTAACAAAACCACGATCGTCCCCTACTCGCTCAGGGGCAAGGCACACCCCACAGTGGCCGCCCCGCGCACCTGGAGGGAGCTCGCTTCCGCTTCCTTGGACCACTTGGACTTCCAGGCGGTGATGAAGCGGGTCAGGACGGGCAAAGACCATTTCGCGCCCATCTCGGACCGGCACCTGCCGCCCCACGGTGAGGACGACAATGACGACGACGGCGCCGCGGCGGCTTTGAGCGGTTCGGGCACCAGCGGTTCGGGCACCAGCGGTTCGGGCACCAACGGCTCCAGCACCAACGGTTCGGGCACTAACGGTTCCGGCACCAACGGCTCCAGCACCAACGGCTCCAGCACCAACGGTTCGGGCACCAACGCTTCCAACACCAACCGCGAGCGTGTGGTGACGGTGGAGAACCGTCTCGCCAAGTATGTCGGGATGCGCGATCCGCAGAAGACCCCGGAGCCGTTTCCGTCGTCGTCGGCTGCTGGTTCTGGAGCGTCCCGATCCGGAAGCTCCTCCTCCGATCAGCCGAAGCCCGGCGACCCTCCGCCGCCCGGCGGCATCTTCGTCATCCAGGAGCACCACGCCCGCCGGTACCACCTGGACCTGCGCCTGGAGCACGGCGGAGTGCTGGCGTCATGGGCGCTTCCCCGCGGCGTCCCGGAAACACCGGACCGCAACAATCTGGCGGTGCACACCGAGGACCACCCCATGGAATACGCAAATTTTGCGGGCGTCATTCCCAAGGGTGAATACGGTGCAGGGACCATGACCATCTGGGACCGCGGTGAGTACACGTGTGAGAAGTGGCGCGACGGCAAGGAAGTCATCGCCACCCTCACGGGCGAACCAGGCGGGGGCTTGGGCGGAACCAAGCGGTTTGCGCTGATCAATACGGGCCAGAACTGGCTTATCCATCTGATGAAAGAGCAGCCCGGGGGTCGGCGGGCGTCCTCAAATACTGCGCCGAAGTCCGGGTCACAGCCCTCTGTAACCGCGCCTGCCGCTCCCCAACCCATGCCGAATTACAGCCCCATGCTGGCCACTTCCGGGACCACCGCTGATCTCCGTGGCGACGACTGGCTGTATGAACTGAAATGGGACGGGATCCGGGCGATCATCACCGGCACCGAAGGCAGGATCCGCCTCATGAGCCGCAACGGAAATGACCTCTCCGCCACGTACCCTGAACTGACGGACCGTGCGTGCTGGCCAGACGGCGACTTCGTGGCCGACGGAGAGATCGTGGCCCTGGGCAAGGGGTCCCGCCCCGACTTTGGCCGGCTCCAGGCCCGGATGAACCTGGTCAAGTCGGCCGACATAAAGCGCGCACAGGCATCGGTCCCGGTGCAGCTCATGCTCTTTGACCTGCTTTACGACGCCGGCATGGACCTGAGCGGGCTGCCGTTCAGCGAGCGCCACCAGAAGCTCTCCGGCTTTGCGAAGCGCCTGCGCAAAGGTTGCCCCCTGCACTTGTCAGCGGTGTTGGACCACGATGTGGAGGACCTCATGGCCAGCGCTGCCGAGCTCGGCCTGGAAGGTGTCATGGCGAAGAAGGCCGACAGCCGCTACGTCATTGGCCGACGCAGCAGGTCCTGGCTCAAGCTCAAGCTGGAGCAGAGCCAGGAAGTGGTGGTGGGTGGTTGGCGTCCAGGCGCCGGGGCGCGGAGCGGGACGTTCGGTTCCTTGTTGCTGGGCATCCCGGACGGCAACAAGCTGCACTATGTGGGCAGGGTCGGTACCGGCTTCAAGGACTGGCAACTCCGCGAGGTCATGGAGCAATTGGAGCCCCTGGTGGTAGCGGATTCCCCGTTCGCGGATATTCCGAGGGAGGACGCTGCGGGAGCCCGGTGGGTCTCCCCTGAGCTGGTGGCCGAAGTGACTTTCGGGGAATGGACGGGCCCCGGCCGGTTGCGCCATCCCGTGTGGCGGGGGTGGCGTCCGGACAAGTCCCCCAACGACGTAAGCCAGCCCAACTGAGTAACAGATAACGCTCCATTGAGGGTTCAATGGGACGTTTACTGTCACTCAGTTGGGCTGGCTACGCGGGGTGGTGCGGGTGTTGTCAGGACGAGTGCGGCAGCTGTGGGCGGCTGGTCCTGTGGATCGCCGTTACAGCTGCGCCCTGGCCCATGCGGCCGTGGGCTTGGTCGCGGTCCTTCGGGTGGCGGCGTTTGCCGTTGCCGTCCGGCCACTGTTTAGTCTGGTCTCCGCCCAGTGCGACGGCGATGGTTGTCGGCTCGGGCATCGGCGCCATTCCCATGGACTCCACCAAGTGGCTTGCAACCTCAGGATTGATGCGCTCAGACTCGTGATTCGCAGTCATGGTTCTTCCTTTCCAGTGTGCCTGTCTTTTCTTGTGTGCCTGTCTTTTCCTGTGTGCCTGTCCGCCGCGTTTACCAGCGGACCTTCTTCTCGGTCTTGGCCTGCTTGCCGCTGGCGGACGTGGGCTTGTGTCCCTTGCCGGTGCTTTGCCAGCCAGCCGGCGCACCGCCTCCGGACTTGCTGGCCAGCATGGCCTTCTGGGCGTCGGTCAGCTTGGATTTGATACCGCCGGAAGCCGGGGCATTGGCTGCGGGCTCCTGTGCCGGGGTCTCGGGGGTGTTGTTTTCGGAAGGGTTGGCAGTCATATGTGGACTCCTTGAAGTGTGAGTCCTGAAGAGACACGTATCCCATGACGTTGCGGTTCTGGAAAGGCATTCGGGAACGGCATGGAGGCAGGGCCTCAACAGGCGTGGATTTTTGTCAGGTGAAACTCGGGCAGTGCCGTGAGGCAAAGGCCGGTCTACTCAAAAATCAGTGTTCCCATGCCTCATACCCTAACCAAGAACCGGGAAGTTTGGGAACCCCTTGGCTAGCATGGCCTTCATGACCCGGGGATCCGACGTTGCCGCCACCCTTCGCGCTGCGGGATGCGTTTTCGCAGAAGACGAAGCTAAGGTGCTCCTCGGGGCCGCCAACCATCCTGACGAGCTCAACCGCCTGGTGGAACGACGGGTCAAGGGGCAGCCCTTGGAGCACATCGTTGGTTGGGCGGATTTCTGCGGGACCCGCATGGCGGTCCGGCCTGGTGTGTTCGTGCCACGGCGCCGCACGGAGTTCCTGGTGCGCAAGGCGGCCATGCTCGCCAAGCCGGGTGCCGTCGTCGTTGATCTTTGCTGTGGTTCCGGAGCGCTGGGTGCGGCAGTGAGCGATCAGCTGGGGAATTGCCGCTTGCATGCGGCGGACATCGATCCCGACGCTGTCCATTGCGCGCGCCTGAACATCGAACCCCGTGGTGGGACCGTCCATCACGGGGACTTGTACGCGGCGCTCCCGGCTGAGCTGCGCGGGACAGTGGACGTTCTGCTCGCCAACGCACCGTATGTTCCTACCAGGGCCATCGGGATGATGCCGCAGGAGGCGCGGGTCCATGAGCCGCGGTTAGCGCTCGACGGCGGGACTGACGGCCTGGCGGTCCAGCGGCGGGTTGCGCTGGGGGCGGCCGGGTGGCTTAGGCCGGGCGGGTTTCTGGTGATGGAAACCTCCCGGCACCAGGCGCCCGGGACGGCCCGGATCCTTGGCGGGGCCGGGCTGCGGGTGGAGCTTGCCTCCGATGAAGAGCTGGATGCAACCGTGGTGATCGGTCATCGAGCATAGCCCGTCCAACCGTCAGCCTTGACCAAAGAACCGCCCACGCAGGGACAGCAAAGGCCGACACCATACCGGGTGCCGGTCTTCGCTGTCTCAGGAAGTGTCGGTCAGTCTATTGCTGCTGTGCGGTCTCTAGAATCTGCGGCGGAAGCAGTACGTTCAGCGGCTCCGTGAATGGCCCGTCAGTTAACGTCCCACCCTGCCGTCTTCGCCGCCTTCAACTCGGCAAATTTGGTGGTCATTGTCGAGTTGCCTCGCGTGAGCTTCCTAATGGTGAGATCGTCGGCTTTGGCGTTCGCGCGCCTCAGGTTGTCGGCAGACTTCTGCAGCGCCACTTTCGTCTTTTCCAGGTCCTTGATCGCTTCGTCGATGCGCTTGATCGCCTCCACGAAACCGTCGGAGGCGAGCCTCCAGTTCCGACCGAACGCATCCTTGAAATCGCTGATCTGCTGTTCGAAATTCGTGATGTCCAAGTTCTGCGCCTTGACCATGGCAAGTTCGGTCTTGTATTCGAGCGAATTCATCGCGGCATTCCGCAGCAGCGCGATCAACTGGATGAAGAACTGCGGCCGGACGACGTACATCTTCGGATAGCGATGAGAAACGTCGACGATCCCGGTGTTGTAGAGCTCGCTGTCAGGCTCGAGCAGAGAGACCAACACGGCGTACTCGCACCCCTTCTCCGTGCGATCTTTATCCAGCTCTTTCAGGAAGTCTTCGTTCTTGTGCTTTGTCGCGGTTCCGTCGTTCTCGTTCTTCATCTCGAACATGATCGACACAATCTCAGTTCCGGCACTATCGGAGTCGCGGAAGATGTAATCACCCTTGCTCCCGGCCCGAGCATCGTTGTCCTTCTCGAAATAGGCAAGGGGAAAGGCTGTGGCACGAATGCGGTTGAACTCGGTCTCGCAGTGCTGCTCAAGAGTTTCTCCGACCATCTTGGTCGACAGCTTCGCTTTCAGGTCCCGCAGCCGCTCGATCTGTTCTTCACGGTCCTTGATCTGGGTTTCGTACTTGTCCTTCAGAGACTTCTCACCAAGCTGCTTCTCGAGCTCGGCCCGTTCAAGGCTGCTTGCGAGCTTGTCCCGCTCCTTTTCGACCGTGTTGACTGCTTCGGAGATCTCAAGCTTCTGCGCGGTTTCGATGGCTTCGAGCTTCGCCTTGAGGTCCTGGATCGCGGAGTCTTTCTCCGATGCAGTCTTCTGAAGTTCGTTAGCGAGCTTCGCTTCGGCCAGTTCAACTGATGCCTGTTTATCCTGCTTCGCCTGTTCGAGCTCCTTCATCAGCCCATCGCGCTCCTTTTCGACGGCACCAAGTGCCTCGGATACGGCGAGCTTCTGTGCAACCTCACCGGCGTCGAGCTTTGACTTCAGTTCCTGGATCTCAGCATCCTTGGCCGCCGCGATCTTCTGACGTTCGCTGGCGGACTTCGCCTCCGCCAGCTCGAGAGCAGTGGCCTTGTCCTGCCCTGCCAGTTCAAGCCGTTCGTTGAGCTGCTGTTCGAACTCAGCATCGCGAACCTGCTTGGCGATGTCGGCGTAGCCGGCTTCGTCGATAGTAAATGTCTGTCCGCAGTGCGGGCACTTGATGTCATGCATGTCTGGAACCTCAATCAGCTATGTCGGCCTCGAGCAGCCGCACGGGTGGACCCTCCGATCTTTCGGAAGGAAAGGGATTGTCGAAATACGCGGAAACCGGTCCCCCAATGCGTGGTTTCCTGCAGCAGTCGCAACTCCGGAGACTTCCTTGGTTGCTTGAGAATGACGCTACGGCAACTCCATGCAATTTTGACTGGGTATTCTGATAACGCCTCTTATCAGACGTCATACATCGCAGGAGAACGACTCGAAGTAAGCTGAGATGGACGTCTTAGGAGGCGCAGATGAACGAAATAGAAGCCATGCGCATGACCCTCACGGACGTTGCCGCCCTTGCAAAGGTCCAGCGCCCCGTCGTGTCCATGTGGCGCAAACGCAGTGCCGGATCCGCTCACCCATTCCCGAAGCCTGTAGCGCTCAACGGCGGGTTGGAACTCTTTGACTCCGGCCACATCACCACCTGGCTGACCGATACTGGACGGGGCAACAACCCAGAGGCAGCCAACGACGTCGCCGCCTTCACCCGCATGCCCGGCATGACTGCCGATGGAACCCGGGGAAACACCTTCGAGACCCTCACGGCTCTGCTGGCGCTCAAGGCAATTACTGGCAACTCGCTGGCACAACTGAGCACGGAAGAATTGTTGGACGCGGCTGACGAGTTCGATCCGGATGACACATTCCTGTATTCAGAAATGGAAGCCGCGGGTACATCGCTCGCCTCCACAGCGGCCTTCGCCGACGAACTCGTAGACAGTGCCTACAACGTGGCAGCGGCCTTCGAGCATTTGCTTGCCGCCAGGTTCCGCGAGGGGCTGAAGGACTACTCGACCACTGCCCTCACCGACTCTGCCGTGGGGTTGGTAGCAGCCGCCGGCGTTGAACTGGCCGCAACTCTTGGCGGAGACTCCGTCTTTGCTGATTCCACACGAGGCGGTAGTGATCTTCTGATGGGCGTCGTCCATGCCGCTGGGGAAGAAGCGCCGGTCACGTTTCTGACAGCGGACGACGACGGCGATTCAGGTCGCCTGGTGCGTCGCCGACTGCGGGTGCACGGCGTGGACTGCGGGCAGATCCATCTCGATCCGAGCGGGGAGTTCGCCGTCCAAGGTCCTGTAGTTCACGTGGCTCAGTACCCGTCCCCAGGCGAATCCGGCATGGGCGGAGCGCAAATCCTTGCGGCAGTGGAACAGCTTCTCTTGCAGATGGATGATCAGCAGCGGGCTGTCATCATTGCCCCAGCACGGGTTCTCTGCGATCCACCGATGGACGTTAGCCTAGCGGCGCTCCGTGGAGATTTGCTGCGAATCGGCCGGGTCCGCGCCATTGTGCGACTCCCCCAAGGTTTGCTGCGGGCCAAACCCCGCGAAGCTCAAGCCCTCTGGGTGATGGGTCCTTCTCTAGCTGACAATCCCAATGCCGGACGCTGGACCATGGTGGCGGACGTCAGCACTCAAGATCTCACTGAAGACGTGAAGCAGGATTTGGTCAGCGACATTATTGCCTCGATGGGAACCCGAGCAATGGTCCGCGCCCATGCGTTCCGATTCGCTCGACTGATGCCAACCCAGCAGCTGCTGGCCAGCAAGTCCTTGGTACCAGCACCGCCTCATAGTTCGGTTGGAATGCCAACTGGCGCCGAGGCGGCACTTCGGATAGAGGAACTAGGACGTCTGCTGCATTCCGGTGAGTCGCCTACTTCGCAGGTTGTGACCACACATGACAACATGACGAATCAGGCCGATTCTATCCAGAAACTCATGACCTACGGCGCCCTCAAGCACATCAAGGGAAACAGGATTGCGGAGGCGGACCTGAACCCGCAGAAGGGAACCCGGGTCCTGGGCCCGCCGGAGCTGCTTGACCCGCACAACGCACCGCACCGGTACATCAGCCTCCTGGATCTTGCAGCCAACTACCCTGCAAGCCGGCTCACTCAGCCGGACGACGTCGTCTTCTGCACTAGCCCCCGGCCTGCTGCCACGGTTGACGCTCACGGTGGTTCCGTTGTCATATTCCCGGCGAAGGTATTACGGGTCGACGCCGCTGACCCGGGCGGGCTGCTGCCGTTCGTCGTTGCCTCCGACATCAACGGTCTTTCCCCAACGGACAAGGCCTGGCGCAGGTGGCGCCTGCGTCGCGTGCCTGAGGCCCAGCGGAGGAAACTCGGCGATACTCTTGCCCGGCTGCAGCACGAGCAGCAACAAGCCCTAGAACGGCTCGGGCAACTCCACGAAGTCGCTACGCTGATTACGGACGGCGTGGCGAGCGGAAGTCTCACCCTGATAGATCCCAGCAGTAATCTCGCCGAACCACAGACAAAAGGAACCCAGTAATGCCCCCGAAATTGAAGGTGGACCTCGCCCCGTCCACCATGAAGGAACTCAAGGACACCCTCTGGAAAGCAGCAGACAAGCTGCGCGGCTCTATGGATGCCTCACAGTACAAGGACGTGATCTTGGGCCTGGTGTTCCTGAAGTACGTCTCCGACGCTTTCGACGAACGACGTGAGCAGATCCAAGCCGAACTGGAGGCGGACGGTCTCAACGAGGACCAGATTGCCCAGCTGATCGACGACGTCGACGAGTACACAGGCCGCGGTGTCTTCTGGGTGGCGCCGCGGGCGCGGTGGACCTATCTGGCGGAAAACGCCAAAGGCTTGCCTGCTGCCATGGGCGAGCACCCGAAGTTAGTGGGCCAGCTCATCGATGAAGCCATGGACATGATCATGATGGACAACAAGTCCCTGGCCGCCACGCTCCCCCGTATCTATAACAGGGACAACGTGGACCAGCGCCGACTGGGCGAGTTGCTGGACCTGTTCAATTCCGCACGGTTTACGGGCCAGGGCGCTAGCAAGGCCCGAGACCTGCTAGGCGAGGTCTACGAGTACTTCCTCGAAAAATTCGCCAAGGCCGAGGGCAAGCGCGGCGGCGAGTTCTACACGCCCGCGGGTGTGGTCCGCGTTCTGGTCGAGGTCCTCGAACCCCACCGCGGCCGCGTCTATGACCCCTGCTGTGGATCCGGCGGCATGTTCGTACAAGCCGAGAAATTCCTTGAGGCCCACAACATGGAGGGCTCCGACATCTCCGTCTATGGGCAGGAGCTCAACGAGCGCACCTGGCGGATGGCGAAGATGAACCTGGCCATCCACGGCCTCAACGCCAACCTTGCCTCCCGCTGGGGCGATACTTTCGCCCGCGACCAGCACCCGGAGCTCACCGGCAACAACGGCGCGGACTTCATCATGGCCAACCCGCCGTTCAACATCAAGGACTGGGCCCGCTCTGAGTCGGACCCACGCTGGAGGTACGGCGTTCCGCCTGCCGGCAACGCGAACTACGCCTGGATCCAGCACATCATTTCAAAGCTGGCCCCCGGCGGGAGCGCCGGCGTGGTCATGGCCAACGGGTCCATGTCCTCCAACTCCGGCGGCGAAGGCGAGATCCGCGCCCAGCTGGTGGAGGCCGATCTCGTCTCCTGCATGGTGGCGTTGCCCACCCAACTCTTCCGCAGCACCGGCATCCCGGTCTGCACGTGGTTCTTCGCCAAGGACAAGACGGCCGGCCCCCGCGGCTCCGTTGACAGGACCGGGCAGGTGCTGTTCATCGATGCACGGAACCTCGGCTACATGGTGGACCGAGCCGAGCGAGCCCTGTCCGACGAGGACATCGCCAAGATCGCGAACACCTATCACGCCTGGCGTGGCACGACATCGGCGGTTGAGGCCGGACTGACGTACGACGACGAAGCAGGCTTCTGCTATTCGGCCAGCCTCGCGGAGGTCAAGGCTACGGACTATGCACTCACGCCGGGAAGGTACGTTGGGGCCGCGGACGTCGCGGACGACGGCGAGCCGATCGAGGAGAAGATCGCACGGCTTTCCAAGGAGCTTTTTGAACAGTTTGAGCAGTCCGAGCGGCTGGCGGCGGTTGTGCGCGAGCAGTTGGGGAGGGTCCTGTGAGTATGCCCAAGGTTTCCATAAAGGAGGTGGCCGTAGAGCGGGGCCTAGTCGGCGGCCCCTTTGGATCTTCTTTGGGTCAGAAGGATTATTCAGTATCAGGAGTTCCGGTGATACGCGGTACTAACCTGGGTTACGGCCGCGCGCTGGGGGGTGAATACGTCTACGTCTCGGAGGAAAAGGTCCGGAACGTTCTGGCGCGAAATACTGCCGAGCCCGGGGACTTAGTATTCACTCAACGTGGCACCTTGGGTCAAGTAGCTTTGGTTACCAACGACCACTTCCCCGTATACGTCGTTTCACAGAGTCAGATGCGCCTTCGGGTAGACCCATCAATTGCTTCCGCTGAGTACCTCTACTACGCCTGCTCGTCGTCCCAGTTCTTCAAACAGATTCACGACAACGCTATATCTACCGGGGTTCCCCACATCAATCTAGGAATTCTCTCGCGGCTAACCGTTCCTCTGCCCGAACTGTCTGGGCAGCAAGCGATCGCGGAGGTTCTGGGCGCCCTCGACAACAAGATCGCCGCCAACACGATTCTCGCCAGAATGGCCATGGAGTTGTCTGAAAAGCTCTACTCGCAGATCATCAAGTCAAGTGAGATCATTATGAAGCCGCTGGGTAAAATGGCAACGACCGTCTTGGGCGGGACACCCAGTCGCAACAACTTGGATTTTTGGACTGAGGGCACAGTGCCTTGGTTGAACTCGGGGAAGGCCAATGAGGACCGCATAATCCAACCTTCCGAATACATCACTACGGCTGCACTGGAGCGTAGCGCGGCGAAATTGATGCCGATAGGCGCTACAGTTATCGCGATTACGGGTGCCACTCTTGGGCAGGTCTCCCGATTGGAAATCGAGGCGAGCGGAAATCAGTCCTTAGTCGGGGTCTGGACTCAAGACAGAGCGGTAAATGATTGGTTGCATTTTGCCATTCATGATCGAATCCCGGAACTACTGAAGAAAGCAACAGGGGCGGCGCAACAGCACGTGAATAAGCGTGATGTCGATGCGCTTGAAATCCCTTGCCCTGCGCCCGAAAGATTAGCTAGCTTCGCGGCAAAGGCTAGTCCGCTGTTGGAGACTGCTGCTTATGCCGACCATGAAAACCTAAAGCTGGCTGCCACTCGCGATGCTATGCTCCCCCAACTCCTGTCTGGCAGGCTCCGGGTCAAAGATGTCGAGAAGCTATTGGAGGGAGCGGGCATATGAGCCCAGCGGAGATGAGTTCCAGTCGAAGCTTAGCGACCGGGGCTGCTCGCCTGGTGGGATTCGGTTCTTCAGCTGCCCAGCATCAGTCAACCCGTAGTTAGATGCACAATCATCTCGGAAAGACATTCGGCCCAAAAGGGGGAACACCGTGACAGCAGCAACACCAGCCGTAGCCTTTTCCGAAGCTGACTGGGAGGGCATGACCCTTGAACTTTTGGCCGAGCCACTCGGCTGGCGGCCCTTGCCTGGGCAGGACATCGCTCCCGGTACGGGTGAACGGGAGACGTGGGATGAACTGCTGATCCGCCCTCGGTTGCTCGCAGCCCTCCAGCGCTTCAACCCTGCTGTTCCGGCCCAGTACCTGCAGCAGGCAGTCGCCGAGATCGCTTCTCCGGAATCGAACGACGCAATGGCCGAAAACCACCGTATCCACAACTACCTCGTGAATGGCTACCGGCTCAGTTACATCGATTCCGACGGCAACGAGGCAAACCCCACCATCCACCTGCTGAGCCAGGACCCCGACCAGAACAACTGGCTCGCCGTCAACCAAGTCACTTTGGTGCAGGGCGACTATAAGCGGCGCTTCGACGTCGTCCTGTACTGCAACGGTATGCCGGTAAGTGTTATTGAACTCAAGAAGGCAGGCAGCGCCACGGCTGACGTGGCCGCGGCACATGCGCAGCTACAGACGTATCTTCGCGAGTTTCCCATGGCGTTCCGCTTCTGCGTGTTCACGCTCGCATCAGACGGTATCCAAGCAAAGTACGGCACTCCGTTCACTCCCCTTAACCACTTCTCGCCATGGAATATAGATGATGATGGTCGGCCGGTCGCACCAGGCTACATGGAGGCCGGCGTCGCCGTCACGGCTCTGGAGACCGCCCTTTACGGTTTGTATAACCAGGAGCGTTTTCTGCAATTAGTCCGTAGTTTCACGGCCTTCGACGGTGGCCCGGAAGGGCTACTGAAGCGCATCGCGAAGCCTCACCAGTACTTCGCCGTCACCAAAGCCGTCGGCAGCACCGTTCAAGCAGTGGAAAGCGACGGCAGAGCCGGCGTCGTCTGGCACACACAGGGCTCTGGTAAGTCAATGGAAATGGAGCTCTACGCCAACCTCGTGGCACGGCATCCGAAGTTGAAAAACCCGACGGTCGTGGTGATCACGGACCGAAACGAGCTCGATGGCCAGTTGTTCGAGGGCTTTGATCGAAGCCTGTTGTTGACCGAGTCGCCGCGGCAAATCCGGAGGCGCTCCGAGCTCAGGGAGGAACTGAGTAACCGTGCAACCGGCGGTATCTACTTCACTACTCTGCAAAAGTTCGGCCGCAGCAAAGCCGAGAAAGATGCCGGTGCCGAGCACCCACTGCTGTCCGACCGACGCAACATCATTGTGGTTGTTGATGAGGCGCACCGCTCGCACTACGACGATCTCGACGGATACGCCAGGCACCTGCGTGACGCACTCCCCCATGCCACGTTGATCGCCTTCACCGGAACGCCCATCTCCTTTGCTGACCGGAACACGCAGGATGTCTTCGGCGATTACATCGACGTCTACGATCTGTCTCGGGCGGTGGAGGACGGTGCCACGGTACCGGTGTACTTTGAGCCGCGGCTCATTAAAGTCGGACTCGCGTCCGATGTGACCGAAGAGGTCCTCGACCAGGCAGCCGACGAAGCCACTCTCGGCCTCGACGATACTGAACGGGCGCGACTCGAGGCGAGCGTCGCCGTCGTAAATGCCGTGTACGGCGCGCCCCAGCGTATCGCTGCGTTGGCTGAGGACCTGGTGGCACATTGGGAGAACCGGCGTGCACAGATGGGCAAATTCATCGAGGCTCCCGGTAAAGCAATGATCGTGGGCGGGACCCGGGAAATCTGCGCCAAACTGTATTCGGCCATCGTGGCGCTGAGGCCTGACTGGCATTCGGATGACCTTGCCGAGGGAAAAATCAAAGTGGTTTACTCCGGTGACGCCAGCGATGTTCCCCCGGTGTCCGATCACGTGCGCCGAGAGTCGGCGAATGCGACGGTAAAAGAGCGACTCAAGGACGTTGACGACGAACTAGAGCTCGTCATCGTCAAGGACATGATGCTCACCGGCTACGACTCACCGCCGCTGCACACGCTGTACCTGGACCGGCCGCTGAAGGGTGCGCTGTTGATGCAGACCCTGGCCCGCGTTAACCGCACCTTCCGCGGCAAACAGGACGGTCTGCTTGTGGCCTACGCGCCGCTGGCGGAGAGTCTAACCAAGGCGTTGGGTGAATACACTAAGGACGATCAGACGAACAAGCCCGTCGGCAAGAGCGTCGACGAAGTGGTTGGGCATACGGTGTCGCTGGTTGAAAACCTCCGTGGGATGCTCTCCGGATACGACTGGAAATCCGTGTTGATGAAGGGCGGCCCGCGGGCCTTTGTCAGCGCTGCCACGGGCGCGGCCAACTACCTGCGGAGCCCGGAAACACCGGGGAACAAGCCGGCTGAAGGCGAAGAAACTCTGGCCTCAAAGTACCGCCGGTACTCCGGCCAGCTGTCACGGGCGTGGGCGCTGTGTTCCGGCTCGGATAACTTGGCTGAACTTCTGCCCGAAATCCAGATCTACGAGGAGACGCGGGTCTACATGGCCAAGTTCGACGCCGCAGACCGACAGGCCAGCGGGGAGCCGGTGCCGGAGGAGATCCAGCGGCTGCTGGGTAACCTCGTGGCGTCAGCAACCTCTTCCGGAGAGGTACTGGACATCTACGAGGCAGCTGGCATGCCGAAGCCCTCGCTGGACGACCTGACGCCGGAATTCATGGCCAAGACCCAGAATGCCCGCAACCCGCAACTGGCAATAGAGGCACTGCGGAAGCTCATCGCTGACGAGTCTGCTGTTGCGACCCGAAACAACGTGATTCGCCAACGGGCCTTCTCAGAACGCATTACCGAGCTGATGCGAAAGTACACCAACCAGCAGCTGACGTCGGCGGAGATCATCGCCGAGTTGGTCGAGCTGGCACGCGAAGTCGCGGCCGAGGGCAATCGAGGCGCCCATTTCAGTCCCCCTCTGAATTCGGACGAACTGGCCTTCTACGACGCTGTGGCCTCGAACGAGTCTGCCGTGGAGATACAGGGCGAAGGCGTGCTCGCCGATATCGCCCGCGAGCTGCTGGCGGTGATGCGCCGGGACGTTCGGACCGACTGGACGGTACGCGATGACGTCAGGGCAAAACTTCGTTCATCGATCAAAAGGCTTCTGGTCCGTTTCGGGTACCCGCCGGACAAGCAACCGGAAGCGATCAAACTGGTGATGGAGCAGATGGAGTCTATGGCTCCTCGGTTTGCGGACGCTCGGCTTAACGCCTGAGGCTGCGCTGGTGTGGTCGTTGGGGTGTCTCGTGGCCGTTACGCTGGGATCATCAGGCAAGAGCCTGAGGTGCCGTTAAAGAACAAAAGACCCGAGTGCAATCGGGTCTTTGTTCAGCGCGGTGCGCTCATTGGTGCGGTCAGAGGGTCATATCCTCAAATCCGAACACTTTGAGTGTATGGCCCTACGCACGTGGGGCGCAACGTTGTTGTGCTCCTAGACACGTGTAGCCCGTGCCCTGTTCCTCCGGGAGGAGGTGCCGGCATGGAATCCAAACGGAAACGTGAAGAACCATGGGGCGCCTGGAATCTGGCGGTGAACATCATCCGACTAGTCGTTGATGTCGTCCGCCTGTTCTGGCACAACATCCCCTAACCGGGAGCGGTGGCCATCGGTGTAGAGCCGGTGGCCGCCGTCAATATGCCATCGACTCATTGCTCTCACGCAACCGCTCGTCAGCCGCACTCGTGGGCACGACGATCTGCGCGGCTCCTCCCAAACCGTCAGCTTTTAGGCCCGAATCAGCCCCGTTACGTGGGTGTAGCTAAACAATTTGGTAACAACGGGCTCCGGAGGGCAAAAACGGCCGGACATCCGCATGATTGCAGGGCAAGAGCGGGTAATGAGATGCAACACACCTAGGCAATTTGCGCCCTCAGAGGGCCTAAAAATCGGATCTCAACTCGGGTTTTCGGCCCAAAACCCGTAAAATTGAAACCCTGCCCAGAGCGGGGCAGCAGAAGTCGCAAGCAAATGACCTCCCTAGGAGAAGCCCAAATGCCCATAGACCAAAGCACGTCCGTCTCTCCGGATGGCGCAAGGAACGCCACCGGAAACCAGGAATCGGCAGCCCCCACGGGCGCCGCAAACGCAGTAAAGAACGCAACGAAGAAAACGAAGCTTCGCCCGAAGCGCCGGCTCAAAGAGTCCGACGTCAACGTGGTGAACAAGCCGATGCTGCGCAAAGCACTCGGCGGCACCATCGTCGGCAACACCATGGAATGGTACGACGTCGGCGTGTTCGGCTACCTCATCACCACCATGGGCCCTGTCTTCCTGCCCGAAGCAGACAAGTCCGTCCAGACACTCTTCCTTCTGGGCACCTTCGCCGCAACCTTCATCGCACGCCCCCTCGGTGGCATCGTGTTCGGTTGGCTGGGCGACAAGGTGGGACGCCAGAAGGTCCTCGCAGCAACACTGATGCTCATGGCGGCCAGTACCTTCGCCGTCGGCCTCCTTCCCGGCTACGCGCAGATCGGCATCTGGGCCGCCGCACTGCTGGTGATCCTCAAGCTCATCCAGGGCTTCTCCACCGGTGGCGAATACGCCGGTGCCACAACCTTTGTCAGCGAGTACGCCCCGGATAAGCGCCGCGGCTACTTTGCCAGCTTCCTGGATATGGGCAGCTACATCGGCTTTGCCCTTGGTGCCGCCCTGGTTTCGGTCCTGCAGCTCACGCTCGGACAGGCAGCCATGGAGGAATGGGGTTGGAGGATTCCGTTCCTGATCGCCGGTCCGCTGGGCCTGATCGCCGTGTACTTCCGCAGCAAGATCGAGGAATCCCCCCAGTTCCAGGCAACTCTGGACGCCCAGGAAGCTTCCGCCAAGGATGCAGCAGCACAGGACGCTGCCGTTGCCAAGGGACCCATCGGCATTATCAAGGCCTACTGGCGCCAGATTGTGCTGGCCATGATCCTCGCAGCCGCAGCCAACACCGTTGGTTACGCCCTGACGTCGTACATGCCCACGTACCTCACGGACTCCAAGGGCTATGATCCCGTCCACGGCACCCTGCTGACCATCCCGGTCCTGGTGATCATGGCCGTGTGCATCCCGCTGACCGGTAAGCTCTCGGACCGCATCGGCCGCCGCCCCGTGCTGTGGGTTGGCGCAGGCAGCACCATCGTCTTCTCGGTTCCGGCCTTCATGCTGATCGGCATTGGCGAAATCTGGTCCACCCTGGCCGGGCTCGCACTGATCGCCTTCCCGGTGACGTTCTACATCGCCAACCTGGCCTCTGCCCTGCCGGCACTGTTCCCGACGTCCAGCCGCTATGGCGGAATGGGCATCGCGTACAACTTCTCGGTGGCGATCTTCGGTGGAACCACGCCGTTCATCGTGCAGGGCCTGATCGAGGGAACCGGCGATGACATGATGCCGGCGTACTACCTGATGGCCACGTCCATTGTGGGCGCAATCGCCATCTACTTCCTGCGCGAATCCGCCCAGCGTCCCCTGCCCGGATCCATGCCCAGCGTGGACACCCAGGCCGAGGCACGCGAGCTCGTCGAAACGCAGGACACCAACCCGCTCATCAACCTGGACGAGATGCCGTTCGACGGCCAGCCGATCGATGATGCAGTGTTCGGTAAAGGCAACAAGGACCTGACCCCCGCTTAGGAACTCTTTGCCTGCAACTTCTGCATAGCGACGCTTATTGCAAGCGACTCGGTTAGTTCGCGGCGATCCTGCCGCCCAGCGTAGCCACCAACCCCAAGGCGCTCTCCTTGAGGTTGGTGGCTGCGGCTGTTAAAGCCCCAACTGGGCCTTCACTGCTTCGCCGATGATCCGCGCACCTTCCGGGAATCCGCCCGGGTTGGGCCCGGCGAAATTGAGCCGGATGTACGGCCCTTCCGGTTCCGCGGGGAACCACTCCGTGCCCGCGGCAATGAGCACCCGGGCCACCTCGCAGTCCTTGGTGAGGCGATCGACGTCGAACCCGTCCGGCAACCGCAGCCACAGGTTCAAACCGCCCTTGGGCAGGTGGTTAAGGTGGGCCTGCGGAACATGCTCCCGGAGGCTGGTGACCAGGAGGTCGCGGCGTGACTGCAGTTGATGGCTGAGTCCGCGAAGATGCGTCTGCCACCCGGGCTGGGTGACGACGTCGAGCGCTGCCGCTTGAAGCAGCCCGCTGACGTACATCGATTCGGCGGCCTGTGCACCCATGATGCGTTCGCGGACGGGCCCCCGGGCGATGACGGCGGCGACGCGGATCGACGGTGAAACGCTCTTGGTCAGCGAGCGGATGTAGACCACGTGGCCGGAATCGTCCCTGGCGGCGAGCGGAACCGACGGGGCCGTGATGCCGAAGTCGTGAGCCCAGTCGTCCTCCACAAGGAAAGCTCCGTGGCGTTGGACGATGTGCAGGACTTCCTCACCCCGTTCCGCCGACCATTGCGCGCCCGTGGGGTTGGCGAAGTTGGGCTGTGCGTAGAACAACCGGGCGCCCGATTCCTCGAACGCCCTGTCCAGTTCTTCCGGATCCGGGCCTTCAGGACCGGACGGAACAGGAATGACGTTGACGCCGGCCTGGCCCGCTGCCAGCAGCGCACCCCAGTAGCTGGGCGACTCCACCAGCAGCGGTTGGCCGTGGCCCACCAGGCCGCGGAAAATCGAGCTGAGTCCGCTTTGGCTGCCGGGAAGAACCACGACGTCGCTGGGCTGGGGCGGCGTGACGCCCACCGGGGTTGAGGTACTGAGTTCCTGCGCGAACCAGGTCTGGAGTTCGGGAAGTCCTTGGGCCGGGGGCCTGGACAGGGCCGCGTCTCCCCTTGCGGCACGAGTGAGGGCGGCGCGGACGAGTCGTTCGGGAAGTAGTTCACGGTCCGGATAGCCGGAGTGGAAGGCGATAACGTCATTGGCGGCGCTACGCATGGCGGCAGAGTTCAGAGGCCGTGCGGTTTGGGCGGCACGCAATGCCGCTGTCTGCCAGCCGTAATCCGAGGGCCTGGCGGTCCGGTACGCCCTCACGAAGGTTCCAACGCCCGGACGGCTCTCGATCAGCCCTTGCGCTGTGAGGGTCCGCAGCGCTTTTTGGACGGTGACCGGACTGGCCTGGTACTCGGTCACGAGGTGTCGGGTGGACGGCAGCCTGGCTCCCGGAGCAGCCCCGGCGATCCACTCCTTCAATTCCGAGACGATCCGGGAACTGCTATCGTTATTCATGAGTCACAATAGTAGCGCTACTACACTTTTACGGCCAGTGATATCCACCCGGACTTCGACCGGTATCTGGTGGGGCCTCCTCGGCGTCGTCGCTTTCTCCTTCACGGTGCCCCTCACCCGGGTAGCCGTGGCCGGCATGTCGCCACTGTTCATTGGCGCGGGCCGTGCAGTGGTGGCGGCCCTTCTTGCAGCGCTTGCCCTCGGCCTGACCCGGCAGCGGTTCCCCCGGGGCAGGCAATGGATTCGCCTGGCCGTGGTGGCCGGAGGAATCGTGGCAGGGTTCCCGCTGCTGACCACCTTCGCCTTGACCAGTACGTCCGCCAGCCATGGAGCAGTGGTGATCGCGCTGCTGCCGGCAGCCACGGCGACTGTTGCGGTGATCCGGGGGCGGGAACGTCCGCGGCTGCTCTTTTGGGCCCTCACGGCAGTGGGCGTGGTGGCCGCTGTGGTGTTCGCGCTGGTGCAGTCCGGTGGTTTCGGTTCGCTGCACTGGGCCGACCTTCTGTTGCTGGGTGCCGTGGTGGCGGCGGCCATTGGCTACGCGGAAGGCGGGTTGCTGGCCAGGGAACTCGGGGCGTGGCAGACCATCTCCTGGGCTTTGGTGGTGGCTTCACCCGTCATGATCCTCCTGACGGCGCTGTCCCTGGGCTCCGGAATGCCTGGCGCTACTCCCCTCCCGTGGTTGTCCTTCGCGTACCTGGGCGTGGTGAGCATGTTCCTGGGCTTCTTCGCCTGGTACCGCGGACTGGCCATCGGACCCATGGCCCAAGTCAGCCAGATCCAACTCGTCCAACCCGTCATGACCATCGCGTGGGCCGGCCTCCTCCTGGGCGAGCCGATGACGTGGACCACCGTAGTGGGAGGGCTCGCGGTGATCCTCTGCGCCGGTGCCGCCGTACGTGTCAGGCTCAGGAAGTAGAAAGTACCCGCGGCGGCTCGGCGAGCGCAGCGGATGTGGAACGGGCACGGACCTCGTAGACTCGGCGCATGCATGAGGTTGCTTCGGAATCCCCAAGGCCCACAGGGGCCATCCACCATCTTGAAATCTGGGTACCGATCCTTGAACGGGCAAGGGAAGAGTGGGGGTGGCTGCTGGGCGAGCTCGGGTATGTGCCATTTCAAGAGTGGCCCACCGGGTGCAGCTGGAAGCTCGATGGCACTTACGTGGTGGTGGAACAGACCGATGCCATCACAGGGACAGCGCACAGGCGCACCGACCCTGGGTTGAACCACATTGCCTTCCACGCAGGAACCCGCCAGAACGTGGACAGGATCCGTGCACTCGGCGCCGATGCGGGCTGGTATGAAATGTTCGAGTCCAAATACCCCCACGCCGGAGGACCGGACCACTACGCCGCGTACCTGCTCAACACGGACAGTTACGAGGTAGAGCTGGTGGCGGACTAACGCCTGGCTGATTGCCGTTTTACCGGGGCTCGCCGTTTTACCGGGCCGTTGACGGGTACATCACCTGCGATGGGCAAAGCACAGTGCGGCTTTGTCCGGGTTGCGTCGGAGGAGGTCCAGCATGTCACAGGTACCGGTCCTGGAACGGGCGAAAGCGACCGCTGGAGAGGTGGGCGCGGCCGGCTATGCCGCAATCCTGTGCCTCCTGGTCCTCGGAGCCGCCGGCATTGTTGGCTTGATGACACACCTGCCGTGGTTGTTCCCGAGCCTGGGACCCACGGTGATGCTGTTTTTCGAGTCGCCGGAACAGAAATCGGCGCGGCCGCTCAATGCCCTGGTGGGTCACGGCGTCGGGCTGCTCGCGGGCGTGGGCTGTTTCTACGCGATGGGCCTCATGAACGCCGCTCCCGCGCCGGTCGGCGGACTCAATCCCCGCTTTGTGATTGCGGGTGCACTCTCCGTGGCCGTCACCACCATGGTGCTGACGGCCATCAAGATGCCCCATCCCCCGGCCGGGGCCACCACCCTGATTGTGAGCCTGGGGATACTTGCCGCACCAGCCCAACTCCTGAGCATGGCCGGCGCCATAGTGCTGGTCACCCTGCTCGGCTGGGCAATCAACATGGCCTTGGGCACCAAGCCGGCCAAAAAAACCGGCTAGTAGTCAGGCCCTAAAGCCAGCTAGGCGCCGGGCCCGGAATTGATCGGCGGAACCGCAGGACGCCACATCGCCACCCGCGGCCAGCGGGTCAGGCCCAACTCAGCTTCGTGCTCCATCAGGTGGGCCAGCTCCGGGCCCCAACTTCCGGCGTCGAGCACTTCAAAACCCAGCCGGCGGTAATACGGGGCATTCCATGGGACGTCGCGGAACGTGCACAGGGTTTGACGCAGCATTCCGTGCCCCCTGGTCCACACACGCGCCGCATGCAGCAGTTCACGCCCCAATCCCTGGTGGGCATGGTCCGGGTGGACGCTGACCTGTTCCACATGGCCGTTGCCGTCAACAACGTCCGCCAGGAGGTAAGCCACCGGATAGTCGAGTCCGTCCACAAAAACCCAGGCGCGACCCCCTGCAGCATAAGCGTGCAGTTCCTCGACTGTCAGGGGCTCGTCCTCCGCCACGGAGTCCATGCCGAGCGACCGGAAAGCCTGGCCCGCGGCACGTTCGATATCCTGCATCATCAGAAGATCGTCCGCATGCGCGAGCCTGATCATTGCCGGGAATCCGGACTGGGCGGAGTTGCAGCCGACGGTGCCTGCGCAACCAGGAATTCGTTTCGCTTCCCGATCAGGTTCTCCATGTAACGGGCCAGGACCAGCTTCTCCGCCAGCCTGCCCAAGGGGCCGAACGGTGCAGCGAATTCCACCGTGTCCACCATGAGCGTCCCGTCGCCGTCCGGCCGGAACTCGTGTGTGTGCCGGAGGTACTTGAAAGGGCCTTTCACCTGTTCGTCAGAGAACGACGACGGCGCCTCCATGCCCGTGATGCGGCTGGTCATACGGAACCGGACTCCGAGGTGCCATGCCTGCCACGTCACCGTTTCGCCTTGGGAGATGAGGCCGCTGGTCACTCCACCGATTGCCTTCTCGCGGCTCTTGGTCATGGACCCCACATGGGCGTCGATGTTGCGGGAGAGATCGAACAGCTCCTGCGGTGACATGGAACTGCGGGTGCGGCATACGAAAGCTACGGGCATATCTCGATCTTCCCAGACGTTGCCCTGTCCGCGCGCCGGAGTCCGCTACGGCTTGTGACCGGGCTAATGGCGGCAGCTGGCAGGATCCTGATAATTTTCAAGGGCAGACCCTAACTGATCGGTGGTGTTTTCCGGTGCCCGCAATCATCACCCATGCCCGCGAATTGCACCGGCTTGGCCCTGCCAACAATGATCGCCTCTCCGCAGTTCGGGTTGCGCTGAGCGTCGCCGTGCCAGGGTTGTTCCTCATCCTCATCGGCCGCCCGGACCTCATGATGTACGCCGTATTCGGCGCGCTGACCGGCATGTACGGGCGCAACGAGACGCACCAGCTCAGGCTCAAGCATCAAGCGCAGGCGGCCCTGTTCCTGGTGGGCGGGCTGGGCATCGGCGTCGTCCTTTCGGTCAACCACATTCACTCCTGGTGGCTTGTCCTGATAGCTACGGTGTTCGCAGGTGCCGGCTCGCTTTACGCCGATGCTGTCCGGCTCAAGCCCATTGGCCCGTTCTTCGGGATCCTCGCACTGGGCGCTTGCGCTTCGGTGCCAACCAGCGTGCCACCCACGACGGCGGTACTCATCGGGGCCGGGTCCGCCGCCTTTTCACTCGTAGTCGGCTTTGCCGGTTGGTTCCGGCACCGCAGGTGGGAGTCCGGTGCGGCCCGCGATGTTCCCGTCCTCCGCGGTCCCCGGCGCCAGGCAGCGTTGGTCCAGGCTGCCTTGGTCCACGCCGCGCGCTACTCGCTCGCCGTCAGTGCGGCCGGGACCATCGGAGTGCTGAGCGGAAGCGGGCATCCCCACTGGGCCATGGCTGCCGCGGCCGTGCCCCTTGCCGGAGCCGACCTCCCCAGCCGCGTCCACCGGGGCATCCACCGCATCGTGGGGACGTTCCTCGGGTTGGCGGTGGTCGCCGTCGTACTTTTCCCCAGTCCGCTATCGCCGCTTCAGTACTTCCCCGGTCAAACCGCCGTGGTGCTGGCCGTGCTGGTGGTCCTTTGCCAGTTTCCCACCGAGCTTTTCATGGCCCGGCACTATGGGTGGGCCATGGTGTTCTTTACGCCGGTGATACTGCTGATCGCGCAGTTGGCAGCGCCCATGGATCCTGGCGTGCTGGTGATGGAGCGCGCCATCGAGACCTTTGTGGGGGCTGTGGTCGGGATCGCGGTGGCGGTGCTGGTCCGGGCGCGACGGGACCCGCAGTAAGCCCCTCCCCTTCCAGCAGAGCTACGGCTCCAGCGGTTTGCGGGGTGGGCCGGACGTCAGCTTGGCCGGGAGAACCCGGGCAAAGAAGGTGACCACTTTGTAGCGGCGCGTCGGGATGGAAACGCCCTTGCCGTTGGCGTTGTCCTCGAGTCCTTCGCGCACTACCCGTTCGGCCGTCAACCAGAGGAAGCGGGGGGCTACCGACTTGTCCATCCCCATGCGGTCATGGAATTCTGTGTGGGTGAAACCGGGGCATACAGCGGTAACCTGCACCCCGGACTTCGCATACGTGATGTTGGCCCACCTGCTGAAGGTCACCTGCCAGGCCTTGGCCGCCGAATAGGTGCCGCGGTTGGCGAAGGCAGCAACGCTGGCCACGTTAATGATCCTTCCTTTGCCCCGGGCCAACATGACCTCCAACGCTGCGTGGCACAGCTCCATGGGCGTCTGCACATGCAGCCTCAGGTGCCGCCGTTCCTCGTCCAGGTCATTGCGTTCAAAAGACTTCAGAAGACCTATACCTGCGTTGTTGACCAGCACGTCCACGGGCCGGGCGGCATCCCTGAGGCGGTCGGCAACTGCCGAAACCCCGACGCCGGTGGTCAGGTCAGCGGGAAGGACCTCCGCCGAGATACTGAAGTCGCGTTCGAGCTCGGCGGCCTTTTCCTTCAAGCGGTCCTCGTCGCGGGCCACCAGCACCACGTGATGTCCGGCTTCGGCAAGCTGGCGCGCAAATTCAGCACCGAGCCCGGCCGTGGCCCCCGTGATCAGGGCAGTGAGTTCATTGGCTCGTGTCGTCATGCGCCAAGACTAGTAGGGCTGGAGCGAAGAACGCACCGGTTCAGGGATCGGCACGATTTAGGAGTTCGTCCAAAAGGGCGGATTCAGGTGCGGCTGCGTGCGCGGTTTCCGGCACGGATGCCTGCGCGGCTTCAGGGGCGGCTGCCCGGGCGGATTGGGGCGCGGCTGCCTGGGCGGATTGGGGCGCGGCTGCCTGCGCGGCTGCCTGGGCGGCTTCCTGCCGGGCTTCAGGCATGGCCGTTTCCGCTTCCTGATCCTTGCGGGTACGTGGCCGGGTCACCACCACAGCAACAAAAATGATGCCCAGCATGGCCAAGGCCCACCAGGGAAAGCCGGGATCGATCGCGGTACTGGGTAGGACTTGCTGGCCATCACCGGTGGTCGGGGGCTCCGTGCGTTCGCCCCGCACCAGCAACCTGTGGCTGTTGACCCCCTTGGGCGTGCACGTAATGAGGGTGACGTAGTCCTTCCCCTCGACCTTCCGGAGTGCATCTGTCTCGTCCGGAAGGACCGTCAGGATCTGGTCCACCTTGTAGTACAGGGTTTCGTCCAGGGTCGAAATGCTGAAGACATCGCCTTTGGCCATCTGGTCTACGTGGTCAAAGAGGGTGGCGTTGACAAAGCCGGAGTGCCCCGTCAGGACACTGTGGGTGCCTTCGCCGCCTACGGGAAGCGCCGAGCCAAACAGGTGCCCGACTCCCTTGGAGAGCGCGTCCTCGTCGGTGCCGTGAAAAATCGGCAGGTCCGCATGGATGGAGGGAATGCTGATCCGGCCCATCATGCCGCCCGGCCCCACTGCGAGCATCTTCTTGTAGGCCTCGGACCCGGCACCGATGACAGTCTGCTCCCCCTTTTCATTGAGGGAGTAGGGATCGCGGAGGGGCCCTGCCGGGAGGCGGTCGTTGAAGGTGCGGGCCTCGTCCAGGAGCGCCTGTTGCTGCGAGGGATTGAGGTTCTCCACCGAGTCCACGTAGCCGCTGATTTCCGTGGCATGGACCCGGTCAGAGAACCAGGCGGCAGCGGTCGGATACAGGAGCACCCCCACACCGATCACAGCAGCAAGGACTATGAACAGCCGCTGTTTGCTCCAATGGTGGGGAAGGTTGCGGATACGGGCTGGGAGTTGTGGCATCTGAATCCTGGGCAGATAACGGTACATGCAGGAACCAAAGTGGGGGAAAACGCAGTTCATGCGTCTTCCCCCACCCTGTTGTTACCAGGAGCACGGCTTTGGCCGGCCCCAGGTGTTAGCTGTTGGTTGTCCTGCGTGTGCGGACGAACAGCAGGCTGGCACCGGCGACCAGGAGGAGGCCGGCTCCGTACAGCAGACCGGTTCCAACGCCACCGGTCAGCGGCAGCTCGAAGCCGCCGTTGGACGGTACGTTCTTGACCTCGAGGTCGATGCCCACAGCAGTGGTTGCTGCATCCACCAGGAAGGAGACCGGCTCTGCCAACAGCTCGTAGCCGGAGGGAGCGGTGGTTTCCACGAGGTAGTACGTGCGGTAGTCAGCCGAGCCGGGAGCAACAGCTGCGCCGTTGGCCCAACCCGAGTAACGCAGGCCGGAAATGGTCAGCGTGCCATCAGCAGCAACGGTGAAGGTGCTCGTGCCGTTGAGGGTGATGGGGTTGGTTCCGGCCAGGGCGTCAGCCTCGGTGGCGTACACCGAGAAGGAAGCACCAGCCAGTGCAGCACCGGTCTCGTTGACCTTCTGGAGGGTGATCTCGCCCCACTTGGTGACTACGGGAGGGGTGACGATCGGGCCGCCGGGCTGGCCCGGAGCGGTGGTGAAGCTGCCCAGGTTCGGGTAGATCAAGGCTTCGTTTTCGATCTCGCCAATGGTGTTGACGGTGGTGTTCACAACCAGCTGGACGCGGGTGTCGTTGTGTGCTGCAAGCACTGCCAGGCCGGCCGGCGTGAAGACTGCCGAAACAGTGTTCGTGGCGGCATCGAAGTTCACCGTGTAGTCGGTGCCCTTGGTGATGACCGTGCCATCAACCAGCGTTGCCGTGGCATCGACGTAGCTCAGCTTGGTATCGAGCTGATCAACAATCTTGTAGCCGTCGATGACTGCGTCATTGGGGATGTCACCGGTGATCGTGTAGTCGATCTGGTCGCCCAGCTTGATGTCAGGAGCATCGGTGACAGTCTTCTCTGCACCCGTGACGGAGTTCTTGGGGTATACGTGGACGTCGTAAAGCCAGTTGTCCTTGTTGTCCGGGTCCGTCAACGGAACGGAAACCAGGAACGGTGCCGAAGGCGTGACGCCGGACGGGTACGCCGTTTCCGAGACCAGGTACAGGCCAACAGGGAGGTTGCCGAAAGCAGCAGTGCCGGCAGCGTTGGTGGTGTCCGTCTGCGCAGATCCAAGCGTGAAGCCTGCCCCGGAAATGGAACCTGCCGGGTCGCTTGCCGAGAAGACGCTGCTCAGGTTGTGTGCAGCTTCCCATCCGGCGTTGCTGGACAGGTCGATGGTGTTGACCTGCTGGATGGTGAATTCGATGCCTGCCAGCGGGTTAAGGCCGGTGGTATCAACCACGGTGCCGTTGTTGGGCAAGCCGGTGGGGGTGTCCGGACGTTCAAACTTGTGAACGGTGATGGACCCCGTCTGGTCACCGTCAACAAGGGGAGCGGCCGATGCCGGAGCCATGGAGAACGACATTGCCAGCACCGCCCCCGTAATGGTGGCGGCGGCGGTCTTCAAAAGCCGCCGTGAGCTGTGATTACTCACTTCTGTCCTCTTTCTTAGTGGTGGTGCGGTGTTCGGAGGTGAACATTTTTGGCATGCGTTTCCCCGGAAGTGGTGTCACGCATGGTGCCTCAGGTGGCCGGTTGGTCTTTCCTGCGGCGGAGGTTTCCGGAAGCCAGGACGGCGGCTGCGAGCAGCGTGGCGGAGCCTGCCAAGGCAAATGGCCAATAGCCGATGCCTCCGGTTTCGGGCATCTGCAGGGCCGGTACGTCGCGCACGCTGACCAGGAAGATCCCGTCACCGTCCTGGTCCGCGCTGGTGACCACGCCGGAGCCGCTGCCTTGGCCCAGGGTGACAACGCCATCCGCTGCCACCGTGAACCTGACGGCCTCGGCCAACAGGTTGAAGCCGGCAGGGGCCTGGGTCTCTTCCAGCCAATAGGTGCCCGGCTTGATGCCTTCCACTTGGAACTGGCCTGTCTGTCCCGGGATGGCCGTCACCGTGTAGGCGGCGTTGGTTCCGGGCATGCCCGCTGCGTCGGTCTTGAGCACCCAGGACGAACCGTTCATGGCAACCCAGGAGGAGTCCGAGGACTCGCCCAGCTTCTCAATCAGGAACTTGGCGGTTACGCGATGAGTGGTGATGCATTCCGGCGCAATCGGCGTCACGCCTGTTGCACACCGGGATGGAGGGACGCTGCCACTGCCGGTCACCGTATTGATCAATTCCTCGCTCCAGACATCAGCCTTGACCACTACTGAGTAGCTCAGCGTTGCGGTGGCGCCCGCCGGGAGGGTGAAGGCCGCCGTCGTCAGGGTGGTTGAACCGTTGGCCGGATTCGCTACGGGAGTGGCCGCTGCCGTGCCGATCTTCAGCGTGGCTGATCCGGCAACGAAGGTTGCCTGGTCCAGGACGTTCGCCAGGTTGTCTGTGAGGACTACCCCGGTGATCTGTCCGCTGGTACTGGTGGCGGTCACGGTGTAGACGATTGTCTGCCCCGGGCTCACCGACGGATTAGTGACGCCGCCAACGGTGGCACCCTTGCTGATGACCCATGCCGGCGGCGCAGTAACCTGCGCCTTGCTGGTGGCCGTTACCGGGACGCCGACGGGAGGGGTTCCCGTAACCTTCGCGGTGTTGGTCAACAGACCAGACGTGACGTCGGCCTGCGTCACCACATATGTTGCGGTTGCCGTGGCTGACTGGCCGGCAAGGAGGGTTCCGGCAATTCCGGGCCAGGTGTAGGTCAAGGAGGACATGGTTCCGGTACCGGAGAACTGTGTCTCAGTGATGACCACTCCGGTCAGCGTCACGTTGCCCGTGTTGGTGGCAACGAAGGTGTAGGTTGCCGTCTGGCCTGCCACCAAGGTGGTCTTGTCCACGGACTTGACCAAGGAAATCGCCGGCGCCGGAGCGGGGGCGATGGTAAAGACGTAGTCTTCTACTTCACCCGAGTTCGATGCACCGATCGGCGACTGGATCTGTGTGGCCGTGTAGCCAATGCGGAACCTGGCGTACGTTGTGCCTGCGGTCATGCCGCCGGGAATGGTGGCCCACGTCAGGGTTGCGGAAGTGGCTCCGGCTGCAAAGGTTGCGCAGGCCCGTTCGGCGGGGTTGTCGAAAATCGCGTCCTTGTCGAAGTCGATCCATCCACAGGTTGTGCCCGCTTTGCCGGCTCCGCTGATCGCCACAGTGGTGGAGTAACTCGTTGCGCCCAAGGTCATGGGGGTGAGCACCACCCCGTTGTCCTGATCCAAGGCAGCGGTGGCACTGGCATTGGGGGAAACGGTGCCGTTGGCCACCTGTGCGTTGTCTTCGGTCACAGAGGGTCCCAGAGTGACGTCGGAAAGGACGGCAGATGCGGCGTTGTTTTGGTCGTAGCTCGTGGGGGCGTCGCCAAAGTCCTGGGGCACGGTAAGAGTCATCACGTAGTTGTCTTCGCTGTGCAGCGAAGATTGGGGGTCGTTGTCCGAGTACCCCGGGAGGGCCGATGTGGTCCTGGTGAAGACGGCGGAGACATTGAAGGTCAGGGTGGACACGAGGCCGTTGATCCGGACGGATCCACAGGCAGCAGTCGCTCCCGCATCCGGCGGTTGCGGCGTTGAGGATTGGACCACGGTGTTGCACCGCGCGGATGTGCTGTCGTTCACGGCAGTGATGGTGTTACCTGACACTGAAAGGTTTCCGCCTGACAGCTTGGTCATGGTCAGGCCGGTGGTTGCGAGCCCAAGCACGGCGTGCAGTTGGGAGATACGGTCAATGCTGCCGTTGAGCCCCTCATCCCAGGCGGAGTTGCCGCCCAACCCTGCGAGGTTCAGCACGGGGTTCCGGACTGGCTGGCTGAAGTTGATGGTGATGCTGCCCAGTCCGGAGCACGGACCAGTGGTGGCGCAGTTGTTGACAGCATCGGTGGAGAATTCCACGGTCGGCAGGGTCCCAACGAGCCCTTGGTTGTAGTCGCTGGGCACGAAGCCTCGACTGCCCAGGGTCGATCCACCAAAGACGTCAGTCAGTCCGGATGCGGAATAGGTCGTAGTAAGCCCGGATCCGGGCATGGTGGTTGTGGCAATGCCATTGGAAATGACGGGGGCCGCGGTGGGCACCTGATATGCCTGGGCCGCCGTCCCGGGGCCAAAGACCCCGAATGACAGCGTCCCAAGTAACACCATGAGCACGGCGAAGAATGCCATTGCTTTCCCAAGGGGAGACTTCAAGGGAGATTCCTTCCAGAACTCGGAGTCATCCACGTCACTGGCAGCCCCCGTTTATTGATCGAACGCCGACGAATGACACAGCTGAATGTGTGTGCAAATCGTGTGCCGCTGCTTTCAGGCAGGCGGCTTCGATCGTCAAGTACCGCAAGGCCGAAAAACGTGTCACAGTTTCTGGAATTTTTTGAGAGTCGACTTCCGGAACCTCAAAAAGTGCTGCCTGGAGTCCCCCATATGGCCGGCGGAAAGCGTTAGGATGGCCTGATTGAAACGATGCAAAGGATGGCTATGGTCAACGATGCCCCCTCCCCGCAGGACGCACTTCTCCTCAACAACAACGGCGCCTGGTGCTGGTTCCAGGATGAACGCGCACTGATAGACCCCGCCAACAACACCCTGTTGCTTGGTTCAGTGGCCTCGCCGGACGGCCCCGGGGGTGCGCGGAGGGGCGGAAACATCGAAATTGCGGTGCTCGACCTTGCTACCGGGCAAAGCCGGGTCCACGTGCTCCATGAACAGCTGGAGGCCGATGACCACAATGCCCCTGCGCTCCTGATCCGGCCGGATGGTCGCTATGTGGCGATGTATGCCAAACACAAAACGGACAACTACTCGCGCTGGCGGGTTTCGGTCCGGCCCCACGACGCCTCAGAGTGGGAGCCGGAGCAGCAGTTCGACTGGACAGAACTGGCGCAGGGCCGTGGTGCCACATATTCCAACCTGCATTTCCTGAGCATGGAGGGCAGGGTTTACAACTTTGTCCGCGCCATCAACGACGACCCCACCATGATGGTTTCCGAGGACAACGGCAGCACGTGGAGTTACGGCGGCAAGCTCTTCACACGGCCAAAGATCGGTTACGTCAACGGATACACCCGCTATGCCGGGAACGGTGCGGACAGGATCGACCTCATCACCACGGACCACCATCCGCGCGATTTCAACAACAGCATCTATCACGGCTATCTCCAGAACGACGCCCTTCACGACGCCTCGGGAACTGTGGTCAGCAAACCGGTGATCGGGTCCGAAGGCATCAACCAGACGGCATTGACCACCGTTTTCGAGGCCGGAACAACGCTCGACGGCGATGTCCTCACCCACGGTTGGACTACTGACCTGCGCTGCCAAGGCAAGGAACTGGCTGCAATCGTCACTTGCCGGGCCAACGACGTCAACGGGCCGCTGCAGCGGGAGCAAATGCTCGACGTCGACGACCACCGCCTGCTGTACGCCCGCTTTGACGGGGCGCGCTGGAAGCTGCACCCCCTCGCCGTCGCCGGTCCCGGCCTGCTGCCGCACGAGCAGGACTACACGGGTCTGGGTGCTGTGGATCCCAATGACCTGAACCGCGTCTACATCTCCACACCCATGGATCCGCGGACTGGCGAAACCACAGAGCACTATGAAATCTATCGGGGCGTCACGGCGGATTCAGGTGCCAGTTGGACATGGGAAGCCATCACTGAGGGATCCGCGGTGGACAATCTCCGCCCCATGGTGGTCCCGGGCGATGAGTCCGTACACGCCGTGTGCTGGTTCCGTGGGTCCATGAAGTCCTCCCAGAGTTACTCCACGGAGATCGTGGCGCTCACCTCATCGCCGAGGGGTTAGCTCTCGACCCTTTCAACCTCCTGAAAGTGCCGAGAGCTAACCCCTCGCGGGGATTCCTAGGCGAACTTGGCCAAGGGGTTGGCCAAGCGTCCGGCCATCTGGAGCCCGCCGGAGGGGTCCGAAATGTCCAGCATCTGCTGGTTGTTCCTCAGCTGGAGGCGGTTGAGGCAGGAGAGCTCGAAGTCCGGCGCAAAAAGATCATGCATGGCGAACTGGTCCGCAAGTTCCGGGTGGCGTTGCTGGTATTCCCGCAGCACGGCGGCCGCGGTACCCCAGAACTCGTCCTCGCGCAGCGTCCCGTCCTCCACAAGGATCGCGCCCAGGAACCGGAAGATGCAGTCGAACACGTCGGTAAAAATGGCCAGGACCATTTCCTCGGCAGGGATCTCAGCCTTGATGCGGGAGACTTCCTCGGGAAGTTCCAGCCGGTCCCCCATCACCACGATTTCCTCGGCGATGTCCTTCATGATCGCCCGGACGGGGACGCCGTCTTCGAGGATCAGGATGACGTTTTCGCCGTGCGGCATGAACGCGAGCTCGTACTCATAGAGGCAATGGACAAGGGGCACGAGGTAGGCCTCAAAGTAGCGGCGAAGCCACTCGGTGGGAGCCAGGCCGGATCGCTGAATGAGCGCAGACACCACGGAGTTTCCGGCAGCATCCATGTGCAGCAACGATGCCATGGTCGCCAGCTGCTGCCCGTCTTTGAGCAACGGCAGCGGACTTTCCCTCCACAGGGCTGAGAGCATCTTCCGGTAGGGCGAACCCTTGGCCGAAGCAGCCTCGTAGTAGTGGTTGTGGTACCCGATGGCTGCAGTCTCACGGATCATGGCCAGGCCCCGGTCCTGGAGCTCCTGGTCACTGCCGATCAGTTCCTGCAGCCAGTCATTGATGGCCGGAGTGGCCTTCATGTACTGCGGGGACAGTCCACGCATGAAGCCCATGTTCAACACGGACATAGCCGTCTTGACGTAGGCCTTTTCCGGGTAGTCGGTGTTGAAGAACGTCCGGATGGACTGCTGTGCCTGGTACGCGTCTTCGCCCGTGCCAAGGTTCACGATGTGGCGCTGGGCGATTTCTGCCGCGAAAGTCACCGTGAGCTTGTTGTCCCACTGCCAGGGGTGCACAGGCATGAGGAGGTAGTCCTCGGGGTCCAGGCCGGAGGCTGACAATTCGGCGTTGTACCAGGCGAGGGTTGCCGGACCCAGTTCGGCCTCGAAGTGCGTCCGGTAATCCAGCCCTGCGCTGGAGGTGAATACGGCCTTGCTGCGGTGCACGGCGATCCACTGCAGCTTCACAGTTGCCCCGGTTTCCGGTGCGAACGCATGGTAATCCGCGATCCCGAATCCCAGCCGGCCGTTGTTGGCCACGAAGCACGGATGGCCCTCTGTCATGCTGTGCTCGATGGCCTGGAAGTCCGCGGCCCGGTCAGCACCACCGGTGACACCAGCAGCCAATTCTGCCGAGCCGAAAGGCTTGCCCTGCTTGTAGGCGTGGCTGGCCAGCGTGCTGCTGATTTCCTCGAGGTACACGGGCAGCATTTCCTGGCGGATGGCCAGGGCCTCCTGGAATTCGGCAATGAAGTCCAGTGCATCCACCGGAAGCTCTACGCCGTCCCGCAACCGAACGATGGATTCCGCGGGGACTGACCAGTGCTCGAGTTCCAGGACCCGTGCGCGAAAACGGTATTCCGTTGCGTCGTCATCGCTGACTACCTTGTACAGCCCGACGCCGGCGCCCTCCTGCCGGATCAGCTCAGGGACCAGGATGCGCTCGTGCGAGAACTCCGCGATCGCCTTGCGGACCAGGTGCCGGTTGGCGATGGCCCAGCGCTCCGGAGTCAGGTGGGACACAGGCGCGGCTGCCTGGTCCAGGGTCTCTTCGGTGGTGCCGGCGGTGGTGGTCACAGGGATTCTCCTCTGGTCGCCGCGGCGGGCGCGGCCAGAATCGGGGTCAGGGCAGCAAGGAAATCCTCGCGGGTGCAGAAGCTCAGGAGCCCCTGCTTATGGTCTTCGGCAGGATCGACGGCGGGAAGCGTCACCACGCCGTGTGGGCGGAAGCCCACCTTTTCGTTCAGGACGTGGATCTTGTGGTTCCGGGCGTCAGGCTCGACGACGACCCGCTGGGTTGCGGGGTCGGCGAACAGTTCCGCCATAACGGACTGCATGACGGCAGTGGTGAAACCGGGCCGGGGTTCGCCACTGGGCGGTGACACCAGCAGATGCATTCCCACGTCACCGGGCTGGACCTCGTAAACGTCCGCCAATGGAGAGGAGCCGGGCCGGTACCGCTCCATCAGGAAGGCGGGAACGCCGTCGTCGAGCCCCAGGAACGCTTGGTGATGAGCGGACCCGGCAATCCTTGAGTACTCCTCCACAACGTCCTGCTCACTGGCCGAGACCATGCCCCAGAACCGTGCGTATTCTTGGCTGACCCAGCTGTGGAGGACAGGTGCGTCAGCTACCGGGTCAACGGGGCGGAATGTGATGTTCATACGGAGACCCCCGCGGTTTCGGGCAGGCCGGCAGGTTCTGCGGGAGTCACCGGAGCCGGCGCCCCAAACTGCTGGAACGCGATGCTGCGCTCGATCGGGTAGACCTCGCGGCCGGTGATTTCACGCAGGATGCACGAGTTGCGGTAGGCCGCCATGCCGAGGTCCGGAGTGACGAAGCCATGGGTGTGCAACTCGGCGTTCTGGACGAAGATTTCGCCGGGTACGACGCCGGTCCCGTAGTTGCGCTCGACGTCGAAGCGACCCTTGGCGTCACGGCGGATCCGGTCCTGGATGCCGGACAGGAAAGCAGGCTCCTTGTAGGTGTAACCGGTAGCCAGGACTACGGCCTCGGACTCAAGGCTGTAATCGCGGCCGTGTTCTTCGTGGCGCAACTGAAGAGTGTGGGTTCCCGCGGCCGGGTCCCACTCTGCTGCGGTCAGCGAGGAGTGCGTGTGCAACTGGGTGTCCACCATGCCGGAGAGGCTCTTGGTGTAGAGGAGGTCATAGATGTCATCGATCAGGTCCGAGTTGATGCCCTTGTACAGGTTCTTCTGGCTCTTGATCAGCGAATCGCGTTGCTCGCCCGGGAGTGAGTGGAAGTAGTCCACGTACTCCGGCGACGTCATCTCCAGGGTGAGCTTGGTGTACTCCAAGGGGAAGAAGCGGCCGGAGCGGGTGACCCAGTTGAGCTGGTAGCCGTACACGTCAATTTCCTGAAGCAACTCGTAGTACAGCTCGGCCGCACTCTGCCCGCTGCCCACGATCGTGATGCTCCGCTTGGACTGCAGCTCACTCTTCCTCGACAGGTAGTCGGCGTTGTGGAGGACAAGTCCGCCGGCTTCCACTATTCCTGCGCAGGAATCCGGGACGTACGGCGAGGTGCCGGTACCAAGGACCAGTTTCCGGGCGCGAAGCACCTCAGCGCCGCCCGGGCCCTGCACCGAAAGCCGGTACACGCCGTCGTCGTACGTTACATCCAGCACATCCGTGCTAAAACGAACGGATTCAAGCTGTCCTGCCACCCACTGGCAGTACTGGTTGTACTCGGCGCGCAGCGGGTAGAAGTTCTCGCGGATATAGAAGCGGTACAGGCGGCCGGTCTGCTTGAGGAAGTTCAGGAAGGAGAACGGCGACGTCGGATCGGCGAGCGTCACAAGGTCCGCCATGAACGGGACCTGCAGGTGCGCCGGTTCAAGCATCATGCCGGGGTGCCAGTCGAAGGACTCGCGACGATCCAGGAACACGCAGTCCAGGTCCCCGACCGGCTCGCTCAGGGCGGCCAGGCCCAGGTTGAAAGGTCCGACGCCGATTCCCGCGACGTCGTAGATGGTCTCTTGGGCGCTCATGCTGCGGCCTCCAAAGTGTTCGCCAGCAGGCCGTTGCCCGTTCGGCGGATAAGTTCGATGATTTCCTGGATGTCCCCCAGGCTTGCCTCGGCGTTCAGGAGGGTGAATTTCAGGTAATGGCGGCCAGCGACCTTGGTGCCGGCCACGACGGCCTCGCCCGAAGCGAAGATCGCAGCACGAATGGCCGGGTTGAGGGTGTCTGCAGCGTCCTCGTCGAGCGGGGCACCGTTCACGGCAGGGCGGTAGCGGAACACCAGGGTGCTCAGCTGCGGTGCGGCGGCCAGTTCGAATTCCGCGTCATCGGCCAGCAGCGTTCCCACCCGGGCGGTGAGGTCGATTGCCTCATCGAACAGCGCGCCGATAGCGTCGGCGCCCATGATGCGGAGGGTCAGCCACAGCTTCAGGGCATCGAAGCGGCGGGTGGTCTGGATGCTCTTGTCCACTTGGTTGGGGATCTCGGCCTTGGCCGCGCTTTCCGGGTTCAAGTAGTCGGCGTAGTAGGTGACGTGACCCATCATGGAGCCGTTGCGGACCAGGATTGCGCTGGAACTGACGGGCTGGAAGAAGGTCTTGTGGAAGTCGACAGTGACGGAATCGGCGAGGTGGATTCCGTCCAGGAGGTGGCGGTGACGGCCGGAAACGATCAGCCCTCCACCGTAGGCGCCATCCACGTGCAACCAGGAATCGTAGGCGCGGACCAAGGCGGCCATTTCGGACAGCGGGTCAACCGAACCGAAGTCCGTGGTTCCGGCAGTGGCCACGACCGCCATCGGGACCAGCCCGGCGTCGTGCGCTTCCGCCAAAGCAGCCGCGAGGGCGGTGCGATCCATGCGGTGGTCATCGGTGGTGGGTACGGCGATGACTGCGTCGAAGCCCAGCCCCAGCATGGATGCTGACTTCTGGATGCTGAAGTGGCTGTCCACGGAGGTGAAGATCCGGAGCCTGTCCAGCAGCAGCGGCAGGCGGGCGTCCCCATTGGCTGCCCGCAGCTTGGCGACGGCATGATTGCGGGCGATCAGCAGCGCCTGGAAGTTGGACTGGCTGCCGCCGGACGTGAACACTCCGTCAGCGTCGTCCGTGAAGCCAATGCGCTCCGCGGTCCAGTCAATGAGGCGGCGCTCGATCATTGTGGCGCCGGCGCTCTGGTCCCACGTATCCATGGAGGAGTTGACGGCAGAGAGGACGGCCTCCCCCACCAACGCGGGTATGACCACAGGGCAATTCAGGTGCGCTGCGTAGCGGGAATCATGGAAGTAGACAGCGTCCTTGAGGTAGAGCTCATCGAGTTCCTCCAGCGCTGCTGCAGTGTCCGGGAGCGGCTGTTCCAGATCGACGGCGCCAACCTTGGCTTTCAGCTCAGCATGCCCGACGCCGGTGAACGGCCGCGCGGTCCTCTGGACTTTGGTGGAGACAGCGTTGACTCCCTGCAGAACCTGCGCGACGTAACTGGGCGAATTTCGGGCGTTGAACAGCTGGTTGGTGGCAGCGAGGGCCAGCTCCACTTTGGAGCCAAAATCCTGCTCCTGAGCGATCCGCTCTTCGACACTGGGTGACGTCACGTCAGCTTCCTTCCATTGCGTTGGGGCGCTTGTTAGCAAGGTAAGCCTTACTTAGGTAAGCCTTTCCGTCAAACTTTTGTGACCTATTTCGCTTGGAAGGCGGTTTCTCGTATTTTTATGGTCCGGCAGCGCGTCATTGACTTTTTTTCGAGCCCCTTTGGGTGCAGAATGTGGCACTCTTTAGTGCAAGGACTATCCGCAGTCAACGGTTGGGGGACCTATGAAGGACCACGTCCACGAGCGCATCGGCTTCCGCGAAATCGACGAGCATGGCAATGCCGTGCAGGCCGTCAGCCCCCATGTGCCGGAGCCTGCGGACCGGGAACGCAGGAGAATCCCCATTAACCCGTTCATCATTGCGTTGTGGGTACTGGACGCGGGCCTTTTGTGGGTGGGAGTGTGGGCGGTGAATGAGACCGGAGCTGCGATGTCAGGACCCACGATGTTCAATATGTCGGCCCAACTGAACTTCATGCTGATGACGTACACCCCGTACGCGTTTCTGGGTGCGCTGCTTCTGACATCTACGCTCCTGTTCTGGCACGCGGTTCAGTGGCAAAAACAGCGGCCGACCAGGTAATGGATACCTGACCGGCCGCTGAGGAATGGTGCTTGCTGGAACTGCTTTGCTGGAACTGCTTGCCTAGAGGACCGTGGCCCCCAGGACGCACTTGATCTCCGTGGCGGGTTTGGTCACCTCTGCGTTGGCGACCCAGTCAAGGGCCTTGCCCGCTGCAGCGTCCTTGAAGGTTTGCTCCCCGCGGGCGAGGACTGCCGAGGTTTTCGGGTCCACCCAGCTGACGGTGATCTTGACCGTGCCCTTGGTTCCCTCAGGAGGAGTCACGGTCCCCTTCGCCGTCACTTTTCCCTGCGCAGTATCGCAGGAGGTCATCTTGGTGGCTTCGATGATGCCGGTACCGGGGTTGGCAGGTTTTGCCTCACCGGTGGTGGCGGCCTGGGTTGTAGTTGACGACGGCGACGTCCCCGCCTCGTTGCTCGGGGACGACGAACAACCGGCGAGTGCGGCTGCCGAAACAAGCACCCCCGCAATGCACGCAACAGTCTTCTTCATGGTGTGGCTACCTGGTTCTTTCTGGGTTGTACGTTGGTTGAAAATGCGCGGCAACCAGGGTTGGGGCCCCGATTGCCGCGCACTTTTTGTCCTATGCCTCGGAACGCTTGCGGCGTCCAACGAGGAACAGGAACAGCCCCGCGCCAACTACCAGCAGGCTGATGGGCAACACGGTGAGGACAGCTCCCGTGTTGGCCAACGGACCCGAAGGCTGGCTCGGAACCACCGGCGGGAAGGTCACAACAGCACTTGCAGGTGGTGTGGTGACCGGGGGTCCCGTCGGAGGCGTACCCGTTGCGGTTGCCGTGTTGGCAACCTCACCGGCGTTGATATCCGCCTGGGTGATCGCATACGTTGCCGTAGCGGTCACGGTCTCACCGGGCAGCAGGGTTCCTGCAACGCCGGGCCAGGTGTATGCCAAGGCTGAGAGGCCCGGCATCGGATCGTTGATGGAGACGTCCGTCAGCGGGACGTTTCCGGTGTTCCTGGCGGTGAACGTGTACGTGATCACGTCACCCACCTGGGTGGGGTCTCCAACAGCCGAGGCATCGGCCGTCTTGGTGAACTCCAAGCCCGCGCTCGGGGTCAACGGGGTATCCGTTTCACCCGGCGGAGGCGTTACCGGCGGACCGGTGGGAGGAGTTCCGGTGGTGGTGGCCGAGTTGGCCACGTGACCGGCATTGATGTCGGCCTGGGTGATGGCGTACGTTGCCGTAGCCGTCACCGACTGACCCGGAAGCAACTCGCCCGGGGTACCCGGCCAGGTGTACGTCAGCGCCGAGAGACCAGCCAGCGGATCCGTGATGGAGACGTTGGTGAGCTTCACATTGCCCGTGTTCTTGGCCGTGAAGTTGTAGGTAATCACTTCACCCACCTTGGACGGACCATCCGTTGCCGGAGCCACAGCTGTCTTGCTGAACTCCATGGCCGGAGCCGGGGTCAACGGAGTATCCGTCTCTCCCGGAGGAGGCGTCACCGGAGGACCAACAGGCGGTGTGCCCGTAGTGGTTGCGGAGTTCGCCACGTGGCCGGCATCAATGTCAGCCTGGGTGATGGCGTACGTTGCCGTAGCCTTCACTGTCTCACCGGGCAGCAGTGTTCCTGCAGCGCCGGGCCAGGTGTACGTCAATGCCGAGAGGCCAGCCAGCGGATCCGTGATGGATACGTTGGTCAGAGTCACGTTGCCGGTGTTCTTGGCCGTGAAGTTGTAGGTGATCTTGTCGCCTGCAACGGTGGGGTTCTGAACAGCGGCGACGTCCGCGGACTTGGTGAACTCCATGGCCGGCGCCGGGGTCAACGGGGTGTCCGTTGTTCCCGGAGGAGGCGTTACAGGAGGACCAACCGGCGGAGTACCCGTGGTCGTCGCCGAGTTGGCGACGTGACCGGCGTCGATATCAGCCACTGTGATGGCGTATGTTGCCGTAGCCGTCACGATCTGGCCCGGAAGCAACTCGCCGGGGGTACCCGGCCAGTTGTAAGCCAGTGCCGACAGGCCAGCCAGTGGATCGCTGATGGAGACGTTCTTCAGCGTCACGTTGCCGGTGTTCTTGGCCGTGAACGTGTAGGTGATCAGGTCACCTGCAACGGACGGATCGTGAACAGCCGAGGCGTCAGCCGACTTGGTGAACTCCATTGCCGGCGCCGGGGTCAACGGAGTATCCGTGGTTCCCGGAGGAGGCGTTACCGGCGGACCGGTAGGAGGAGTGCCAGTGGTCGTGGCGCTGTTCGCGACGTGACCGGCGTCGATATCAGCCTGGGTGATGGCGTACGTGGCCGAAGCCGTTACCGTCTGACCGGGCAGGAGGGTTCCTGCAGCTCCAGGCCAGGTGTACGTCAGTGCCGAGAGGCCAGCCAGCGGATCCGTGATGGAAACGTTGGTCAGTGTCACGTTGCCCGTGTTCTTCGCGGAGAAGGTGTACGTGATCACGTCACCGGCCTTTGAAGGATCCTGGACAGCCGAGGCGTCAGCCGACTTGGTGAACTCCATCGCCGGAGCCGGGGTCAACGGAGTATCCGTGGTTCCCGGAGGAGGCGTTACCGGCGGACCGGTAGGAGGAGTGCCCGTAGTCGTGGCGCTGTTGGCGACATGACCGGCGTCGATATCAGCCTGCGTGATGGCGTACGTTGCCGAAGCCGTTACCGTCTGACCCGGAAGCAACTCACCCGGGGTACCGGGCCAGGTGTACGTCAGTGCCGAAAGACCAGCCAAAGGATCGGTGATCGTGACGTTCTTCAGCGTGACGTTGCCAGTGTTCTTCGCGGAGAAGGCATACGTGATGACGTCGCCCACCTTGGAAGGATCCTGGACTGCCGAATCATCCGCAGACTTGCTGAACTCCATCGCAGGCTTCGGGGTCAACGGAGTATCCGTGGTTCCCGGAGGAGGCGTCACCGGCGGGCCGGTGGGAGGAGTGCCGGTGGTGGTCGCCGCGTTGGCAACATGTCCGGCGTCGATATCAGCCTGTGTGATGGCGTACGTTGCCGTAGCCGTCACCGACTGACCCGGGAGCAGCTCGCCCGGAGTGCCCGGCCAAACGTACTCAAGGGCGGACAAACCGGCCAGCGGGTCCGTGATGGACACGTTGGTGAGGTTGACGTTGCCGGTGTTCTTTGCCGTGAACGTGTAAGTGATCTTGTCACCTGCAACGGACGGGTCCTGAACAGCGGAGGCGTCAGCGGTCTTGGTGAACTGCATCGCCGGAGCCGGGGTCAACGGGGTGTCCGTTGTTCCCGGAGGAGGCGTTACCGGCGGACCAACAGGCGGAGTGCCCGTAGTTGTTGCCGCGTTCACCACATGGCCTGCGTTGATATCAGCCTGGGTGATCGCGTACGTTGCCGTAGCGGTCACCGTCTGGCCCGGCTGCAACTCGCCCGGAGTACCCGGCCAGGTGTAAGCCAGTGCCGAAAGGCCAGCCAAAGGATCGTCAATGGTGACGTTCTTCAGCGTGACATTGCCGGAGTTCTTCGCCGTGAAGGTGTAAGTGATCTGGTCACCAACAACTGCAGGTTTCTGAATGGCCGAGGCATCCGAGCTCTTGGTGAACTCCATGGCCGGGCCCGGGGTCAACGGAGTATCCGTGGTTCCCGGAGGAGGCGTGACAGGAGGACCAACAGGAGGGGTACCCGTGGTGGTGGCGCTGTTGGCAACATGGCCGGCATCAATATCAGCCTGCGTGATGCCATACGACGCCGAAGCCGTCACCGTCTGGCCCGGCAGCAACTCGCCCGGAGTACCCGGCCAGGTGTAAGCCAGTGCCGAGAGGCCAGCCAGCGGATCCGTGATGGAAACGTTGGTCAGCGTGACGTTGCCCGTGTTCTTGGCCGTAAAGGTGTAGACGATGCGATCGCCCACAACCGAGGGGTCCTGAACACCGGAAGCGTCGGCCGTCTTGGTGAACTCCATGGCCGGTGCCGGGGTCAACGGGGTGTCCGTGGTTCCCGGAGGAGGCGTCACAGGAGGACCAACCGGCGGGGTGCCGGTGGTTGTCGCCGAGTTGGCGACGTGACCTGCATTGATGTCAGCCTGGGTAATTGCATACGTTGCCGTAGCGGTTACCGTCTGACCGGCTTGCAGCTCTCCGGGGGTACCCGGCCAGGTGTAGGTCAGAGCCGAGAGGCCAGCCAGCGGGTCAGTGATGACCACACCGGTGAGCTTCACGTTGCCCGTGTTCTTCGCGGAGAAGGTGTACGTGATCACGTCACCAACCTTTGAAGGATCCTGGACAGCCGAAGCATCAGCAGACTTGCTGAACTCCATTGCCGGAGCCGGGGTCAACGGAGTATCCGTAGTTCCCGGAGGAGGCGTTACCGGCGGACCGGTAGGAGGAGTACCCGTAGTCGTCGCCGCATTGGCAACATGTCCGGCGTCGATATCAGCCTGGGTGACGGCGTACGTTGCCGTAGCCGTCACGGTCTGGCCCGGAAGCAACTCGCCGGGGGTACCCGGCCAGGTGTATTCAAGGGCAGACAAGCCGGCCAGCGGGTCATTGATGACCACACCGGTGAGCTTCACGTTGCCAGTGTTTTTCGAGGTGAAGGTGTACGTAATAACGTCGCCAACCTTCGAAGGATCCTGGACAGCCGAAGCGTCGGCAGACTTGCTGAACTCCATCGCCGGAGCCGGAGTCAACGGAGTATCCGTAGTTCCCGGAGGAGGCGTTACCGGCGGACCGGTAGGAGGAGTGCCGGTAGTCGTGGCGCTGTTGGCGACATGACCGGCGTCGATATCAGCCTGGGTAATCGCATACGTTGCCGTAGCGGTCACTGTCTGACCTGCTTGCAGCTCGCCCGGAGTACCCGGCCAGGTGTAGGCCAGCGCCGAGAGGCCAGCCAGCGGATCCGTGATGGATACGTTGGTGAGCTTCACGTTGCCTGTGTTCTTGGCCGTGAAGGTGTAGGTGATTTGATCGCCCACAACCGAGGGGTCCTGAATGCCCGAGGCATCCGCGGACTTGGTGAACTGCATTGCCGGAGCCGGGGTCAACGGAGTATCCGTAGTTCCCGGAGGAGGCGTTACCGGCGGACCGGTAGGAGGAGTACCCGTAGTCGTCGCCGCATTGGCAACATGTCCGGCGTCGATATCAGCCTGCGTGATGGCGTACGTTGCCGTAGCCGTCACGGTCTGGCCCGGAAGCAACTCGCCGGGGGTACCCGGCCAGGTGTAAGCCAGCGCGGAGAGGCCAGCCAGCGGATCCGCGATGGATACGTTGGTGAGCTTGACGTTGCCAGTGTTCTTCGCGGAGAAGGTGTACGTAATGACGTCACCAACCTGTGAAGGATCCTTGACTGCCGAGGCATCTGCGGACTTGCTGAACTCCATCGCCGGAGCCGGGGTCAACGGAGTATCCGTGGTTCCCGGAGGGGGCGTTACCGGCGGACCGGTGGGAGGAGTGCCGGTAGTCGTGGCGCTGTTGGCGACATGACCGGCGTCGATATCAGCCTGTGTGATGGCGTACGTTGCCGTAGCCGTCACCGATTGGCCCGGAAGCAACTCGCCCGGAGTGCCCGGCCAGGTGTACGTCAGGGCTGACAGACCAGCCAGCGGGTCATTGATGACAACACCCGTCAGCTTCACGTTTCCGCTGTTCTTCGCCGTGAACGTGTAGGTGATCAGGTCACCTGCAACGGACGGGTTCTGGATAGCGGAGGCGTCGGCCGACTTGGTGAATTGCATCGCCGGAGCCGGAGTCAACGGGGTATCCGTTGTTCCCGGAGGAGGCGTTACAGGGGGACCAACCGGCGGAGTGCCGGTGGTGGTGGCCGCATTGGCGACATGGCCGGCGTCGATATCAGCCTGGGTGATGGCGTACGTTGCCGTAGCCGTCACGGTCTGGCCAGGCAGGAGGGTTCCTGCCACGCCGGGCCACGTGTAGGTCAGAGCCGAGAGACCAGCCAGCGGATCCGTGATGGACACGTTGGTCAGGGTCACGTTGCCGCTGTTCTTCGCCGTGAAGGAGTAAGTGATCAGGTCACCAACAACTGCCGGGTTCTGGATAGCGGAGGCGTCCGAGGACTTGGTGAACTCCATGGCCGGGCCCGGGGTCAACGGAGTATCCGTAGTTCCCGGAGGAGGCGTGACAGGAGGACCAACCGGCGGAGTACCCGTGGTGGTGGCGCTGTTGGCAACATGGCCGGCATCAATATCAGCCTGCGTGATGCCATACGACGCCGAAGCCGTCACCGTCTGGCCCGGCAGCAACTCGCCCGGAGTACCCGGCCAGGTATAAGCCAGTGCCGACAGACCAGCCAGCGGATCCGTGATGGAAACGTTGGTCAGGGTCACGTTGCCGCTGTTCTTCGCCGTGAAGGTGTAGACGATGCGATCGCCCACAACTGAAGGGTCCTGAACACCGGAAGCGTCAGCGGATTTGCTGAATTCCATGGCCGGAGCCGGAGTCAGCGGGGTATCAGTACCGGCCGGAGGAGGCGTCACTGCGGGACCGGTGGGCGGAGTGCCCACGGTGGTTGCAGTGTTCGCGACATGGCCCGCATTGATGTCGGCCTGGGTGATCGCATACGTTGCCGTAGCGGTCACTGTCTGGCCCGGAAGCAACTCGCCGGGGGTACCCGGCCAGGTGTATTCCAGTGCCGAGAGGCCCGGCAGCGGGTCGTTGATGACCACACCAGTGAGCTTCACATTGCCGGTGTTTTTGGACGTGAACGTGTAGGTGATCTGGTCACCCACAACAGACGGATCCTGGATATCCGAAGCGTCAGCCGTCTTGGTGAACTCCATGGCCGGAGCCGGGGTCAACGGGGTATCCGTCGTTCCCGGAGGAGGCGTTACAGGAGGACCAACCGGAGGAGTTCCGGTGGTGGTCGCCGCATTGGCGACGTGACCGGCGTCGATATCAGCCTGCGTGATGCTGTACGTTGCCGTAGCTGTGACGGTCTGGCCCGGAAGCAACTCGCCCGGGGTTCCCGGCCAGGTGTACGTCAGTGCCGAAAGACCAGCCAGCGGATCCGTGATGGATACGTTGGTGAGCTTCACGTTGCCGGTGTTCTTCGAGGTGAACGTGTAGGTGATCTGGTCACCCACAACAGACGGATCCTTGACAGCCGAAGCATCAGCGGACTTGCTGAACTCCATGGCCGGAGCCGGGGTCAACGGAGTATCCGTCGTTCCCGGAGGAGGCGTTACAGGAGGACCAACCGGAGGAGTTCCGGTGGTGGTCGCCGCATTGGCGACGTGACCGGCGTCGATATCAGCCTGCGTGATGCTGTACGTTGCCGTGGCCGTGACGGTCTGGCCCGGAAGCAACTCGCCCGGGGTTCCCGGCCAGGTGTACGTCAGAGCCGAAAGACCAGCCAGCGGATCCGTGATGGATACGTTGGTGAGCTTCACGTTGCCCGTGTTCTTCGAGGTGAACGTGTAGGTGATCTGATCCCCTACAACGGACGGATCCTGGATAGCCGAAGCATCAGCAGACTTGCTGAACTCCAAGGCGGGGCCAGGAGTCAACGGGGTGTCCGTACCAGCCGGAGGCGGCGTCACAGCCGGACCAGTGGGCGGAGTGCCCGTGGTGGTCGCGACGTTGGCGACATGGCCGGCGTCGATATCAGCCTGAGTGATGGCGTACGTTGCCGTAGCCGTCACCGACTGACCCGGAAGCAACTCGCCCGGAGTTCCCGGCCAGGTGTACGTCAATGCAGACAAACCCGCGAGAGGGTCGTTGATGACCACGCCAGTGAGCTTGACGTTGCCCGTGTTCTTCGAGGTGAACGTGTAGGTGATCTGATCCCCTACAACGGACGGATCCTGGATAGCCGAAGCATCAGCAGACTTGGTCAGCTCCATGGCAGGACCGGCCGTCAACGGAGTGTCCGTACCAGCCGGAGGCGGCGTCACAGCCGGACCAGTGGGCGGAGTGCCCGTGGTGGTCGCGACGTTGGCGACATGGCCGGCGTCGATATCAGCCTGCGTGATGGCGTACGTCGCCGTAGCCGTCACCGACTGACCCGGAAGCAACTCGCCCGGGGTACCCGGCCAGGTGTAGGTCAGTGCCGACAGTCCTGCCAGCGGGTCATCAATGACCACACCAGTGAGCTTGACGTTGCCCGTGTTCTTGGACGTGAACGTGTAGGTGATCTGATCGCCCACAACAGACGGATTCTGGATATCCGAAGCATCTGCCGACTTGGTGAACTCCATGGCCGGAGCCGAGGTCAACGGAGTATCCGTTGTTCCCGGAGGAGGCGTGACAGGAGGACCAACCGGCGGAGTACCCGTGGTGGTGGCCGCGTTGGCAACATGTCCGGCATCAATGTCAGCCTGGGTGATGGCGTACGTTGCCGTCGCCGTCACGGTCTGGCCCGGGAGCAGTTCCCCGGGAGTGCCCGGCCAGGTGTACGTCAGTGCCGAGAGGCCAACCAGGGGATCGCTGATGGACACGTTGGTCAGCGGGACGTTGCCCGTGTTCTTGGACGTGAACGTGTAGGTGATCTGATCGCCAACAACGGACGGGTCCTGGATGGCAGACGCATCAGCGGACTTGCTGAACTGCATGGCCGGAGTGGACGTCAACGGGGTGTCAGTGGTTCCCGGAGGAGGCGTGACAGGAGGACCAACAGGCGGGGTGCCCGTAGTGGTTGCCGAGTTCGCGACGTGACCGGCCGTGATGTCAGCCTGGGTGATGGCGTACGTTGCCGTAGCCGTCACTGTCTCACCGGGCAGGAGGGTTCCTGCTGCGCCGGGCCAGGTGTACGTCAATGCCGAGAGGCCAGCCAGCGGATCCGTGATGGACACGTTGGTCAGCGGAACGTTGCCGGTGTTCTTCGAGGTGAACGTGTAGGTGATCTGGTCACCAACAACCGACGGGTCCTGGATGCCCGAGGCGTCCGCGGACTTGCTGAACTCCATGGCCGGAGCCGGAGTCAGCGGGGTATCCGTGCCAGCCGGAGGCGGCGATACCGCGGGACCGGTGGGCGGAGTACCGGTGGTAGTCGCGGTGTTGGCGACGTGACCGGCGTTGATGTCAGCCTGAGTGATGGCATAGGTTGCCGTAGCCGTGACCGTCTGGCCGGGCAGGAGGGTTCCTGCCGCACCGGGCCAGGTGTACGTCAAGGCAGACAGGCCAGCCAACGGGTCATTGATGGACACGTTGGTCAGGGATACGTTGCCCGTGTTCTTGGACGTGAACGTGTAGGTGATCTGGTCACCAACAACAGATGGATCCTGGATATCCGAAGCATCAGCAGACTTGGTGAACTCCATGGCCGGAGCCGGAGTCAGCGGGGTATCAGTACCTGCAGGCGGCGGGGTAACAGGAGGACCTGTAGGAGGATTGCCCGTGGTGGTGGCAAGGTTGGCCACATGTCCTGCATCGATGTCCGCCTGGGTGATGGCGTAGGTAGCCATCGCCGTCACGGTTTCACCGGGCAGCAAAGTGCCCGGAGTTCCCGGCCAGGTGTAGGTCAGTGCAGACAAACCGGCCAGGGGGTCGTTGATGGTGACACCCGTCAGCGGCACGTTGCCGGTGTTTTTGGACGTGAACGTGTAGGTGATCTGGTCACCCACAACAGAGGGATCCTGGATGTCTGAAGCGTCAGCGGACTTGGTGAATTCCAACTCCGGGGCCGGGACGGCCGTGTTGGTGAGAACACAGCTGATATCGGCGCCGGCAACCGGAACCAAGGAATAAGCAGAATCCACTACCGCACCATTGGGCAGTCCGGTCTGGAGGCCGTTGGCATCAACACAGGTGATGACCTTGCTGTAACCGGAGAGGTTGGTTCCCGACTCCGTCAGGTAGTAGGTTGCACCTGCGTCGGCGACGTATTCGCCTGTGGTGCCCGTACCTGCGGTAATAGTGGAACCCGCACCGGTGGTGGTGGCGTTGGCAGTGTTGCTCACAACAGGTCCCGTAGCCGATCCGGTGCGGATCTCAGTGGTGAACTGATCCGAATCCATCAGGCGGGTGGCATCCAGCGCCTTGGTCAGTTCAAGGCGCGGAGCCTTCACTACCAAGGTGGCGTCTGCCGGCGGGTTCAGGTTGGTGGCGATGTTGGCGGGGCCGTTGACGTAAGTGCCCTCGGCAGCTGCCGTGACATCCACCGTGATGGTGCAGGACGTCATTCCCAGGGCGAGGTCGCCGCCGGTTACCGAGAAGGAATTGCTGCCGGCAACAGCGGTGGTTACCAGAGGATTGGTTCCCGCTGCCTGCACACAGGTGCCGCCAATGTTGGGGGTACCGGCAATAACTACGCCGGCAGGGAGGGAGTCGGTGATGAACCAGTCGTTCTTGGCCATCAGGTCATCCGTGTTGGTCACTGTCAGAGTGACCTTGGAGATTCCGCGCGGCCCAATAAGGGACGGGGTGAAGGACTTGTCTACCTGGGGGGTGACGTCCACGATCTGCGGAAGGTCAAAGGCTACGTCGTTGCCCGAGCCACTGGTGGCTTCATTCCTCAGTTCGAGACCGAGGGAAGGAGACGTGCCCATGGGAATCTGGAAGGCAGCCGACTGGAGCTTGGTGATTTCCGTAATGGCACCGTTGGTGGTGTTGGTTCCACAAGGATCCAAGCCGGTGCTGAGGACCTGCCGCGTGCCGTTAATCAGGAGGCTGAAGGTCTCCTTGGCATGGGTCGAGTGACAGTTGACCTGCGCGAAGTAGGCCGAGACTGCGTAGTAGTGGCCCTCAATCGCCGGAATCGTGTTGCCTTCAGTCCGGAACTGCACACCCGGGGTGATGCGGCCCGTGGGGCTGTTGGTGTACTCGGACAGGACTTGGTTGGTCGAGGATTGCGCAGCTGTCTGGCCCTGGGCCAAGCCCAGCGCGGCAGCCATTTGCCGTATCTGGTTCCAACCGTCCGGCTGGTTGTTGGTACACCCTGCATCAGTGGTTGGCAACGGCGTGGAAGAGTTCAGGATCCAGCCATCGCACTGTCCGCCGGCCGGAGTGTACGGAGTATCGGCAAAGTACGTTTCGTTGGCAGCGTCAGCGCCGCCGGTGTAGTTGAGGATGCTGATGGCACCGCTGGAGGCATTCTCGTTGGAGAAATCCTCGGTGTAGACAGGCGTTCCTGGTTGGGCAATTCCCGGCGACCCCGGGACTGTCGCCAGGGCCGGTGGCGCTAACGCGCCGCCCACCCCCAGCGACATGATGGCTGTGGCGACTACTGCCGCCAACAGCTTCTGTGGACGTGTGTGTTTCACGGTCTCTCGCTTTTCTTTGTCACGCAAGAGGCCGACTCACAGAAGCGAATCGGCATCGAGCTAGGCTACTCGCCAGTACTCCAGTGGACGGAGACGAGTCTTCGTGACGCAAAAAACGTAGGGAATCCAAAAAAGTTGAAAGACCCTGTGGAAGGACTTTGAGAAAAGGGGCCCCGACGGGTCATAAGGGTCGACGGCAGCACACAACGCAGGGCCGCCCTGGAGCGGCCCTGCGTTTGGGTAACTTACGGCTGAGGCTTGCTTAGCTGAAGGTGTTGGTGAAGTTCTTGGTCACAACGCCCTGCCCGGAGAACCGGTAGTCCAGCGTTCCTGTCGTGGCGGAAGCGGGCATGGCTACTCCCAGAACGAACGTAAGGTCATCGCCGGCCAGGGACGCGGTGCTGCAGCGGATGTTGCGGTCTCCCGACGAGACCGCGGCGCAGGTCCACCCTGCGGGTGCCACAGTTTTTCCAGCCAGGAATGTTGCCTGGTCCGGCAAGGCGAAGTCCACTTGGCCGGTGGTCGGTGTGCCCTGCCCCTGGAGCGAGAACTGCACTCCAAGTTCCCGTTCCGTAGGGTTCGCCCCCTGCGAGGCCGCGAACGTTGCGTTAACCGTTTGGGTGGCGGGTGCCCCCGGCGCGCCGGGAGGCACGGGGGTGGAGGTCACGGTACCGGAGTCCACCACAACAGCCTTCCGTGGCGCCACAACTGGTGGAACCACGACGGCGGGCGGCTGCGGCAGCGTTTCTACCGGACTGTCCGCGGAGGGCGTTTCCAGCGGAGCCACAACTGCGGGAACCTCCGGGGAGGCGGGCAAAGACTCCACGGGGCTCGGGGTTGCCGTTGGCATAGACGTTTCCTGGGCCGGCGCGAGGTTGAAGATGCCCTCCGACGCCGCCGTGGACTGGGAAGACGGGCTTGGCTGTAGGAACCACATCAAGCTTCCGGCCAAGGCCATGACGCCCACCACCAGCGCAGCAGCCAACTTCCACGCATTGCTGAGGCCCCGGATGCCATGGATGCCACTGTTCCCCGGGATGGCGGTACTTCCGGGGCTTGCGGGGATGCCCGTGCTTGCTGTGCTTCCGGTGGCTGCACCCATGGCGGTACCGCCGAGTCCGATCGCCGCCGCTCCCGCCGGGGTAAAGGTGATTCCCGTCAGCAACGGGAACAGGATGGAGCGCATACCGCCCTGGATGTCATTGAGTTCGATCAACAACGCCGTGCATTTGGCGCAGCTCTCCAGGTGCACACTGACTTTTTCCTTGGACGTACGCTTCAACGCATTCCGCGCGTACTTTCCCAACTGGCTGGCGTATTCGTCACAGGCTTCATCAACGGTCCGGCTGATGTGCTGTTGAAGGTAGGCCTGGCGGAGGCCTTCCCTTGCCCTCAGCGCCAAGGCTGAAACACCGTTCGGTGTCAGGCCAACGAAGGGAGCAGCCGCTGCAGGTTTCAGCCCTTCAATGTCCAGGTGCCACAGGACAGCTTGCCAGCGCTCCGGGAGGGATTTGAACGCCTTGGCCATCATGCTCGACTCGAGATCGCTGACTACTTGGTCGTTGTCGATCACCGGGGCGTCGAGGATGGCGTCTTCTTCCGCCATGGGCAGCCGGCGGGCTTTGCGGTTTCGATCGTGGGCGGTGCGCCGCACCACGGTGAGGAGATAGGACCGGAAGAACTCCTTTGGCCCTTTGCCTTCGGTCAGCAACTGAAAGATGGTGGCGAATGACTCGGCAACCACGTCATCGGCGTCGCTGGGGTTATCCGTTTGCGAGCGGGCCACGAATTGCGCCACTTTCATGTGCCGCTGGTAGAGGACGTCGAAGGCGTTCGTGTCACCTTCGCGGACTAAAGCGATGAGCTGCGGATCGCTGCCGGAAGCCGTCGCCGAAAGTGGTGACGCCGCATCGGCGCTGACCGCAACTACTTGATCCATAAACAATAGTGTGACATCACAAGCCGTGTGACTTGAATCGTCCGTCGCCAGCCTGTAGAGAACTCCCACTTTCGCATCACGTTTCACGCCTTGGCTGCACTAATAAACGTGACCCTGCCAAACCCTGGTGCGAATCGAGGAACCATGGACATCCGCCGCCCCCGCCCCTTCCTGAAACTGTTGCGTGCTGTCCATAAGGACGGAGCGCAGCAACCTGGCGCTATTGTCCGCGGATTGCCGCCCCACCGCTCAGCTCCACTGGCGCGCCGGAAGAATGCCGGACGTGCCACTTTGGTCTACGGAGCGGACCGGCCCGTAGCCATTCCGGGAGATACCGTCATCTTCACGGCGTGGATCACCAACAACTCCACCAGCCACCTCCGCGACGTCACATTGGTCCCCCGGTCCTTCACCAACGAAGGCATGGAGGTGTTGCGCTACAGCTCTGAGCCGGTTGAGCGCGACCTTCTCATCCCGCTCCTGGCTCCGGGCCAATCCGTGATGAGGACCTTCTCTTACCTGGTGACCGACGCAGACCATATCCACGGGGGCAGCCTGGTCAGCGCAATGCAGGTCCATGCCACCTGCCGCGGCCAGGTCGTTTTCGACGAAAACGACGCAATCGTCTCCCTCAGCGGCACACGAAAGGACTGGCCCTTCCCGGCTGAAAGGGCAGGGCAGATGCGAAAACGGCGGAAGAACGTTGAGCAGTCGGTGCCCGCGTAGGGCCTATTCGTTGTCCGGCTGGCCCACCGGCTTCTCGGCGGGCCAATCAACGTCCTGTTCGTAGCCTTCGTGCTTTTTCAGGTATGCAGCGATGTACGGGCAGTGCGGAATGATGCGCTTGCCGGAGGCCACAACATCGTCCAGGGCAAAGTGTGCGAGGACTTTTGCCAGGCCCTGGCCGTTGAACCCGGGCTTGGTTTCGGTGTGGATGAAATCGATGTGACCGGGCCGATCAAGGAACTGGGAAATCACGGCCAGCTCGCCATCTACGTGCAGCTCATAGCGGTGGAATTTGTCGTTGCGCACCGTAGTGACGCCAGGACGGAACGATTCTGCCAGTGAATCCGTGTACTCGGTCATGGTTCGAGATTGGCACTAAAACCTGGCTCTGGCAACGTGGACAGCGCTCCAACGCGCCGCCCCGCCAAGTCCGCGGCAAACGGTAGCCGGATGACCGGCGTCGGGACCCTGCCCAGCAGCAGGACCGAAAGGGCAAAGCACGCCGCTCCCCCACCCAACAATGCAAGCGTCTGTCCGTTGAAGGCTGCGTCTGCGACCGGGACTAAGACGACGACGGCGGCCGTCACCACAGCGGTACGCGAGGGCCCCCGCGCGTGGCTTGCCGCCGTCGGACGGTTCTCCAGGCGGCCAAAAAGCCACACCACCGGCACGAGCACCGCGACCACAGCCAGGAATACAGGGATCCGGGCCCACCACCACTCCCCCGTTCCCGCCAGGGGCTTGGGCAGGTCGGTGAGCAACAGCAGCCCTGACATGCCCACCAGCAGCGGAAGATGCCAAAGGTAGACCGTCATGGACCTGCGGCCCGCCACCGCAATAACGGTACGGACCCACCCGACTCCCGCAAGCCAGGTGATGCCGGGCCGGAGCATGTAGAGCGTGGCGGCCTGCGAGATGCCCAACAGCAGCATGCAAAGGTTGGGTGGGTTGATATTGACCACCATGTTTCCCGGGTACACGCCCACCCCGGTCACGAGTCCCAGCAACAAGTTGCTGGAGACAATGACCCCCACCAGCCACGTGCGGCTGCGGTGTTCGAAGAATCCGTCGGCCATCAGGAATCCCAACTGCTGGACCGCGCACCACACGAAGACCATGTTGGCAAAAGCCAGCACGGGAAGGGCGCCACGGAGGGAGTCGACGGTGATGATGAGCGCCACCAACGCTGCGAACGTCAGCAACGGTGCGCGTTCATGCAGGCGGGCCAGCAGCGGAACACTGAGCTGCGCTGTGAGGTAGGCGGCCAGGAACCATAGCGGCATGGCAGCGCCGGCGGTCATGAGCTGGATGACCTGGGGGTGGACACCCAGCAGGAGCGCCAACCACAAGCTCCCCCACATGACAGCCAGCAGCGCCATGGCGGGGCGGACCAGCCGCAGGAGACGGAGTTGGGCGAAATCGAATCCGGTACCACCGCGGGCTTTCAGGCGTCGCCATGACTGAAGTCCCGTCACGCCACCCAGCACAAAGAACAGCGGAACAATCATGAGGGCCCAGGCCACGGGAGTAAACCAGCTTTGCTCCATGAGCACATTCCCCGTGGTCACTGTCCCGTCCTTCTGCAGGACAGGGCTGACCATCATGCAATGCGCTGCCACCACAAGGAGCAGGCAAGTGAAGCGGACAAGGTCGATCGCCGGATCCCTCTGCGCCACCATGTCCCGGTCCGCGCGGGGCTGCGCTTGCGATTCCCGCTCCACGGCTCTCCCTTGGAATCCACGCCTCTGCGTGCTGTCTCCATTGTCCGCCCGGTGGAAGGGCGGAGCCAGCAGGCACGGGGTTAAGGGGTTTCGTCAATAATCCACAACGGGAAACAAAGGTCTGGACGAGGGGGTAAATCACCGGCAGGATCAGACGCATGACTACGTCGATTTTCGTGAACCTGCCCGTCAGCGACCTCGAGGCATCCAAAGCCTTCTACACAGCACTCGGTTACACCATCAACCCAAACTTCACCGATGAAACTGCCGCCTGTGTGGTCTTCAGCGACACCATCTACGCCATGCTCCTGACCCACGAGAAATTCAGCCAGTTCACCAAACAGCCCATCGCAGACACTAAGAACTCGACGGCGGCAATTGTTGCCCTTTCTGCCGACAGCCGCGAAGACGTGGATGCCTTGGCCACCAAGGCGCTGGAGGCCGGCGGATCCGAAACGTACGACGCCCAGGATCTCGGCTTCATGTACAGCCGCGCGTTCCGCGACCTGGACGGTCACCATTGGGAAGTTCTCTGGATGGACGCTGCCGCAGCGCAGGATGGTCCGCCGGAGTCGTAGCCGCGAGGAGGGCTACTGGCTGGCGGCCAAAGTCCTGCCGGCGGCCGGGTTCCTAGCTGATAGCCAGTGCCAGCACACCCAGCACGACGGCCAGCAAAGGCGTGGTTCCCTGGAGGGTCGCGGCGCGGAGGTACTTTTTGCCACTCGCTGCAAGGACCAGTGCCGCCAGGAGCATGGAGCCGCAACTGCTGAAGACCAAGGTCCAGCCCACCTGGGGTGCACCCATTGCCACGGCGATGATGCCGATCAGGGCGCCAATGGCCAGGAACAGGTTGTAGAAGCCCTGGTTGTAAGCGAGCGGCTTGGTGGTTTCAGCATCGGCTTGGGACGTGATGCTGAACGTCTTCCACGTTTTCGGCTTGGTCCAGGTGATGGACTCCATGGTGAAGATGTAGACGTGGAGCAGGGCAGCTATCGCAGCAAAAATCAGGGAGGCCAGGATCATGTTTTGATCCTAGCCTCCCTGTGATGACGGGCCCGGGCGCCGCGCTGCCGTCAGGTGCTGAGCAGCTCCAGCGTGGCCCCGGCAAACGTTGCTGCTGAGACGTTCCACCGGCCCAGCAGGCCTTGCAGATTCTCGCCATCGGCCCGGTGGGCTGTGGTTTCGGATTCGAGTGTGGCAAGAATCCCGGTGCGAAGTTCAGTGTTGAAGTTCACTTTGCCAACGTTCATGGAAGGTGCCTTTGAGAGCTCATCGGCCGGGATTCCCGAGGCACCGTGCAGCACCAGCGGGACTGCGGTCTGCGCGGCGACGTCCTGCAGGACATCCCAGCGGATGTCGGGCTCGCCCGTGTACTTTCCATGCACGTTGCCCACAGCCACAGCCAGGAGTTGGGCACCCGTCCGCTCCACGAAGTCCGCCACCTGCGCGGGGTCAGTGAGTCCCGCAACGGAAGCACCGGCGTCGAGCGCTGAATCAGCGGCGCTGAAAGCCTTGTCCTCATCGCCCGCGAGGCCGCCGAGTTCCGCTTCAATCACGACGTCGGCAGCACCGGCCGCGTCCAGCGCGGCACGGACTTGGCGGACCAGGGCGATGTTGTTCTCGTAGGGCAAGGACGAACCATCGGCCAGCACGGCGTCCGCACCGGCAGCCACGGATTCGAGAATGACCTCAAGGTCCGAGGCATGATCCAGCTGGACGGAGACCGGGACCGTGGCGTCGTCGGCCAGGCCGCGAAGGGCGGCGATGAGCCTCAAGCCGTTGGCGGTACATGCTGTTTTGGGCGCAACCAGCAGGATCACTCCCAAGCGGGCTTCCTCTGCGGCCGAAACTACAGCCAGGGCGGTGGTGAAGTCGTAGCAGGTGAAGGCGGGAACAGCGGAACCTGACGTCAGCGCCGAGCCAACCAGGTGGTCGAGTTTGGCACGCATCAGTGGCCAAGGCCTCCCACCAGGATCCAGGCGACGTATGTCAGCACGAAGCCGGCGAGGCCCAGGATGGTGGTGAGGACGGTCCAGGTCTTGAGTCCGTCGGAGACAGTGAGTCCGTAGTAGCGGATCACGGTCCAGAAGCCTGCATCCGTCACATGGGACAGGCCCAGCGCACCGAAGCCGATGGCGATCACAATGACGGCGATCTGGGCAGGAGTGTAACCGCCCTCCATTACCGCGGAGGTGAGCAGGCCGGTTGTGGTCACGATTGCCACGGTGGCCGAACCCTGCGCGGCGCGCAATGCCAGGGAGATGATGAAGCCAAGGACGATCACCGGCAGGCCGAGACTGTCCAGGGTGTGGGACAGGGCTGCGCCGATGCCCGAGGTGCGGAGGACTTCACCGAACACGCCACCGGCAGCAACAACCATCAGGATCGAAGCGATGGGAGGCAATGCGCCTTCGAAGATCTCGCCGGTTTCCTTGAGGGACCAGTTGCGGCGGACGGCGAGCAGGAAGAAGGAGAGTGCCACGGCCACCAGGAGCGCGAAGAAGGGGTTGCCGATGAACGAGGCCACGCCGTACCAGTAGTTCTCCTTGGGGATGGTCAGCGTGCCGACGGTTCCGAGGAGGATCTGGGCGATGGGTGCGGCGATCAGGAACATTATCAGGCCGGGACGTGGAGGGGCGATTGCACGGGCGCCGGGACCGTCGTGGCCAACGTGGACCAGGGACTCGGAGCCGAACTCTTCAACCTGCTTTTTGACGCCGGGCAGAAGCTCGTAGTCCTTGCGGTTCATGATGCTGGCAACCCAGTAGGACAGGAAGCCCAGGGGGATGCAGATGATGAGCGAGATCATGGTGATGAGCCCGATGTCCGCGCCGAAGACGCCTGCCCCTGCCACGATGCCCGGGTGCGGCGGGACAGCTACGTGGATGGACAGCATGATGCCGGCCATGGGCAGGCCGAACTTGATGGGGTGCACATTGGCGATCTTGGCGAAAGCGTAGACGATCGGGACCAGGACGATCACGCCTACTTCGAAGAACACGGGGATCGCCACGAGGAAGCCGACGGCGGTCAGCGCGACAGCGACGCGCTTGGCGCCGAGCTTCTGGGTGAAGTGGGTGGCCAGTGATTGCACCCCTCCCGATACTTCGATCATTCGGCCGAGGATGGCGCCAAGGGCGATCAGCAATGCGACCTTGCCCATGGTGCTGCCAACGCCGGTGGTCACCACGGTGAAGATGTCCTTCAGCGGAATCTGGGCTGCGACGCCTACCAGAATGCTGACGGCCAGCAGGGCAACGAAAGCCTGGATTTTGAAGCGGATGATCAGCACCAGCAGCAGGGCAATACCGGCTGCGGCGATGGTCAGCAGAAGGGGTGTTCCCAGCTCCACTGCGGGTTTGATGGGTGGGGCATCGGCCGCCCGGACCATCAAGGAGTTAACGAGGGGATTCATTGGGGGTGTCTCCTTTGACAAACCAGTCTAAAGAAGACCGGCGGGAGGTGGCGGCGACGGCGAAGGGGGGATCGCCGTCGTCGCGCGTTCTGGTGGGGTGCTTAGGCGGTGCGCTTTGAGGGCGCAACAACCTTGATGACGGCGGAATCGTCGGCGGCGGCGAGGCCCTGGGCCTGGCCGAGGAGGTAAAGCTGTTCTGCTGCGGCGGCAACGGGTGCGGCCAGGCCTGCGGCCCGTGTTGCCTTGCCTACGATCCCCATGTCCTTGACGAAGATGTCGAGCCGGCTCAGGACCTCGGCACCGTCTTCGGAGTAGGCCTCCAGGATGCGCGGGCCGCGGTTGGAAAGCATGAAGGAACCGGCGGCCCCGGCTTCGAGGGCCGCGAGGGTCGTGGCCTGGTCCAGGCCCAGGGCATCGGCGAGGGCCATGGCCTCGGCTGCGGCGGCAATGTGGACGCCGCAGAGGAGCTGGTTGACCGTCTTCAGCGCTTGGCCGTCGCCGGGCTTGTCTCCAACAATGCTCAGGGTGGATGCCAGCAGCTCCAGGGCCGGACGGGCCTTTTCAAGTGCCTCCGGTTCGGCGCCGACAACGATCAGCAGGTCGCCTTCTCCGGCGCGCTTCGGACCACCGGAAAGCGGCGCATCCACCAGGGCCACTCCGTATTCTGCAAGCTTCTCCACTGTGGCGGGGATGGCGTCGGTGCCCACGGTGCTGCCAAGGATCACTACAGCGCCCGGCTTCAACACCGAAGCGACGCCGTTCTCACCGAAGAGGACGTCGTTGAGTTGTTCGCCGTTGCGGACGGCCAGGAGCAGGGCGTCGGCGCCATCGGATGCCTCACGGGCTGAGGCGAAGGTCTTGATGCCGGCTGCTGCTGCGAGTTCCAGCCTGGGCTCGGCGATGTCGAAGCCGTGAACGGTGAGCTCGGAGGCGAGGCGGGTTGCCATGGGCAGGCCCATGGCGCCCAGGCCCAGGACGGTGACGGTGTAGTTGCTGCTGGTCATGGTGTTCTCCATTGAATTTTTCTGCGGCTGGGGTTCTAGAAAGTGGCGCTGAGCTTGCGGGTGACGTCGGTGAGGGATTGGTCATCGCCCACGTTGCCTGCAAAGACGATGTACGGGATGCCCTTGGCGGGGCCGTCCACCGGCTCCCAGAGCGAGACGATGCCAGGCAGCATGGGGCCGCGGACAATGGCGTGGCGGATTTCCAGGCCGTGCGCGGCCACGTCCGATGACGTGATGCCGCCCTTGGCGATGACGAACCGCGGCGGGAAGGTCTTCAGAGTCCGGTTCACCACGGCGACGACGGCGGCCGAGACGGTGCGGGCGATCTTCAGGCTCGCTGCGGGATCGTCGGTCTTGATGAGCAGGCGGCTGGTGTGGACGATGACGTCGCCTTTGTGGAGGGCGTCGACGACGTCGGAGACGACGGTTTCGATGTAGGCGTCGGCGTCTGCTTCGCCCGCGGTTTCGGTTCCGGCGATCAGTTTCTCGACGTCGATCTCAATGATCCGGGCCGAGCTGTGCTCTGCGGTCAGTGAGTTGAGCTGGCGGGTGGTGACACCCACATGGGAGCCCACCACGATCAGGCCGCCGGCTGTGGAGGGAGTGTTGCCTGCGTAGGCTTCCTCCGAGGTCAGCGCGCTGCGGATTTCCTGTCCGATCCGGCCCCTCACGAAGGGCGGGCCCACACGGTACAGGAGGTTCTTTCCCCGGCGTTCGGCTTCTTCTAGACCCAGGGCGAGGGCGCGGAAGTCGTTCTCGGTAACGATGTCGGCCACGATCGGGGTGGAGTTGGTGGCGTGCTCCAGGGCGTCGGCGATGGCCTTTGCGGAGATGGTGGGATCCTGTGCGGAAGCTCCGGCCCGGATGATGTTCAGGTCCAGGACGATCACGTCGGCGGCAGGGAATCGGCCGTGCGACTTCTCCTCCACATACTTGGCCATCTCTGAGTTGGCGAAGCCGAAGCTCGCGTCCTTGGCGAATTCCGTCTCGGCAACAGGGGTGAGGGTGCCTGCATTGCCGCCCGTCCCGCGCATGTAGTGGACGCCGCCGATGGTGACGCGGCCGGCGTCGGGAAATGCTGGAACGATCACCACGCCGTCAGTAGCTTCACCGGTTTCGGCCGCCACGGTGGCGGCGATGACGTCCGGCTCCAGGGGGTAATGGCCACGGAGGGTGGAGTCGCTGCGGCTGACGAAACCCAGGCGCAGCCGAGGACCAACCCCATTGCCGGCCGCTGCGGCAAGGGCGTTGCGCACAATCTCCTCATTCCGCGCGGCGGCTTCGGCCGGGTCCAGGCTGCGGGTATTGGTGAGGACGTAGACAGCAGGCTTGGTCTTGTTTTCGTGGATGTGGGTGAAGGCCCAGGTGAAGTCTGCAACTTCCCAGCGGGTGAGCACAGCGAGATCCGCAACGGACTGCGTGCCCGTGGGGTCGTCGTCGAGGACCACCAGGATCTTGGGTGCGGCCGCAGACGACGCCGCAACGGCGTCGGCAACCAACTGGGCGGGAATCTGGACTTCCGCCGGGAAAGCGGCCAAAACGTCGGCTTCAAGGGTCACTGTGCACTCCATCGTGGGAAATCTCTGTAGCGGTTTTGTGAATGTAAGATGTCAGACATCTAACATTTGAATTAGTGTGACACACGGCTCTTCGCGGCGCAAGGTGCTGCGCATCACTAGGCTGGGTCCATGGCTGACAGTGTTGTTCCGCTCCCGTTCGTGAAAGTCCTCACGCCGGCCATTCCCGCAGGTCAGCCGCTTCCCGTGCTGCTGATCCACGGCTGGGCATCCGGCTCGGTGTACTGGGAGCCACTCGCAGCGAAACTGCTCGACGCCGGCCGCGAAGTCTGGATCCTGGACCTCCCCGGCTACCACCCAGGCGAGTCCCTGCCTCCGGATTTCGTGTGGACGCTGGACTCGGCAGCAGCTTCCGTGGCGGCAGCCCTGGACGCCCGAAGACCAGCCCGCGCCGCGCAGGAACCGGTCCACTTGGTGGGCCACTCGATGGGCGGCAGTGTCTCGTTGACCCTTGCGGCAGCCCGCCCCGACCTGGTGGCCTCGCTGACGCTGGTGGGCATGGCACCGGTTCCGCAAAACCAGGGCTTCAAGGACGTACTCAGAACCCAGCTGAATCAGGGATTCTTCGACACCGCGACCAAAGCGAAGCTCATGAATGCCTGGTACGGGGACCTTTCCGCAGAACACATGGAGCGGCTCAGCACCGGTTTCGATGCCCCCTTCCCGGTTCTGCACGCCAGCGCGCTGGCGGCCATGACCGGCGTCGAGCCTTCAGTCCCCGGCCGCGTCCATGCGCCACTGCTGGTGATCGCCGGAACTGATGACCGGGTCCGGCCCATGGAACAGATGCGCGCCTTCGTGGCCGAAGGCCCGGGACGTCAACTGAAAGCCATCAGCGGTGCGGGCCACAACGTCCACTGGGAACGACCCCGGGAATGCGCAGAGGCACTCACCGGATTTTGGGAAACAAGCCGGCCACGGCCAGCGTAAGATGTCTGACAACCGCCCGTCCCAAGGGAAATCCGCGGGGAGCCGGACGGTCTGAAGTACAGGAAATGGGGATACATGGCACGCAAGTCACTGGTGGGCGTCGTGGCAGATGAGTTGCTGGACCGCATCATCGCGGGTGAATTTCCACCCGGAACGGTGGTCCCCGGTGAGCTCGAGCTCAGCGCCAAACACGAGGTAAGCCGCATGACCGTGCGCGAGGCCATGAAAACCCTCGAGGCGCAGCGGATTCTCAGTGTGGAGCGCGGCCGTGGCACGTTCGTCAATCCCCTGAACCAGTGGGCTTCGCTGGAAGCCGTACTCCGTGCCGCTTCTGAAGGAACCAAAGACGCCGCCGCGGCGATCCAGCTTATTGAGCTCCGCCGCATGCTCGAAACAGGCGCATGCGAGCTCGCCGCAGAGCGCATTTCCGATGCCGAACTCGCGGCCCTGACCGAACACGTCAATAAGATGCAGGCCGCCCACGACGTCAACGACCTCGCAGGCTTCGTGGAGGCAGACCTGGCCTTCCACGACGTCATTCTGCACGCCTCCGGCAACGTCTTTGTTGCCGTACTTTTCGAACCGCTGCACCGGGTCCTCGAAGCCCGCCGCACGGAGACCTCGGCTTTCCCGGAGATCCAGGAACACGCGATCGGGCATCACCGGAAGATCGCAGCCGCCCTTGAATCACGCAATCCCAACGAGGCACGCCTCGCGATGGACGCGCACATGCAACAGACGCTGGATGACCTGAAGACGTACGTGCTGGAGGCGTAACTGGCACAGGCGTAGCTAGCGGCGCAGGCTCTCGCTGGGCAGCTCGCCGAAGGCCTTAAGGTACAGCGCAGAGAAGCGCCCTTGGTGCGTGAAACCGCACAACTCCGCAACCGCCGTCACGCTTTGCTCACGGGGACTGGCCTCCAACAGCATCTCCCGGGCCCGGTCCAGGCGGATACTGCGGAGCATGTCCGACGGCGTCGCTCCCGTTTCCGCCCGCAGCGCGGTTTGGAGCGTGCGGACCGAAACACCCAGGCACTCAGCGATGTCCGGGACAGTCAGTTCTTCGAAAGCGTGCTTTTCCAGCAGTTCACGACATTCCCGGACCAGGCGGCTCTCGGAATCCACGTCCCGGGCTTCCCCGACGGCCGGCTCCATCGCCATCAGCAGGCGCGACACCATGCTGTCCGCCAATAAACCCTGGACAAAGGCGGGAGCCGTGGACTGCGGCTGGCTGATCATGTCCTCATGAAGTTCGACGACGGCCCTCAGGAATGCGCGGCCGGCCGCACCTGAAAGGTCCATGCCGTAGCCCAGTCCACCCGGCGCCGTGCCGTTGAGCTGCCAGGCAACCCGCTCCAGTGCTGAGCGTCTGACATACACAATCATGTGCGGACTGCCGCTGTCCCAGCTCATGGAGAAGGGCCTGTCCAGCGGAGGAACGGTGGCCATGGCCGGATTTGAGTCCACGGCGCTGGCACCCACTTGCATGGACGCATGCCCGGCCAAGGGGATCTGCACCAGGTGGAAATCCTGGAGGCCCTCCGGCTCAATCCGAACGTCCGCGCCGTAGTCCAGGAACTCGATTCCCACATCACCGCGGTGAAGGGAGCGCAGCTTCATGTCCACGGAGGCCTGGCGGGTCCTCGGGGCCAGCTCGTGGCTGCAGAACAGCTCAGCAATTTTGGCGTGCGCTTGGTCTACGTCGGTGGTGGCCATGGTTGGCCGCCCCCGCAGTACGTCACGAGGAAGAATCCTCACCATCCGCCACCTGCTTCACCGGTTTTCTGCTGCACGGGTCATTTTCGCTTTTCGGATGGTCCCCGCGCCGAGCGGATATTCCGGAGTCCAGCGACTCTCTAGAGTCGCTTTCAGGACCAGTATGACGCAGCTCACAGAACTGCAACAGTTACGGAAGCGAGGTGAGGACAAGTGAAGAACATCAAGCTGGTGCATGACCGGCGGGACGAATGGGATCAGAGTCACTTCGAACTCTGGGCGGCGGAGCTTCGGGCCAGGGAAACCCACCTCACTTCCGCGGCCTGGGTTGGCTGGCACGAAGAAGAGGAGGACCCTGCGTAATTCGGATAATCCCCGCACCAAATGGATATTCCGAAAGACCGCGCCTCCCTAGAGTCACTTGCAGGACAACTATGACGCACGTCATATTTCCGTAACATCATCGTCGCAGGAAAGGGTTTGGCACATGTCAGCACTCAAGGGCAGGACAGCGATAGTTACCGGTGGGGCCACCAAGGTGGGCCAGGGCGTGGTCACCGCCTTGCGGGACGCTGGAGCTGTGGTGGTGGTTGCGGATATAGACCCCGACGGCGCCTCCCTCGCCGCCGGGTTGGGCGAAGGAGTCCACTACTCCCACACAGATATCACCGACGATGCAGCCGTGGACCGGCTGGTCAGCGGGACCGCGGCCCGGCACGGCAGCCTGGACATCCTGGTCAATCTGGCCTGCACATACAAGGACGACGGCGGAGCATCAGGCCGGGCAGACTGGCTCGAAGCACTCAACGTCAACCTTGTCAGCGCGGTAGTGGCAAGCAACGCAGCCCGCCCCTACCTCAAGGCATCCGGACACGGTGCCATCATCAACTTCACCTCGATCTCCAGCTCAGTGGCCCAAACCGGTCGCTGGCTCTACCCGGCCAGCAAAGCAGCCCTGGTCCAGGTCACCCGCAGCATGGCCGTGGACTTCGCACCGGACGGCATTCGGGTCAACTCGGTCAGCCCCGGTTGGGTGTGGAGCAACATCATGGACTCCCTGAGCAACGGGAACCTCGAAAAGACCGACGCCGTGGCCGCCCCGTTCCATGCACTCAAGCGCGTTGGCCGCCCGCATGAGGTGGGCGACGTCGTCGCGTTCCTCGCCGGCGACCAGGCCAGTTTCGTGACCGGCGCGGATTGGGCCGTCGACGGCGGCTACTCCGCCCTGGGGCCGGAACGCGCCGAGGAAACCATCCCCCTCCTTGCCGCCAACTGAGAACAGCGACAGCCAAGCACAACAGCAACAGAGACCGCACAGACCAAGAGAAAAGGGCAACACCATGACGCAACGCCACATCACCATCGTCGGAGCGGGCCAGTCAGGACTGCAGCTCGGCATCGGCCTCCTCGACGCCGGGTTCCAGGTCACCACCATCTCCAACCGCACGCCTGAGGAAATCCATGATGGCAAAGTAGCCTCCAGCCAATGTATTTTCCACAACGCCCTGGAGCACGAGCGGGCCTTGGGCTTGGATTTCTGGCCGGACGCGCCCACCGTTGACGGCATTTCATTCACCATCCCCCACCCGGAGTTGCCGGGCGAGAAGGCCATCAGCTGGGCTTCCCGCCTGGACAACCACGCCAAGTCCATCGACCAGCGCGTGAAGTTCCCTAAATTCATGGAAGAGTTCACGGCACGGGGCGGCGAACTGGTGTTCGAGGACGCCGGAGTAGCCGAGCTGGAGAAGTACACGCAGAACTCGGATCTGGTGATTGTGGCGGCCGGCAAGGGCGAAATCGCGCAACTCTTCACCCGCGACGCCGAACGCAGCACCTACGACGCCCCGCAGCGCGCCTTGGCATTGACCTACGTCAAGGGCCTGAAACCCCGCGAAGAGTACTCGGCGGTCTCGTTCAACCTCATTCCCGGCGTGGGCGAATACTTCGTCTTCCCGGCCCTGACCACCACGGGTCCCTGCGAGATCATGGTGTTCGAAGGAGTTCCAGGCGGACCCATGGATACGTGGAAGGGCCTCTCCCCCGAGGAACACCTGCAGAACTCCAAAGACATCCTCAACACCTTCCTGCCGTGGGAAGCCGAACGGGCCACGGACGTGGAATTGACCGACCCCAATGGCATCCTTCAGGGACGCTTTGCCCCCACGGTCCGCCACCCCATTGCTACGCTGCCCAGCGGACGGCAGGTACTGGGCCTGGCCGACGTCGTGGTGTTGAACGATCCCATCACCGGGCAAGGCTCCAACAACGCCAGCAAGTGCGCGGCGTCGTACCTGGAAAGCATCCTCCAGCACGGAAGCGGGACGTTCGATGCCGGTTTCATGCAGGCCACGTTCGAGCGCTATTGGGATTACGCCCAGCACGTTGCACACTGGACAAATGCCCTCCTGGCTCCGCCGCCGCCCCACGTCCTTGAACTCCTTGGCGCCGCGAACAACGAGCCGGACATCGCGCACCGCTTCGCCAACGGCTTCAACCACCCGCCCGAATTCCAGGACTGGTTCATGTACCCGGACAAAGCCGCTGACTACCTTGCAGGCCTTTCCGCCGCCAAGGTTTCTTAGCACAACCCTGCTAAAAAGGACTCAACCATGCGAAAAATAGCAATCATTGGGGCAGGGGAATCGGGCGCCCAGCTGGCGCTCGGACTGCAACGGGACGGCTATGCGGTAACCCTTTTGTCCGACCGTTCCGCAGCCCAGATCCGCACCGGCAAAGTCATGTCCAGCCAGTGCATGTTTTCCACCGCCCTGGATGCCGAAGCCCAGCTGGGCACCTCCCTTAACGGGTTCTATGACTCCGGCTCCGTCCCTGAGATCACTTCCATCCGCCTCCGTGTGGATGCGGACGAGCCCATAGAGTGGGAAGCCCCCTTGGATGGCCCCGCCCGCTCAATTGATCAACGCATCAAGAGCGCCCTCTGGATCGAGACGTTCGTGGCCGCCGGGGGTGACTTCCGGATTGAGAAGGTCACCCCCCGCATGCTCGAAGAACTGGCCCGCGATTATGAGCTGGTCATTGTCAGCACTGGCAAGGGTGAGATCGGCCAGATCTTCCCGCGCGACAAGGCGAAATCGCCCTTCGACCGGCCGCAACGGGTGCTCGCGCTCAATTACGTCACGGCCGATGCCGGTGTGCCGGTCGCCGGCAATGAGTCACCGGACAGCGTCCCCAACAGCACCTCCAACAGCACCTCCAACAGCGCCGATGCCATCCGCATGTCCATGGCCCCCGGCGTCGGCGAGTTCTTTACCTTCCCCGGCCTGACCGTTTCCGGACCGTGCCGCATGATGGTGTTCGAAGGCGTGGTTGGTGGTCCCATGGACCGCTGGAGCGGCATCGAAACCCCTCAGGAACAACTGGACCGTTCGCTGGAAATCCTGCGCGAGCACTTCCCGCACGAGGCCGATAACTTCGCAACAGCCGAACTGACCGATAGCGGCGCCACGCTTCTGGGGCGCATCACGCCAACGGTGAGGTCCGCCGTCGGGGAGCTCGGGAACGGAAAGCTGGTGTTCGGGCTCGGCGACGCTGTGGTCCTCAACGATCCCCTCACCGGCCAAGGCTCAAACAATGCGACGCTGGCTGCAAAGTATTACCTCGACGCGATCATTCGCCGGGGCCAGCAGCCGTTCGACCGCAACTGGATGGAGCGGACGTTCGATGAGTTCTGGCGAGGCTGGGGCCAGTGGGCCGTGGAGTGGACCAATGATCTCCTCAAGCCGCGCCGGGACCACCAGAAGACGCTGCTCAGCGAAGCTGCGGAACACCCGGCTTTGGCAGCAGGCATCGCGGCAGGATTTGATGATCCCCGCACGTCCTACCCCTGGTGGTTCGATCCCACCGCCGCTGCCGACTTCATGCAGGCCCGCAAGGAGGAAGACACCGCGGTTTTCGACGTCCGGGACTTCAGGGGTGCGTTGGGCCAGTTCGCCACAGGCGTTACCGTGGTGACCACTGTTGCTGCAGACGGCCGAAAGGTGGGCATGACCGCGAACTCGTTCACGTCAGTCTCCATGGAACCCCCGTTGGTGCTGTGGTGCCCAGGCAAACGCTCACCCAGCCTGGGCGACTTCGAAAACGCCACCCACTTTGCCATCAACATCCTGGCCAGCGACCAGCACGTCCTGTCCCGCCAGTTCGCCACGCCGGCCACCGACAAATTCGCCGGCGCCGGGACCACCGAGGGCATCGCAGGGGTTCCGCTGCTGGACGGCGCGGTGGCCACCTTCCAGTGCCGCACGGTGTCCAGGTACGACGCCGGCGACCACGTCATCTACGTGGGTGAAGTGGAGAAATACGACTACGACGGCGGCGCTCCCCTGGTGTTCCATGCCGGTAAGTACCACGCCACAGCCAGCCACCCGGACTTCTAGCAACCCCCTTGAAAGGTGCGGACATGGACGATTCAGTTGACGTCGCGATCATAGGTTCGGGCATCAATTCCCTGGTTGCGGCAGCGGAGCTGGCGCTTGCCGGTAAGCGTGTGTGCATCATCGAACGCTCGGACCGGCTGGGTGGTTTCATTCATTCGGCGGAGCGGACGCTGCCCGGCTTCATCCATGATTCCTTCTCATCCTGGCACCCTCTGTTCGTGTCCGGCGGTGCCTACGCGGCGCTGGGAAAGGAACTGCATGCCAGGGGCTTGGAGTACTGCAACACCACCGAAGCTGTGACAGCCAGCGTTGCCGCGGATCCGGTGACCGGGGAGCATCGTGTGGTGATTGCGCAGCGGGATCCGGGTGAGACGGCTGCCGCGTTCACCCCCCCTGGCGACCAGGCTGCCTATGGGGCAATGCTGGACGACCTTGGACGGAATGCCGGCACGGTGTTCGGGGCGTTCGGGGCGGAACTCAGGTCCTTCGGGGAGGTCGCGAAGATTGCCTTTGGTGCTGTACGCCGGGGGCGTTTTGCGGGGACGGAAACATTCGTCAGGGACTCGGTGATGAGCGGCAGGAACTACACCCGCAGCCGCTTTGACGGGTGGGAAGCGGACCAGCTGTGGTCACCCTGGCTCCTGCACGCAGGGCTGGGCCCGGACCATGCAACCGGCGGTGTCATGTTGCCGGTGATGGCCATGAGCATGCACAGCTTCGGGATGCCGATCGTGAAGGGCGGGGCCTCCAGGTTCGTCGCGGCGTTTGAGTCGTTGCTGCGCGACAACGGCGTCCGGATCATGCTGGGCGCTGAGGCGGAGGAGATCCTGGTGGGGACCGGCAGCGGCTCCACGAAAGATGGCTCCGTCACCGGCGTCCGGACGTCGCAAGGAGTGGTTTCCGCAGGCACGGTGCTCGCCAACGTTTCCCCCCAGGCCCTGTACACCCGGCTCCTTCGCCAGCCACCGGCCGGCACTGCCGACGCAGCAGCCCGCTACCAGAACGGCCGGGGCGCCATGCAGATCCACCTGGCTCTGGATAAGCCTGTGGAGTGGCTTGATCCCCGGCTCAACACCGTCCCGCTGGTGCACATCAGCAGCGGCTCTGACAGCACGGGAATTGCGTGCGCCCAGGCTGAAGCAGGCCTGCTTCCCAGCGAACCCACGGTGGTGGTGGGGCAGCAATACGTGCTGGATCCATCGCGGGCTCCCGAAGGCAAGGCCACGTTGTGGCTGCAACTGCAGGAAGTCCCGTTCACGCCGGTAGGCGATGCGGCGGGCCAGTTGACCGTTGCGGAGGGCTGGACTGAGGAGTTGAAACAGGGCTACTTGGAACGGGTCCTGGCACGCCTGGAGAAGTTCGCACCGGGAACCAGGGCGACTGTCCTGGCCTCGGACATCATCGCTCCCACGGACCTGGCGGACGCGAATCCCAACGCCGTGAACGGCGACCCCTACGGAGGTTCCGCTGAGCTCTTCCAGAACCTTCTGTGGCGGCCGTTCCCCACGGCAGCCGGGCACCGCACCGCCGTCGACGGTCTTTGGCACATCGGCGCATCGACGCATCCCGGCCCTGGACTTTCCGGCGGTTCCGGACACCTGGTGGCGCAAAAACTGACCGCACCGCCTTCACGGCTTTCCCGCCTTCAAGCAGCACTTAAACCAAGCAAGCGATAGGAGAACAATGTCTGTTCTGGCCGGGCTCACTGCAGCCCTTTCGAGTGGTTCGGTGGAAATCATCGATCTCACCACGCCCCTGAGTTCTGAAACCCCCATCCTGAACCTGCCGCAGCCGTTCGCGAACACGGTGGGTTTGTCGGTCTCGCCGGTCAGTAATTTCGACGACGCCGGCCCGGCTTGGGCGTGGAACGACGTCACCGTGGGCGAACACGCCGGGACGCACCTGGACGCGCCGGTGCACTGGATCACCGGCAAGGACGGCAAGTCAGTGGACCAGATCGAACCGCACCGCCTGATGGGTCCGGTTGCGGTGATCGATAAGACCGCCGAGGTTGCCGCGGACCCGGATTTCCTGCTGGAACCGGAACATTTTGAGCAGTGGCAGGAGGAACACGGCTCTTTCCCGGAGAACTGCTGGATCATTTTCCGGACCGGTTGGGCTGCCCGCGGCACGGACCCGGCGGCTTTCGTCAACGCGGACGACGCCGGACCCCACACTCCCGGGGTCTCTGCCGCGGGCGCCAAGTGGCTCGCCGGGAACGCCTCGATCAGCGGTTTCGGTGTAGAAACGGTGGGGATCGACGCCGGCCAGGCCGGTTCGTTGGATCCGATGTTCCCCGTGCATTCGTTCCTCCTGGGAGCGGACAAGTACGGCGTGACCTCGCTGCGGAACGTGGACCGGCTCCCCGTCACCGGCGCCACCCTGGTGGTAGCGCCGCTGCCGATCGTGGGCGGCACGGGAAGCCCCAGCCGCGTGTACGCGCTGGTTGAAAAAGCATGAGCGGGCAAATACGGGTTTCCACGCTGGTGGGCAGGACGCTGGCGAAGCTCGGCGTCGGGCATGTTTTCGGGGTGGTTGGCAGCGGCAACTTCGATGTCACCGGCACCCTCATGGCCGAAGGCATCCCTTTCACCGCGGCCCGGCACGAGGGCGGCGCGGCGACCATGGCGGATGCTTACTCCCGGATGTCCAGCAAAGTGGGTGTGGTGACCACGCATCAGGGCTGCGGGCTAAGCAACGCCATCACCGGGATCGGGGAAGCAGCGAAAAGCCGGACGCCGATGATCGTGCTCACCGCCGATACCCAGGCCGCAGCCACCAGGTCCAACTTCAAGATCGACCAGGACGCCCTGGCCCGGAGCGTCGGCGCCGTGGCTGAGCGGATCCACTCCCCCGAAAGCGCTGTTGCGGACACTGTCAGGGCTTTCCGGACGGCGGTGAACGAGCGCCGCACGGTGGTCCTGAGCCTGCCGTTGGATATCCAAGGTGCCAGTTCGGCGGACGAGGTGGGTGCCGTCGTCGTGCCTGAACCCTTGAAGGTCCGCCCGGATACTGCCGGAGTGCAGCAACTGGTGGAGTTGATCGTCGCCGCGGAACGGCCCGTGTTCGTCGCCGGACGTGGCGGCAGGGGCGCAAGGGAAGAGATCCTGGAGTTGGCCCGGCACGCCGGTGCGCTGGTGGCAACCTCGGCCGTGGCCAGCGGCCTGTTCAATGGCGACTCCCACAACCTCGGCATCTCCGGCGGATTCTCCTCACCCACCACCGCGGAGCTCATCAGCAGCGCGGACCTGATTGTGGGCTGGGGATGCGCGCTGAACATGTGGACCATGCGGCACGGGAGACTGATCTCCACCGGCACCAAAGTCGTGCAGATCGACGTCGAAGATTCCGCGCTCGGCGCCAACCGGCCCATCACCCTCGGGCTCCTGGGTGACACGGCCCTGACCGCAGTGGATGCGTTGGAGGCCCTGCGTTCCGTGGAGTCCGAGCCCGTCGAAAAGTACCGCACTGAAGCCACCGCCCTGGCCATCAAGCAGGGCTCCAGGTGGCGGGACGTGGACACCGAGGACCTGTCCACCGAAACAGCCATCGATCCCCGCGTCCTCACCCGCGAACTCGACACCCTGCTCCCCACAGAGCGGATCGTGGCCGTGGACTCGGGCAACTTCATGGGCTACCCCAGCCAATACCTCGCCGTGCCCGACGAGTTCGGGTTCTGCTTCACCCAAGCGTTCCAGGCAATCGGGCTGGGCCTCTACACAGCGATCGGCGCGGCCCTGGCCCAACCACACCGGCTGCCCGTGCTGGGCGCCGGAGACGGTGGCTTCCTCATGGGCATCAGCGAACTCGAAACCGCCGCCCGCCTGAAACTGCCCCTGGTCTGCATCGTGTACAACGACGCCGCCTACGGTGCCGAAGTCCACCATTTCGCGCCGGAGCACACCGAGGACGAGCTTGCCAGCGTCGTGTTCCCGGAAACGGACATCGCCGCGATTGCCCGCGGATTCGGGGCCGAAGGCGTGACCGTCCGGACCGTGGCAGACCTGGAAGCCATCCGACCCTGGATCGCGGCCTACCAAGCCGGGACACAGGACCGGCCGCTGGTGATCGATGCGAAAATCGCCTCGGACGGCGGATCGTGGTGGCTGGCGGAGGCGTTCCAGGGCCACTAGTTAGGCGGGGCGGTGCTGGCGCGAACTACCAGCTCCGTGGCCACCTCAAGGGCTGCTGAGGAACCAAGGTCCGGCTGCTCGATCTGGTCCGCCAGAATGCCCACGGCCATCGACGCCAATTGGGCCAGGGGCTGCCGGACCGTGGTCAGGGGTGGTGAAGTCAGCGCCGCTTGGGCGATGTCGTCAAAGCCCACAACACTGAGGTCTGCCGGAATGCGCAAGGACCGCTGTGCTGCAGCGTTCATGACGCCCAGCGCCTGCAGGTCGCTGCCCGTGAAGATCGCGGTGGGCCGCTCGGGAAGGTCAAGGAGCTCGCCGCCCAGGCGAAGGCCGGACTCGATGCTGAAGTCGCCGTCGCGCACGAACTCCGGCAATACCGGCAGCCCGGCTTCGTGCAAGGCGGCGGCGTAGGCAGCGTAGCGGGCGCGGCCATGGCCGGGGCTGTGTACCCGGCCCGTAATGATGCCGATGCGCTGATGGCCCAGGCTCAACAGATGGGACACCGCTGCCAGTGCTCCGGAGAACGACGCCGGGCTGACGCTGGGAATCTGCAGCCCCTCCGACCCCTCGGGATCGATGGCGACGGCAGGAATGTTCAACGCCCGGGCTTGGTCCACCAGCGCCGACCCTTGGCGCGGCGCCAGCAGCATCACCCCGTCAAGGCGGTTGCTGGAGGGCTCCCGGAGTTTCTGCCAGTTCTCCACTGTGGCATTCACGGCCCGCGTGTACGCCACGGTATATCCGAGCCGCGCAGCGGCCGCTTCCACCCCTTCCATGGTTTCCAGGACCCAGGGGGAATCGAAGTTGTTCACCACAAGTTGCAGCAGGCCGGGCTCCGTGACGGTGTTCCGCTTGGTGTAGTCGAGCTCCTCCAACGCCTTCCGGACGCGTGCGCGCGTGGCTTCGGAGACGTGGGATCGGCCGTTCAGCACTTTGGAAACAGTGGGTACGGAGACACCCGCAGCCGCAGCCACATCAGCAATCCTGGGGCGTGGGGTGGCGGTCAACGGGGCGGTCCTTGAACTCATGGGGAAACTGCGGCGGCAATGCGCGGAGCGGTCGACCGGCGGACCGGCGAAGTTTCGACCCGCACGGGTCCAACGATAACACTGCCACTTTCGCGCGAACCCAGCGGTAAAGCCGTGAAAATCCCCAGCTCAGCCCCGATCCAGCGTCCCTCCACCACATCAAAATCCCAGAGCGGAATCTGCCAGGGATCCGTGGGACCCACCCGCCAGGCAAACGATGCCCGGGGGGTCTGGTCCGTGCGGATCTGCAGTTCGATCCGTGGCCCGGGAAGGTCCACGGCCCGCCCGACGGGAAGCTCGTGGGGACCTTCGCTGCCGGTGCCGCTGCCCAGGACGTACCCGTCGCCCGTCCGCACGATCCCCAACCAGGCGTACCGCTGGCCAAGAACCACGACGCCGGCCCTGGTGCCTGCCGGGACATCGTCAAGTTCCAGGGTGGTAGTGAAGGTGGACGGAACGCCGGGGAGGATCTGGCCCAGGACGTTGGGGAGCTCCCTGAGGTTGATGGGATCGTTGGCCTGCGGACGCAGGACCAGGTGCCCTCCTCCACAGGTGGAAAACCACTCCTTGCGGGGGTTGGCCTGCCAGTGCCACTGCGGCCCCAGTCCGGGAGTGGTGAAATTGTCGCTGGCTGGAGGTGCCACGGCTTCGGGCGAAGTACCCGCCGGATAGGGGTGGGTCAAAACCGGGGTTCCCGGTCCGCCGTCGTCCGCTGTTTTGCCCATCCATGGCCAGCCGTCCGCGTCCCAACCCATGGGTTGGAGATGGACAACCCGGCCGTAAGCTCCGCGGTCCTGGAAGTGCAGGAACCAATCCTGGCCCTCGGGAGTGGTGACCCAGGCGCCCTGGTGGGGGCCGTTCACCGGCGAATCGCCCTGCTCCAGCACCCGGCGTTCCTGATAAGGCCCGAACGGCGAGCGGGAACGGAACACCGACTGCCACCCGGTGGAGACCCCGCCGGCGGGCGCGAAGATCCAGTACCAGTCATCGCGCTTGTAGAACTTGGGGCCCTCCAGCGTGGTGAATCCGGGCAGGTCTTCGCCGTTGATGACGTGCGTCCCGTGGTCCAGCAATCGTGTGGCGTCGGGGCTCATCCGGTGGACTGTCAGCCGGTTCTTCACCCCGATGCGGCTTTTTGCCCAGCCGTGCACGAGGTACGCCTGCCCGTCGTCGTCCCACAGCGGGCACGGATCTATCAGGCCACGGCCTGCGTACAAAAGGTGCGGCGCGCTCCACGGCCCTTCGGCTTTGTCCGCGCTCAGGACGAAGATTCCATGGTCCGGGTCCGGGTAGAAGATCCAGAACTTCCCGTCGTGATAGCGGAGTGCGGGAGCCCATACGCCGCTTCCGTGGCGCACCAGGGAGTAGTGGCTTGTTTGTGGAAGTTCCGCGAGGGCATGCCCGATGTGTTCCCAATCCACCAGGTTGGTGGAGCGCAGAACGGGCAGGCCAGGGACCCGGTTGAAGCTGGAGGCAATCAGGTAATAGGTGCCCCCAACCTGGACGGCGTCCGGGTCCGGCCAGTCGGCGTTGAGGATGGGGTTGCTGTATTCGCGCGTGCGGTGTCGATTTCCCATGGTGGTCATGGTGTCCTGTCGGGTGAGTTGCTGAAGTGAAAGTGCTGCTGAAGGAGTTCCTGGGCGTGACTGCTGGTGGACACTGCGCCGTCATGGATCACTGCGTGGAGGCTGAGGATCAGTGGATTGTCCCGGTCCGCCGATGCTGCCTTGTCCCACGCGACGGCAGGGCCCGCGCCGATGTACCCCTCGGTCCTCACGAACCATGGACGCAGCTGGCTGGAGTCCTGGGCGAGGATCACGCTGGCATCCTGGCCTTGGTGCCGGAGTCCCACCACGAGCCATGGTGACAGGGAACCGTGCGCTGCCCCGGCGCCTGCCCCTGAGGAACAGAGCACATGCGACGGTGCGTCGCCGACGGGAAACCGCCAAAAGATGCCGCCGTAGCCGGCTCCCGCACGTCCCTTAACGGCCGACGACGATACGGACAGTTGCTCCACGGAACCGGCGGGGCGGATCACCGAGGTAAAGGAAAGACTCCACGTGTTAGGGGCCGGGTGCTCCCCGTAAAGGTAGCTCCGCTGTTCGCTGGCCACTGCCTCGTTGCTGTGGCTGATCCAGGTAATGGTTCCTTCTGCGCTGCCGGCTTCCGTCTGGCCTGCTCTGTGCTCCCAGCCAGAGGCGATCTGGCGCCCATGGTTGGGGAGGATCTCCGGGCCGTTCTGCGTGTACGTTGACCCTCCCCAGAAATTGCTTCCGTTCAGGTCGGAGAACGCCAGGGACAAGCCCAAGTGGTGTGGGTGGTCTTCCGGTGCGGCCTCGGTAAGGCCCACTCCGGTCATCGTCCGGATGGGGTGAAGGTAGGGCCTGGGAGCAACGATCCCCGGCAGGTCCTGCCCGGCGTTCTCCTGCATCACGCACGCTCCGTTGAGGTGGAAGCTTTCCATTCGGCCCCCTTCGGGATGTGTTGGATTGTGCAGCTGGGGCAGCTGTGGCAGTTGTGGACATCAGCATAAACACGACAGAAAGAGTTCGGCAACATGTAAAGAAAGTTTCTTATATAAATTTCTCCCGAGCTCCCTCGATGTGTTGACAGTCACAGCAATTCCTTGCTAGAAATCGTTTACTCACTACTTTTCACCTCCCGAAACTCACCACTCGCGCCAGTTGCTTGGCTCACTATCAATTTTCAGTGCAGAAAGTTTCTGCACTCATGCGGCTGGAAAGTCATCATTCACCTCTGCTCATGAACATCAGAAAGGCGTCATTCAATGAAGAAGACAGCAAGCACTCCCATCCCACGCAGGATGGTCCTGGGGGCTGCAGTGGTCGCGGCCGGCTTGGCCCTCGCCGGTTGCGGAGGAGGTGGTGGCGCACAGGCCGGCAGCGGTGGAAACGTCGAGTTGAACTTCGTGTTCTGGGGCGATGCAAACCGTGCCAAAATGACCGAAGCGGCCCTGCGGATCTTTGAGAAGAAGAACCCCGGCATCACCGTCAAGACCGAATACCAGGACAGCGGCCCCTACGCCGACAAGCTCGCCACCCGGTTCGCCGGCGGCAACCCGCCCGATGTCCTGGCCATGGCCAACCGAAGCCTCCTGGAATACGCCCAACGCGGCACCCTGGCCGATCTCAAATCGTTCCCCGAGCTGAACCTGGACAAGGTTCCCGAAACCACGCTGAGCCGCGGCGAGGTGGACGGCAAGCTCTACGGCCTGGCCACCGGCGTCACCACCATTGGCATGGTGGTCAACAAAACCATCACGGACCAGGCAGGGGTGACCATCCCGGATGACAAGACCTGGAGCTGGGAGGACTACGCCAAGTTCGCCACCGAAGTCACCGAAAAGACCGGCGGAAAAGTCTACGGGGCCGGTTACGACGTCGCCACCGAAACGGGACCCATCATCCTGGCCCGCCAACGCGGCGAAGACTTCTACACCAAGGACAACAAGCTGGGTGTCAGCGCAAAAACCATCGAGGACTGGTTCCAGTACAGCGTGGACCTCCGCAAAGCCGGGGGCTACCCACCCGCCGGGTTCTTCGAACAAATAGGCGGTTCCCCCGCCCAGTCCTACCTGGCCAAGGGCACTGTGGCTTCCCAGATCATCCCCATCAACAACTTCCGGGGCTACAACGAGGCTGTTGAAGGTGAAGTGGTCCTGCTGCGTATTCCGGGCGAAACCACCGGCGAGCGCCGGGGCTACTCCGCGGACCCCACCATGTTGTGGTCCATCGCTGCCAAGTCCAAGCACCCCAAGGAAGCAGCCAAGTTGGTGGACTTCCTGACCAACGATGCCGAGGGCGCCGCCGAGGTCCTTACCCAGCGCGGCGTCCCCATCAACCCGGAGGTGGCCGAGGCCATCACCCCCAAGTTGAGTGCCGATGACAAGACGTTCGTGGACATGATGGCCGCCATCCAGGAAGACGAACTCCCTGCTGCCTACGTGTATCCGAAGGGCGCCAGCGTTGTGGCCGACACCCTCAAGCAGTTGACCACTGAAGTGGAGTTCGGCCGTGTAAGTCCCGCCGATGCCGCGAAGACCTTCATGGAGAAGAGCAATGCAGCCATCAACAAGTAGCTCCGGATCCACTCCCGAGGGGACGGTGGCACCATGTCGGTTCTGACCAAACAGCCGGCCGGCTCTTCCGCCCCGGCTTTGACAGGAAACGGCAAGCCCCGCATCCGGCCTTCCCGGCGGAAAAAGCAGCGGTCCGGATATCTGTTCCTGCTCCCCTGGTTCCTGGGGATGCTGTTCACTGTCATTCCGTTCTTCGCCTCGCTGTACCTGGCCTTCACGGACTACAACCTCTTCACCGAGCCGAACTTTGTGGGGCTCGCCAACTTCCAGGCGATGTTCGAGGACCCCCGGCTCCTTCAGTCGCTGAAGGTCACCTTCATTTACACGTTCGTGTCCGTGCCGATATCCCTGGCCGTTGCGTTGCTGGTGGCTTTGGTGCTGAACCGGGGACTCCAAGGCCTGTCCATCTACCGCTCGGTGTACTACCTTCCTTCCCTGCTGGGCGGGAGCGTGGCGATCGTGATGCTGTGGCGCTACATCTTCGGCAATGACGGGATCGTCAACGGGTTCCTCGGATTGTTCGGGATCCAGGGTCCGGCATGGGTCACCGACCCGCAGTTCTCACTGAGCACCCTGATTGTGCTGAACGTGTGGACCTTCGGCTCTCCCATGGTGATTTTCCTCGCGGGCCTGCGGCAGGTGCCGGGCATGTACTACGAGGCGGCATCCATTGACGGTGCCTCCAAGTGGCGGCAGTTCCGGAGCATTACCCTGCCGCTGATCAGCCCCATCATCTTCTTCAACCTCATCATGCAGCTCATCGGCTCGTTCCAGACGTTCACCCAGGGCTACGTGATGAGTGGTGGTACGGGTGGTCCGGCTGATTCAACGCTGTTCTACAACCTGTACCTGTACCAAAAGGGCTTCACCGAGTTCGAGATGGGGTATGCCTCGGCCATGGCCTGGCTGCTGTTGATGATCATCGCGATTTTCACCGCCATCAATTTCATCGCATCCAAGTTCTGGGTCTTCTACGACAATTAAGGCAACCTCATGGCACTCCTTGATCTACCCCTCAAGCGCAAGTTGGCCAAGCAGGAACAGCCCGAAGATGCCCTGACAGGCACGCCGGCTTCCCGCTTTTCGCGGCACCTGATCCTCTGCCTGGTGGGGCTGGTGATGCTCTATCCCCTGCTGTGGCTGATCTCCAGTTCGCTGAAGCCCAGCAACGATATCTTCCGGCAGCTGGGACTGTGGCCGGAAAACTGGGACTTCTCCAACTACGCCCAGGGTTGGACCGCCCTGGACCAGCCCTTCCACGTGTACCTGATCAACTCGATGGTGATCGTGGTCTTCTCCATCATCGGCAATATCTTCTCCTGCGCGCTGGCAGCCTACGCCTTCGCCCGGATGGAGTTCACCGGTCGGAAACTGTTCTTTGCCCTCATGCTGGGAACCCTGATGTTGCCGGGCCACGTTCTGTTGGTTCCGCAGTACATCATTTTCTCCCAACTGGGATGGCTGGACACCTACCTCCCGCTGATCGTCCCCAACTTCATGGCCACCAATGCCTTCTTCATCTTCCTGATGGTGCAGTTCATGAAGTCGCTGCCCAAGGAACTGGACGACGCCGCGCAGATTGACGGCTGTGGCCCCTTCCGGACCTTCATCCGGGTGATCCTGCCGCTGTGTGTTCCGGCCATGGCCACCACGGCGATCTTTACGTTCATCTCCACCTGGAACGAGTTCTTCGGGCCGCTCCTTTATATCCAGAACCAGGATTTGTACACCGTTCCCCTGGCCCTGCGCGCGTTCATGGATTCCGAAGGCCAGAGCATGTGGGGTCCCATGTTTGCGATGTCCGTGGTGTCCATTGCACCGATTATCGGTTTCTTCATCGCCGGGCAGAAGTACTTGATCAACGGCATTGCCACCACGGGGCTTAAGTAGGCCCTCCACCACGGGGCCAGCAAGACCACTACAGACAGATCAACACTGACAAGACAAAGGAGTTTTGCATGCGCCTGCGACGCCTGCTCGGCGCGGTGACCGCCGTCGTCATTCTTGGAAGCCTTACCGCTGTGCCCGCCAGGGCAGAGTCCCAGCCCGGCGGAACCGACGCGTCGACCGAAGCCGCCGCATTATGGAAGCAGCGGCCGGACGGATTCGCGTCCTTGCCCGGCAATGGACTGGAGGGGACCACCGGTGGCCAGGCCGGGCGGCACGTCAGCGCTTCTTCACTGGAAGAGCTGAAAACCTATGCCGCGGCTGAGGAGCCTCTGGTCATCTTCGTCAAGGGCAGCATCACCGCCGCGGACTACGTCAAGATTCCGGTCTCCTCCAACAAGAGTTTCATTGGCACCGGCGCAGGCGTGGAACTGGTCAATGCCGGGTTCAAACTCATCAATGTCTCCAACGTGATCTTCCGGAACTTCACAGTCCGTGACTCCTACATTCCAGGTGACTGGGATGGAAAGCGCCCGGACAACGACCGCGACGGGATCCAGCTCGATACCTCGCACCACGTGTGGGTGGACCACATGAAGTTTGAGCGCATGGGTGACGGCATGATCGACACCCGCAAGGACTCCGATTACCTCACGTACTCGTGGAACATTTTCGCGGACAACAACAAGGCACTCGGTGTGGGCTGGACCAGCAATGCCGTCACCAAAATGACCATCCACCACAACTGGATCCGCAACACCGTCCAACGGAACTTCAGCCTGGACAACACCGCGGCAGCCCACGTTTACAACAACTACCTGCAGGACATCGGGCAGTACGGAATGATGGGCCGCAACGCCGCCAAGGTGGTCCTGGAAGGCAACTACTTCACCGCTGTTGCTGATCCCGTCGTGGCCAAGGACCCGGCAACGGAGATCGTCAACCGCGACAACGTCTTCGATGCCACCCGCGGCCGCAAGGACAACATCGGCACCGCCTTCGACCCCACGCAGTCCTACGCCTACGCCAAGGACGAGGCCACCAACGTGCCACGCCTGGTCACTTCGAGCGCCGGACCACGCGGAAACAAGGCATCAAGCACGACGACGGAAGTCACCGTCGCGCTGGACGGCACCGGCGACTTCGGCAGCGTCCAAGCCGCCATCGGCTCGATTCCCGTGGGCAATACCGAACCCCGGACCATCACTATCAAGCCGGGCTTCTACAGGGAAGCGGTCAACATTTGGGCTGACCGGCCCAACGTGACGCTGCAAGGATCAACAGGTAACCCGTCCGACGTCGTGATCTCCTACGACACCCCCGCCAACGGTGCCAAGTTCTTCGGCGGCACGTGGGGCGCAGCGGGCAGCGCCACACTCAACGTCCTGGCGCAGGACACTACCGTCCGCAACCTCACCGTGGAGAACGCCTACGACGAAGCCGTCAACGGTGGAAGCCAGGCCCTCGCGGTCAGGACCGTGGCGGACCGCGTACTCTTCGAAAACACCAGGTTCCTGGGAAACCAAGACACCTACCTCGCCGACACTGCCGGCCGGGACGCGACCGCGCGGACCTACCTGAAGGACTGCTACATCGAAGGCGACGTGGACTTCCTCTACGGCCGGGGCACCGCTGTCTTTGACGCTTGCACCATCCACTCCCTGGACCGCGGAAGCGACACCAACAACGGCTACATCGTGGCTCCGAGCACCAAGAACTCCAACCCGTACGGCTTCCTGATCGTCAACAGCACCCTCACCTCCGATGCCGCTCCCGGGACCGTTAGCCTGGGCCGGCCCTGGTTTGCCAGCAGCGATCCCGAAGCCCACCCCATGGCCGTCATCCGCGAGTCACAGCTGGGCAGCCACATCGCGGTGCAGGGTTGGTCGGACATGAGCGGGCATGCGTGGACCGAGGGCCGGTTTGCCGAGTACAACAACACGGGGCCAGGGGCTTACGTCAACGGGTTCCATCCGCAGCTCACGCCCACAGACGCCCTCAAGTTCACCAAGGAAACATTCCTGGGTGACTGGACTCCGGCGGCAGGTGCTTGAGATGACGAACGCACACAACCCGGCCATCCGACGTCGAACGCTTCTTTCCGCCGGGCTTGCCGCCGGTACCTTGGCCTCCACGGGCCTGCTGGGAGCGGCTACGCGGGCTGCCGCGGCTGAAGACGTGCTGCCGGGCTTTGGTTCCAACGGGTTCAGGGAAGCGGGACTGCCTGTCGAGCGCGGGCCCATCAACCACGGGCCCATCAACCACGGGCAAGGCGGCGCCTGGACCGTGGCACCCACCGGGTTCGCCGGCATCGCTGCGCATGGCAGGGACGGCACCACTGGCGGGGCCGGCGGCAGGGTGGTCCACGCAGGCACGCCGGATCAGCTCCGCGGGTTCGCCAAGAGCACCGAAGCACTGGTGGTGATCCTGCACGGAGAGCTGGTCTTCCCGCAGTACGAAAAACTGACAGTGACATCCAACAAATCCTTCCTCGGTGCAGGCGAAGGAGCGGCGGTGGTCAATGCCGGGTTCAAGCTGGTGAACGTGGCCAACGTGGTGTTCCGCAACTTCACTGTCCGGGATTCCTACATTCCCGGAGATTTTGTGGGAAAGCGTCCTGACAATGACAGGGACGGGATCCAGATGGACACCAGCACGCACGTCTGGGTGGACCACATGCACTTCACCCGCTTGGGCGACGGCCTGGTGGACATCCGCAAGGACTGCGACAACGTCACGCTGTCCTGGAACGTCTTCTCGGACCACAACAAGGCCCTGGGCGAGGGGTGGACCCAGAACGTGGTCACCCGGCTGACACTGCATCACAACTGGATCCGGAACACCCACCAGCGCAACGCCAGCCTGGACAACACTGCGGCCTCCCACGTCTTCAACAACTATCTGGAGGACATCTCCAGTTATGGGATGTTGGGGCGGAACGCTGCCCTGTTGGTGGTGGAGGGAAACTATTTCCGGGACGTCCGGAACCCCCTGCACCACCAAGGTCCCGGCGGCGAACTGATGGCCCGCAACAACGTCTTTGACGACTGCACGGGGAACACCGGAGAGGAACGGGGTACTGCGTTCGTGCCGCCATATTCCTACGAGCTGACTCCGCCCAAAGCGCTCCCTGCCCTGGTGCGTGCTTTCGGCGGGCCGTTGGGCGGGACCACGCCTGCGCTCCGGGAAGTGTTGACCGTGGCGCTGGATGGCACGGGCGATTATGCCAGTATCCGCGCGGCGATCGGCGCCATTCCCGCCAACAACTCCCGCCCTGTCACTGTGCTCCTGCAGCCCGGTATTTATCACGAGCCGTCGGTGATTTGGGGCGACCGCCGCAACATCACCCTGGCCGGGGCGACGGGGAACGCCCCGGACGTGATCCTGACCAACAGCGAAGGTGTCACGCTCCTGGTGGCGGCGGACGGTTCCACGCTGCGGGACCTCACCGTCACTTCCGATACCCCGCAGCCGGGCCCAGTGCTGCTGTCCACGGGAAGGGACGTCACCCGCTCCAACGTCACGGTGCTCAATGGTACGGTGCTCGACGGTGCGGCCGGGTAGATGCCGGGTAGATATGTCAAGGGTGGACATCATTAATAAGTAGCCTTAGCATTTTTACCGTATATCGAAGGCCAGCTGTTGGAGGCGGCAAAAATGCGAGCAATGGTGTACCGCGGCCCTTATAAAGTCAGGGTCGAAGAAAAAGATATCCCCCGGATCGAGCATCCCAATGACGCCATAGTCCGGGTGACGGGAGCCGCGATCTGCGGCTCGGATCTTCACCTGTATCACGGCATGATGCCCGATACGCGGGTGGGGATGACGTTCGGGCATGAATTCGTGGGCGAGGTCCACCAAGTCGGCCCGTCCGTGGAGAACCTGAAGGTGGGCGACCGCGTCATGGTTCCCTTCAATGTGTACTGCGGGTCGTGCTTCTTCTGCGCCCGCGGACTGTATTCCAACTGCCACAACGTCAACCCGAACGCGACGGCGGTGGGCGGCATTTACGGCTACTCCCACACCACCGGCGGTTACGACGGCGGCCAGGCGGAGTTCGTGCGGGTGCCGTTCGCCGACGTCGGGCCCGGCAAGATCCCCGAATGGATGGACCAGGAGGACGCGGTAATGCTCACCGACGCCCTCCCCACCGGCTACTTCGGGGCCCAGTTGGGAGACATTGAACAGGGCGACACGGTGTGGTTTTTGGTGCCGGACCGGTGGGGCTGTACGCCGCGAAGTCGTCGTGGTTGATGGGCGCGGGGCGCGTGATCGTCATTGACCACCTGGAGTACCGCTTGGAGAAGGCCCGGGAGTTTGCCCACGCCGAAACGTACAACTTCAATGAATACGACGACATTGTGGTGGAAATGAAGAAGGCCACGGACCATCTTGGCGCAGACGTGGTGATTGACGCCGTCGGAGCCGAAGCTGACGGCAACCTCACCCAACACATCACATCGTCCAAGTTCAAGCTGCAAGGCGGTTCGCCCGTTGCCTTGAACTGGGCCATCGATTCGGTCCGCAAAGGCGGAACGGTGTCGGTGGTGGGCGCTTATGGGCCGATGTTCAGCGCCGTGAAGTTCGGAGATGCCATGAACAAGGGGCTGACGCTGCGAATGAACCAATGTCCCGTGAAGCGGCAGTGGCCACGGCTGTTCGAGCACATTCAGAACGGCCACCTGAAGCCCAGCGACATCATTACGCATCGGATTCCGCTGGAACACATCGCCGAGGGGTATCACATCTTCTCGGCCAAGCTGGATGACTGCATCAAGCCGATCGTGACCACTGTCTAGGCGTCCGGATCAGGCATAGCAAGGAGGAACATCATGCCGTACACAGCAGAAAGGCCGATCCCGCGGCCAACGCCTGAAGAACTGCGGGCCAAAATTCCGGGGTGGGGCGTCGATCTGGACCCCAAGGACCGGCCGTCTTTCCCACGCGAGCAGCGCGGGATTCCCACCGGTGCGCACTGGGACTTCCCTGAGCGCCAGGAAGAGAAGTGGCCCCGGGAACGCTCTGTTGAACACAAATTCCTGACGCCTGTTTTTGGAACATCCACCCCTCCAAAGGGCGTTTCAGGTGCCATCCGGAAGTACGCCTATAAGTACAGCGTAGGACGGGCCGCGCACTGGCTGCTCCTGATCGCGGGTGACCGGGTTGATGCCTGGGAAAGCCACCTGCGGTCCTTTGGCACACTGCACCCGGACAACCCGATCACCGAAACCGGGGTGCTGAGCGAGTTCAAGAACCGCGGCATCGCTTCACGGTGGGGAAGGAAGCGGGCGGATACCAAGCACCAGTGGATGGACCCGATCATCGTCGCCGGGCCGTGGCTGCTGGTGGGCACCGGTGTGGTCCTGGCCCTCAAGGGCATCACGAAGGCCACCCGTAAGACCCGCCGCTAAGCCCAGCTACGCCGCCCGGAACCCAACTGAGTAACAGCAGAGGCCGTTGTGAACTTCCACAACGGCCTCTGCCAGGTACTTTGGTTGGCTACGCGTCTACGTCCGTGTTCACGATGTACACGTCGCACGGTGCACCGTGTGCCACGCTGTTGGCGATGCTGCCCAGGACGCGGCCCAAGCCCCTCATGCGCTTGTTGCCCACCACGATCAGCGAGGCGTTGTTGGTCTCGGCGTAGTTGATGAGGGCGTTGGCCGGTGTTCCGCGGGCCGCGAAGTACTTGATGTTGCCTGCGGGGACGTCCAGCTCCTCGGAAACCTTGCGGGCAACGTATTCCGCTGAGTCGGCCGAGGACACTGTGATGCGGTCGCTGCCGCTGCCGAATTCTTCGATCCGGTCATCGGAGAAGCCGCTGATTACGTGCAGTTCGGCGCCGAGTGCGGTGGCGAGCTTCGCTGCTGCCACGGCTGCCCGTTTGGCCGTCTAGCTGCTGTCAACGCCGACCACAATAACTTCTGACATGAGTACTCCTGGTTGTGGGGATTCACTGGGTGCTGCTGCAAGAAAATCTACACTCGATCACCTTCGGCCGGGATAACCCTTTGAACCGGGAGTGTTTACGGCCGGTGTCACTGGGTAGGGATACAACTATCGGAACGATCACACGACCGAAAGGCAGGACCATGAGCAGCGCACCATTTTCTCCGCAGACCGCCATCGTCACAGGATCGGATTCAGGCATCGGAAAGGCCACTGCGGTGGCGTTGGCCAAAGCCGGCATGGACGTTGGCATCACGTGGCACTCAGACCAGCAGGGCGCGGAGGAAACAGCCGAGGAAGTCCGCGGTCTCGGCCGGAAAGCAGTGGTCCATCAACTGGACACCACGGATGTCCGCGGAACAGCTGCCGCCATCGAGGATCTGGCGGAGGAACTTGGCGGGGTGGATGTATTCGTCAACAACTCCGGCACCGGCGATGGCACCAAGTTCCTTGAGTTGGACTACGACACCTGGATGTCCACCTTGGACACCAACCTCAACGGCGCCTTCGTGGCCATGCAAACAGCTGCCAAGCGGATGGTGAAGGCCGGCCGCGGCGGGCGGATCATCGCAGTCACCAGCGTCCATGAGTTCCAACCACGTGTTGGGGCCTCGGCCTACGACGCTTCCAAGCACGGTCTGGGTGGCCTCATCAAGACCATGGCCCTGGAACTCGCTGAACACGGGATTACCGCCAACAATGTGGCACCGGGTGAGATCGCAACCCCCATGACCGGCCAGGAAGACGAGGACCCCAAGGGCAAGGAACGTCCCGGCGTGCCTGTTGGCCGTCCCGGTGACGCCCGCGAGATCGCAGCGGTGATCGCATTCCTGGCGTCCCCGGATTCGAGCTACGTCAACGGCGCATCGTGGCCGGTGGACGGCGGAATGCTGCAGATGGGGCCGCAGGCGGGCTCGCACATCACCAGCAATGATTGGCGCGAAAGCTAGGCCGCTGCAGGCTCTGGCCGCGCGGTGATCCGTGGGCTAGTCTGCATAAACGGCCTGCCCGGCGGGCCGGATTTACCTTTCCAGAGATTCGTAAGACGTTGATGAGGAGCACCATGGCTGGCCACACCTATAGCGTTTCCGAAATTGTAGGAACTTCCACGGAGGGCGTTGACGACGCCATCAAGAACGGGATCGCCACCGCGTCCGAAACCTTGCGGAACCTCGACTGGTTTGAGGTCAAGGAAATCCGCGGCCACCTCGAGGACGGCGCAGTTGCCGACTGGCAGGTCACCATCAAGCTCGGTTTCCGCTTGGAGCGCTGACCCACCCCTCCGCCAGATGGCAGTTGCTGACAGTTCCGGGGCTCGGGATTGTCATCAACTGGCATCTCGGCGAGAGGGTTCGGGCACAGCCGATGGGTTGGCGCTGGTGCCGACGTCGCCGATGTTGAGCAGCGTCAAAGCGTCCGACGACGGCGAACCGGCCTTCGCGGAATACACCCTCAGCATCTGGTCGGGGTCGTCCGGGAGACTGAGGGTTTCAAAGTTCAGTTCCAGGTCCCCCACCACGGGGTGGTGCAGCCGAATGGTTCCCGCGGACCTCGACGTGACCCGGTGCCCGGCCCACCACTGACGGAAATGTTCACTGTGGACGGCAAGCTCCCCCACGAGTTGGTTGGTCTGGGGATCATTGGGATGCCGGCCTACGTCCATGCGCAGCGCCCCCACGGCCTCAGCCGCCACGGTCTTCCAGTCCCTGAACAGCAACCCTGCTGCGGGATCAAGGATGATCCAACGCGTGAGGTTCCGCTCCCCTGCGGGCAACGCCGTGAAGTCGGTGAACAACAAATGGGCCAGGCGGTTTCCGGCCAGGACGTCGGCACGGCGCCCCAACACCAAGGCAGGAACATCCCCGACGGCGTCCAGCAGCTGCCGCACCGCGGGCCGCACCTTCTGGACGGGGCCGGGAGTTCCAGCCGAGCCGGCGCAGTGCTCCAGCAGGTCCATCATGTGCGCCTGCTCCCCTGCGTCCAGCCGAAGTGCGCGGGCCACGGATTCCAGCACAGCCTTGGAGGGGTGGATGTTGCGGCCTTGCTCAAGGCGCGTGTAGTAGTCCGTGCTCACTCCGGACAGGCGTGCCACTTCCTCGCGGCGGAGGCCGGGCACCCGGCGCGAACCACTGGATTCCAGGGTTCCGGCGTCTTCGGGTGTGAGGCGGGCACGCATGACTTTGAGGAATTTTCCGAACTCGGCGCTTTGACCCATTCGTCCATTCTGCCGTTTGGAACGTGTGAAAGACCACCTTTGTGGGTAGGACTACCAGACCTAGGAAAAACAGGATCAGGTTGGATTGCTGACTCTGCAGCCAAAAGTGCATAGGCTCGGTACAGAGCCTCCGAAAACGCTTTCTGGAGTGTCACCACCATCATCATCCCGTCGAAGGAGACCGTCATGCCAGAGCTGACATTGAACAACGGCGTCACCATTCCCCAGCTCGGATTCGGTGTCTTCCAGGTACCTGCTGAGGAAACGCAGAAGGTAGTGGAAGACGCCTTTGAAGCCGGCTACCGCCATATCGACACCGCTGCCGCGTACCGCAATGAGGCAGGAGTCGGCGCTGCCATTGCAGCTTCAGGGATTGCCCGCGAGGAACTCTTCATCACCACCAAGCTTCGCAACGGCGAACAGGGCGAGGCCTACGATGCCTTCCAGCGAAGCCGTGATGCCTTGGGCCTGGAAGTCATTGACCTCTACCTGATCCACTGGCCGGTCCCGTCGCAGGGCCTTTACACGCAGGCTTGGAAAGAGATGGAGAAGCTCTACCAGGACAAGCAGATCCGGGCGATCGGCGTCTCCAATTTCCTGTCCGAGCACCTGGACACGCTTCTTCGCGAGGCAGACGTGGTCCCGGCAGTGAACCAGATCGAGGTCCACCCCACCTACCAGCAGGGCGGGCTGGCCAACAAGTGCCGCGACCTGAGCATCGCGGTGGAGGCGTACAGCCCGCTGGGCCAAGGCAAGGACCTTAACGCCGAGCAGGTGGCATTGGTGGCCGCGGCACATGGCACCACTCCTGCACAGGTAATCCTGGCCTGGCACCTGGCGCAGGGGACCATCGTGATCCCCAAGTCTGCGGACTCCGCACGCATGCGCGAGAACTTCGGCGCAGCAGACCTTTCCCTCACCGAATCAGAACTGGCAGCCGTTACGGCACTTGAGGCGGGCGCCCGCATCGGTTCCGATCCCGCCGTCGCCGCTTTCACCCAGCTCTAGGAACCGCTTTCACCCAGCCCTAACAACTAAGGACGAACATGCAGTACACCCATCTTGGCCGTTCCGGCCTGAAAGTATCCCGCCTCTGCCTGGGCACCATGAATTTCGGCCCCCAGACGGACGAAGCGACAGCCCACTCGATCATGGATTCTGCGCTGGATTCCGGCATCAACTTCTTCGACACCGCCAACGTCTATGGCGGCGTGGAGCACCGGGGCTGGACCGAGGAAATCATCGGCCGCTGGTTCGCGAAGGGCGGCGAGCGCCGCGAGCGCACGGTCCTGGCCACCAAGTTGTACGGCACCATGACGGACCGGCCCAACGAGTCCAAGCTGTCCGCATTGAACATCCGCCGTGCACTGGACGCGAGCCTGAAGCGTTTGCAGACGGATTACATCGACATCCACCAGTTCCACCACATTGATCGCGAGACCCCGTGGGACGAAATCTGGCAGGCGATCGAGGTTGCCGTCCAGCAGGGCAAGATTCTGTACTCGGGCAGCAGCAACTTTGCGGGTTGGCATATCGCCCAGGCGCAGGAAGCTGCCCGGAGGCGGAATTACACGGGCCTGGTCAGCGAGCAGTCCATTTACAACCTGTTCCGGCGCGAACTTGAGCTTGAGGTCATTCCGGCGGCCCAACAATATGGCTTGGGCCTGATCCCGTGGTCGCCGCTGCAGGGAGGGCTGTTGGGTGGCGTGCTCAAGAAGGAAGAACAGGGGGTACGCCGCGCCGAGGGCCGCGCACTGGAGACCCTCAAGAAGCACGAGGACCAGATCCGCCGGTACGAGGATTTCGCGGACGAGCTGGGCCACGCACCCGGCGACGTCGCCCTGGCCTGGCTGCTGCACCAGCCGGCCGTCACGGCGCCGATTGTTGGGCCACGCACGCAGGAACAACTGGATGCGGCCATCCGGGCGCTGGACGTCACCTTGAACGAGGACGCCCTCAAGCGCTTGGACGATATTTTCCCGGGCCACCGCACCGCGCCGGAGGATTACGCCTGGTGAGCGATCTGTCGTCCCACAGCCTCGGGTTGGCAGCGGACACCGTCTCGCCACGGAACATCCTGTTCATTGGCGGGACCGGGGTCATCAGTGCGGCGGCGGCTGAACGCGCCGTCGCATTGGGCCACCGGCTGACCATCCTCAACAGGGGACGGTCAGCCGGGCGGCCGGTACCGGACGGGGCTGAGGTCCTCCACGCGGATGTCCGCGACGCCGACGCCGTGCGGGAGGTACTGCAAGGAAGGGAGTTCGACGCCGTTGCGGACTTTATCTCCTTCACCCCGGACCAGGCGCGGGCCGGCACGGAATTGTTCCGTGGGCGGACCGGCCAGTACGTGTTCATCAGTTCCGCCTCGGCGTACCAAAAACCGCCGACAACACTGCCCATCAAGGAATCGACCCCGCTGAAGAATCCGTTCTGGCAGTACTCCAGGGACAAGATCGCCTGCGAGGAGTTGCTGTTCCAGGCCTACCGCGAGCAGGACTTTCCGGTGACGGTGGTCCGTCCATCCCATACTTATGACCGCACCAAGATTGCGATGGTGGGCGGGTGGACCGACATTCACCGCATGCGCGCGGGGCTGCCCATCCTGGTTCATGGGGATGGAACATCGTTGTGGACTTTGACGCACAGCAGGGATTTCGCCAAGGCCTTCGTCGGCCTGTTGGGAAGGCCCCAGGCCATCGGTGAGAGCTACACGATTACTTCTGACGAGTTCCTGCCGTGGAACCAGGTCTATGCCCTTTTCGCGAGGGCGGCCGGTGTGGCGGAACCACGCCTGTTCCACGTTGCCTCCGAGACCATCGCCGCCCACAGCCCGGAGCTTGGCCCCAACCTGCTGGGCGACCGCTCCCATTCCGTGGTGTTCGACAACTCCAAGATCAAGGCGCTGGTTCCGGACTACAGGGCCACGATTCCTTTCGCGGACGGTGCCCGGGAGATCGTCGACTGGTATGACACCCATCCTGAACTTCAGGTGGTGAAGGAGGATTTCATGGAGCTGAGCGACCGGCTCCATGAGTGGTCGCGGCGGTAGCTGTTGCCAAGCAGCTGCCGTCCAGCGTAGAAACAGAGAAACCCGGAGGAGACCAAGCCCATGACACTTGCCCCACTCATTGAACTCAACGACGGCCAGAGGATCCCGCAGTTGGGACTGGGCACCTGGCCCCTGAATGACGCCGAGGTGGCCGACGCCGTGGTGGAAGCGGTGTCGCACGGCTACCGGCATGTGGATACGGCCAAAAAGTACGGCAATGAGAAGGGCGTCGGCAACGGCATCCGTGCGTGTGGAGTGGGCCGCGAAGAACTCTTCATCACCACCAAGCTGGATGGGGAGTTCCAGGGCTCCGGCAAGGCTGTTGCGGGACTGGAAGGATCGCTGGAACGGCTGGGGCTGGAATACCTTGACCTGCTCCTGATCCACTGGCCGCTCCCCCGGCGGGGCGAGTTCGTTTCCACCTGGAAGACCTTCGAGGAGCTCCAGGCCTCGGGCAAAGCCCGCTCTATTGGCGTCTCCAATTTCAAGCCCGGACACCTGGACCAGTTGTTCCGGGAAACTGACGTGGTGCCGGCGGTGAACCAAATCCAGGTCAGCCCTTCCATTCCCCGTCCGGCAGCCCGGGCCTACAACGAACGGCATGGGATCGTCACCGAGTCTTACAGTCCGCTGGGTGCCAGCAGCGATCTGCTCAACGCCCCGGTGCTTGCCGGCATCGGCGGGAAGTATGGGAAGACGCCGGGCCAGGTGGTGCTGCGGTGGCATGTCCAGCAGGGGCTGGTTGCCATCCCCAAGACCGCTAATCCGGAACGGATGAAGGAGAACCTGGAGGTGTTCGATTTCGAACTGGACCAGGAGGACCTTTCCAAACTGCAAACCCTCGACGCCGGTCCTGACGCAGGCGTCGACTCGGACGTACAGGGGCACTGACCATGGCCAACGAAAACACACTGATCTGGGTGGGTTCCTACACCGCCGACAGGAACGCCAACGGCAAGGGCATCACCGCCCTATCGGCCGGCGATGACGGCCAACTGAGCTCACTCGGCTTGGCTGTGGCTGCAGATTCACCGTCGTTCCTTGCGGTGCATCCAACGCTGCCGGTGGTTTATGCGGTGGCCGAGGAAGCAAGGACCGTCCGCGCTTACCGCCGCACGGGCGGCTCCGGGCTGGAGGAGTTCGGCGAGCCGTGGACGGCCGGTGAGGCCACGTGCCATGTTGCCGCGGACCCGCAAGGACGCTTTATTGTGGCTACGTGTTGGGGCGATGGCCAGGTCATCCTGTACGAATTGGACGACGACGGCGCCATCACCTCGCGCACCAGCGCGGCAGCCGCCGTCGATCCCCACACTGCAACGTCCCCGGACGGGCAGCGGCCAAGCCGCGGGCATTCAAGCCTGATGCTCCCGGACGGACGCGTGATGACCACCGATCTTGGGCATGACCTGGTCCGGGTGTGGAAATACGTTCCCGGCGAGGGGCTGCAACTGGACCATCAGGTGGTTTTGCCCAAGGGCTCCGGCCCGCGGCACATGGCACGCCATCACAGCGGGACCGTTTTTGTGGATACCGAATACTCCGTGGAAGTCGCCGCGATCCGAATGGAACCGGACGGTACCTACGAGCTCACGGCCGTGGTTCCGGCGACTGCTTCGGGGGTCAAAGACGGCGACGCCGGAGCGGAGATTGCGTTGTCACCGGATGGCCGATTCGCTTATGTGGGGGTGCGTGGGTCGGACCGCATCTGCGTGCTGAAAGTGAGCCACGACGGCACTGAACTTGAGCCCATCGCCGACATTCCCTGCGGCGGCGCCTGGCCCCGGCACCACCTGGTCCGCGAAGGCTGGCTGTACGTCGCCAACGAAGGCTCGGACGACGTCGTGAGTTTCAGGCTGGACCCGGGCACAGGATTGCCGGACGGTCCCGCGGGCCGGGTGGAAACGGGTTCCCCCAGCGTGCTGGTCCCCGCCGGTTAACTGACACCGAGGTGGCACTCAATACCCATGATCCGCTCAGACATTGGTATTAAGCGCCACCTCGGCGGGCTTTTCAGGCGGACCAGACCTGGACGTCGTCGGTGCCGCAGATCAGTTTGCGGCCAGTGGGTTCAAGGATGACCCACAGCAGTTCCTGATGCTTTGAGACGTCGTCCACACGGCCCGTGCCGGCACCCCAGGCGACGTCGTAGATCCACACAGGATCGCCGGAACTGAGCTCGGACCATTCTGCCGCGGGAACGTGCCGGTAGTCTGCCGGCCGGTTCAGGATGGAGCTGGTCACGCTGATACTTCGGCAGCAGTGCGGCGCCGCCACAGAGTTGCCTCGCCATTGTGGGCGGGAAGCACGTGACCCTCGGGGAAAACCTGGACGGCGTCCGGATCGGAGTCCGGGCTCCACAGGCCCGATGCCGGGCAGTGGGACCCGGTTGGCATGGTGCGGGTGGCTCGTTCGCGCAGGAGGGCGATGCTCTTCATCGTTGAAACTCATCCTTGGGGGTAGATCGGGGCACTGCGTGGTGTGAAGCAGATCTCTTCAACCCTATGCAAGTCCTACCTGCTTGGTTATAGGCAAATGCATAGCGTCCCGTGATGTGGCTATGCAAATGCACAGTGGCATTCCGAAGGGGATCAGCGCCCGTCGCACTTTAACCCACGCAGGGGGCAGGAAACGTCGCTATGGGAGCCCATAGCGACGTTTCCTCCTACCCGGATGTGGCTATTTGTAGCTCAGGCTCAGGAACATCGCCTTCAGCTGGGCGTACTGCGTAGTATTCATCCAGGCCTTGGCCGCTTCCGGGGTGGCGAAGGCGGGCTGCTTGGCGGGATCGAAAATCGCGTAAGCACTCATAATGCCATTAGGTACGCGGATCTGATTGATGCCTGAACCTGTCTCACCGGCTTGCATCTCCGAGGCCAGGCGAACGTCCATGATGTACGTGGGAGTCTCGTCCAGCGGCGTGGCCGGAGCTTCCTCTCCCGGGTGCGTCATGAGGGCCGACTGGTGGGCAAAGAACCCGAACTGCACCGGGTCGTTGGGCGACGTCGAGGACACAACACCAGGTACTACGGCTCGGTCATAGACGGTTCTCTTCACCCAGCCGCCCGTACCATCGGCGTAGTTGCCATTGAACACGCGGGCCACCTCTGCCCCAGCGGCATCGAAGACAGTCACAATGCGCGAGGCTTCCGCAGTCCCGGGAGGATCGAATGGTCCTTGTTCCACCCGGATACTCCAGCCCACCGGATAGGTGAAGGACAAATGCCCGTCCGGGAAGGTGTAAGTCGGCACTACAGCGTGCGGCAGGGTCGTTGTCGAAATTGGTGTGGGCTCTGGGATCGGGACCGCGGGAGCCACGGGCGGGGTGGTTGCCGGTGCGGCCACCGTGGGCGTGGCCGACGGCGTGGCCGTGGGAGTTGGCGTGACCGAAACGCTGGGCGTGGGTGTCGCTTCAGTGGAGGTGACCGTGACAGCAGGTGCCGGCGCGGAGCTCACTGATCCAAGGTTGGCGGCGACCAGCACTCCCGCAGTGACGGCCGCAGCTGCGAGCAACAGCCCTCCGGCGATCTGGGCCTTACGGCGCCTGCGCTGGTCAAGGGACGTCACTGCCGCCGCCGGGTGGCTGTCGCTGAACACCGTGGAGCCGGAGAGGATCCTGTGCAGCGCTTCTTCCCCATTGGGCTCGGCAATTGGATCGACTGTGAGCGGGTCAATCGCTGAAATCTGGTTCTTGATCGGATCCATTGTCTTCAGACCCCCATCTTGTGTGTGGTGGTTTCGGCCCCTGCAGGCATCTGTTTCCGGAACGCCGTTCGGGCCCGGTGGAGGCGGACTTTGGCCGCCGATTCACTGCACTGCAGCACGCCTGCTATTTCTGCGGTGCTCAAGTCGTCCCAGTAGGCCAGTTGGAGGATGTCCCGGTCCTGTTCACGCAACCGCATCATGGCGTCCTGGACCACGACGTTTTCGGACTCCTCGCCAAACCGCTCCACCGCCGTCGTCCGGAGCTTTTCCTGCAATGCCAGCCGCCGGTCGCGGCTCCTGTAGGCGTTCCCCACCAGGTTCCGGGCAACCGTCAATAGGTACGGGAGTTCCGGGCGCGAGTCGTCGCTCCACTTTTGCCAGACGATGCGAAAGACGTCGGCGGCGATCTCCTCCGCCGCCTCAGCGGATTCGACGCGCCGGCAGACGAATTTGAAGACGGATGGGTAGCTGTCTTTGTGAATGGCGATGAACGCCAATTCGCGCTCGGAAAGCACGATTGTTCCCCCTGATATAGAGCCCTGAACTGCAGGATACTTGTATAGTTTCCGGCCGGGACGCCACGGTTACAGAGTCCCGGAAAATCTTCCGGAAGCTGCAGTTGCCCGGTTAGAAGTCCCGGTCCAGGACACCCGCTTCGGTGAGGGGCGCCAGCGAGCAAGCGACGCCTGTCAGGCCGGTGACGGCCGACGTCGGTGTCCAGACCATGTTTGCAGCCGCACCTGCCGTCCTCACACCGGAGCCGCCGCTGGCTGCACTGCCGAGGGTTACGGTCACCACTGTCCGCGGAATTCCGCCCACGGTTTCGGTGGCGGCGGTCATGATGGCGTTGAAAAGGACTGTCTTGCGGCTCTTGGCGTAGTTCTGTTTGAGGTTGACCGAGCCGAGGTTGACGCTGCTGCCGGTTCTCTGGACGTCAAGGACATCCGTGGAGTTGCCCAGGCCGGCAAGGTTGCCGTCCCTCAGGCGCACCGTCACCGGAAGCGCCGCACCGGACCAACCGGGTGTGACGCTGGCCAGGTTGACTTGCTGGCTGTAGACGAAGCTCATGGAGTCACCGCTTTCGAGCCTGCTTTGGGTGCCTCCACCGTTGGCTGTCCTGATGTCGGCTGCCCGGAGCGGGCTGTTGTCCACCCTCCTTGAAGCCACCGTGGCTGAGATGGTCTCTTTGCCAGTGCGGTCAGTGAGGACCGCCCTGAGGTCGTAAGCGCCGTCGGCATAGGCGCTGGTGTTCCAGTTGCAGCCATAAGGTACGGCGACCGGCGTGCAGAGCGTGGTCCACGTGGCTGCTCCCGAAGGTGCCGACTGGATCCTGACTGAAGCCACCCCGGCGGTTGAATTGGCGGCGGCGGACAGGGGTACGGTGCCGGTGAGGTAGGCTCCCGGGTCTTCAAGGGAAATTGAGGCAATGGTGTTATCCACTGTCCTGCTGGTGGCCGCAGTGGTGGCGATATTTCCCGCAGCGTCGACGCTGACGGCCCGGAAGGAATAGGCGCCATCGGACACGGTGGTGGTGTCAAAGCGGCAGGAATAGGGAGTCTCAGTGACCGTGCACGCTGTGGACCAGGTGCTGGTGCCGGTCTTGGCATATTGAAGGCTCAGTTGTGAGACGCCGGAGTGGGTGTCCGTTGAGGTGGCAGCCAACGTGCGGGTCCCGCTCAGGGGAGTGCCCGGGTCCGTCAATGCCACGGTGGGGGCAAGGTTGTCCACGATGATGTCGGTAACCACAGCGGAGTAGGTCGTGGTCAGTCCAGCGACGGCCACGGCGCGGAGATCGTATGTTTCATTCGTGAAGAGCGCAGTGTTCCACGTGCAGTTATAGGGACTGACCAGGTTCAGGCACAACGTGTTCCACTTGTTCGCCCCTGCCAACGAGTACTCCACGCGCACGCTGTAAATGGTGGTACCTGCACCCAGGAGGGTAGTGGACAAGGGCACGTTCCCGCGCACCGCTTCGGCGGGGCTCGCCAGGACCACAGTGAAACTGTTGGCAATCGTAGTGCTGCGGACCGGGGTCACTGAGGTGAGTCCGGCGTTGTCCGTGGCCCGCGCGCGGAGGCTGTAACCGCCGTCGGGCACTGCTTTGGTGTTCCACTGGCACGTGGCAGTGGCGGTGGAAGCCGTACAGAGATTGGTCCACGTGGACGAGCCGTCCCGGAGGTACTCGACGTCGATGCTCCTGATCCCGGACTCGGCGTCCTGGGCGGTGGCTGAGATGGTGGCGGTATCCCTGATGGAGACACCGGGGTCCGCGAGGGTGACCGTGGGCGGGTTCCAGTCCGGGGCCGCGCCGAAGGTGTTCCCGGTATTTGAGGTGACCGAGGTGAAGGCTGCCGCTGTTGTCCCGGCCGTCGCACCAAGGATTACCAATACGGCGATGAGGGCCGCGAGCAGGAAGGCGGCCACCGCCTTGGTACGCGGGCTCGCCCACAGTGGGGGGATGCGGCCGGGAACAGCGGCGGTGGTGGTAGCGGCGGCGGTAGCGACGGCGGTGGTAGCGACGGCGGTGGTAGCGGCGGCGGCGGTAGCGGCGGCGGCGGGGATCCTCCGCGTCCCGCCGCCGGGTGTGGAGCTGCCCAGGTAAATGGCGCACACCACCGCAAGCAACGTTCCCACGGACCATATGGCCAATTGAGGAAGGGTGCCGTGGGCTATCCATAATCCTGGCAAGCCCACCATGGGCACCAAGAGGCGGGCCTGGCCCGTGATCTGCTCCCGCTTCATGGGGGTGCTGTCGGTCTCCACATTGGCGTCGCCGGCGGTGATGTAGGTTCCGTCGTCGTTGGCTCCGACAATGCGGTGAAGCCGGGTCTTCTCTTTCCCGTCGGGCTCGGCTTCTGCGGGACTGAGGAACTCCACCACGCCCCCCACCGGGACCGGGCGGTCATCCGGAAGCCCCGAGGAAAGGACGACGTCGCCGGGGCTGATGTGGGGTTCCATGGAACCGCTTTGCACCACGCTCCCGCTCCAGCCCAGCACAGCTGGAAACAGCGCGATAACCGCCAGCGTCAATGAGATGCCCAGATAAACGCGGGCCAGGAGCGCCACCACAAACGGCACCCATCCCTCAGCGGAGAACAGGGCTGTTCTGGCGCTGTCCTTGTATTCCAGGCTCACGACGCTGCGTTGGATCCCTTCAGCCTACGGAGTAGGCGCGGTGTCCGACTGCAGTTCCCAGACGAGGTCGATGCTGACCCTGGCGCCCTGGAGTGCGTTCACTTGTTCCTGGGTGAGTCCCGTGGTGTTGAAACGCCAGGTACCCCGGTAACTTTGGGTCTCTCCCGGGGTACCGGCAGTGTCCCAGGATGATCCGCCTGTTGCGTAGTCCCTGTTGGATGTGGCCAGTGTGGACAAAGGCAGCTCCGGGACGGTGTTGGCCGTGGGCGTGAAACCGGTGCAGTCATTGAATGACCCGCCGGTTCCCTGTTCCAAATCAAAGTAGATGCGGTCTTCCAGTCCGCGGTCCGTGATCAGGTTTTGCGTATAGGCCCGTACTTCGCCGGGAACATTGGAATTGGACGTCACTACGATGCACTTTTGGCCCGTTTGGCCGGGAACGATGTTTTCCACCGTGAATGCTGCCGCACCGAGGTCGTCATCAGTCAATGTGACGTTGCCTGCGCTCCAGGAGCTGCCGGAGTTGCGCGTGGTGGCCGTGAATGCGGCCTGGGATCCTTGCCAAACCATTGCACCGGCAATGATGACCGCTATGGGCCCGGCTGTGAACCCGGCTATGGCCCTGGTTCGGGAAGAGGGGGTTTTCATGGCTGACATCCTTTGCTTGAGACCACTGAATGACCGCACGCAGGGAAGCATCGAAACCAGGCACCCCATTTCTGCGCAACGACATGTTCAGGCTACGCGAATATAGGGAACCTATCTACAAGTTAGTCATGCAATTGCTGAAGTTTGTCATATGACTTGTCATTACTGTGCTTGACCTGCACAGGTGCGTTTTTCGGGCCGGGATCCTGTTTCCACGGTAGATTCGACTGCACCGAAACCTAACGAGAGCGTGGAACAACCATGGTGGAAACAGGACCCTCCGCAGACTGGGCCCGCAAGCAGGTAGACCTGGGGCGCGTTCCCGTCGCGGTGTTGGGAATTGCGTCCAGCCGTGGCATCGAGGACGTCGTGGCGTTCGGGACCGACGCCGGCAGGCAGGCAACTCCCGAAGACCACTTCGCACTCTTCTCCGTTTCCAAGCCGATCAGTGCCCTGACCGTGATGCGGCAGGTGGAGCAGGGGAAGTTGTCCTTGGGGGCACCTCTTAGCGCCGCCGTCCCCGCCTTCGGTGCCCGCCGCACGGACAGCGTGACTTTGGAACAGCTGCTCAGCCACCGTTCCGGGATTGCCGATCCAGCGCTCGACGCCGGCACTCCCCTCCGCGAGGCCCTCACCAAAGCGGACCAAGCCTTCTACGCGGGAAGCCTGGTCCAGTACTGCAACATAGCTTTTGAGGGAGCCGCCGCCATGGCCGAGTGGGCCGATGGGCGCCCGTTCGAGGAGCAGTTGCTTTCTCTGGCCCGTGACACCGGCGCGGCATCCCTTACCTTTGATGCAAGCTGCAACCCGCACACCGTCCATGGCACCGAAGCCGCGGGCCTGAATGTGCAGGCCATGTATAAGAACCGCCATCCCGGAGCGGGCTTGTTTGGCACAGCCACGGACCTGCTCAACCTGGGCTCGGAACTCCTGCGACATTCCGGGAAGGCAGTCAAGCCCGCAACCCTTGCGGCCATGCGCCGCCCCCGCACCACGGAGGTTTCACACATCACCACCCGCCCCACCCCGCTGAGGCACACGGGATTGGGCTTCCAACTGCCCGCCAATGAGTCCGAGCTCCTGGCCAAGGGGATCTACGGCCACCCTGGCTGGTCCGGGACAGAATGGTGGATGTTCCCGGAGCAGGACAGGTGCGTGGTGTTCCTGACGAATGTGCTGGACGCGCCGGACACGGGCGTAGACACCAACGAGCTCTTCAACGCTGTGGCAGCTTCCTAGACGCTGATCTTCCTGCTGCGCACCGCCGATACTGCCCACAAGAGCACGAACAAGCCCACCAGGATCAGGCCGGCATCGCCCAGGTCAATGCTGCCCAGCCAGGTGGTCAGCGGGTCCTCGAGTTCGAACGCCGAATTCACGAACCCACCCAACGTGATGACCGCAATGAAGAGCGCCGAAACAGCGGAGATTCCGGTGATGACGGCGTTGAATCGAAGCTTGCGCTGCGGGTTGTGAATGGCTGAGGTGTACATCTTCATCATGGCTACGCCATTGATTGAATCGCACAGTGTCATAGCCGCCGTGAACGCAAGCGGGAGGACAAGCAGGGCGAGCGGAGAAACTCCGGCGAGTGACGCCGTCGTGGTGATGACCAGCAGCCCAATGGTGGTGGCGGTGTCGAATCCCAGGCCGAAAAGGAATCCGATGACGTAGATGTTCCGTGGCCGCTGCACTTTGGACAGGGGTTTGGCCAGGAGCCGGGCCACGAAGCCCTTGGCCTCCAGGTCCTCGTGCCGCACCTCGCCGCCGGCCCGCACCTTCCGGTACGCCTGTGTGGCACGGACGAACGCCGATCCGTTGAACAGGCCCATCGCCAGCAGGAACAGCCCGGAAACACCGGCGCCAATCAGCCCCAGCACCTTGTTGCCCGTGGTGCCGTCCTCCATGAACTGCCCGATCATGGATGCACCCACCACCACCAACAGGCCCGCCGCGATCACCACGGAACTGTGCCCCAGGCTGAACGCGAACCCCACGCTCACAGGATCTTTGCGCTGTGCCACGAACTTTCTGGTGGAGTTGTCGATTGCCGCAATGTGGTCCCAGTCGTAGCTGTGCTTGATGCCGGCAACGTAGGCCGTGACCACCAGCCCGAGCGCCAGGGGCTGCGCGGCGCCGGCCGCACCGACCAACAGGAGCACGACGGCGGCGAGGTGCAATGCGGCGACGGCACCGAAAGTGAAAAGCAACCGGGTCCGCAGGGGCAAGGCCTCCCGCTCCCGGTACATGGTGGCGAACCCGGTCAGGGCAGTCATTAGTACTTCCTCAAATTCAAGGGTTCCTGCCCGTACCAGCGTTCCCGCAGGAGGCCGGTGCAGGCACCCAGCAACGTGTTGAGTTCCTCGGTGCTGTTGGACAACGATCGCAGCACAATCCCGGTACTCCCGGCAATAGTCGTGGTCAAGGAAATACCCGTGAAAGCGGCAAAATCCTTGACTGTCCTGTCCAGCTCGTCAGCAAGCCCTTGATCCACCCGCGGATCCACCACCACCAACGACCCCAGATGGCTGAAGCCCTCCATGAAACCCATCCCGGTCACGTCGTTGAGGGGCGGCCGGATCAGGAGGTTGTCGAGCGCCAGCAGTTTCGCTCCGTTCCCGCCCTCGATCCAGATCTCATTGCGCAGCCGCACCTCTTCATATTTAAAGGACGCGCCGTCAGGGGACCACCCCGGCGTGATGACTTCGGCCATGACAAGGCTCGACGTCGGGTGGAGGCTGATGTGCGAATTCTGCCGATAGCTCGCCTCCCGATACGCAATCAACTGATCGGGCATCAGCTCCAACCGCGAGCCCTCCGCCAGCCGGACACTCATCCGCTGCTCAGCAAACGACCCCGGTGTCCGATAAACCTTGGTGGCCGACTGCGTGGTCAACAACAGCTCAGCCCCAGCCCCAACCTCCACGTCAACAACGAACAGATCGGCCCCCAGATACGCCCCACCCGGATTGACCATGACATAGCAAACCTGCCCGGACCCATCCAGATAATGCGGCCTAAGCACCCGCAAAGCGCCCTCATGGAACTGCCGCAAAGCAACAGACCGCCCCCCGCGCACCCCAACGCCCAACTCCAACCGCCCCCGCACACCCCGCTCCCCCAAGGCCAACCCAGCGCCCGGCTCAACATTCCCAAAGGCCAACCGAGCGCCCGGCTCCACGTCCCCCCAAGGACCAGCATCGACGCCCGAGCCCATTACACGCGTGCTCACAAGCCACCCCCGGAGGACGCCCCGAACGTCGCGACGTTGCAGCCTGGGCCGGCCGTGAACGCCAGCCGAATGGCCGGCGACCAAACGGCGGAGGCGGCGCAGCCGGAGAAAAGGGGCCGCCGGGCCGCGGCGGCAGTTGGGGCGGGGCGATCCGCGGAGCCGGGTGATAGGGGCCGCGGCGTGGTGGGCCACGTGGGGGGCCCACTGCCGCGAGGGCCCCGACTCGAGCTTGCGAGAGTTGGGAGCGGCTGGGGACGGGCACGGCCCCTATCACCCGGCGAAGCCGCCGGTCCCCGCCCGGGCATGAGCACGGTCATTGCGCCAAGTCGAGCATCAGGACGTCGCGCCGGATCCAGTTGAGGACCTCGTCCAACCCTTCGTCCGTCTTGAGGTTCGTGAAGCAAAACGGCTTACTGCCGCGGAACTCCTTGGAATCCCTCTCCATGACGGCCAGGTCCGCCCCAACATGTGGCGCCAAATCGGTCTTGTTGATAATGAACAGGTCGGATTTGATCATCCCTTGGCCGGCTTTGCGGGGGATTTTTTCGCCTTGGGCTACGTCGATGATGTAGATGGAGAAGTCGACGAGTTCGGGGCTGAAGGTGGCGGAGAGGTTGTCGCCGCCTGATTCGACAAAGATGACCTGCAGATCGGGGTGCCTGGCTTTGAGTTCTTCGATGGCCGCGGTGTTCATGGAGGTGTCTTCGCGGATGGCTGTATGCGGGCAGCCGCCGGTTTCGACGCCGATGATGCGGTCTTCGGGGAGGATGCCGTTGGCCGCGAGGATTTTGGCGTCTTCGATCGTGTAGATGTCGTTGGTAATGGCGGCCATGGAGATGTCCCTGCACATGTGCCGGGTGATGCGTTCCACCAACTGGGTCTTGCCGGCTCCGACGGGTCCGCCGACGCCGATTTTGATGGGTTCAGTCATGTTTTCTGTCCTTTGCTCCAACTAGCTCATGAACATGCGGGCGCGTTGCCGTTCGTGCCGCATTTGTGAAATTTCAAGTCCGGGGCTGACGGCCCCAAAGTCGTCCCAGCACAGCTGTGCTACATCCTCGACGGCGGCAGCTACGGCGTCGTGCGCGTGGCGCAGTACCCGCTGGCCGGCGTTCTGCCCGAGCGGAATGGCGCGCACTGCGTTCTGGGTCAGGGAAGTCACTGCAGCAAACAAATAGGCAGAGAGCGCGGCCTCAAACGGAACACCCAGTGACCGTGCAATCACCCCAAAAGCCAAGGGCTGATGCCCCCCGGCCCCACCCCCACGAACCAACTCCCGGTACGCTGCCAACTCCGCCGAAGGAAACACCTCCCCGCCGATCTCCAACAACCGCCCACCCATCTTGAGCGAAGCCTCCCGCACCTCCCGAGCCAACAATTGCGCAGAAAGAACAGAATCCAACAAACAAACATCCACCCCGTCATACAAGAACCGCAGAGCCAACCCATCCGAATAGGTCAGCTGCTGCCCCACAAAAGCCCCCAACCACTCCCCAAAAGACCCCTCATCCCAAACCAACCCACGATGCACATAGCTCTCAAACCCCAAAGAATGAGCAAACGCCCCCGTAGGCAACGCAGAGTCAGTCAACTGTTGAAGAGCCAGCTGATATGTCGCACTCAAAGCGCACCGCGCTGGAACCGGGCTCGACAAGCGGAGGCGGGTGATAGGGGCCGCGGTGTGGAGGGCACCGCGAAGCGGGCACGGCCCCTATCACCCGCCGGAGGCTTGCCAACCCCGAAAGCCAGCACCCGTATCCGCCTAGTGCGAATGCTCAGCATGGCGGAAGGGCACCGGCATGACCCGCTCTTGCCTGTCGTAGGGGACGCCAACGCTCTTCAGATAATCTTCGACCGTGTGGTCATACTGACAAACCATGACTTCGGCTCCGTACTCGGAAGCGGCATCGAAGAATTGCGCCTGCAAATGCCGGTTGCCGAGCGAATGCGCCACGATCCCCATCTCGTGGATTGTCCGCGCCCCGATCACCAGGACGTCGGTGGGCAGCACGGAGATGACGATGACGTTGCCGGGTTCGACGGCGAGGATGTCGCCGTCGCGGAGGTCGCCGGTGCCGGCGGGGAGGCGGATGCCGAGTTCTTTGCCGTGGTCGGTGGTGACGCGTTGGATGCGTTTGACCAGCAGGGAGCTCGGGAGTACCACTTTTTCTTTGTGCCGGCCCTCAAAGTCGTTGGGCTGTTCGTGGAGGTTGCCGAGGATTTTTTCGATGATCATGTGATTCCTAAGCGGCTTAGAAGAGGAAGTAGCGCTGCGCCATGGGCAGCACGTCGGAGGGCTGGGAGGTGACTTCGACGCCGTCGACGCTCACTTTGTAGGTTTCGGGGTCGACGGCGATCTCCGGCGTTTCGCCGTTGTATTTGAGGTCCGCTTTGGTGAGGTTGCGGATGCCGGTGACGGGTTTGATGATGCGTTCGAGGCCGAGTTCGGCGGGCACTCCGGCGTCGATGGCTGCTTTGGACAGGAACGTGATGGACGTCTGCTGCAAGGCCTTGCCGTACGTGGCAAACATGGGGCGCATGGTGCGGGGCTGGGGTGTGGGGATGGAGGCGTTGGCGTCGCCCATGAGGGCGTAGGCGATCTGTCCGCCTTTGATGACGAGTTCGGGTTTCACGCCGAAGAACGCGGGGTCCCAGAGCACCAGGTCCGCGAATTTGCCTTCTTCCACGGAACCGATGACATCTGCCATGCCTTGGGCGATGGCGGCGTTGATAGTGTATTTGGCCACGTAGCGTTTGAGCCGGAAGTTGTCGGATTCGGCGGAGCCGTGGGTGGTGCCGGAGGGATCCTTCAACACGCCTCGTTGCCGTTTCATGGCGTCGGCTACCTGCCAGGTGCGGGTGACTACTTCGCCGACACGGCCCATGGCTTGCGAGTCGGAGGAGGTGATGGCGAAGATGCCGAGGTCGTGCAGGACGTCTTCGGCGGCGATGGTTTCGGCCCGGATGCGGGAGTCTGCGAAGGCCACGTCTTCGGGGATGTCCGGGTTGAGGTGGTGGCAGACCATGAGCATGTCCAGATGCTCTTCGATGGTGTTGCGGGTGTACGGCAGCGTGGGGTTGGTGGAGGCTGGGAGCACGTTGGGCAGCCCGGCGATCTTGATGATGTCCGGGGCGTGACCACCACCTGCACCTTCGGTGTGGAAGGTGTGGATGACGCGGCCGTCGATGGCCCGGATGGTGTCTTCCACAAAGCCGCACTCGTTGAGGGTGTCGGTGTGGATGGCCACTTGGACGTCGTATTCGTCGGCCACGCGCAGGGACATGTCGATGGACGAGGTGGTGGAGCCCCAGTCTTCATGCACCTTCAGCCCTACAGCGCCGGCGCGGATCTGCTCTGCGAGGGGCTCGACGGCGGATGCGTGGCCTTTGCCGAAGAGGCCGATGTTGACGGGGAGGCCTTCGGCGGCCTGCAGCATCCGGGAGATGTGCCAAGCTCCGGGGGTGACCGTGGTGGCTTTGGTTCCTTCGGCCGGACCGGTGCCGCCGCCCACCATGGTGGTGATGCCATTGCAGAGCGCGGCCGGGACCTGTTCCGGGGAGATGAAGTGGATGTGGGTGTCGATGCCGCCGGCTGTGAGGATCTTCCGTTCACCGGCGATGATCTCCGTGCCGGCGCCAATTACGATGTCCACATCGTCGGTGATCTGCGGGTTGCCTGCCTTGCCGATTTTGAAGATGTACCCGTCCCTCAGGGCAATATCGGCCTTGTAGATCCCGGTGTAGTCCAGGACGATCACGTTGGTTATCACCGTGTCCGGGATGTCCTCCGAGCGGGTCAGTTGTCCGTTCTGGCCCATGCCGTCGCGGATGACTTTGCCACCGCCGAACACCACCTCTTCGCCGTAAGCTGTGTAGTCCTTCTCGATTTCAAGGAACAGTTCGGTGTCCGCCAGCCGGATGGCGTCGCCGGTGGTTGGCCCGTACAGCTCGGCGTACTGTTTGCGGGGAATGTCGAAGCTCATTTGGCGTCTCCTTCGGAAGCCGGACCACCCTGGCGGGTGCCGCCGTCGAGCGTTCCATTCACCGCGTTACTGAGCCCGAAAACTTCACGCCTCCCGGCAATCGCAATCAGTTGAACGGTCTTTCGATCGCCCGGCTCGAAGCGCGCGGCCGTGCCGGCCGGGATGTCCAGGCGACGGCCGTAAGCGGCGCCGCGGTCGAACTCGAGGGCACGGTTTGCCTCGGCGAAGTGGTAGTGCGAGCCGACTTGGACCGGACGGTCACCGCGGTTGACAACCTCGACGCCGATTGCGTCACGGCCGTCATTGCAGGTGATCGAACCGGGCTGGAGCCTGTATTCGCCGGGGATCATGGTGGCTCCTATCGGATGGGGTGGTGGACGGTGACGAGCTTGGTGCCGTCGGGGAACGTGGCTTCGATCTGGACGTCGTGGATCATCTCCGGCACGCCTTCCATCACATCTTCGCGGCGGAGGATGGTGGTTCCGTAGCTCATGAGTTCGGCCACTGTCCTGCCGTCCCGGGCGCCTTCGATGAGTTCGTAGCTGATGATCGCCACAGACTCGGGATAGTTCAGCTTCAGTCCCCGTGCCTGGCGGCGCCGCGCGAGATCGGCGGCCACCACGATCATGAGTTTCTCCTGCTCGCGGGGCAGTAGATGCATGGTTACTCCTTGGACGCCGGGCACTTGGACAGATTGTGTTCAGCGTAAGGAGCGGAAGTTTCGGCTACGTTTCCAATTCGTCTCAGTCGGGGGTCGGATTACCCGAATTGACCTCAAGTTAAGTTGAGGTCCTAGCATCAGTGAGGTGTGCGTCCATCAAGGCCGCCAGCCCTGGCCAGTCCCATGAAAGTGCGTTAATGACCTACCCCCAGCCCTTGCAGTCCGAACCAGTCGGCGATCTTTTCAGGGCCGCATTCCGTTCCCATCCGGCGGGAGTCGCCATTATCACCGCGCAGGGGCCGGATGGCGCAGTAGGCCTGACCGCGTCCTCGGTAGCGTCCGTGGCCGTGGATCCGCCAACGCTTGCGTTCTCTGTGACCAGCGGCCGTTCGGCCTCGCACATCGCCGCTGCGGAGAGAATCGTGGTGCACCTCATCGGCGCCGATCAGTTGGAGCTGGCACGCGCGTTCGCCGATCCTGCTGCCCCGCGGTTCACGCAGGACATGGACTGGGAGTTGCTTCCCACCGGCGAGCCATTGCTCAGGGAGGCTCAATGGGCGTTGCGCTGCGAAATTGTCCACCGGGCGCCGCTGGGTGGTTCGGTCCTGCTGGCCGCGACAGTCCTCGACATCAGGCCCAACCTTGGCGGCTCGGCTCCACTGGTTTACCACGACCGGGAGTTCCACACCCTGTTCCGCAGCGCGCAGGCGGTTGGCTGACCTCGCCGCGCCCCCAGGTACCCTGTCACGCATCCTCAAGGCGCGTCAGCAACTCGGCATCGTGACTCAGGACGAAATCCAGCCCCTCGCTGATCTCACGTCGCCGCGCATGGCGCTGCAGAACCAACTCTGCTTTCCCCAGCCGACGATCAAGGTCTTCAGGAACGCGCCGATTCATTGCCATGCAGCGACGGTACCAAAGCGGTACCTAGTTGTTCCTCCCCCGCGCCGCCACGGCCCACTGCTCCACCACGGTCCCACCGCGCACCACAGTCACCTGGTCCACCAGGTTCATGGTCAGGCACACGTGGTTGGGGATCACGCGGAGCCTGGTACCCAGTGGCGGCAACTCCGAGGAGTCCGGCCAAACAACAGTGGCATGATGCTCTGACAAGGCAGTGACCTTGGCTTCGGGGTATTCAGGCAGTCGCGCAAACCCTGTGGCCCAATCCGGCCGGTCGCTGCCCAGGATCTTGCTGCCGGAGTCCAGGACAACCCGGCGGACGTTCCCACCTGCAGCTTCGTGCCTGCTGACCACGGTGGCCGCAACCGTCAGCGCGATCTCGTCCCACGAGCACCGTTCGAGTTCCAGCTGCTGGGCGTCGCCGAACACGTAGACGCCCGGGCGCAGTTCGGTTGCTGCCGATTCCCCGGAGATCAGGGCCGTGGGCGTGGATCCGCCGCTGATGGTGGTGACCTCGAAACCCGCCCCAGTCAATGCCGCCGCGGCCAGCCCCAAAGCATCGTTCTCGTTGCCGGCCGCGCCGGTGGGCATCCCTGGCCTGTAGCTGTGTCCGGGGAACGTAAAGACCCCGGATACGGTCAGCCCCGTGGCGGCCGCAGCCTTGGCCACCTCCACCACTTCAGAGGGTAAAACGCCGCTGCGGTGATGACCGCTGTCCACTTCGATCAGCACCTCAATGCTGCCGGCATCCGCCCCAAGTTGGCGGCCCATCGTCGTCGCACTTTCAGCCGAATCCACACCGACTGCCAGGCGGCACGCCGCTGCCAGGGCGCGGAGCCGGTCAGCATGCGGGGCCTCCACCCAGAGCGGATAGGCGATGAAAATATCCTTGACGCCGTCCGCGGCGAAGACCTCGGCCTCGCCGATTGTGGCCACGGTGATCCCCACGGCACCGGCCGCCAACTGTTTCCGCGCGATCTCCAAGGTCTTGTGCGTTTTCACATGCGGCCGGAGCTTCAGTCCCCTGCCGAGCATGCTGGCCGCCATGCGTTCGATGTTCCGGTCCAGGACATCGACGTCAATCAGGACAGCAGGGGTCACAACTTCAGCGGGAATCACGTTCATTCCTCAAACACTAACGGCCCCGGGCACCGGCAGCGGCGGTCAGGGCGCCGACTGCCTGATCCGCAGCTCGAAGGCCGCCTGCGGCTGCTGCACGTGAAGCGGGGCGTCCTTGTTCTCGATGCGGTTAATAAGGAGTTCGACGGCGCGCTCCGCAATTTCCGCACGCCCCGGCGCCACCGTGGTCAGTGACGGCGAGGCAAACTTCGCCTCGTCAATGTCATCAAAACCAGCAACGGCGATCTCCTCCGGGACCTTCCTGCCACGGACCAAAAGCTCGTGAAGCGCACCCAGGGCGAGGGCGTCGTTGAGGCCGAAAACGGCGTCGAATTCCACGCCGCTGTCCAGCAACCTCGCGGTCCCCTCAGCACCGCCGTCGCGCCGCCAGTCGCAATCAATCACCAAAGCGGGATCGTAGGCAACGCCGGCGTCAGCGAGCGCAGCCTTGTACCCCTCAAGGCGGAGGCCGTTGCTGCCTGTCGTGTCGCCGTCGTGCGCGCCCAAAACGGCTATACGACGGCGGCCGCCCGCCAGCAGGTGCGCGGTGACCGCTGCCGCCGCCCGGTGGTTTTGGATGAGGACCATATTCAGCCGGGGATCCTGCACGTATTCACCGAGCAGAACCAGGGGCTTCTTGCCGGCGGCCTCCATGATCTGTTCCGCATCCAAGGCCAGGGGGATGAAAAGGAGGCCATCGGTGAGGGTCCGGAACTGGCCTTGGAGCGCCGCTTTCTCGTGCCCGGGCCCATTCCCGGACTGCTCCACCAGAACACGGTAGCCCCGCGCCCATGCCGCTTTCATGATGTCCGATGCCAACTCCGCGTAATACGGAATGGAGAGGTCGGCCAACACCAAGCCGATCATGCTGGTCTTGCCTGAGCGGAGGCTGCGGGCTGTCAGGTTGGCCTCGTAGCCCAGCTCGTCAATGGCATCCAGGACGCGCTGTTTGGTGGCGGGCCGGATGAACTCGTAGTTGTTGATCACGTTGGAAACCGTCTTCAAAGAGACCCCGGCAACGCGCGCGACGTCGTTCATGGTGACGGCCATCAAGGTGCTCCTTTTGTCCTGTTGGCATACATCGTTGCAGACCAGGGCGTTGCGGGCTTAGTCCATGACAGCGGCGACTGCCTCGATCTCCACCAGCTGATGGTCGTAGCCGAGGACGGTGACGCCCATGAGGGTGCTCGGGACGTCATGCTCACCGAACGCCTCGCGCACCACCTCCCAGGAGGCCACCAGGTCGGACTGCTTGGAAGAGGCAACCAGGACGCGGGTGGAGATGACGTCCGCGATTCCTGCTCCGGCTGCTTCCAAGGCCAGGCGCATGTTCTCCACCGCCTTCCTGGCTTGGGCTTGATAGTCACCAATACCTGCAGTGGTCCCGTCCTCATTCAGCGGGCAGGACCCCGCCAGGAAGATCAGCCTGGCACCGGCTGGGGCGGTCGCGGCATAGGCATACTCTGCAGCAGAGCTGAGCAGGTTGGAACGAATGAGCGTCACGGCACTGGTCATGGGCATCCTTTGTTTGTAGCGTCAGTACATCCCATCACGGGCCCTCGCCCTGTCATGTTCCAGGGCAACGGCGTAGTGTCGGGAGTAGGAGATTTCGGGTGAAGCACAAGGTCCGGAGTTGAATATCCGGGCCGTGCGCGAACACGAGCGCACTGCCGCCAGCCGGACTCACACGCCCGGCATACCCGGGAATGAGGCCTTTATGGCCCTGAACGATGCAGTACCAACAGCTGAGCAGTTGCAGGACCTGCTGTTGGAGAGCCCCGGCTTCACGGAATTCCTCCTCGGCCTCACCACGATTTCGGCATCGCTGTTGGGCGGAGAAGCGCCAATGCTCTGCGCCATCACAGTGGAGCGCGACGGCGGCCCCTCCACAGTGGCCAGCAGCAGTGACGCTGCCCGGCGCCTGGATGAAAAGCAATACGAGTTCGACGACGGCCCATGCCTCACGGCGCTCCGGCAGCAACGTACCGTCCTCATCCCTGACCTTCTGACGGATCACCAGTGGCGGCACTATGCCGCCGCTATCGCCGACGAGGGCATCCGGAGCGTGCTGGCCGTCCCCATCGCCACTGACAACGGCTCAAGGGCGGCCCTGAACTGTTACTCCACGGAACTGCGGACGTTCACCCCGGACACGGTGGAATTGGTAAAACAGCACGCGGACTCCCTTTCGCGGATTCTGCGGCTGGCACTGCGGCTGCACGCGGAGGAACCGTACCCCGGGCATTTGCGTTCAGCCTTGAAGTCACGGGCGATTGTGGACGCCGCTATTTCGCTGATCATGGTGCAAAACCATTGCAACCGCGAATCGGCGCTGCGACTCATCCAGCTGGCGTCCCGCAACAGTAATAAACGGCTGCATGAGATAGCCGGCGACATCCTGGATAGGGCCGGACACAGAGATCAGGGGGGCAGGTAGTGTCGATGAATGCAGGTCTTTTTTGGATGTGGAAAGAGCATGGAGAACTTGATCAACCTCTGCAGGCTGCACGGCAGTAGTAAGGAATAACCATGACTGAGACCCAGCCATCGGAGCAGATCCCCACCGCTGGCCCATTGGAGGACCACGTCGATCTGACGGACTTCCTGGTGCACTTGCAGGATCTCCTCGCGAATAATGCGGACATCCGCGAATTCCTTCAGGATCTGGCCGAGCTGACTGCCCGCGAACTGACTAAACCCGGGAACACGATTGCTTGCGGGGTGACAGTCATCCGGCAAAAGAAACCTGTTGCCGTGGCGGACAGCGATCCCATGGCCCGCAAACTGGACGATATCCAGAACAGCTTCGGGGACGGACCATGCCTTACGGCGCTTCGGACGCGAACCATCACCCATGTCCCCGATGTCCGGCACGAGGACAGATGGCGGGACTATATGGAAGCCGCTGCCTGCACCGACGTGGGCTCCATTCTGGCTTTGCCCATGGAGTTGAACAGCACCGCAGAGGCTGTGGTCAACCTCTACTCGACCCGCAGCCATGGCTTCTCCCATGACGACGTGGTTGCGGCTGAGCGGGTGACAGCCACCGGGGCGAAAGCTCTGTATTTGGCACTAAGGATCGCCCAACTCAGGGATGCGCGGGAAAATCTCGCGGCTGCCCTGGATTCACGCACGGCGATCGATACCGCCGTCGGAATTATCATGGCCCAGAACCGCTGCAGCAGGGACGCTGCCTTCCAAATTCTGGTCAACGCTTCAAGCCACCGCAACATCAAACTGCGCGTTGTAGCGGAAAACGTCATTGCCCATGTGGCCGGGGATCGAAACATCTCGGCCGCCTTTGAGGAGTAGCAATGGGGATGACGGGTTGAGGCATGAAGCAGGAAGGGCATTAGGCTTGAAATGCAACGTAGGAGTGCAGTGATTCACAGGATGTCCGTGTCGGCCAGCCGACATGAAGAGCCGGGGAGAAGACCATGACGAAGAAGCAGCTTCCTCTTGACGAACTCTCGGGTGCCATCGGCAGGATATTGGGCCTGCTCCTCACCGAGGAAAAGGTGGACCAGGCCGTCCAGAGCCTTTCCCAGGCCATCAAGGAATCCGTGCCGGGGTCAATCGGGGCCGGCGTTTCCATCCTGGATTCCCAGGGCCGCAGGACCAGTACCGGCTTCACGGACAGCATCGTGGAGCAAGTGGACCACCTGCAATATGACCTGGGCCAAGGCCCTTGCCTGACTGCGTGGGCCTCCGAGGAATCCGTCCTCCTCACCGATGTCCGCACAGATACCCGCTGGCCGGAGTGGAGCGACGCCGTCAGCGCCCTGCCCATCCGATCGGTGGTCAGTGCGCCGCTCATGGCCAATGGTCACAGCATCGGCGCCATCAAGGTCTACGCATCCGAGACTGATGTTTTCGATGCTTCTTCCACGTACCTCATGGAGCTTTTTGCTTCCCCGGCCGCCACGCTCCTCTCCCATATCCAGAGCGCCGAGACACCCCGACGCATCTCCGAAGGGCTTCAGGCCGCACTTTACAGCCGGGACGTAGTCAACCGTGCCTGCGGAATCCTCATGGAACGCCACAAAACTACCCACGAGCGGGCCCTCCAACAACTCATCCTGCAATCGCGCGACAAGAACCAAAGCCTGCAGGAAGTCAGTGCGGAACTCGTAGCCGGGATACCGGCAAACGGGAACTAAGGCCGCAGGACATGGGCTTCGACAACAACGAACCCGAGCAACGCCGCAGACTCCATGCGGCACTCTCGGGCGCGGGTGTCACCACAGGCACTTTATGGCTGCAGTACTTCAGCATCGGTGGATCGGTGGGTGAGTACGAGGTTGAGGCGTACCTGCAGGGCATGCTTTCCCTCCCCGAATTGGAACGCGACCTCCTGGCCATGGCCGCAAACGAGCTTTCCAACAGCGGACCCGGACCGCACGCGCCGTACGCCGACGAGCTTCCCCTGGACGAAACGCCTCGTCCCGCGGAAGGCGAATTGCCCGACGACGGCGACGACCCCCGGTAGGCGTCACACACCGCTCATCCCCGTGCAACGAGCCTGCAACAAACATGGGCAAAGCTGTAGTCAACCAGCACACAGCTGACGGCAACCAGACAGCGAAGCGAGCCGAGGGGAGCAGACATGAGCATTGCAAACAGGGATCTTTTCCAGGCACTGAAGACCCAAGCCAGCCTGGCGCAGGCATTTGGCGCCATGCCTGGAAGCAAGGAAGAACCGCATCCACTAAGTCCGGGTGATTACATCGAGGCCTGGCACAACGGCCGCCTCTACCACCGCGGCAGCGTGGTGAAAACCGTTGCCGGCACGGACCTTTTCTGGCTCACGGACGATACCGGAAGCCGCCGGCTCCTGGACATGGAGTCCATGGAAATCGTGACCGTCGACCAGCCGGCCCCGGCGCCCGCACCGCAGGCACCGGAACCAACCCTGTCCGCAACAGTCACACCGATCTCCGCGTACCCCATGTTCCACGACGGCACGCAGCAGATCGCGTAGCGCTTCGGAAGGACTACGACTCCAGCGACAACCGGATCATGGTCCAGCTCACGGCCGGAAGACCGGCGGTGAGGCGACCGCCGTCGAGCTTTACACTGACGTTCTCAGTGGGCAGGACCGATGTCGAATCGTCGGCAGTGGCCTGCCAGTACGGATCCTTGTTGGTGTAAGTGACGGCCTCAATGACCTTGCCGGCGTTGAGGCTCCCGACGGCGGCATCCAACGTCAGCGCGTCCGTTGCCGAACGGTTCACAGCAAAAACCACGGACTCCTTGGCTTCTGCGTCGTAGGTCGCGACGGCCGACAAGGCTGTGAAACCTGCCGTCTTTTCGGTCTCCAGCAGCGGGGATTCGACGGCGAGGTTCAGCACCGTACCGGAGGCATTTTGCGAGGTGAGCGCGAACGGGTGGAACGTTGTCTGCTTCCAGGCGCGGCCGCCCGGCTCGGTCATGATGGGGGCAATCACGTTGACCAATTGTGCGAGGCTCGCGGAGTGGACGCGGTCCGTATTGCGCAGCAACGTGATGAGGAGATCCCCCACCACCACGGCGTCGGCAACGGTGTAGCGGTCCTCCAGCAGCACCGGCGCCACGGGCCAATCATCTCCTGTGGGCGCCTTGGATTCGTCGCGGGACATGTGCCACACGTTCCACTCATCGAAGGAAATATTGATCTGCTTCCCAGACTTTTTGGCCGACTTCACGTGGTCGATGTGGGAGACCAAGTCCTTGATGAACGCCTCCATCCGGTGCCCGGCTGACAGGTGCTCCTGCAGGTCACCGAAATCCTCAAAGTACTGATGCGCCGAGATCAGGTCCACCAATTCGTACGTCTCATTGAGGACCACGCGCTCCCATTCGCCGAACGTGGGCATGGTGGGTCCGGAACTTCCACAGGCCACCAGTTCCAGGTCCGGGTTGACCATGCGCATCGCCCGCGCCGTTTCGGCGGCAACCCGCGCGTACTCGTCCGCCTTCTTGTGGCCGATCTGCCAGAAGCCGTCCATCTCGTTCCCGAGGCACCACATGGTGATGTTGTGAGGCTCGACGGCGCCATTCGCCTTGCGCTGTTCGGAAAGGGCCGTTCCACCCTTGATGTTGGAGTACTCCAGCAGGTCCAGCGCTTCCTGGGTCCCCCTGGTGCCCAGGTTCACGGCCATCATGGGTTCAACCCCGGCCTTCTCCGACCACTTGGCGAACTCGTCCACGCCCACCAGGTTGGGATCGCTGGAGTGCCAGGCGAGGTCGAGCCTTGTTGGGCGGTCCTCCTTGGGTCCCACTCCGTCTTCCCAGCGGTAGCCGGACACGAAGTTTCCTCCGGGGTACCTGACGGTGGAGACGCCGAGTTCCTTGGTGAGGTCGAGGACGTCGGTGCGGAAGCCGTCGTCGTCCGCTTTCGGGTGCTCAGGCTCGAAAATGCCCGTATAGACGCAGCGTCCGAGGTGCTCAACGAAGGCGCCGAAGGTCTTCCTCCTGACGGGGCCTACGACGAACGCGGGGTCGATGGTGATTTTGGCCGTGGGGTTGTCTTGGTTTCCCAAAGGGCGGGTCCTTGTCTGCTGGTTCTGGTGGTTCTGCCTGCCGATTTACAACGTTATAGAAACTATGCTGACGTGGTGCGGGTGCTGGAGTCAAGGGATTTCTTGCCGGAACGCTTCCTTCCCGCCGTTGTTAGCCGGGCCCACCGTTGTGCGGCCGGTGATTCGAACATGCTCGGGCGCTAACTGCCTCTAGGCTGAGACGCATGTCCTTTGGAGCAGTGAGAGCCGCCTATTCTGCGCGTTCCGACGAGTACACCTCATTGTTCGGGTCCATCAGCAGCACGCATCCGGTCGATAGGGAGCTGGTGTTGTCATGGGCCCAGGGATTGTCCGGGAAAGTCCTCGATGCCGGCTGCGGGCCTGGGCAATGGACAGCCTTTCTGCACTCCGCCGGGGTGGACGTCCAAGGCGTGGACCTGGTACCGGAGTTCATTGAAACGGCCAAGCGGTTCTGTCCGGAGGCTCGGTTCTCTGTCGGGTCACTTCAACGGCTGCCTGCGCCGGATGACTCATTGGCTGGAATCCTCGCTTGGTACTCCCTGATTCACACTCCCCCGGCTGGGATCAGCCGGGTTTTGGACGAGTTTGCCCGCTGCCTCGCTCCCGGCGGTGGCCTCCTGATCGGTTTCTTCGATGGCCCGGCCGGTGAGTCATTCCCGCATGCAGTAACGCCCGCCTACTTTTGGTCAGTGGAGGAAATATCAGCACTGCTGCAGGAAGCCGGTTTCAGCATTGTCAGCACGCACTCCCGCGCCGACCCCGGAGCGCGTCCCCACGCGGCCATCGTCGCGCAACGGCTGCTCACTCCCGGCCGCGTTGGCTGAACGCACCTACGCGCATTGATTTCTGTGCACCAGCCCAGAGTCAACAAGGGGCCAGGGCTCGTCAGCTCTCCTTGGTACTCGGCGAGGGACTGGCACTCGCTTCCTGCCTGTCCAATTCCTCGTAGATTTCATGCTGATTCCCAGCGACGCAGGCGCTGTTCATCTCTAAGCTGAAGCCTTTAGTGGTAGCGGTGAAGGATACGAGATGTCCGCCGTTCTTATTGGCATAGAGACGGATGTTTCCTGGGTCCTTTGGATTTGATTCGACGCAGGTGGTGAAGCCTTTGGATTCCCAAAACGTCTTGACAACGTTGACCGACGATTCCATGTCGAGGGTTTCAAGGGTCTGACTCATGACGCTGTAGTTCACGCCCTCTTCTCCCTTAGGGGTGCTGCAGTCCATGTTTCGGAGGCTTTTATCCGCCCATTTCTGGGGTCCGATGGCTTGTTGGGTTTCGCTTTTGAAGGCGTGGAGATCCGCGAGGGCTTGTTTGAGCTCTTCTACCTGGGCTTTGACGGTTGCGGGGTCGCTGGGGTTGCTTGAGCCGGTCATGGGGATCTCCGTAGTGGCCGGCGTGCAGGCGCTGAGTGCAATACCGGCACAAAACAAGGCGGCAAGAATACCGCGGGCCTTTAGTCGGGCCCGGGATTCATAGGACATACGGTTCACTCTTCCTGAAATCGTTCCAGACTCACGCGCCAGCATGAGGCAGGACAGGACACCCCAGAAGCCAGCACTCTGCGTCAGCTCTCCTTGGTACTCGGCGAGGGACTGGCACTCGCTTTCTGCCTGTCCAATTCCTTGTAGATTTCATGCTGATTCCCGGCGATGCAGACGGTGTCCATTTCCAGGGTGGAGCCTTTGATGTTTGCGTAGTAGGACAGAAGGTGTCCGCCGCTCTCGTTCGCGTAGAGGCGGATGAGGCCCGGGTCCCGGGGGTTGGTTTCGGTGCGGGTAGTGAAGCCCTTGGATTCCCAGAACGCTCTGACCACGCTTACTGATGCCTCCAGTTCAACAGGGTCGGAAGTCTGGCTCAGGATGCTGTAGTTCACGCCGCTTTGCCCGTCGGATGTGGTGCAGGCACTGTTAACCGGGTTGTCGGTATCGGCCCACTGCTGGCTTCCGATGGCTTGTTGGGTTGCGGTTTTGAAGGCCTGGAGGTCGGCGAGGGCTTGCTTGAGTTCTTCAACCTCTGCTTTGACAGTTGCAGGGTCACTGGAACTATTTGAGCCGTTCATGGGATTCTCCGTGGTAGCGGGCGTGCAAGCGCTCAATGCAATGGTCGCGCAGAACAGTCCAGCGAGTATGCGACTGGCCTTTAGTCGGGCCTTGGATTCATAGGACATGTGGTTCACACTTCCTGAAGCCGTTCCACAGGCCAAAAGCCAGCACGAGGCGACATTGGCAGGCTCTTTTGGCGCACCAGACAGCCTAGTTAGCAGACGGAGAGGAGCTGGGGCTAGAAGGGGTCCCGTAAATTTCGGGATACAGCTCCTTGTAGATTGCGGTCTGGTCTCCGGCGACGCAGACAGTGTCCATTTCCAGGCCGGAGCCTTTGACATTCGCGGTGAAGGATATGAGGTTTCCGCCGTTCTGATTGGCGTAGAGACGGATGAGACCAGGGTCCAACGGGTTGGTTTCGACGCGGGTGGTAAAGCCCTTCGATTCCCAGAACATTTTGACGACGTTGACTGATGCTTCCAGGTCGACGGGATCAGAGGTTTGGCTCATGACGCTGTAATTCGCGCCCTCCCTTCCATCACCTGCATTGCAGGCGCTGTTTCGGGTGCCTTTATCGACCCATTTCTGGGGTCCGATGGCTTTCTGGGTTTCGGTTTTGAACGCGTGGAGATCCTTGAGGGCTTGTTTTAGTTCTTCTACCTGGGCTTTGACAGTTGCAGGGTCACTGGAACTGTTTGAGCCGTTCATGGGATTCTCCGTGGTAGCGGGCATGCAGGCGCTCATCGCCATGGCCGCGCCGACCAACGCACCGAGGATGCAGCTAGTCACCGTACGCGTCTTAGGTTCATAAGACATGCGATTCACTCTTCCTGAAACTGTTCCACAGCCCACACACCGGCAGGAGGCAGGACTGGCCCCTCTCCCGGAAGGCATCACGCCGCAACGCCTCTACTCTGCAGTCGGTGAGGGGCTGTCGCTTGCTTCCTGCCTGTCCAGCTCTTTGTAGATTGCGCTGAGGTCTCCGGCGACGCAGGCGCTGTTCATTTCCAGGCCGGAGCCTTTGATGTTTGCGAAGTAGGACACGAGGTGTCCGCCATTCTCGTTGGCGTAGAGGCGGATAAGGCCCGGTTCTCGGGGGTTGGTTTCGGTACGGGTGGTGAAGCCCTTGGATTCCCAGAACGCTCTGACCACGCTTACTGATGCTTCCAGGTCCACGGGGTCAGGCGTTTGGGTCAGGATGCTGTAGTTCACGCCGTCTTGCCCGTCGGAGGTTCTGCAATCCATGTTACGAGTGCCCTTATCGACCCATTTTTGGGGTCCGATGGCTTGTTGGGTTTCGGTTTTGAAGGCGTGGAGATCCGCGAGGGCTTGTTTGAGCTCTTCAACCTGGGCTTTGACGGTCGCAGGGTCGCTGGGATTGGCTGAGCCGGTCATAGGGTTCTCCGTGGTGGGTGTGCAGGCGCTCAGTGCAACGGCCGCGCAGACTAACGCGGCGAGTATGCGACTGGTCTTTATGCGGGCCTTGGGTTCATGGGGCATATGGTTCACTCTTCCTGAGTTGTTCAACGGCCAGCAAATCCCGCCGGCGGTGATAGGGGTCGTGCGGCTGGCAGGATCTGGTCTCCGTTACCGGTTGTTGTTAGGGCAGCTTCATGCAGGGCCGTGGTGTCCCGATCGAGGTATCCGTAGCCATCGCGGGCATCTTTGTGTACCAGTGTGTTGTGTTCTGTGGTGCCTTGGTACTGGGTCCCGTCGATCGTGGCCTCTTCCGAGGAGAAGACTTTTGCGCCGAATGATTCCATGCGCGGATCCTGGCGTTGGAAGCGGCCCAATTGGGCCAGGCCGTCGCCGGCGGCTTCGGTGGCGTAGACCTGCCCGGCAGGGACGTGGAGATCTCCGGCGTTCCGGATCTCTTTCTCTATCCCGGCCGAGCCGAGCATCGTGAAAGAGGCGACGTTCAATGCCGCGGCGGCAAGGGCGTTGGACGTCACGGTGGTGCCGTAGGAATGGGCCAGTACGTTTAAGGTCTCCGGGGTCCTGTTGCCCAAGCCTTCCCTGACGGCGTTGAAACCTTGCAGGTCAACGATGAACCGGTCGGCGCCTGCCCGTGCTGCATCGCCGCTGTTCACAGTCGGAACCGTGGGCGGTTCATAGTTGATCCACGCCACCACAGCGAAGGTCTCGTTCTCGGAAAGCAACTGCTGGTGCCGCTGGAGGTTCGCGGCGTTTTTCGCCCAGTCGTTGAAACCGCTTTGAGGTGTGATGAGCATGCCGGACACAGCGTAGGTAACGTTGTCAGCCGTATCGGGATTACCCGCAGAGACCTGTGCCTTCGGTGAGCCGTGAGTCAGATCGAAACCCAGCAGGACAGCGTTGATTCCGCCCGCGTTCCTCAGTGCCTCGGTGATGCCATCCAGCGCTTTCTGCTGCGTTTGCAGCCGGGTCCAAGCCGGGTTGGTCATGGACATGCCCTGGCTGGCGGGCAGTAGTTGTGGCGTTCTGGCCAGTTCGGCGTTGATGCGTTCCTGCTCGGTGATGAGGCGTTTGCGGTTGGCGAGGTTCCGGGCGGTCGCGGTGATTCCGTTCAGATTCCCGATGACTCCGGGGATGGCCTCGATCAGGAGCAACTGGGCCTCGCCGGGTTCAAGTGTCCCGCCAGCGGCTGTCTGGCCGAACCCAGCCCACCACTTTGCTATCACCACGGGGTCCTGCCCTGGTTGTTCAAGCAGCCCCTGAAGTCGGTCCTTGTTCGCAGGTGCGGCGAGCCAGGCTTTCAATTGATCGGCGTTTAGGGCCCCGATGTCGTTCAAACCGACTTGCCCCGGTGGTGCGTACTGTATGAGGGCGCTGTTGAGCATGGTGTCGGCCATGGAGCCGCTGCCGGCTGTTTCGAATGCCGCGGCGATCTGTTCAAGCCACGTCGCGTCAGCGGCGTTCTCAGTCAGCAGTTGCTCGAATCCGGACACGAACGTGACACTGCCGCTATTCACCCAAGAACACGCGGAGGTGAAACCGCTCCACGCGTTTCGGATTCTCCCCAGCTCCGCGTTCAGGATGTTCGTGAAGGCGCGGGATTGGGACACAAATTCGCGCAGTTTTCCAGGATCAGCTGAGCTGGTTGCGCCCCCCGCTCCGCCGGCGAACCGGGCCCGGTCCCTCGCCGAGAACACCGCTGAAATCGTCGGTGCAGCGACCGGCCATTCCATGGGCATCGGATCGATCGCCACGCTCTGGAAAGTCTGAAAGTGTTGTTCACGGAAATCGGCGCGTTGCTGCCACGCAGCAAGTTCCTTCAGCCGGGACTTCTCTTCCCGTGCCTTGACCTTTGCTTGCCTGACGTCCTCCGCCAACGCCGCAAGGACACCGGCAAGCCGGCCCCGGTCATCGGCCCGGACGGCCAGAGCGTTGTTGAACAAGGTCGCATAGCCGCCCTTGAAGTCCTCCATCGCGTAACCCGTGGCGACACCAACGAAGCTACCCTCGGAGCGCAGGGTCTGATCCGCGGAATCAGCAGCGTTGATCAGAGCGTCGGCGGCACCATCGTCGAACGCAATCTCCACCGCCGTATCAAAGATCCCCACGCCTGGCCCCCTCGCTTGAACAGTTAATCCATCGAATAGCATAACCGATGGAATCGCAGCGTGGGACGTGACCGGGAAAATAAAAACAGGCCGGAGACTCAAGGTCTCCGGCCTGTCTTGGAGGGTGGGCCCTGTGGGGATCGAACCCACGACCCACGGATTAAAAGTCCGATGCTCTACCAACTGAGCTAAAGGCCCCTCCAGCTGTAGAAACAGCCATGAATACTGTACCCCAACGTCACGGCAGACGAGGAACTCAACCGGACACGCGCCGTCGTCACCTTCTTTGGGTGAACGTTCGACGGCGGCGTGGGGCGGCCGAGGCGTGTAGGGCCCGGGACGGGGGCAAAGTGGGTGGTGAAGGCACAGCGCCGGCAAGGGCGCAGCCCGGCAACCGTTACTCGACCCCACCAGAGCACAGGAGTACGGTGAACTCATGAGCGAACAGCCAGGACCACGCGCGTACGGCGGAGCAAACAGGCACCACAAGCCCAAGCCTTTTGCCCCGATCGATTTCGAACCGTTCGCCGGCGGGGCGGATCCCGCTCGGGTTTCCGAGGCAGCCCACCTTGCTGCACAGGCATTGGTGCGGCGGGGGCGCGACAGCGACGACCCCAAGGTCACCCACCGCCTGGTGAAACTGGCCGACGAACAGGGCTTGGAAGCCATCGCTGAGATGTGGGCCGAGAGCCCGGCACGGAGCCTCCCGGGCGCGCTGTGGCGGCTCTATGCCCTCCGCGCCGCCACCATCCAGAACCCTGAAAGAATCTCCGTCTATTTCCGGGCCGGACGCGATACGGCGCAGGTTGCCAATGTGGTGGCAGGTGCCGCGGAGCCGCCCGGAGCAGACGAAATGAAGACCATGGCTGACGCCATTTTGTCCGGTGCGTTCGACGGCGAGTTCGACGTCGCGCTGGAACGTTCCGCTGCTTTCTGCCGCGTAGTAGCACTCGGCCAGGCGACCCTGGCGGACGGGGCGGAGCACAGCAATGAAGGCCATGCGAGCAAGCTGACCCGCAACTCGCACCAGCTGGTCAAAACGGCCGAGGACCTTGAGCACGCGGCCAACGCGTGGCGGCTGGGCGAGCTGGACTAGCGGGCAAACAGGGCGAAACGTACCCACGCCGGCGCCGGACTGTCAATGTTGACTTAGGCCGCCGGACGGTGAAAACTAAAACTGGTGTCGAACCGCGAAACCCCCGGGCTTCAACTTATAGCCGCTTCGAGCGGCCTACCGCCGAGAGGCGTATCCGGTTCGGCACCATTTTAATGCCCAAACGCAGAATGCCCGGGCCGGCACTGGGGCAGACCCGGGCGAAGCCGCAAGGAACTACTTCAGCGTGACGGTGGTTTCTGCCTTTTCCTTCTTGGCGTGGTCCAGCTTGCCGTCAGCGCCGGCAGGAGTCATGGTCGCCGCGATCTCCGTTTCCTTGCCCGCTGTGTAGGCAAAGTTCTCGGCAATGTTGAACGACTCCCCCGGCTTCAGCACGAACGGGGCCTCTTCCTTCAGCTTGGTCCCGCTGCTGGAGAGCCCATGCTTCTTAAAACCGTCGCTGCTGGAATCCGAGGGCATACCGCCAAGGTACTTCCAGTCGGTGTACTTTGCCGACGGAGTAATCAGGGAATGGCTCAGGGGAATATCGGCCGAGGAAGTGTTGGTGACCACGTAGTTCAGGTACACCACCGGATCACCCTTCTTCAGCAGGTTCTCCTTGGTTTCCTTGTCCACGAACATGCTGTCCTTGGACGCCACATCCGTGGCCACCTGGTAAACGTCCACACTGAAGCTCTCGCCCTTGAAGTTCCCGAGCTTCTCGCCGGCATCTGAAATGGGGAGCGCCCAGGCCGCCGCAGTGTACTCACCCGAGGAAGTACCGGCACCCTCCGAAGAAGCTCCGGACGGCGAGGCCGACGACGACGAGGATGGCGCCGACGCCGACGAAGAAGGAGAAGACGATCCGGAACCACCCGTCGTCGAGCCCGCCGTGGTGGTGCCGCAGGCACTGAGCGCGAGCAGTCCAGCTGCTGCGATGCTGGTGATTTTTACAACATTATTGAGACGCATAGTTCCCCCATTGAGTGGATTAATCCGGAGCTTTGCCAGTCTTTCACAGTGCGGGCTGCGCTGCGATGGGGACTTCTGCCCTCCATGCCCCCTGCCCTTCGCGGGAGCACTCTACGGCCCGGTAAAGTTGGGACCGAAATGGGCTGCGTCAAGTCAAGCTGCCCACGCCCATCCGTCCCCAGCCCGGAAAGCGATATGAAGCTGCGCCTTTTCCCACAGGAACCTGCCGGGCTCGTCCTCCTCGCGCAGATGGCCGGCGTGATCGTGGCCGGCACCGGGACGCTCTCCGAAATACTCGGAGCCCCCGCCAGCGAGCACGAGCGCCTGGCCGAAGAACTGCACGAGCACGAGTCCAAGTCCCTGGACCTGCACTTCGCCCTGCTCACGCATATGCGCACCAGCTTCGTGAACCCGCTCCCCCGCGAGGATATGTACACACTGTCCCGCCACCTCACCGAGGCCATGGAGAAGCTTGACGCCGCCGGAGACCTGGTGGCCATCTACAAGCTGGACCGGCTCCCCAAGCGCGCAGCCGATCAACTGGAGATCATCAGCCGGCAGGCCGAGCTGACCGTGGACGCGATGCGAAAGCTGGAGGACCTGGACGAGCTCGAGGATTATTGGATCGAGATCCTCCGGCTGGCCAAACGGGCTGAACGGACTCACCGCATCTGGGTTGCGGAGATGCTCAAGGACATGAAGTCCACGCAGTACGCACGGCACCGGGACATCGCCAACCAGCTGGTGGAAGTAACCAAGGACATGCGGAAGGTCGCCACCCAGGTAGGCAGCATCATCGTCAAGGAATCATGACGTGACCATCGCTATCCTGGTCCTGGTAATTGGCCTGGCTTCCGGGTTCGCTTTCCTGAACGGCTTCCGGGATGTCTCCAACGCCGTTGCCCTGTCCACGCGGACCCGTGCTCTTACTCCTTCAATCGCCGTGCTCCTGGCCGCGATCTTCAACTTTGCAGGTGCCATGCTCAGCGGCACCTTCATCCTGGCCTTCACCCAGTCCTGGATCACGCTCCCCAGCGGCACCAGCGGCTTGACCATCCTCGCCTCAGCGCTCACCGCCTCCATCCTGTGGGGCGTTTATGCGTGGTGGAGGGGTATCCCTTTGTCCTCCACCAATTCCTTGGTTGGCGGGCTGATCGGCGCCGGCGCAGCCAGCGTGCTGGTGGGTGGCAACGCAGTGGACGGCATGGATAACGTCATGCTCACCCAGGTTGTGCTGCCATTGGTGCTGTCTCCGCTCATCGCGTTCGCAGCCGCGTACCTTTTGGTGTGGCCCGTCACGTGGGCAGCGCGTTACACGCAACCGAACGTGGTCAACCGGCGATTCCGCCGGGGCCAGGCGATCTCCGCCGCTGCCGTGGCTTTTGGCCACGGGCTCCAGGACGGTCAGCGCACCGCCGCGGTCATGGTTCTTGCAGTGGTGGCCGCGGGGTTGTCCGGCGGGAATGACGTGCCGCTCTGGATCCTGCTGCTCACGGCCCTCATGCTCACCGCGGGGACCATGTTCGGCGGTTGGAGGATTTCCCACACCCTTGGCCACAAACTGATCAGGGTGGATCCGCTGCGGGGCTTTGTGGCACAAACCTTGACGTCCGTGATGTTGTTCATCGGCGCAATCGGGTTCCACCTGCCGCTGTCCACCACCCATACGCTGACCGCGTCGGTGCTGGGTGCGGGCGTGAACCAACGGTTCCACGCCGTCAACAGGCGCTTGGTCCGGAGAATCCTGTTGTTCTGGGTGGCTACGCCCCTGGTCACAGCCGCAGCCGCCTTCATCCTTGAGCTGGCGTTCTCGCCCCTCGCGGACCTGTAACCCCCGGGCCTCCCCCAACTGAGTAACAGCAAACGCGCAATGAGCGCCCATTGCGACGTTTGCTGTTACCTACTTGGGCAAGAAAAAACGACGGCGGCCGTACCCCCAAGGCGACGGCCGCCGTCGTTATCTGCCGACTCCCCCCATAGAAGCCGGAACCTGCGGAACCCTTTATCCGAAGCGGCCGGAGACGTAGTCCTCCGTTGCCTTCTGGCCGGGGTTGTTGAAGATGCTGGTGGTGTCAGCGAACTCGATCAGCTTGCCGGGCTTGCCGGTGCCTGCGATGTTGAAGAACGCGGTCTTGTCAGAGACACGGGCGGCCTGCTGCATGTTGTGGGTCACGATCACCACGGTGTACTGGTCCTTGAGCTCGTTGATGAGGTCCTCAACGGCCAGCGTGGAGATGGGGTCCAGCGCGGAGCAGGGCTCGTCCATGAGGATCACCTGGGGCTCCACGGCGATGGCGCGGGCGATGCAAAGGCGCTGCTGCTGGCCACCTGAAAGGCCGGAGCCGGGCTTGTCCAGGCGGTCCTTGACCTCGTTCCACAGGTTGGCGCCCACCAAGGACTTCTCCACCAGGGCATCGGCTGCGCCCTTGGAGATCTTCTTGTTGTTCAGCTTCACGCCGGCCAGCACGTTGTCGCGGATGGACATGGTGGGGAACGGGTTGGGGCGCTGGAAAACCATGCCCACCTGGGTGCGGACAGTTACGGGGTCCACGCCGGGGCCGTAGAGGTTGTCGCCGTCCAGGAGGACTTCGCCTTCTACTCGCGCGCCGGGAAGGACCTCGTGCATGCGGTTCAGGGTGCGGAGGAACGTGGACTTGCCGCAGCCGGAGGGGCCGATGAAGGCCGTTACGGACTTGGCCTGGATGTTGATGTTGACGTCTTCGACGGCCAGGAAGTTGCCGTAGTAGACATTCAGGTCTTTGACGTCGATGCGCTTGGACATGGTGTTCCTTTGTTCCTTGGGGGTGTGGAAGTTTTTGTAGGGGCCGCTGCGGATCACCGCGCGGCCTGCCCGGTCAGCGTCCCGTCTTGGGAGCGAACAGGCGGGCGATGAGGCGGGCTCCGAGGTTCAGGAGCATCACCAGGATGATCAGCACCAGCGCGGCGCCCCAGGCACGCTGGTCCGACGGCTCAGGGTTGGACGGCGACGTCGGGTTGAGGATCTGCGTGTAAATGAAAGTGGGCAGCGAAGCCATCCATCCACCGAACACGTTGTTGTTGATGGTGGTGGCAAAACCCGCCGTCACCAGGATCGGGGCGGTTTCGCCGATCACGCGGGCGATCGCGAGGGTCACGCCTGAAGCGATGCCGGAGATCGCCGTCGGAATAACCACCTTGGTGATGGTGCGCCATTTACGGACGCCCAGCGCGTAGGACGCCTCGCGGAGCTCGTTCGGGACGATCTTGAGCATTTCCTCGCTGGAGCGGACCACAACAGGGATCATCAGGACTGAAAGCGCGACGGCGGCTACCGCACCGGTCTTGGTGCCGGGGCCCACGATGGCGAAGAAGAACGCTGCCGCGAAGAGGCCGGCCACGATCGACGGGATGCCGGTCATGACATCCACGAAGAACGTGATGGCGCGGGCCAGCGGACGGTCGTTGCCGTACTCCACCAGGTAGATGGATGTCAGGAGGCCTACGGGGACCGAGATCACCGTGGCAAGGAGCGTGATCTGGAGCGTCCCCATCAGTGCGTGGTAGATACCGCCCAGGACGGGGGCGCCTTCCTCCACTGCCTTGTTGTCGAAGGCGCCGGTGACACCGTTCATTGAGGTGCCGAGGAAGCCGGGGGTGATGAGCCCGGGGATGCCGTTGACCAGGACCGTGACGATGACGGAGACCAAAGGCAGGAGCGCAACAAGGAACGAGCCCACTACCAGGCAGGTGGCAAGCTTGTCCTTCGCTTTGCGGGAACCCTCAACGGCGGCACTCCAGGAGACCAGGCCCACGGCGAACAGGATGGCTGAGACAAGCCCCCAGCCGAAGGCATTGAAGCCGATGAGCGCCAGGATTGCCGCACCCACAACGAGCGCGACGGCCAGGACAATGTAGGGCGCGAACTTGGGCAGCTGGCCCTTGGTGAGCGCTGAGCGCTTGCGGACTACTGTGGCGGACATTTAGTTGGCTCCCGAGAATTCTTTGTGCCGGGTGATGATCCAGCGGGCGATCATGTTCACGCCCAGGGTGATGACGAACAGCACCAGGCCGGCGGCGATCAACGTGTTGACCTTGAGGCCGCTGGCTTCGGGGAAGTTCAGGGCGATTTCCGCGGCGATGGTCTGGTTTCCGGACTGGATGAGGCTGGCCGTCAGGACACCGGAGGAGAGCACCAAGGCAACGGCCATGGTCTCACCGAGTGCCCGGCCAAGGCCCAGCATGATGGCACTGATGATGCCCGGGCGGCCAAAGGGCAGCACAGCCATCTTGATCATTTCCCAGCGGGTGGCTCCCAGCGCAAGCGCTGCTTCCTCGTGCAGCTTGGGGGTCTGCAGGAAGATTTCACGGGACAGGGAGGTAATGATGGGCAGGACCATGACGGACAGGACGATGCCTGCGGTCAGGATGGTCTTGCCGGTAGCCGACGCCGGTCCTTCGAAGATCGGAATCCAGCCGAGGTAGGTGGCCAGCCAGTCGTAGGCGGGGGAGATTTCCTTGGCCAGGAAGGCTGCACCCCAGGCGCCATAGACAACGGAGGGGATGGCGGCGAGCAGGTCCACCACGTAGCCCAGGCCCGATGCGAGGCGGCGGGGAGCGTAGTGCGAGATGAACAGTGCCACGCCGATGGCCACGGGGGTGGCGATGACGAGCGCGATGACTGCGGCAATGAGGGTGCCCACCACGATCGGGGCAATGTAGGCGAAGAAGCCGTTGCCGCCCTGGATGTCTTCTGCGGGGGCGGTGAGCGCGGGGATCGCCTGCACCACAAGGAACAATGCGACTCCGAAGAGAACCGCGAGAATCAGGCACCCTGCGGCCATGGCGGCCCCGGAGAAAACCTTGTCCCCGGCGCGTCCTGCGCCTTGGGAGGTTGTCAGGGAGTTGGTGGTCACTTCACGTTCCTTCAGTCTGGAGTGAACTGGTCTTACATGGCTAAGTTCCCTGCCCCGGTCCGGTGCCGCGGCGGCCACCGGAGAGCGGGACAGGGAACTTCAGTGTTCAGCCGGGTTCAGTAAACCCGCCGGGAAACCTTAGGACTTGGCCTTGATGGTTTCGATAGCGGCCGTAGCCTTGTCCTGCAGCGTCTTGGACAGCGGCGCCGACTTTGCGGCGTCAGCTGCGGTCTTCTGTCCTTCGTCGGAAACGACGTAGCTTTCGAAGGCCTTGACCAGATCGGCAACTTCCTTGGTCTCGTAGGTGGTGCACACAACGTGGTAGGAGACGAGGACTACGGGGTAGGCGCCCGCTGCGGTGGTCTTGCGGTCCAGCTTGATGGCGACGTCATTTGCGGCGCGGCCGTCAACGGGCTTGCCGGCTTCGACAGCCTTTGCGGCAGCGTCGGCGGAGATCTTGACGAACTCGTCGCCCACCTTGATGGAGGCGGTGCCCAGCTTGCCGGAGACAGCGGAGTCATCAGCGTAGGTCACGGCACCGGGGGTGTCGGTGACGGTCTTGACGACGCCGGAGGTGCCCTTGGCGTTCTCGCCGGCCAGGCTTGCGGGCCAAACGCCGGCAGCCTTGTCCGTCCAGACCTCAGGAGCGGCAGCTGCGAGGTAATCGGTGAAGTTGGTGGTGGTTCCGGAGTCGTCGGAGCGGTTCACCGGAGTGACCTTAAGGTCCGGCAGGGTGACGCCTTCGTTGAGGGCGGCGATTGCGGGATCGTTCCACTTGGCGATCTGGCCGCGGAAGATCTTGGCGACCGTCGCGGCGTCGAGCTTCAGTTCCTTGACGTCCGGAATGTTGAAGGCGACGGCGATCGGGGAGATGTACACCGGGATGTTGATGGCGCCGTCGGGGCCGCACTTGGCCTTGGAGCTCTCCAGCTCCTCGTCCTTGAGGTAGGCGTCGGAGCCGGCGAACTGTGCCGAACCGTCGATGATGGCCTTGCGGCCTGCGCCGGAACCATCCGGGGAGTACTGGACCGTAGCACCGGAGTTGGCAGTGGCGAAGCCGGCCTTCCAGGCGTCCATGGCTGCGCCGGTGGAGGAGGCGCCGATGCCGGTAAGGGTGCCGGTCACCTTGGTGCCGGATGCTGAAGTCTGGGTGCCGCCAGTGGTGCCCGTTGCGTTGTCTGAACCGCAAGCAGTGAGCGCGAGAGCGCCGGCTGCGATGACCGCGATTGCCGCGTTGCGGCCGAAGTGAGTTGCCTTCACTTGGATGTGCCCCTTCCAGGGATTCTTCGATGCGGGCCGAACGGAGATTTCGGCGTGCGCGAGCTGAGGACCTTTTGTTCCTTTACTGAAGGTAAGGAGCGCAGGTAACGGGATCTGCGGTGAAAGGTAAACGGAAGGTGAACGACGGCGGACCATTGGGTTATGTGGCGCGCGCCACCTTGAGGGGCAGGCTGGTTGGGGTCTGCGCCTGCGCCGGAACCCAGGCCGGGCAAATAGACTGGAGGGCATGGCCGCCGCGAAGGGATTTTCCGCAAGCAAGAGGTTCCTGCGCGCAAGGGTCCGGACGGGTTTGGTCCGCAGCCGGAATTCTTTGACGCCGGCCATCCAGATGACCGTGTGCGCCGTGGGTGCCTACGCCTTTGCCGAATACGTGCTGGGCCACCAAGGACCGCTGTTCGCGGCTACTTCTTCCCTGATTGCCCTCGGCTTCTCGCGTGATCCGCGGTTGCGCCGGGTGATCGAGGTGGGCCTGGGCTGCACGTTGGGCATCGTGGTGGGTGACCTGCTGCTCCACTGGCTGGGCGCCGGGATCTGGCAGGCCGCCATAGTCCTGCTTTTCTCCATCCTGCTGGCCAGGTTCCTGGACAGCGGGACGATTTTCACCACCCAGCTGGGGCTTCAGTCGTTGTTGGTGGTGCTGCTGCCTGCGCCGGCCGGCGGGCCGTTCACCCGCAGCCTGGACGCCGTGGTGGGTGGCGTTTTCGCGTTGCTGGTGACCATCCTGGTGCCGAAGGATCCACGGCGTGAGCCCCGCAAGGACGTCCAGAAGATCCTCCATGAACTGGCGGAAGTGCTGCGTGAATGCGGCAAGGCACTGACTGAGAGCGACTCCACCATCGCCTGGCACGCCCTGATCCGCGGGCGCAACTGCCAGCCGCTGGTGGACCGGATGAGGCAGACGTTGCGCGCTTCCGGTGAAGTGGCAACCCTGGCGCCGGCACACCGCAGGCATCGCGATGAACTCGCCGGGCTGGAGCACTCCCTGGAGTACATCGATCTGGCCCTGCGTAACAGCCGGGTGTTTGCGCGGCGGCTCACCAGCGCGATCAACCACGCCGCCCTCTCCGATGAAGCGATCGACAGCATCTCCGAGGTCCTGCAGGAAACGGCCGCCGCCATCGATGAGATGACCATTGGATTGTCCGAGCAAAGCGAGGGGACCCGGCGGGTTCACCTGCGCCGGGCCCGGAACGACCTCTCGGACATAGCCGCCCGCCTTCATCCCAAGATGCTCGATGTCCAGAGGCTCGAGGGCGAGACGGTCGTCATGCTGTTCCGGCCCCTCATGGTTGACCTGCTGGAAGCCAGCGGCATGGAACCGGATGAAGCCCGCGCGGTGCTTCCGGCGCTGTAGCCTCCGCCGAGGTGGCAGTTAATCGCAATCCCACGGCCTGGCATTGTCATTAAGTGCAAGCTCGCGGAGCCATTCAGAGAAGCCCCAGCCCTGTTTGGCAGAATGAACCGATGATCACTGCCATTTCCACGCGCTTCCGGCCCGCACCGGCTCTCCGTTTGCGGCAGCGGACCCTGTTCCTGTGGGCTGCCGGGTTGCTCGTTGCCGGGGATGCGGTGTTCTGGCTGATGTTTGCCGCCGTGCTTTCCGAGACCGGCCTGGCCACCATGGATGGCACTGTCCACAGCTTCATGGTGGATTCCCGCAACCCGTTGCTCACCGCCGTGCTGACTGCCCTGAGCATTGTGACCTCGCCCGGTTGGGTAGCGGGCATTGGTGCAGCGGTGGCGGTTGCATGGATGGTGTGGAAGAGGGAATTTTGGCGGCCGGCGGTGCTGATGGGAGCCATGCTTCTGGCGGTCATTCTTTCCACCTTGGTCAAGCAGGATGTGGGCCGCTCCCGACCGTCGTCGTCCGATTTCCTCCTTGGCCCCGACGACGCACTCTCCTTCCCCTCGGGCCACACCCTGGGCGCAGGCATCTTCGCGCTGGTCCTGACGTACTTGCTCGTTTCACGTTCGGGTTCGCGGGCGACGGCGGTGCTCGCCTTCGCCGGCGCCGCTTTGCTGACGCTGATGGTCGCCTACAGCCGGCTTTACCTCGGGTACCACTGGCTCACCGACGTGGTTGCATCCCTTGGACTCGCGCTCGGAGTGACGGGGATCGCCGTCTTCGTCGACGCAGCCCGGCACGGTGGCCGGCGCGGCTAATACTGTCAGTCCCCGCCACTACGCTTGAACCCATGGCTTCCAAGACGTCCCGCGCATCCAAAACACCCGCCTACAAGTGTGCCGAATGTGGCTGGACTGCCATCAAATGGGTGGGTCGATGCGGGGAATGCCAGGCGTGGGGAACCGTTGAGGAGTACGGTGCCACGGTGGCGCGCACGACGGCGGCAGCTACGGTTTTGGAGCCGGCCCGCCGTATCGCCGAGGTGGATGGGACGACGGCGGCCTTCCTGCCTACCGGCGTGGACGAGCTGGACCGTGTCCTCGGAGGAGGGCTCGTTCCGGGTGCCGTCATCCTGCTTGCCGGCGAGCCCGGCGTCGGGAAATCCACACTCCTGTTGGATGTTGCAGCGAAGTTCGCGCGCACCGGCCAGGACGTCCTCTACATCACGGGCGAGGAATCGGCGGCCCAGGTGAAACTCCGTGCGGAGCGGATCGACGCCGTCGCCCATACTCTTTACCTGTCCGCGGAAACGGATCTTGGCCAGGCACTGGGGCAGGTGGAAAAGCTTGAACCCAAACTGCTGATTGTGGACTCGGTGCAGACCCTGAGCAGCGCGGACGTGGAGGGCAGCGCCGGTGGCGTGTCGCAGGTGCGCGAGGTTGCAGCGTCCATCATCTCCGCTGCCAAGCGGCGCAACATGACCACGCTGCTGGTGGGCCATGTGACCAAGGAAGGCACCATCGCCGGACCCCGTTTGCTGGAGCACCTGGTGGACGTGGTGTGCCAGTTTGAGGGCGAACGCCACTCGCGCCTGCGGCTGCTCCGGGCCGTGAAGAACCGTTATGGTGCCACGGACGACGTCGGATGCTTTGACCTGAACGAGACCGGCATTGAGGGGTTGGCTGATCCCAGTGGGTTGTTCGTTTCACGGACCCGGGAACCCGTTTCGGGCACCTGCATCACGGTGACCATGGAGGGCCGCCGGCCCTTGCTGGCAGAGGTTCAGTCGCTCTTGGCCGAGAGCGCCAATTCGCAACCACGGCGGGCCACCAGCGGGTTGGAAAGCTCCAGGGTGGCCATGCTGCTGGCAGTTCTTCAGCAGCGTGCCGGCTGCATGCTCCACAAGGACGATTCCTATGTGGCAACAGTGGGCGGCGTGAAGCTGACCGAACCGGCAACAGACCTGGCCGTTGCCCTGGCTGTTGCTTCGGCCAAGTCCCGGAAGGCTCTCCCCCAGCGTTTAATTGCGTTTGGAGAGGTGGGCTTGGCCGGTGAGGTCCGTCCTGTTCCCGGGATCAACCAGCGCATCCAGGAAGCACACCGGCTCGGCTTCACCCACGCCATTGTCCCGGCCAGTCCGGCAGGGGCGGGTGTTATTCCGGACGGCTTCTCCGTGCGCGAGGTGGGCCACCTTGCCGAGGCCTTGGAATTGCTGATCACGTAGCTGTTCCGGGGTGTCGGGGCTGTTCGTGGCGCGGGGTCGGCAAGGATGGGGAACATGACCAAACGGAACGTGCTTATCGGGGGACGCTTTTTCTTTGGCCTGCTGACCTTGGTGGCAGTGGGAACGCAGCTGACAGTTCACTTGGGCCTGGGCTATGACCTTTGGAACTTCTTCAGCTACTTCACCAACCTGTCCAACATCTTCGCAGCCTTGGTGCTCCTCATCAGCGGCTACCGGGTGCTGATCCGGAAGAGGCCCACCGAAGCGGACGATGTCACCCGTGGCACGGCCACGATCGCCATGGCCGTAGTGGGGCTGGTGTTTGGTGCGCTGCTGGCGGGCGAAGACCTCGGTTCCCTGCTCCCCTGGGTCAACTTTGTGGTCCACTACCTGATCCCCGTGGTGATGGTGGCTGACTGGCTCTTCCAACCACCGCGGGCAACCCTGCAGCTCAAACACGTTTGGTACTGGCTGCTCTACCCCATCGGCTACCTGGTCTACAGCCTGGTCCGGGGCGCCTTCGTCAACTGGTACCCGTACTGGTTCATTGACCCGGCCCGTGCAGGCGGTTGGGGTGGCGTGGTGGTGTTTGCCCTCGCTATCTCCGTCGGCTTCCTGGTGGTAAGCCTGGCGATGCTGTGGCTCGGGAACAAACTCAAGCGGCAGGTGGATTACTAGGCGCTTTTCGCTGGAAGGGCCGGATCAGAGGCGGCCGACGGCCCAATGGTCTACTGCCCAGCTAAGTGAGATGCGAATTTCAATAGGTTTACCGTCCGCGGCCGTTGCCCTAATTGTGGTGTGGTAGTAAGTAGTTCCGCCCGGGGACTCGTAAGAGACTTCGTAACCCGTGTCCTGCACGCCGCCCCAGGTGGCGACCCAGTCATTGGCGGAGTAAGCGACGCCAACAAACTCGTCGAAGGCCATGTTCTGGAGGCCTTCAACGTCCTTGGCGTGCAGGTAGGACATCACCTTCTGGACAGTGCCGTCCCGCAACTCTGGTTTAGGGATGGTGCCGGGAGTTGCGCTGTCTAACCCACATGCTGAGAACGCGGTCAGCACCAAGGCTAGGGCAATGACTTGGAATAGTCGCCTGAACATTCTGCGGCTCTCCAATCTATGTGCGCAGGCCATAGTAGGTGGCATAGCGAACGAGAAGGCCAGCACGTCCATCATTTGCCATCTCCGGCTGCTGTTCTCGCGATGAGTTCGTCGCTGGCAGCCCTCACCGCCGGGAGTTTTTCCCTCAGGCCGGCAAGGATCGTCACCGTGTCGGCCGTGGTGGACGCCGAGTCCTTGGAGATCAGCCCGTCCGCGCGGAGGTTGATCAGCGACTCCACCAGCCGAAAAGCAGTGTCTCCGAGGTCCGGGTCCCCAGGGGAGGATGCAACGCCCCGCCCCAACTCCCCGTAGATGGTCCGGAGTTCCGTCCGTGCCGCCATGAAGGGCTGGAAGATCTCCGCCCTGGCCTCCGGCAGGTGGTAGAGGACCCCGAGGTTCCAGCGGGAAGTGCAGAGCTGCGAACCGTCGAAGAGGACCACCGCGTGCAACCGTGCCCCAGAAGCTTCCAGGCCGTCGTCGTCGGAATGATCCCGCATGGCGCGGGCGAAATCCAAGCTGGTGGAAACCGTCCCGCCGAGCAGCTCCCCGAGGATCTCGTCCTTGGTGGAGAAGTGGTGATAGAGCGATGACTGCCGGATTCCTACCGCGTCAGCAATAGCCCGGGTGGAGGTGTTGGCGAACCCCTGGCTTGTGAAGAGCTCAGCCGCAGCGTCGAGGATCTCGTCCCGTGCAGTAGCTCCCGGACGTACCGCTTGCTGTTTTCGGGGGCGTCCCGGTCCGGTTGTAGTCACGCTTTCATTCTTGCATCGCAGCATCACCAAAAAGGCCGTTCCGGGAGTCCCGCAGAGACGGTGAGAATTCCTTTACATTCCCGAAACGAGCGGTAACCAAGGCTTTACATTGCCGAAACGCCGTGGGGACACCGCGCTGGAAAACTATCAAGTGACCGATATTCCGGAAGGGCAGTCAAACCTTCTCCGGGCTGGTCCCACATCCCGTTCCAGACACGGAGAAACCCGATGACTTCCACCCTTTCGACGACGGCCAACCGCACCGACGACGCAGACCTGACAGCCCTTGGCTACCAGCCCACGTTGCACCGCAAGCTGGGCCGTTACGCATCGTTTGCCGCAGGTTTTTCGTTCGTCTCCATCCTCACCACCATCTTCCAGCTCTTCGCCTTCGGCTATTCCTTCGCCGGACCGGCCTTCTTCTGGACCTGGCCGGTTGTACTGGTCGGCCAGCTTCTGGTGGCCCTGAACTTCGCCGAACTCGCCGCCCGTTACCCACTGTCCGGCGCCGTCTACCAGTGGTCGCGCCGCATGGGCGGTGAGGTGGTGGGCTGGTTTGCCGGCTGGTTCATGTCGATCGCCCAGGTCATTACAGCTGCGGCGGCGGCAATCGCCCTCCAGGTGGTCCTCCCCCAGTTGTGGGACGGCTTGCAGATGGTGGGCGGTGACCCCGCGTTGGCGTCCCCCACCGGAGCAGCCAACGCCGTCATCCTCGGCGCCATCCTCCTGGTCATCACAACAGTGATCAATTGCCTCGGCGTGAAGCTGATGTCCCATGTGAACTCCATTGGCGTCACCTGCGAGATTGTGGGCGTCGCGGCGGTCATCCTGGCCCTGTTCTCAGCCGCACAGCGCGGCCCGGAAGTAGTGGCGGACGTCAGCGTTGTCACCACCTCAGACCTCGGCGCCGTGGGTGCCTTCCTCGTCTCCGGTTTGATGGCCGCCTACGTGATGGTGGGCTTCAACTCCGCCGGCGAACTGTCGGAGGAAACCAAGAACCCCCGGAAGACCGCACCGCGCACCATCCTGTCCGCGCTCATCATTTCGGGCATTGGTGGCGGACTCATGATTATCGCCGCACTGATGGCAGCGCCAAGCCTCGACGACGGCAGGCTCGCCACCGAGGGACTCCCCTACGTCCTGACTGCCGTGTTGGGCACGTTCTGGGGCAAGGTGCTCTTGGTGGACGTAGCAATCGCCATCTTCGTCTGCACCCTGGCCATCCAAACAGCCGGCTCACGGCTGGTGTTCTCCATGGCCCGGGACGGCAAGCTCCCGGCCTCGGTCAGCCTCGCAAAGGTCCACGCCAAGCGCGGAACTCCCATGTGGCCCTCCATCGCGATCGGCGCCCTGGCTGTGGGAATCCTGGCCATCAACATCGGCAACTCCGCGCTCTTCACCACCCTCTGCAGTGTGTGCATCGTGATGGTGTACCTGGCGTACCTGATGGTCACGGTCCCGCAGCTGCTCAGCCGTTTCCGGGGCGACTGGGACCGCGTGGGCCAGACCATGCCGGCAGGACTCTTCTCCTTGGGCCGTTGGGGACTGCCCGTCAACATCCTGGCCGTGCTCTACGGCGCCCTGATGGTCATCAACCTTTCCTGGCCACGCCCCGAGGTGTACGACCCCTCCGGCGAACACGGGATCCTGCTCTTCTCCGCTCCCCTCATGGTTGGCGCAGTCCTGCTCCTGGGCATCTGGGTGCGGCGGAATATCCGGATCCGCGAAAACAAGGCCGCAACGGCTGCGGAATCCACCAACGCCGGCTGACCCCGCCACCGCCGGTTCCGCCTGACCCCCACCGCCTGCCCAAGCACCAGCAGAGCCTCCTTACCAGCACCTGTTCCAGCACCAGTACAGAAATGATTGCCATGACACAGACTCTCGAAAGCGCTCCCGGCACCGCCACAACAACCGGCGCCAAACTGCACGCCCGGGCCCAGCACGGGCGCACGGCCGAAACCATGATCCACATCCCGCCCACATCGGCCCCTGCGCGTCTCACGGAAGGCCTCCCCATGGAGGCAGCGGGCGCGCTGACCTGGGCCGAAACGCTGGCCTTCGGCCGCTATACGCACCTGGAACTTGCCCGCGGGACCCGCATCAGGATCACAGACCTCGACGGCGATGCTTGCGTTCACGCTGTCATCATCCGCAGCGGGGCCCAGCACGAGAGGATCAATGTTGCGGACACCGTCAAGGTTCCCTGGCAGGCCTACATCACCGCAGGGCACCCGCTCCTCTCCGACGCCGGCCGGCTCATGGCAACCGTCGTGGCCGACTCCTCTGGCAAGCACGATGCCCTGACCGGCACCACGCACCTTGCCGGCAACACCGCCAAGTACGGTGCCGGATCAGCGCACAGTGCATCACCGGCAGGCCGCGAACTCCTCACCCTTGGCGGCATGAAGCACGGGGTCAGCCAAAGGCAACTGCCGCCGTCGATTTCGTTCTTCAAGGGCATCACCGTGGACCCTGATGGCAGCATCCGGTTCGTTGGCAGCGCCGGTGACGGTGCCGCCGTCGAACTTCTCCTCCACATGGATGCGGTGCTGGTCCTGGCCAATACCGCCCACCCGCTGGACCCGCGTGAGGAGTTCACCGGCAGCCCTGTGGACATCGTTGCCTGGCAGTCTCCACAGGACCTCGAGGCGCTCAGGGACGGCACCCTCGGGGTCGACCTTCGCCCCGAAGGGCGACTTGCCCTCCACAACACAGAATCCGACTACAACGCGAGGACTTCCGCATGAACGCCGTGGCAACAGCCCCTGCTTTGATCCCTGGGACAGTAATTCTGGACGAACTGGTGGAAGCCCGCGGTCCGTGGTCCGCCGTGGTGGCGGCCGGCGATGTCCTCACCATCGTGGACCTCGACGGCAACCAGGCCGTGGACTGCATCCTCTACGCCGCCAAGGACACCAGCACGCGGTACTCCGCTGCTGTGACCATCGCAACCCAGGGCTCGATCTTCCTGACCACCGGCTCCGTACTCCGTGCAGACAGCGGCCAGGAACTCATGACGGTGGTGGCCGATGAAGTCGGTATCCACGACACCATCGGCGGTGCCTGCTCGCAGGAATCCAACACCCTCCGCTACGGCCAGCACACCCATGAACAGCACGCCTGCGTTGAGAACTTCCTGATTGAAGGCGCCAAGTGGGACCTCGGCAAGAAGGACCTGGTGTCCAACATCAACTGGTTCATGAACGTGCCGGTGGATCCCGACGGCGCCCTGGGGATCGTGGACGGGCTGTCCGCGCCCGGAAAGCGCGTGGCCCTCCGCGCCGAGGTGGACACGCTGGTGCTGGTGTCCAACTGCCCCCAGATCAACAACCCCTGCAACGGCTTCAACCCCACGCCGGTTCGCATGATCGTCACACGTCCGGAGGCCCGCGCATGAACCGTTTCGACACCCTTCTGGTTGCCAACCGTGGCGAGATTGCCTGCCGGATCATCGAATCCGCCCGGAAAGCGGGGCTGCGCACGGTGGCCGTCTTCTCCGAAGCTGACCGAGGCGCAAAGCATGTGAAGCTCGCCGACGAGGCAGTCCTCCTGGGACCTGCTCCGGCCAAGGAGTCCTACCTCAAGGTAGAAGCCATCCTCAAAGCGGCAGCAGCCACCGGGGCCGGCGCCGTCCACCCCGGCTACGGATTCCTGTCCGAAGACGCTGCGTTCGCGGAAGCAGTGGAAGCGGCAGGCCTGGTGTTCGTGGGACCCACTCCGGCGCAGCTGAGGATCTTCGGGACCAAGCACACCGCCCGCGACGCTGCGCAACGGGCCGGCGTTCCCATGATCGCCGGGTCCGGCCTGCTGGCAGACCTGGACGAAGCCGTTGTTGCCGCAGAGACTATTGGCTACCCGCTCATGCTCAAGGCCACGGGCGGCGGAGGCGGCATTGGCATGGCCGTGTGCCGTGACGACGCCGAACTTCGCGACAACTACTCGCGGGTGGCCCGCCTGGCCAGCTCCAGCTTTGGAACGGCAGGCGTCTTTGCCGAGCGCTACATCGAGCACGCCCGCCACGTCGAGGTCCAGGTGTTCGGTGACGGTGAGGGCAGGGTGGTAAGCCTCGGTGACCGTGACTGCTCACTGCAGCGCCGCCACCAGAAAGTAGTGGAAGAAGCGCCGGCGCCGGACTTGCCGGAAGCCCTGCGCGAGGAACTGCACCGAAGCTCCCGCGCCTTGTGCGCCTCCGTGGGCTACCGTTCTGCAGGCACAGTGGAGTTTGTTTACGATCCCGTCCGCCAGGAAGCCTCCTTCCTGGAAGTCAACGCACGCTTGCAGGTGGAGCACCCGGTCACCGAAGCCATCACGGGCGTGGACCTGGTGCAGTGGATGCTGGACCTCGCACAGCAGAAACCAGTGCTTGATGGCGTGCCGGACAGTGTGCCCGTTTCAGGACACGCCGTGGAAGCCCGCATCTATGCAGAAGACCCCGCCCGGAACTTCCAGCCCAGCGCCGGAACCGTCACCAACGCGCAATACCCAAGCTCCGACGTCGTACGCATTGACGCCTGGGTGGAGACCGGCAGCGAAGTCTCCACCAGTTACGATCCCCTGCTGGGCAAGATCATTACTTCCGGGGCAACCCGCGACGCCGCCTTCGACGCCCTGGCTGATGCGCTGGCAGGAACACGAATTGATGGCATCGAAACCAATCTGGGCATGCTGCGGGCCGTGGCCGGGATGGGCGTGGTCCGGGACGCGAAGCATTCAACCGGGACCCTGAACACCGTGGGTGATCCCGAGCCGCGGATCACTGTTGAACGGCCAGGGCTCCAGACCAGCGTGCAGGACTGGCCCGGCAGGACCGGGCTGTGGCAGATCGGCGTGCCGCCCAGTGGACCCATGGATGATTTGTCGTTCCGGCTGGGCAACACCGCGCTGGGCAACCCCGAAGGTGTCCCCGGCCTGGAATTCACCATGGCGGGTCCGGCGCTCCGCTTTACGCACGCAACCACGGTGTGCGTCACCGGTGCGGACGTCACCGTGACCGTCAACGGCAATCCGGCCAGCACCTGGGAACCCATCACGGTCCCGGAGAATGGCCTCCTGGACGTCGGCTCCGCTGATGGATCGGGACTGAGGGGCTACGTCCTCTTTGAAGGCGGGCTGGACGTTCCCCAGTACCTCGGCAGCGCCTCAACCTTCACGCTGGGCCAGTTTGGCGGCCACGGCGGCAGGGTGCTCCGCGCCAGTGACGTCCTCCGCACAGTGGCCGGACACCTTCCTGAGACCGTCCCTGGTCCTGTTCCCGCGGAAAGCCGCCCCATGCTCACCACCGAATGGCAGCTGAAAGTGGTGGAAGGACCCCACGGTGCGCCCGAATTCTTCCAACGCGAGGACATCGAGGAGCTCTACGCCGCCGAATACGAGGTCCACTTCAACTCGGCGCGCACTGGTGTCCGCCTGATCGGACCCAAACCTCGCTGGGCCCGCAACGATGGCGGCGAAGCCGGACTGCACCCCTCCAACATCCACGACACCGCCTATTCCGTTGGTGCCCTGGACTTCACCGGCGACACCCCCATCCTGCTGGGTCCGGATGGCCCCAGCCTGGGCGGGTTCGTCTGCCCCGTAACCGTTGTGACCGGCGAGCGCTGGAAGCTGGGGCAGCTGCGTCCCGGGGACAAGGTGAGATTGGTGCCCATCCGCTCGGTGGAGGCGCCGTCGGTCAAGGAACTGGGCGCTGCGAGGCAGCTTGTTCTGCCAGGCAGCGCCGGTTTCACCACGGGCAGCGGCTCGGCATCCGGCGCGGCATCGAGCCCGGCTTCCGGCACGGCATCCGGCGCCGCCGGGTTGCTCCGCGGCGACGGCGACGACGGCGTGCTGGGCCGGGTGCCCGAAGGCGACGGCCGGCCTGCGGTCACCTATCGCCGATCCGGTGATGACAACCTTTTGGTGGAGTATGGCGACATGGTGCTGGACCTTGGCCTGCGTGCCCGCGTCCACGCGTTGCACCAGGAACTCGAGCGCCTCCGCGTGCCGGGCATTGTGGATCTGACCCCGGGCATCCGTTCCCTCCAGATCAAGGCCGACCCGTCAGTCCTTCCCACGTCCAAACTCCTGGGCCTGGTGCGGGAGGTGGACGCATCCCTCCCGGCAAGCTCGGAGCTGGTGGTGCCCAGCCGCAGCGTCCGCCTCCCGTTGTCCTGGGATGACCCCGCCACCCGCGAAGCAATCGAGCGGTACATGGCCGGTGTCCGCGATGATGCCCCGTGGTGCCCGTGGAACATCGAGTTCATTCGCAGGATCAACGGCCTGGACTCCGTGAACGAGGTTTTCGATACCGTCTTCAACGCCGAATACCTCGTGCTGGGACTGGGCGATGTCTATCTTGGCGCCCCTGTGGCAACACCCTTGGATCCCCGGCACAGGCTTGTCACTACCAAGTACAACCCCGCCCGCACCTGGACTCCTGAGAATGCCGTGGGCATCGGCGGGGCCTACATGTGCATCTACGGCATGGAGGGCCCAGGCGGCTACCAGTTCGTGGGCCGGACAACGCAGGTTTGGTCCCGCTACGCGGACGCCTCACCATTTGAGCCGGGCTCCCCGTGGTTGCTCCGGTTCTTCGACCGCATTTCCTGGTACCCCGTCAGCCCCGAGGAACTGCTGGACCTTCGGGCGGACATGGCTGCCGGCCGGGGCCGTGGCGTGGAGATTGAGGACGGCACCTTCTCCCTTGCCGAGCATGAGGAATTCCTGGACCGCAACAGTGTCTCCATTGCAGAGTTCCGGGAAACCCAGTCGGCCGCTTTCGCTGTGGAGCGCCAAGCGTGGGAGGAAGCCGGTGAGTTTGACCGTGCCGAGCAGGCTGTTTCCCCCGCTCCGCCGGCGGACGACGTCGTTGTGCCCGACGGCGGCACCCTGGTGACCTCTCCGTTCGCCGCGAGCGTGTGGAAAGTGGATGTGGAACCCGGCGACCTGGTGGTTGCAGGCCAGCCCTTGGTTTCCCTTGAGGCGATGAAGATGGAGACGGTCATCCAAGCTCCCGTGGACGGCGTCGTGCATCGCGTCCTGCCCTCGGCCGGCGCGCAGGTGGTCGCCGGCGAAGCCTTGGTGGTCCTGGAGCCTGCAGAGGTCCGGGAACCAGCCCTCGTCCTGGAAGGGAGCTCCTCATGACCGGGCGTCACGGAAGCACAGTGCAACGCGTCCTGGCCGCGCTCGAGGCGATTGACGCCGTCGACCGTCCTGAAATCTGGATCCACCTGCGCGGGCGGGATGAGCTGCTCGCGGAAGCATCACGGCTGGATGCCGCGACGGCCGCCGGGGAGGACCTGCCGTTGGCGGGCCTGTTGCTAGCCGTGAAGAACAACGTGGATGTTGCCGGGATGACCACGACGGCGGCGTGCCCCGGCTTTGGCGGGACAGCAACCCGGGATGCGGTGCCGGTGGCCAGGCTTCGCGCAGCTGGTGCGCTGGTGCTTGGGGCTGCCAACCTGGACCAGTTCGCCACGGGACTCGTGGGAACCCGGAGCCCGTACGGAGCCGTCCGCGATTCACGGCGACCCGACCGGATTTCGGGGGGCTCCAGTTCAGGCTCCGCGGTGGCGGTGGCCTTGGGTCTGGTGGACATTGCCATCGGCACGGACACCGCCGGTTCGGGCCGGATTCCCGCCGCTTTGCAGGGAATCGTGGGCATCAAACCGACACTGGGCGTGGTCTCTACCGAGGGCGTGGTCCCGGCCTGCCGTTCCTGGGATACCGCCACGATCTTTGCCCGGGACCTCGCCACTGCCGAACTGGCCATGGGCGTCATGGCAGGGGACGGCCGTGCCTGGCCCACGGACGTCAGGGTCGCCGCGCCTTCCACTCCGCGGGTGGCCTATCCCGCTGCGCTGCCGGCCCTTTCGGAGGCGTGGGCGGCGGAATTTCAGGCGCAGATTGAGCGGCTCCGTGCAACGGGGGTGGTGGCCGAAGCAATCGAGCTGGACGTCTTCCTGCAGGCGGCCCGGCTGCTGTACGACGGCGGACTGGTGGCCGAACGCTATGCCGCCGTCGGCAGCTTCATTGACTCGGTGACGATGGGCGGGGCAGATTCGTCCGACGGGACAGGTGCGTCCGGAGGGGCAGCCCAGTCCGGCGGGGTGGCTAATTCCGGCGGGGTGGCTAATTCCGGCGGGGTTGCCGCGACGCTGGACCCCACAGTCGCCGGCATCATCAGCGCCGCGGGCAAGGTACCGGCGCACCAATACGTTGCGGACACTGCGGCGTTGGAGCAACTCAAGTACCAGGCCATGGAGCGTCTGGACGGCTTCGACGCCTTGGTTGTTCCCACAGCGCCTTTCCACCCAACGCTTGCTGAGGTGGCGGCCGATCCTGTGGGGGCCAACTCCCGGATGGGCACCTATACCAATTTCTGCAACCTCTTCGACCTCAGCGCTGTTGCGGTACCGGCGGGCACCGTCACCGAGAACGGCGGCGTTGACGCAAGCGGCGTTGAAACAGGAGGCGTTGACGCAAGCGGCATTGATACACGCAGTAAGTCGCAGTTCGGCCTCACCGTGGTTGCCCGGACGTTCGAGGACGGCGTGGCCGCGGACATTGCCCGGCGGATCGAGCTCACCCCGGAGTTGCCCGAGCTGTTCGCTGCGGGAGCCGCGGGAGCCGTGGGAGCCGCGGCGGCTCAGTCCCCCGCTCCCGAGGTTCCCTGGCCGGTTGCTGCGGGAGCCGCCGTCGTACCTCTTGTAGTGGTGGGGGCGCATCGCAAAGGGCAGCCGCTGGCGTCCCAACTCGAAGACCGGGGAGCGTTCTGGGACGGGCATGTGACCACCGCGGCCCAGTACCGGATGGTGGCCTTGGAGACAACGCCACCCAAGCCGGGGGTGGTGCGATCAGCGCGCGGGGCCGGGCTCGTGGCCGAGAGGTGGCTGCTCTCCGAGGCAGCGCTGGGATCCTTCCTGGCTGAACTGCCCGAACCCATGCTGCTGGGATCCATCACGCTGGATGATGGCAGCAAAGCCGTGGGTTTTGCCTGTGACGCCGTGGCCGCAGCCGAAGGACGGGATATTACGGAGTACCGCGATTGGATTAGATATCTGGAACAGAACACAGCCGGATCGGGAAGCCATGGCTTGTGGCGCGAGGCCGGCGGGGCTCTTCTGACTGGCCTCGGACGCGGCCGGAATTAGAGGGCAGGCGGCCAATTGGCGGAAATAGGGTATCCGCCAATTGGCCGCCCCACCGTTTTCCGGGCACCGCCGAACATCACGAAATGACCCACTTTGGGGCTTGCTGGTGCGGTTAACGGTCCGCGGAAGCCCTATCATTGTGCTTGTCGTCATTCGGGCATTTTTTGCGAGCTCCGCTGACGCCGGATTCAGCATGTCTGTGAGCCGAGGCTTGCACATTCGAAGGGAAACCCTATGGCCCGGAGCCCGGAAGAGTCGCTCAAGGCGACCCTGGCCAGAGTCGCACCCGGAACTCCGCTGCGTGATGGCCTGGAACGCATCCTCCGCGGACGGACCGGTGCCCTGATCGTCCTGGGCTATGACCGCACCATCGATTCCATCTGTTCCGGCGGGTTCGATATCGGCATCGATTTCTCCCCCACCCGCCTGCGCGAGCTGGCCAAGATGGATGGCGCCATCATCTGTGACAAGGACGCCAGCAACATTGTCCGCGCTGCTGTCCAACTGGTCCCGGATTCAAGCATCGAAACCCAGGAATCAGGCACCCGGCACCGCACGGCTGAACGCGTGGCCATCCAGACCGGCGTTCCCGTAATCTCCGTCAGCCAGTCCATGCAGATCATCGCGCTGTACGTCAATGGCTTGCGCCACGTGCTGGAGGGCTCAGAGAAGGTTCTGGCCCGCGCCAACCAGGCCTTGGCAACGCTGGAACGGTACAGCGCCAGGCTGGACCAGGTCACCAGTTCCCTTTCGGCGCTGGAGATCGAGGCCCTGGTCACTGTCAGGGACGTTGCCGTCACCTTGCAGCGGCAGGAAATGGTCCGCCGCATCTCCGAGGAAATCGCACAGTACGTCCTGGAACTCGGTGAGGACGGCCGCCTGCTGTCACTCCAGGTGGAAGAACTGACCATGGGCCGCGGTCCTGGCAGCGACGTCATCATCCGCGACTACTCCGATCCGGACGCCACGCCCGAAGAAATTGAGGAAGCCGTCCAGGCTCTCCTCAATCTGGGCCCCACCGAACTGATCGACCTTAGCCGCATCGCCCACATCATCGGTTTCGCCGGCGGAGTGGAGCAGTTGGACGCAGTTGTCCAGCCGCGCGGTTACCGTCTGCTTTCGGGCTTGAAGTCCGTGCCCAAGGCTGTGGCTGATCGCTTGGTTGACTACTTCGGCGGGCTCCAGAACCTGATGGCCGCCACCATCGATGACCTCATGACAGTGGACGGCATTGGCGACCAGCGTGCCCGCACAGTGCGCGAAGGCCTGAGCCGCATGGCCGAGGCCAGCTTGCTGGACCGCTTCCTCTAAGCCGGCTGCCGTGGTCGGACGCTGGCCAGCCGGAACCTAGTTCAGCTGGAAGACTGCCTTGGGGCTGGCCTTGTTTCCCAGCCGGGCCTCAAACGTGTAATAGGCGCCGCCGCCACCTGGCTTGGCGTTGATCGCCCCGCAGCCTTCCAGTGTGCGGTTGCGCTGCCATGGGAAGTTCGCGGTTTCGCTCTTGCCGGGCTGGATGGTCTTGATGAGGTCTTCGCTACCGGCCTGGCAGTCCTTGGACGAAAAAATACGGTCCGCGCCGCTCATCACCAGGTACTCCATTTGGGATGTCCCCACATTGACCTCGCACGGGGCGGTGCCACCGTTGGTGATGGTCATGGTGAGCAGCGGTTTTTCCTCAGGACCGTAGGCGGGTTTATCGGTCTTGGCGGCGACCGTCATGAGGTTGAAGTCGCACACGGGCGTGGGCGAAGCAGACGGCGATGCGGTCCCGGACGGCACACTTCCCTGCGACGGCACCTGGGACGGCTCCGCTGTGCTGACAGCCTGCGGCCCGGGCTGCCCACCCATGGCACCGCCAATGGACACGACGGCGACCACGATCAAGGCGATCACCAGCAGCAGCCCACCGAAAACCACTTGGCGACGGCGACGATACACCGCAGGGCTCGGGCGGCGCTTTTTCGCGGGGGCAGTACTCTTCCCCGGCGCTGAGGAGCGCGCGGTGGACTGCTGCTTACCCTTGGTGGCCATGGTCCTAGGCTAGGCTCGTGGCCCGCAGCGCACCTAACCTACACGCCGCAGGCCCCTAATCCGGGGCTGTGTGACGTCGGCCATGGTCCGCGGTTCCATTACAGTTGAGGGCAGTATGACACTTCCCGATGCCCACCAACTTACCGCGCTCCACAGCGCCTTGGATCAGTGGTTCGCCGATACCGCCCGGGACCTGCCGTGGCGCGAGCCGGACTGCAGCGCATGGGGAATCCTGGTCAGCGAAGTCATGCTCCAGCAGACTCCCGTGGTGCGGGTGCTCCCAGTATGGCGGGACTGGATGGAGCGCTGGCCCACGCCGGGCCACCTCGCCGCGGAGCCTTCGGGTGAAGCCGTACGTCATTGGGGTCGCCTTGGATATCCCCGCCGCGCCTTGCGGCTCCACGCTGCAGCAGTAGCCATCCGCGAAGAACATGGCGGCAACGTCCCTGACAACCATGCGGGACTTTTGGGTTTGCCGGGCGTCGGCAGTTATACAGCTGCCGCCGTCGCCGCCTTCGCTTTTGGGCAGCGGGAAACTGTGGTGGACACCAACATCAGGCGGGTCCATGCACGGCTCATCCTGGGGAACGCACTCCCGGCTCCCGCGTTGACCGCGGCGGAAATGCGCCTGGCCGAGTCACTCCTCCCCGCCGGGCAGGAGCTGTCCGTCCGCTGGAACGCGTCCGTGATGGAGTTGGGCGCCATGGTGTGCACGGCCCGCAGCCCCAAGTGCGCCGACTGTCCCGTCCGCTCAAGCTGCGCCTGGCTTGCCGCGGGTGAGCCACCGCCGTCGTACACTCCCAAGGGCCAGTCCTGGCACGGCACCGACCGCCAGGTCCGCGGCGCCGTGATGGCCGTCCTCCGCGAAGCTGCCACCCCTGTCCCGCGGGAAATGTTCGAGCAAGCGCCGGCGGATCTGGGGTTCGCGCCCTCCGGCATCGGGATCCCGCTTGCCGCGCTGCACCGGCTCAACTCGGCGCCGGAGCAACTCGAGCGCGCCCTGGATGGGCTGTTGGTTGACGGCCTGGCAGAAATGCACGACGGCGGATTGCGGCTTCCGGCCTAGCGTTCAGCCGGGGGCGGTATCGGTTCGGCAACGCCACCAAGCGGGCAGTAACAATGCAGGTGTTTCTTTCACATGCACCGGGCCAAGCCGATTAACCCTGGCCTACCCTGAAGCATGGGCAGAATCGCAGTGGCGTTGACCCTTGCAGGAACCGCAGCATTGCTTCCGGGCTGCTATCCCCAAGCAGTGGCCTGCCCGGCCATTGGGCACATAGCCGGAGTTTCCGTGACCGTGGCAGCGGGGTACACGGACCGAGTGGGGACGCTGCGGCTCAAGGCCTGCCAGGATGGCAGTTGCACCGAGAACGATGTGGTGCTGCATCCGGGAGCTACAGCCGTGGACCAGGGCTGCTCGCCTGAAGGCATATGCTCGGCCACCTCCTCCCCTGATGGGACGTTGGTGGGTTTCCTCGAGCTTCCATCGCTCAGTGAGAACCCCCTTGAAGCGACCCTTTCCGGCATGTCTCCGGCCGGAATCGCACTGCCGGTCCGGACGCTGACCTTCACCCCGAAGGGTGACTATCCCTACGGCGAGCAATGCGGACGGGTGATTTCTGCGGGCCTAATACTGGATGGTGGGGGTTTGCGGCAGCAGTAGGGCTGAGGCGCCGCCGTAGGATGGGTGCGTGCCTGACCACGATGTTCACCCAGACGTAGCCGAGGCATTGCGGGCCCTCACCCACCCATCCGGATCTCCCCCAGCGCCGGTACCCGAGGCCGACAACCACGAGTATGGAGCCGTCGTCGTTGATCTTGGGCAGGAACTGGTCCGGTTCCGCGTGGGTAAGCTGACTCCGGCCAAGGTGGGCTTGTTCGTTGCCGTCTGGCAACGCGCCCAGGACGGGTCCACTGAGCCCTTCCCCGCCGAAGACGGCGTGGATCTGCTGGTGATAACAGCCCGGGAAGGCAGCAGGGCCGGCTACTTCGCTTTCCCGAAACCGGTACTGGCCAAGCATGGAATCGTGTCCGTGAACGGTGCCGGCGGAAAACGCGGCTTCCGGGTGTATCCGCCATGGTCCGCGGTAAGCAACCGGCAGGCAACCCGGACCCAACTTTGGCAGTGCAACTACTTCACTGAAGGTAATGCCACATCGGATAATACTAAGCAACCTGTCTGTTACTGGGAACCGAAAGGCAGCAACCATGTCCACAACTGAACGGCCACTGGCGCTGGTCACCGGCGCCTCAAGCGGCATTGGATTCGACCTGGCGAGGCAGTTCCTCAGCAACGGATTCGACACCGTCATCGTTGCCGAAAACGACAAGATCCACACAGCGGCGGAGGAACTGAAGGGCCTCGACGGAGACGCCTACGCAGAGCAAATCGACCTCACCGACACGCAAGGCATGGCCCGGTTACACGCCGCCGTCGCGGCTTTGGGGTCACTGTCACCACGCTGCTGCCGGGGCCGACGGAGACCGACTTCTTTGAACGGGCCGACCTCCTGGACACCAAAGTGGGCAGTGATGACAAAGATGATCCCGCATTGGTGGCCAAACAAGGGTTCAAGGCCCTGATGGAAGGCGACGGCAACGTGCTGGGCGGCTCCCTCAAATCCCGAACCATGGGCCTTGGCAGCAACGTCATGCCCGACGCCCCCGGAGCTGAATTCAACCGCAAGCTCAGCGAGCCCGGATCCGGAAAAGACAAGTAGGAACCAGAACAAACACCGCCTGCGAGGCCATCGAACACGTCATCATTCGCCGGGACATCACGTCGCCTTGCCGAACGACTTCCGGTAGCCACTTGGCGTAAAGCCCAGGTACTTCCGGAAGTCGTTGGTCAGGCGCGCGTGGTCTGAATAACCAAGTTCGACGGCGATCGCGGCAAGGTCCGCTTCCGGGTCGGACCGGGTACGCTCGGCGGCGTCCTGGAGCCGCCGCCGCCGGATCAAGGCCGAGGGGCTCAGCCCAATGTACTTCCTTGCCAACCTCTGCAGCGTTCGTGGCGAGACGGACAACCGGGAAGCAGCATCCTCGATCAGGAGCACATCAGGCTCCGAGGCAATGACGTCCATCATCCGGTTGGCGAGCACGGCTTCCTCGGGGAGCTCTTCGCACCGGGAAGCCAGCCAGGCCGCAAAGGCCTCCACTGCCCGCGTGCGGTGACCGCCGTCGTCGTGCGTGTTGGCGTTCAGAGACGAAGACATGGCGGCCGAGACGGCGCTGTGCAGATCCTCCAGGGACATCGCGGCTTCCTGGTCACGGAGGGCTCCCGGATTATCAGTGAACAGCGGAACGGCCGCCGGGCGGAGCAGGGCCCCCACAGCCCAGCCGGTCCCGGTGAGGTCCCGGTGCGAAGCGCGCGTGGTGGGCCCAGCGAGGATGATATCAGCGGGCTGTACCACCAGGTTGGAGGCAGGGTAGGCGATGACGTGCTGGCGGGAGCTGCGGCCGGGCTCGATGTCCCATTCCGGAATCCAGAACCACTGGACCAGCTCCTGCAGGGGTTCCGGGGCAGGGATGCGGTTGAAAGTGGGAAGCCGCGCGGGGTACAGGATGCCCTTGAAGGAACCGTCCATGAGACCCTCCCGGATCGGCTTTAAGCTGTCGCGAATCTCCAAGCACCAGGTGCTCTAAGGCACGTAGCGTCGTATCCATGACCGATACTACAAGCACCGAATCAACCACGGCCGCCAACGGGGACCACACCACCAATGGCATTCCGAACGGCCTGACCAGCCTGACGCCATTCCTCGCTGTAGCCAACGCCAAGGAAGCCATTGCGTTCTATCGCGACGTGTTCGGCGCACGGGTGGTGGGCGAGACCGAGATGGGCGGAGTGGTGGTCCACGCCGAACTCGACTTCGGCAACGGCCACCTCCAGCTCGGTGAGCCCAACCCCGAGTACCACCTCGTCCCCTCACCAAACGGAGAGGACGACTGCTACTCCATGGGCCTCTACTGCTCCGATGCGGACGGGCTGGTCCACAAAGCCGAGCAAGCCGGGGCCACCATCCGCGAGCCGTTGACCACGTTCGTTTCGGGCGACCGCTATGCCAGCATCCGCGATCCGTTCGGCGTCCGCTGGTCCATCATGACGCGCGTAGAAGACCTCTCCGAGGAAGAGAGCAACCGGCGGGTCGAGGAATGGGCGGCCCAGCAGGGCTAGGCCGCCAGCTCTCCCCGGCCGAAGTGTGCCTCACGCCGGAGTTAGCTCAGGCAGAGGCAGAACGGGTGCCCGGCGGGGTCCAGGAACACCCTGAACGTGTCGCCGGGCTGGTGGTCGGCCTTAGTGGCTCCAAGCGAGAGTGCAACTTCCTCACCCTTGTCCAGGTCTTCCACCACCATGTCCAGGTGCATTTGCTGCGGGATGGTCTGTCCGGGCCACACGGGCGGCTGGTACACCTCCACCTGCTGGAAAGAGATGCAGTTGCTGCCGTCGCTGGGCCGGATATCGGACCAGTCGCCCTTGTCCTCGACTTCCCAGCCGAAAAGTTCGCCGTAGAAGGCGGCCAGCGCGGCCGCGTCGGGACAATCGATGACAACACTCGGGTATTTAGCTATAGCCATTTGTTAAACCTCGTCAGCAGTCTTCTTCATACGGGCCAGGGCGCTTTTGGTGCCCCGCTGGGTAAGAACGTGAACAACGGCGCCAACTCCTGCAGAGACAACCGCGAAAACCAGGACGCCCGGGAGCGAGTCCTGAAGATCGGTTCCGTCCTTGGGAGCGGGCTTGCCGGTCTTCTTCTCCCAGAGGCCCTCCAGCGTCTTGTTTGCGATCGCACCGGCGCCAAGGCTGACTGCCAGTCCGAAAATTTTCACCAGTATGTTCACGTAGATCCTCCATCAGGCATGGCGCCGAGGTACGGCGCACACACAACATTCGCCACACAAGACAAGGCAGGGCCGCTGCAAATGCAGCGGCCCTGGTTGGATGCCTAGTCTTTCTTGAAGGCGTCCTTCAGCTTCTCGCCGGCACCCTTGAGGTCGGCCTTCGTCTGGTCGCCCTTGCCTTCGGCTTCCAGGCGCTCATTATCCGTCAGCTTTCCGGCAGCTTCTTTGGCCTTGCCGCCAAGCTTCTCGCCAGCGTTCTCCATCTTGTCGTCAGCACCCATGATTCGTACCTCTTCCTTGTAGTGAACCTGTACCTCTACAACATCACTAATCAGTGTACTTAGCAATATTTGGGCGAAAATCTTTCGGCCTACAGCTCCCCGAACCCTTCCTCCACAAGCCGGCCGACGTACTGGACCGCCTTCAACGCATCCTTGCCCCTCGCCTCGACATGCAGGCTGGAACCCTGTCCCGCGGCGAGCGCCATAAGCGCCATGATGGACATGCCATCGACGCCGTTGACGCTCACCTCCGCGTCCAGCCCTGATAGGCCGCCTGCGATCTTCGCCGCCGGCCGTGCATGCATTCCCAGGGGGTTGATGAGTTCGAAATCGCCGCTGGCGTCCGGTTCATCCTTGAGGTCGGGAAGCTCGGGGCCGCCCACTCCGGCGGGCACACTGCCAAAGGCCACTGCCTCCGCCGCCTTGCAGACATCCTCGACGCCGGCGCCCCCTTGGGCAGCGACGGCAGCCGCCACGAGTCCCTCAACCAGCGGAGCGTCGGCCAGCCGCACGGCGTCGGGATCGCTGGCAAACTCCATGGCCGATTCGGCTGTCATGACTGCCGAACCCAGATCGGCCAGCACCACCACGCCGTCACCACCGGAATCCACCAGTGACTGCTCGACGGCGGCCAGCACCTTCTCAAGGCTTGTTCCGATCCGATCGTCCTCGGTGCCTCCGGCGGCGACCAGTTCGACGTCGGGCGCCATTTGGGCGGCGAGTTCCACCGAACCCTCGGCAATTTTGCTGCTGTGCGAAACCACCACGATTCCAACGGTCATACGGAGTCGGTCCCCGTGTCGCCCGTGTAGCCCGCGGAGCCCGTCTCACCCGCGGAGCCCGCGTCGCGGGTGGAGCCTGCGGCTGCAGCGGCGGCCGCACGGAGGAGCAGTGCCGTGGATGCTGCACCGGGGTCCCGATGCCCTGCGCTGCGCTCCCCAAGGTAACTGGCACGGCCCTTGCGGGCCACCAAGGGGTCGGTGGCCATGGCACCGGTTTCGGCAGCTTCGGCGGCCGCTTCCAACACGCCAATGGGGTCAGCACCGCTTGCCGCGGCTTGTTGGGCTGCTTCAACAGCGGGTGTCCAGGCATCGATCATGGTCTTGTCGCCAAGCTCGGCTTTTCCCCGCGCAACTACGCCGTCACGGGCTGCTGCGAGCGCGGCCACCAGCGTTTCGGCCTCGACGTCTGCAGAGTCTCCCAGCACCGTAGCTGCGCGCAAATAGGCAGTCCCGTACAGCGGGCCGGCGGCTCCGCCCACCTTGGACATGAGGGCCATCGCGGCAGCCTTGAGCGCGGCGCCGGGAGTTTCCGGCGGGGCCTCGTCAAGCTTCTGCAGCACGGCCTGGAAACCACGGTCCATGTTCTCGCCGTGGTCCGAGTCGCCGATGGCCCGGTCCAGTTCGATCAGTTCCACCCGGTGTTCGGCCATGGCCTTGGCGGAGAGCTTCACCCAGTCCAGTGCCCAGTCAACGGTCAACCCCATTACTCAGGCTCCCCACCGCAGGGCGGCAGTGTGGACGGGCGCGTCCCACAGCCGGATCATGTCCTCATCCAGGCGCAGCACCGACACGGAGCAGCCCTGCATCTCAAGGGACGTCACGTAGTTACCCACCAGCGAGCGCTCCACGGTGGCACCGCGTTCGGCCAGGACCTGGGCGGCCCGCCGGTAGACGATGTACAACTCACTTTGCGGCGTCCCGCCCATGCCGTTGACGAACAACAGCACCTTGTCTCCAGAGGCCAGGGCAAGATCCTCCAGCACCGGCTCCAGCAAGCGGTCCGTGATGGCATCGGCGGGTTCCATGGCGATCTTGTGCCGGCCCGGTTCGCCGTGGATACCTATGCCGATCTCGATCTCGTCGTCTGCCAGCTCGAAGCTTGGCGTGCCCGCGTGTGGCACAGTGCAACCGGACAGGGCAACGCCCATGGTCCTCACATTGGCCACTACCCGCTCCGCGACAGCCGCGACGGCGTCAAGGTCGTCGCCGCGCTGGGCGGACGCTCCTGCGATCTTCTCCACCAGCACCGTTCCGCCCACCCCGCGCCGGCCCGCCGTGTAAAGCGAATCTTCCACCGCGACGTCGTCGTTCACCAGTACGGAACGAACCCGCACGCCCTCGGCCTGGGCCATCTCGGCGGCGGTTTCAAAGTTCAGGACGTCGCCGGTGTAGTTCTTCACGATATGGACGACGCCGGCACCTGAGTCCACTGCGACCGTCGCCGGAATGATCTGGTCGGGGGTGGGCGAGGTGAAGACGGCGCCGGGGACAGCGGCGTCGAGCATGCCCAGCCCAACAAAGCCCGCGTGCAGGGGCTCGTGGCCGCTGCCACCGCCCGAGACCAAGGCCACCTTGCCCGCTACCGGAGCGCCCTTCCGGATGACGTATTTGGGATCGGGATGGACGTCCACAATGTCGGCATGGGCCATGCCGAACCCTTCTACGGACTCGTCCACCACTGCGCGTGGATCATTAATGAGCTTTTTCATGGGATGCTCCTGGGCGTGCTGCGGCTGGTGCTCTGACCCTACTACCGGGGACCCGGCACAGGGTAGGGCCTGCACTACTGTGTTCGCAGCGATCCGGCCATTGCCGAACTTCCCAGGTCGCTCGTCTCCAGGGCATTCCCCGCGTTCAAGGCTTCGACCCACGCATCCGTGGTGCTGACGGCCGCCCAGTTCGAGTGCAGCAACGCCATCAGGGTTGTGTGGACTGTTTCCGCATCAGCAAACCCTGCCTCGTTGGCCAGGTTGATGGCGCCGGTCGCATCCGAGAGGACCTCGGTGCTGAACCCGATGTATTCCGCTTCCACGGCAGAGGCCAGGATGCAGTTGTTCGTCATGTAACCCACCAAGGTGACGGTGTCGACGTCGTTCTCCCGCAGCCACGCTGTCAGGTCAGTGTCGGCGTAGACCGAGCCATACTGCTTGACGACATCCTTCCAGGAGTCCTTCCTGCGGTCCTCGACCACCGGGTGGAGCTCGTACTCCGCGGTTCCCGGGGCGAAGACCGGCGCGCCCTCTCCAGAGCTGTGCTGGACGGCGGCAACCGGGATACCTGCGGCCGTCGCGGCATCAATGGCTTTGCCGATCATCGCGATCGATTCCCGGTGCGGCGGGTACTGGATCTCGAGGGGACCACTGAAGTACTGCTGCTGGATGTCTACAAGGACAAGGGCGCGGCGGGGGGTGCTCATGCTGGTCTCTTTCCGGAGTTGGTTCTTTGGCCGCCTTCTGGCAACCATTCCATCCTCTGCGCCTCCGGAGGTGATCGCCAGTGGCATAAATGCCCTTGTACGATTGATTCAGGCCAATTGAGATGGGGACCCTTGCGCATTGCCGTGTATGCCTTCGACGACGTGACAATGTTCCACCTCGCGGTCCCCCAGATGGTTTTCGACGAAGTCTCCCGGCAGGGACTTGCCGAATGGAACACCTGTCTTTTTGCCGATGAAGCGGGCCACATCCGCACCGCGGAGGGCTACCAGCTGGGTGGGATCCGTGGCCCCGAGGCCGCGGACGATGCCAACGTCATCGTGGTGCCCTCATGGTTTGATGACGGCCGCGAACCCAACGGGCAGCTCCGGGACGTACTCCAGCAGGCCCATCAGCGCGGCGTCGTCATCCTTGGCCTCTGCCTTGGCACCATCCCAGTTGCCGACGCCGGCCTGCTTGACGGCCGGTCCGCCGTCACCCACTGGGAAGCCTTCAGTTCGCTCTCGGCACGCCACCCCGACGTCTCCCTGGACCGGACCGTCCTGTACATCGATCACGGCGACGTATTGACGTCGGCGGGTACAGCTTCGGGGCTGGATGCATGCCTCCATCTGGTGAGGACCCGCCTGGGATCCGCAGCAGCCAACCAGGTGGCACGCAGCCTGGTCATCGCCCCGCACCGGGAGGGCGGACAGGCGCAGTACATTGAGCATCCATTGCCACCCCGGTCCTCCGAGGACCCCATGGCACGCATGCTTGAGTGGGCGCTGGGACATTTGGACGAGGACCTCAGCATCGACACTCTCGCCGGCCAAGCCCACATGAGCCGCCGAACATTCATTCGTGCGTTCAGGGCTTCCACCGGCGCCACTCCATCTGCATGGGTGCGTTCCCAAAGGCTCGACGCCGCCCGGCACCTCCTGGAAAGCTCCAGCCTGCCGATAGACCAAGTAGCGGCCAAATGCGGCTTCGGCAGCGCCGTGACCCTTCGGCAGAACTTCGCCAGCGCCTTCTCCACTACACCCACGGATTATCGACGCCGTTTCGACGCCCAACCCCGGCACGCTTCCTGAGCCGGCGCGCGGGATCTCTCGCGGATCGGCGACAAGGAAGCGGCAGGGGCAGCCCGCTGGGAACTGCCCCTGCCGCTTCGACTAGTCCTCGGCTGCCGGTTTCTGTGGCTGTTCCCGTTCCCGTTCCTGACGGGTGGGGAACTCCGGCCAGAAGGCTGAGAACAGGTCCGGGTCGGGATGGCGGTCGCCGGCCCCCGGGGCTTCCTCTGACCACGGCCCATGGGCGATGTCGATCTGGAAGGCGGAGAAGTCCGGGAACGTGACGCGGTTGTTCATGATCCCCGCTCCTCAGTTGCTCAGCACGGCGTCGCCACCGGCAGTCACAACGTCTTCCAGCAGGACAGTCTGGTCGATGACCGGAAGCCCCACCACGTGCCCGAAGCTGAACATGTTCTTCGGATCCAGCTCCGCCTTTGCCTTGCGGAGGCGATCCAGGGCGGATGCCTGCCAGGGCCGTTCCCTGTCTTCGGCATCCACAAAGTGGCCGTGAAGGTTCACGAAGGTTCCGGCGTTGGCAGCGGGGCGAAGGTCTTCATGGACGGCCTTGAACAACGCCGGCAGCATTCCAACCACAGGCGGGACGGCAATGGCGCCCATGAAGAAGCTGAACGCGGCATCGCGACCACCCACAATATCGTCACCATCTGCGCTCCTTGCCAGGGCGCCGCCCAGCAACCGCAGTTCAGCCAACAGGACAGGACTCTCGACGCCGGGGCCAAAGTGCCGCAATATGGCATCGGCCGAGGGGTCATCCAACCTGTCCAGCAGGAACCCGTGTTCCATCACGGGAACCGGCTGGTCCGGGTCCTGGTGGATCGAGTCGAACGCCGTGGCATCCAAAGGACCCGTGGCATCCATCATGAACGGTGCGCTCTGACGCATCGGCTCAAGGAGCTCTGCCGCGGACGCCGGATCGCCCTGATAGGCGTAACGGAGATGGATCACGAATTTTCCGCGCAGGGGCTCGGGCACCATGTCCATGTCCGGCAGCCTCAGGAAAGCGAGTGATGCCGACGCCTCCACGGGCAAGTCAGGCACCCAATCCCTGAATGCCTGCAGCACTTCCGGAGCATGCCCACCGTCAAAGTAGATTCCTCCGGCATAGAGGTCGGAGCCCGGGAACAGGTGGAATTCCATGGCCGTGACGATTCCCAGATTGCCCTTGCCGCCGCGCAGCAGGAAAAACAACTCCGGGTCCTCGTCCTTGGTCACCCTCCGCAGCACGCCGTCAGCCGTGACGATCTCGAACGCAATCACGTGGTCAGAGGCAAAACCGTACTTGCGCCCGAGGATCGGCAATCCGCCGCCCAGCGTGTAGCCCACCACGCCAACATCGGTGGTAGACCCACAGAGCCCCATCAATCCGAAGGTCCCGGCGAGTTCCACCACAGCCTTCCAGCGGACGCCCGCACCCACGCGGGCCGTCTTCTCCAGGGGGTCGATACTGAGTTCGAGCATTCGGCGGGTGCTGATCAGCAAGCCACCTTCAATGGCATTGGTGGCACCGTGACCGGTGGACTGGACAGATACTGGCATACCGCGTTCCGCGGCCCAGCGTATTGCCGCCGAGACGTCCTCTGCGTCGAGGGCACCAAAGGCGAGATCGGGCTGGTGTTGCGTAGATAAATTGAAGGCCGCTACTTCAGCGGCAAAGCCGGGATCGGCAGGCGTGAACACTGGACCGCGCACGCTGAGTTGGAGTTCTGAAACATCTGAAAAGGACGCGTGGGACTGCATGATCTTCTCTCAATTGACCGATGTGGTGGAAGCTTCCCCAGCAAGCCACAATCAGTTTATCCATCAAGTTGAGATAAGAAAAGGGCATTAAATCACGCATAATCGTCGAGGGGTTGAACGACGCGGCTGATCGGGGATTTGCCGGCGCGTAGATGCGGGGGTTAGGCCTAGAGCTGCTTGATCATGCGGGTGTTGCCCAAGGTGTTCGGCTTCACCCGGGCAAGGTCCAGGAACTCTGCTACGCCTTCATCATGCGAGCGCAGCAATTCGGAATACACCTGCGGATCCACGGCAGACTGATCGGCCATGACTTCGAATCCGTGGCGCTTGAAGAAATCCACTTCGAAGGTCAGGCAGAACACGCGGCTTACCCCCAACGCCCGGGCTTCCTCCAGCAGGTTTTCTACGAGGACGTGCCCCACGCCCCGGCCCCGCCAGGAGCCCGCGGCGGCAAGAGTGCGGATCTCGGCCAGGTCCTCCCACATCACGTGGAGGGCGCCGCAGCCAATGACTTCACCCTCGTCAGACTCGGCGATCCGGAATTCCTGCAGGCTTTCGTAGTACGCCACTGTCTCCTTGGCCATGAGGATCCGTTCCTCAGCCAAGGGCGCCACAAGCCTCTTGATCGCGGCCACATCACTGGTGCGGGCAGGGCGGAGGCTGAAGGTCGGATTCACTCCCCCATCCTAGCGAGACAGACAGGCGCGGGCCGCGCCCAGTGCTGATGGTTACGCGCGCATCAACCCGGCCCGCCTGCACCCCTATTGTGACCTTTGGGGTGTCGGACTTTCAGAGCCGGGGCGGTTCTCCCCTGTTGATGAACGCCACGTTGATGATGTGGTCCCCGCCCGTCTCGGAAATGTTCTGAAAAACAAGCTGATAGCGGACGCCCCCAATCAACAAGGCCAGCCCCAACGGGATCCTGGTTGGTGAATTTGCCGCCGTGAAGAGCATTTCCAGAAAGGACGCATCTTCTTCGACTTGCCCACGGATGCCGGACTTCTCAAAGCCTTCCAGCGCCGACAACCAGACAGTTCCGTCCGCCTCTCGGATAGCATGGGCGGGGTACACGGCATGTCCGGTAGCGGTTTCGAAGCCGGCGGTGGTGCGGAAGATCTTGAACTTCCCGCACCAATTCGTAAAGTGCCGGTTCAACACTCCGCTGGGGTCGGCCGCTGCTGCCGGGCCCGGCACGTCTTTCTCCTTGAGCACTTGATCCTGACTGTTCGCTCGCAGTCAATGCCGCGAATCCGTAGCGTCCTGGGCGGCCATGCGTCTCCCAACGATGACCGTCACCCATATCAAGTGCATCCAGGTGCCGAATCGTGACGCCAATCAGCGTTGGTGGCAAAGTCGTTGGAACGTTGGGGCGAAGGAGCCGGCGGCCTGGTATCAACGGCATGGAATGCTCAACTGAAGCAGCTGGAGCGACAAGGGACACTCTCGCCTGTACCCCACCGCGGTCGCAGGTACCCGTAGTTCCCAGCAGGACCACCTCGCGACGGACGCCCGCAACCGCCACTGCAGTGAACGGAAGCGGGCGCCCAACGGGCGTTCGCGCCGGAGCTAAACCCCCAGTTCCTCCGGCAAGGCAACATCCTCGCCCAGCACCTGCTTGGCCAGGAAGTGCTCCACCACGCCGTACCAGATCTTGGCGTGCTGCGGCTGGAGGACCCAGTGGTTTTCGTCCGGGAAGTACAGGAAGCGGTGCGGACTCCGGCCGTTGTCGTCGGCGGGCAGCTGCGAGGAGGACAGGAGCTCGTACCAGAGACGCAACCCCTCGCCGATCGGGACCCTGTAGTCTTTGTCGCCGTGGATTACCAGCATGGGCGTCTTGATGTTGCCCACGTTGAGGTGCGGCGAGTTCTCCATGGCCATTTCCGCAGTCATTTCCTTTAGCCAGTACTGCGCCGCGTCGGTAGTTGGCCCGAACTGATCGAGTGCCCACAAGCTGGCGTGGGTGACAATTGCCTTGAAGCGGTCTGTTTGCCCGGCAACCCAGTTGGCCATGTACCCGCCGAACGACCCTCCCATGGCGGCAGTCCGCGACTCGTCGATGTCCGGACGTGCTACCACGGCGTCGGTGATGGCCATGAGGTCGGTAAAGGGTTTCTTGCCCCACTCGCCCCAGCCGCGCTGGATGAATTCCTGACCGTAGCCGGTAGAGAGTGCGGGGTCCGGCAGGAGCACGGCGTAGCCCTTGGCCACCAACAGCCAGGGGTTCCAACGCCACGTCCAGGCGTTCCAGGAACCCAGGGGCCCGCCATGGATCCACAGCAGGAGCGGCGCGGGCTTGTCCGCGGAGGCACCATCGGGGAGGGCGAGGTAGGCGGGCACGCGCACTCCATCCTCCGAGGTTGTTTCCACGCGCTCCAAGTGCCCGCGATAAACGGGACGTTCGGCCGGGGCTTGCAGCCTGGTCACTTCGCCGGTGGCCAGGTCTATCCGGACTGCTTCGGATGGGAACTCATACGAGCTCCGCAGGGCATACGCCGTCGTCCCATCAGAAGAAACCACGACGTCGGAATAGGCGGAAGCGTCCCGCGTCACCCGGGTGACCCCACCGTTGGCGACGTCGACACGGAAGACCGGCGACGCGCCGTCGTCGTCCGCTTTGGCAAGGACTCCGCTGCCATCGGGGAGCCAGGCGAGCACGGTAGCCCAGCGGTCCCAGTCCTGGGCCAGCGGTTCAAGATCCGTGGTCTCGCCGCCGGCGACGTTGAGCAAGTGCAGCTTCACCTGCGGCGCCTGCGTGGGCGTGGTGTCGCTTTCGCTTTCGACCACAAGGGTGCGGTTGTCCGGGCTGACGGGCCCCGGGAAGTAGCTCATGCCTTCATGGTCCAGCAGCACTTTGATGTTCCCGGTGGCGACGTCGATGGCGGCGAGCACCTCACGGCTGTCCGCTTTCGCCAAAGGCTTGGTCATGCTGGTGTAGATGGTCTTGCCGTCCGGGCTCACCACCGTTTTTGACTCCCGCAGCGAACCGCCGACGCCGGTGGTCAGGTTGCGGAGCTTGAGCGGAGCGGCAGCGTCCACTGTCGAGGGCTTGCCGGGTTCCTGGTTTTCTCCCTGCTCAACTGCAAAGATCCGCGGCTCGGCGGGGCCGAGGTCGGCATCCCAGAAGCGGACGGGGTAGCCGCTGTGCAGGATGGCGGAGACCTTGTTGTCTTTGCGGGCCTTGCGGCGCTCGTCGTCGTTCTCCTCGTCCGCGGATCCGGCCAGGACTTCGGCGTTCACGAACGTGGCGTCCGCGTCCTTCGCGGTCATGACCGAACTGATGCCACCTGAGCGCGAGTGCACCACGCGGGCTTCTCCCCCGTCGGCGGGCAGGAGCCACAGGGCGTTCACCGGGTCAGCGTCGGGACTGTCCGGATCCGGGCGCGCCGAGGTGAAGTAGAGGTCGCCGTTGGCAGCGAACGCTGCACCCGCTTCCCCTTTGGAGCTGCGGGTGATCCGGCGTGCTTGCTTCCGGCCGGCGGGGTCGATTTCCCAGAGGGCTGAAGCGAACTCGGTGCCCTTGCCGTTCAGCGTTGAAACGGTGGTGACCAGGCGCGTGCCGTCCGGGCTGAGGGTGAGGCCGCTGACCCGCGGGATGGCGAGGTAGTGGTCCATGTCGTGAAAGGGAGTTTCGGGCTGCTCGCCCGGGGTGTGAGTGTCAGCAGAGTCCATGATCCGATTCAACACGTAATGTGCCGCCGATCACAGAGTGGTTCACTCACAGTGAAACAGTACTTTCACATATTCACCCGTAGAGCACGTTTTGAGTTTTCAAACGTGCCCTACTGTCACGTGGTTCGGAGATTAGGTGGTTGGCAGATTTCGCAGGGCCGCAACCACGGGCGCGGTTCCGTCCTCCGTGGCGATGGCGGCCGCCACTTCGCGGGCCCGCCGCGCATACGACGGCGTGGTGCCGGCTTGCCGTATCGCGTCGCCGAGGCGCTCCGGAGTCAGCTTCTTATAAGGAATCGGCTGGGGCCCGGCACCCAGCGCTGCGATACGGGAGGCCCAGAGCGGCTGGTCCGTATAGACGGGGACACCGAGCGCCGGGACTCCTGCGCGGAACCCGGCCGCGGTGGTCCCCGCTCCGGCGTGATGCACCACAGCGGCCATCCTGGGGAAAAGCCACTGATGGGGAACACTTCCAACGCCCAGGGCATCATCGCCCAAAACACCCTCCGGACCCTGCACAACGGCCCTTACTCCGGCCCGACGCGTTGCCTCAAGGACGAACCCCGGGTCGAGGTCCGCGCTGCTGCCGAAGCCAACAAAAACCGGCGCCGGCCCGTCGGCCAGAAAATCCACCAACTCCGCGGAGGGTTCCCATTCTGTGTTTTCAGCTGGCCACCAGTACCCGGCCATGACCAGCCCCGAGTGCCAATCGGCCGGCCGCGGCAGGACAGAAGGGCTGATGCCGTGAAGTATGGTTGCCCGCGTTTTCCTCCGGCGGCGCTCACCGGCAGCCCGGCTTTGCCTGCCAAGCCCCAACTGTTTGCGAAGGCGGGCGCTCGGAGCATCATATGGAGCCGGGCCGGCCGCCGCCCTCTCCCCAATGACCTTGTTCCCCACCGCCCCCAAACTGCGGGCCGAATTCATCAACACCGGCGGGTATGCCGCACTTGGCTCAGTTGGTTGCAGGTGTGCGCCTATGGCCGGAATGCCCAAAGCCTCGGCAATGTCATAGGCATAAGGCGCTACGGAATTCGCCAGGATCACATCGGTGCCGGCTTCGGCAGCCGCCAAGGTTCCTGTGGCGGCGTTCTCCATGTACGCGCCGAGCCTGCGCCAGAACGTCAGCACGCTTCCAGCGCCGGCTTTCGCACCAGGGGCGGGCTGTTTGATCAGTTCCGCCAAATCCCCAGGCAGCGGCCTGAATTCGCATCCCGACTCCACCACCAGCGGGGCATAAGCAGGGTTCGCGGCAATGGCAACCTCGTAGCCGAGCCCTTGGAGACGGCTGCCGAGCCCGGCCATCGGCGCAACATCGCCACGCGTCCCGGGAGCGACCATGAGTACCCGCATGCGATCCCCTCTCTTCCCTCGGAGTTTTCCAGCAGACCTTCAAAGCCACCCTAAGGGCTCCAGCTGGACAAAGGCTTCAGCTGGACAAAGGCTCCTGCTGGACAATGGCTCCTGCTGGACAAAGGCCCCAGCTGGACAAAGGCCCCAGCACCAACGCAAAAGCCCCGCCTGCTCCTTGAAGGGAGCAGGCGGGGCTTGGCGCTGTAATGCCTTACGCGGTGGGAGCGATCTCCGGGATCCGCGGCTTGGCGTTGCCTTCGAACGTGAACTTGGCGTCGTCACCTTCACCGTCGACGTCCACCACAACGATGTCGCCGGAGTGGAGTTCGCCGAACAGGATCTTCTCGGACAGCTGGTCCTCGATCTCGCGCTGGATGGTGCGGCGCAGAGGCCGTGCACCCATGGCGGGATCGTAACCACGCGTGGCCAGGAGGACCTTGGCAGCGGGGGTGAGCTCGATGCCCATGTCCTTGTCCTTGAGGCGGCGCTCCAGGCGGGTCACGAACAGGTCCACGATCTCGATAATCTCGTCCTGCGTCAGCTGCGGGAACACCACGACGTCGTCAACACGGTTGAGGAACTCGGGGCGGAAGTGCTGCTTGAGCTCTTCCGTGACCCGGGCACGCATCCGGTTGTAGCCGGTCTGGGTGTCCGTGCCGGACTGGAAGCCCGTGGCCACGCTCTTGGAGATATCGCGGGTACCAAGGTTGGTGGTCATGATGATCACGGTGTTCTTGAAGTCCACTACGCGGCCCTGGGAGTCGGTCAGTCGACCGTCTTCCAGGATCTGCAGCAGCGAGTTGAAGAGGTCCGCGTGGGCCTTCTCAACTTCGTCGAACAGCACCACGGAGAACGGACGACGCCGGACCTTCTCGGTCAGCTGCCCGCCTTCTTCGTAGCCGACGTAGCCCGGAGGTGCACCGAAGAGACGCGAAACCGTGTGCTTCTCGGAGTACTCGGACATGTCCAGCGTGATGAGGGCATCCTCTTCACCGAACAGGAACTCGGCAAGTGCCTTGGCGAGCTCGGTCTTGCCGACGCCGGTGGGGCCGGCGAAGATGAACGAGCCACCCGGACGCTTGGGGTCCTTCAGGCCTGCACGGGTACGGCGGATGGCCTGGGACAGGGCCTTGATGGCCTCGTCCTGTCCAACGACGCGCTTGTGCAGTTCGTCTTCCATCTTGAGCAGGCGCGAGGACTCTTCCTCGGTGAGCTTGAAGACCGGGATGCCGGTGGAGTTCGCAAGAACTTCGGCGATCAGGTCCTCGTCAACCTCGGAGATGTCGTCCATGCCGCCGGACTTCCACGTGCGTTCCTTCTCGGCGCGTTCGGCAATGAGCTTCTGCTCCTTGTCGCGCAGTGAAGCAGCACCTTCGAAGTCCTGGGCGTCGATGGCGGATTCCTTCTCCATCTTCACGTCCGCAATGCGCTCATCCATTGCCTTGAGCTCAGGCGGAGCGGTCATGCGGCGGATACGCAGGCGTGCGCCGGCTTCATCGATGAGGTCGATCGCCTTGTCCGGCAGGAAGCGGTCCGAGATGTAGCGTTCGGCCAGCTGCGCTGCGGAGGCCAGGGCGCCGTCGGTGATCGTTACGCGGTGGTGTGCCTCGTAGCGGTCGCGGAGTCCCTTGAGGATCTCGATCGCGTGGGCAACCGAGGGTTCCTTGACCTGGATCGGCTGGAAGCGGCGCTCAAGGGCCGCATCCTTCTCGATGTGCTTGCGGTACTCGTCAAGGGTGGTGGCACCGATGGTCTGGAGCTCACCGCGGGCGAGCATCGGCTTCAGGATCGACGCAGCATCGATGGCGCCTTCGGCAGCACCTGCACCGACGAGGGTGTGGATCTCGTCAATGAAGAGGATGATGTCGCCGCGGGTGCGGATTTCCTTGAGGACCTTCTTCAGGCGCTCTTCGAAGTCACCGCGGTAGCGGGAGCCGGCAACCAGGGAACCGAGGTCAAGCGTGTACAGCTGCTTGTCCTTGATGGTCTCCGGGACATCTCCGCGGACGATCGCCTGGGCGAGGCCTTCGACGACGGCTGTCTTACCGACGCCGGGCTCACCGATCAGCACCGGGTTGTTCTTGGTACGGCGGGAGAGGACCTGCATGACGCGTTCCATCTCCTGCTCGCGACCGATCACAGGGTCCAGCTTGTTCTCGCGGGCAGCCTGGGTAAGGTTGCGTCCGAACTGGTCAAGCACCACAGAACCTGCGGGGGTACCTTCCGGCTGGCCCTGGCCGGAGCCGCTGCCTGCGGTCTCCTTGCCCTGGTAGCCGGAGAGCAGCTGGATGACCTGCTGGCGGACCCGGTTCAGGTCTGCACCAAGCTTCACCAGCACCTGGGCGGCCACGCCTTCGCCTTCGCGAATGAGGCCGAGCAGGATGTGCTCAGTACCGATGTAGTTGTGGCCGAGCTGCAGTGCTTCACGAAGGGAAAGCTCAAGCACCTTCTTGGCACGCGGCGTGAAGGGGATGTGACCGGACGGGGCTTGCTGGCCCTGGCCGATGATCTCCTGCACCTGCTCGCGAACGCCATCGAGCGAAATGCTCAGGGACTCGAGCGCCTTGGCAGCAACGCCTTCACCCTCGTGGATCAGACCCAAGAGGATGTGCTCGGTACCGATGTAATTGTGGTTGAGCATCCGTGCCTCTTCTTGGGCAAGGACGACCACGCGACGGGCACGGTCCGTAAATCTCTCAAACATTTCGCCACACTCCTAGCTACGACGTACTTTGATGCTACGTGCCGGAGCAGCACTTTTGGAGCGTGTTCGCCACAGGGGAAACATGACGCCGTGGAGGAATAAAACCCGCACTTCCCCTTGACCCCGGCGGACTACGGTGACATCCTGCCGGCTGGCCGGCCGGGCTTCCCTCCGGACCGCGACTGGAATTCTCCAACAGCGCCCAAAGGGACGCCCTCCCAACTCCATGGGCGCAAGTCAACGCACCCTCGGGGCCGGGCGGGCCGGGGAGCATTTCCTTTGGGACGGGATGGCAGCCAACAATCCACAGCCCCGTTAAACAACCAATGCCCCGGCAGTGACTGCCGGGGCATTGAAGCGGTGAATCAGGAATTGGCCTTTTGGTAGGCTTCCTGAATTTCAGCCTGAATACGTCCGCGGCTGTTGACTGTGTAACCGTTATCACGGGCCCACTGCCGGATCTGCGCGGAATCCTGGTTGCGGGCCGGAGTAGCGCGACCCCGCGTCCCACGGCCGGAAGAAGTCTTCCGCGCCTTTGCCACAAATGGTTCCAGGGCCTTCCGAAGCGACGTAGCGTTTGCTGTGGACAGGTCCATTTCGTAGCTAACACCGTCCAGACCGAATCGGACAGTTTCGTCCGCAGATCCTTCATCCAGGTCATCGACGAGGATGATTTTTACTTTCTGTGCCATGAGTTGCCTCTCTTAGAGGGATGGATAATCAGAAATTCCCCGGGTTCCTTTGTCGATTATCGTTCACAGCAAGCACGCACGTCAAAGCACAATTGGATTCACGTGAAAGTGGAACCCATTTAGGAGCTATTTAGCGGCTGGACCTTCAGTTGCCGGCCCTGCGTTTTTTGAATTCGCTTCAGCTTGGGCGCGGGCTTCTGCCTGACGCTCGGATTTGTCTGCATTGAAGATCGACTTCATGGCAAACCAGAAGATCAAACCCACAACTACGGACGGCGCAAGGACTGCTATGTACTCCATGATCAGTGTCCTTCAGGCTTCAACAAGGGGAACAGAATCGTTTCGCGAATACCGGCCCCGGTGAACAGCATGACCAAGCGGTCAATGCCGAGGCCAATGCCGCCCATGGGCGGTGCACCGTATTCGAGGGCGCGGAGGAAGTCCTCGTCCAGCTGCATGGCTTCCTCATCACCGGCTGCGGAGCGGCGGGACTGCTCCGTGAGGCGTTCACGCTGGATGACAGGGTCAATGAGCTCGCTGAAGGCCGTACCGCGCTCCATGCCACCGATGATCAGGTCCCAGGCTTCGATCAGCCGTCCGTCTTCACGGTGCGGACGGGCCAGCGGCTGCGCCGAGGGCGGGTAGTCGTAGACGAACGTCGGGTTCAGCAGGGTGGGTTCCACAATCTCGCCGAACAGCTCAACCACGATCTTCTCGGCATCCCATTTGGGATCAACCTTGACCTCGTGCTTGGCGGCAATTGCCAACAGTTCATCCACCGTGGTGTCCGGAGTAATTTCCACACCCACTGCTTCGGAAATACCGGGGTAAACCGAAACCCAGGCCCATTCGCCGTCGAGGTTGATTTCACCGGCGTCAGTCTGGATGGTACGGGTGCCCACGACGTCCGCGACATTCAGGATGATTTCCTTCATGCGTTCGGCCATGACGAACTGGTCCGCCCAGGCTTCATAGCATTCCAGGGTGGTGAATTCTGGGCTGTGCGTGGAATCCACGCCTTCATTGCGGAAAACGCGGCCCATGTCGTAGACACGGTCAATGCCACCCACTACCGCACGCTTGAGGAAGAGCTCGGTTGCAATGCGCAGGGTCATCTTCTGGTCGAACGCGTTCATGTGCGTTTCGAACGGACGGGCCGTGGCACCGCCGTGAACCAGCTGAAGGATGGGGGTCTCAACCTCCACGTAGCCGTGGCTGTCCAAGGTATCGCGGACGGAGCGGGTAATCGCTGCGCGCTTGTAGACCATCTCGCGTGCTTCGTCGCGGACCATGAGGTCCACATAGCGCTGGCGAACGCGCGTTTCCTCGTTCAGTTCCGCGTGCAGCACCGGAAGGGGCCGCAGGGCCTTGGAGGCCATGGACCAGGAGTCCGCCATGACGGACAGCTCACCGCGGCGGGAGGAGATGACCTCGCCCTTGATGAACACGTGATCGCCCAGGTCCACTGAGGCCTTCCATTCGGCGAGCGCTTCCTCACCGACGTTGGCAAGGCTCAGCATGGCCTGCAGCCGGACGCCCTTACCGTCCACGCCGCCCTCCTGGAGGGTGGCGAAGCACAGCTTGCCGGTGTTGCGGATGAACACGACGCGCCCGGTGACGCCCACGACGTCGCCGGTGGTTTCATCGGCTTCCAAGTGTGCGTATTTCCCGCGGATTTCACTGAGGGAATGGGTCCGTTCAACACCTACCGGGTAAGCCTCTGTGCCGCGCTCGATCAGCTTGGCGCGCTTTTCCATACGGATGCGCATCTGCTCGCTGGCGTCGATGGGCTCTGCGGAGGTGTTCAGGGCTGGGGTGTTTGCGGAAGTCACAGTCCTTAAGTTTACCGGTGATTGCGCGCCTTCACTTCCGGGCCGCAAATCAGGCAAACGCATAGACTCGGGGCTGTGGAGACATGGACAGTTGAAACAGTCGACGGCGGCGGGCAGCTTGAGGTGCACACCTTCCGGCCCGCATCCGGTGCCTCAATTCCCGGTTCGAAAGCGCCTGCTGAACCGTCCGGCGTCGTGCTTATCCATGGCACTTTGGTGACGGACTCGCTGTACTGGTCGTTTGCGCGGACCCTGAGCGTGATCCTTGGACGCCCTGTCCACAGCTACAACCGGCGCGGGCGCGGCAAATCTGCCCCGCAGCCGCCCGGCTATTCCGTTGAGACCGAAATCTCAGACCTTCACTCAGTGATGGAGAAGACCGGCTCCACAGACGTCGTGGGGCACAGTTACGGCGGCTTCGTTGCGCTGCAGGCCGCGAGGCAGGGCCGGATCAAGAAACTGGTCACCTACGACGCCGCGGTTTCCCTCTCCGGCAACCTCAGCAGCAGATGGCGTCCAGAGCTTGAAGAAGCAGTCACCGCCGGGCAGTTGGACAACGCCTGGGCGCATCTGGTGCAGGGACTGGGGACAGCGGGGCCTATTTCCTACCTGCCCATGGGGGCGCTGCGTACGCTCAGTGTCCTGTCTGCCCGGACCCGCTTGGGTTTGGAGATGCGGTCCTTGCTCCCTACGGCAGTCACTGAAATGCGGGCGGTCCTGGACGCCGACGCGCAACTTCACGACTTCATGAAGCTCTCCACGCCCATCCTCATGCTCAGCGGCGGTTGGAGTCCGTCGTATTTCGCGGAAACCGGGCGGACCCTGGCTGGAGCGGTGCCGGCCATAGACTTTGCGGTGGTTCCCCTGCAGTTCCATGAGGGGCCGTTGCGTCCCGGTAAGCGCCTCGCCGTCAGGATTGCGCGGTTCCTTTCGGGCACCATGGTCCATGGCGGACCCTCCGATGCCGCCTAGGATGTTCCGGTGAAGGAACGCGATATTCAGACGCACGACGGCGGACGGCTCGCCTTGTACAGCTACGGCGCCGAAGAGGCGCCCGGGGAACGCCGGGTTGTGCTGATCGGCGGCGCTTTCCTCACTGCCCTCATATACCGGCCGTTCTCCATAGCCTTGGCCAAGGGCCTGGGAGACGGCTGGGCGGTGGACGTGTACGACCGCCGCGGCAGGGGCAAATCCACCGAACAGCCCAACCATTACTCCATGGATACGGAAATCGCCGATGTCCGCACCATCATGGACGCCACCGGCGCACGGAACATTTTTGGCCACAGCCTGGGTGGCTCCGTGGCCCTGAATGCCGCGCAGGCCTTCGCCGGCACCCGCCACCAGCCGGACAAGCTCGCTGTCTACGACGCTGCCGTGAACATCGACGGCAGCATGGACACGGACTGGCTTGCCGGGTTCGAGGACTCCGTCAACAAGGGCGATGTTGGGCTGGCCCTGGCCCGGATGAAGCGCGGGATGCAGCCCGGAACTGCCTTGGCCCGGGTTCCCGAGCCGATTCTGGCGGGACTCATGGCTGTGGTGTCGCGGACCAAAGTGAACAAGCTTTTCCGCGAGCTCATGCCCTCAGGCGTAGGTGAGCTGAAGGCAGCCTTCGAAGCCTCGGATACTCCGACCGATTTCTCCGTCCTTCCCTCCAGCACGCACTTCATGGTGGGCAAGAAAAGCCCGCAGTTCTACAAGGTCACCGCAGCTCGGTTGAACAGGGCGGTTCCCGGCAGCACGCTGGAGGTCTCTCCCAAGGGATTCCACGGGTCCATCCCTGCAGCCGTCAACGAGCTGGTGACCGATATTTCGAACTACTTCAAACGCTGAGGGCTTTCCCACAGCGGTTCCTTTTTCCACATAGGGGCAGGGATGCTGCTTGCATTCAGGTCGCTCGGCTAGGCTCGAGTCATGACGCGCGACATCATCATGACCCCCGACGGCGGACATCTCGAAGTACTCACCACAGGCGGTGAGCTGGCAGCAGCAGGCTCCGGCGTCGTCGTCGTTCCGGCCTCCATGGTGACGGCCGCCGATTACACGCGTTTCGCGCAAAAGCTAAGTGAAGCCCTGGGACGTCCCGTCCATACGTTCAACCGGCGCGGACGGGGCGATTCATCCCCACAGTCCGAGGATTACACCCTCGAGGCCGACATCCGGGACCTCGACGCGGTCATGAAGCACACGTCCAGCACGGACGTCTTTGGGCACAGCTTCGGTGGCGCCGTAGCGCTGCACGCCGCACGCACCCTGCCGGTGGAAAGACTGGCCGTGTACGATCCCGCAGTGTCCGTCAACCACAGCGTCAAAGCAGACTGGACACCCGATTATGAACGCGCGACGGCGGCCGGAGACTACGATCGCGCCCTCGCCATCCTCATCAAGGGAGTGGAAACCGGTGGCGCCTTCGCCAGAATGCCCCTGTCCATGTTGACCCTGGCGAACAAGCTTGCCGCCGGGACACCCCTGGGCAAGCAGATGCGCGAGCTGATGACCTGTGGTGTCCGTGAAATCAAGGCCGTCATCGCCGCGGACATGCCGGCCGAACCATTCGTTGAGCTTCCGTTGGAAACCTTGATCGTGGTGGGCGAAAAGAGCCCCGCATACTTCGGTGTTGCCTGCGGCCAAATTCACGACATCCTGTCCGGATCCAGCTACACCATCCTCCCCGGGTTCGGCCATGACGGGCCCAACAAGGCCCCGGACAAGCTGGTCTCGGAGCTGTCGGAGTTCTTCTCGGGCTAGCCAAGCTGGATCGCGGCGATCCCGGCCACGGCCACAACCGTCAGGCCAAGCCGAAGCCGGCCGAACCCGGAGCTGTCGGAGTTCTTCCCAGGCTAGCCAAGCTGGATCGCGGCGATCCCGGCCACGGCCACAACCGTCAGGCCAAGCCGAAGCCGGCTGAACCTTTCATTGAAGAATACGGCGCCGATGACGCCTGCAAGGAGGACACTGGTTTCGCGGAGCGCCGACACCAAGGCCAGCGGTGCCAGGCTCTGTGCCCAAACGACGATCCCGTAAGCCAGCATCGACACCAGTCCCCCGACGAATCCCGGCTTCCAGTACCGCATCACACGCTGCGGGAAGGAACGGCGATCGGCGGCCATTCGCCAGCAAACCACGGGAATCAGGAAACCCTGCAGCAGGAACAGCCACGAGACATAGGCCATCGGCTGCCCGGAAACCCGGACTCCTACCCCGTCAACCAAGGTATAGGCCGCAATGGCCGCTCCAGTGAGCACGGCAAAAAGGGTACCTTTACGGTTCCTGCCCGGCCCGGCCGCTGCGCCCTGTCGTATCAGGGCAAGGCTCAGCAATGAGCCAGCGACCACTGCCACCCCCGTCAGCTGCCAAAGGCTCAATCTCTCGGCAAGCACGGTGGTGGCGATGACCGTGACCAGAAGCACGGCAAGGCCCCGTGCCAACGGATAGACCTGGGAAAAGTCGCCGTGCCTGTACGAGGTGGTCAACAGGATCAGGTAGCAGGTCTGCAAGGCAGCCGAGGCCACCACAAAGGGCCATGATTCCTGCACGGGAACTCCGAACACCGCCGCCCCCACCAACCCGGACGCCAGATAGGCCAAGGCAATCATGGTCGATGAAGCAAGGCGGTCCGGGATTGCCTTTGCCAGGGCGTTCCAGACGCTGTGCAGGAGCGCTGCCAAGAAGACTGCGGCCGTCACCACAACGGTCAACGGAGAGCTGCTGTGCGGGCAGGCGGCTCCGGGGCGGCACCCCGGGTAGGCAGTTCCTCCGCGGTCCCCGGGGCGGCACCCCGGGTAGGCAGTTCCTCCGCGGTCCCCGGGGCGGCACCCCGGGTAGGCAGTTCCTCCGCGGTCCCCGGGGCGGGCGTCCCCGGCACGGGACTCCGGGCGGGCGGCTCCGGGGCCAGCTGCTCCGGCGCCAGCTGCTCCGGTCCTGCACACCGGGCACCGAACGGAACACCCCCCGCGGCTCCTGCAGTTACGCCAAATGCGGCGAGCACCTGGGTAAAAATGTCCGCGTGGTCCACGGCCTTGACGTCCTCCGGCACGCTTGCTCCGCACGCCGCGATCCAGGCAGTGCGCTCTTCCTCGCTCCAGCCCCCGTGTCCGCCGGCATCCAAGTGCCCGTGGTCGGTGACCACAATGATGGTCCAGTCTTCGTTCCGGCGATTGGGTCTGGCCTTGATGGCTTCCAGCAGCGTCATGAGTCGCATGTCGCAGTTTTGAATAGCCAAGACATAGCCGGACCCCGTGCCGTTGTTATGTGCTTCAACATCCGCCTGGCCAAAGTACACAAAGGACGCCGAGATGTCCTCCTTCTCCAACCGCCCGGCTGCGTACCTTGCGACAGCGTCATCGGCACTTGCCCAACTGCCGCCGTCGTTGGCTTCCTCAGGGTCCTTGTCCGGCACCCAACCGCGGGAGGAGAAGAGCGGTCCACACGCAGTGGGCGCCGCCACCGGAAGCCAACTGGCAGCGATCATGGTGCGGGACCCCGGACGTGACGCGCGAAGCACCGCCGTGAAGTCCTGGAAATCAGCCAACTCCGGCGGATGCACACTGTTGCCGGTTACCTTGTGCCGGTCCGCGTAAACACCGGTGGCCACCGTGGCCCAAACCGGACCGGAAATGGTGACGTTCCTGGGGTGAACTGTCACTGGGAGGAGGAAACCTCCGCGGGCGATACAGTCCACAGCGGGAGTGGCCGCGGACAGGAGGGAGTCGTAACGGACACCGTCAATTCCGACGACCAGGACGTGGGGTTCTCTCTTCACAGCCAAGACGGTACGTGGATTCGTCGTCGACTCATAGGAGGGAGCGCCCCTGTCTATAGGAGACTTAGGCAATGCCTATGAATCTGACTCATCTCCGGGCGTTCCACCTCGTAGCGACACACGGCAGTTACGTCGCGGCGGCAGCAGCCGCAGGCGTGAGCCAACCAACCCTGTCCGAGCAGGTCCGACTCCTGGAACGGCGCCACGGAGTACATCTGCTGCAACGATCGGGACGGTCCGTGGAACTGACGCCCTTGGGCAGCAAGCTCCTGGTGGTCACAGCGAGACTGTTCGGGGCCGAACTTGAGGCGGAGACCATTCTGGCCAAGGCCCGGAACGTCATGCAAGGAGAGTTGCGGTTCGGCACCGATGCGCCCATCAACGCAGTGGGCCTGCTGAGCATCTTCCGCCGGCAGAATCCCGGCGTCAATATCCAACTCATCAGCGGCAACTCCGCCGAAGTGCGCAAGCGGGTCCTGGCCGGAACTGTGGACGTCGGCATCATCGCTGACGAAACACCCCATCCTGACCTGGTGGCACGTGCCCTCGCAAAGCAGGACCTGGTCGCCTTCGTTCGCCAGGATCACGCACTGGCCGGCAGCAAGATGATCCGGTTGCGGGACCTCGTGGACCATCCTCTGATCATTCGCGAGATCGGGTCGGTCACGCGCCGATCCATAGAAACCGCGCTCTCCAGCGCCCAACTCCAACCAACCGAAGTGCTCGAGACTGACAGCCGGGAAGCAGTCCACGCCGCCGTCATTGCAGGCTTGGGCATAGGTGTCATTGCGGAGGACGAATTCAACGACGATCCACGGCTGGTTCTGCTGGACTTCGCCGATGCCATACCGCCCATCACTGAGTACCTGGTCTATCGGCAGGACAGGCAGCGAAGCCACGTGGTGGACGCGGTGTTGGAGTGTTTGGGTGGGTGATTGCTGGGGCCGGCCTGTTGGCGGGCTGGGCCGGCTGTGGTGGTGAGCGGGGCCGGGCTGGGCCGCTTGGGGTGTTTGTGGTGATGAGCGCGGCCGTGCTGGGCCGGCTGTGGTGGTGAGCGGGGCTGTTCGCTGCCGGGCTGGTCTCCCTGTGGGTGGCCCAGCCGGTGCTTGATGTGGTGCCTGCTTGTGGTGGTGTTGTGGTGGTTAAAGGGGAAGAGCCCCGACCTTGGGTCGGGGCTCTTGCCTAATGTGTGTCCGGCGGTGTCCTACTCTCCCACACCCTCCCGGGTGCAGTACCATCGGCGCTGTGGGTCTTAGCTTCCGGGTTCGGAATGGGACCGGGCGTTTCCCCCACGCTATGACCGCCGTAACCTTTTTACCCGTCCCGCCGTGACCTGGTGTGACCGGGTTTCGGGGGTGGGAAGTTTGTGGTTACAACTGTGGTGCTTGGTTGTTATTCAGTTATTTGGTTGGTTCCGGCAACCCGTGGTGGGTTGTTGTTCGGGAACCACATAGTGGACGCGTGCAGTGTGTTGTGTGGTGTAAGTTGTTGGCCTATTAGTACCGGTCAGCTTCACGAGTCTTTAGTCCTCGCTTCCACATCCGGCCTATCAACCCAGTGGTCTGGCTGGGGGCCTCTCACACATAATGTGTATGGAAATCTCATCTTGAAGCGAGCTTCCCGCTTAGATGCTTTCAGCGGTTATCCCATCCGAACGTAGCTAATCAGCGATGCACTTGGCAGTACAACTGACACACCAGAGGTTCGTCCGTCCCGGTCCTCTCGTACTAAGGACAGCCCTTCTCAAATTTCCTGCGCGCGCAGCGGATAGGGACCGAACTGTCTCACGACGTTCTAAACCCAGCTCGCGTACCGCTTTAATGGGCGAACAGCCCAACCCTTGGGACCTACTCCAGCCCCAGGATGCGACGAGCCGACATCGAGGTGCCAAACCATGCCGTCGATATGGACTCTTGGGCAAGATCAGCCTGTTATCCCCGAGGTACCTTTTATCCGTTGAGCGACGGCCATTCCACAATGTACCGCCGGATCACTAGTCCCGACTTTCGTCCCTGCTTGAGATGTCTCTCTCACAGTCAAGCTCCCTTGTGCACTTACACTCGACACCTGATTGCCAACCAGGCTGAGGGAACCTTTGGGCGCCTCCGTTACTTTTTAGGAGGCAACCGCCCCAGTTAAACTACCCATCAGGCACTGTCCCTGACCCGGATCACGGGCCGAAGTTAGATGTCCAAAGTGACCAGAGTGGTATTTCAACGATGACTCCACCCGAACTGGCGTCCGGGTTTCAACGTCTCCCACCTATCCTACACAAGCCACTCCGAACACCAATACCAAACTATAGTAAAGGTCTCGGGGTCTTTCCGTCCTGCTGCGCGTAACGAGCATCTTTACTCGTACTGCAATTTCGCCGAGTTTATGGTTGAGACAGCGGGGAAGTCGTTACTCCATTCGTGCAGGTCGGAACTTACCCGACAAGGAATTTCGCTACCTTAGGATGGTTATAGTTACCACCGCCGTTTACTGGGGCTTAAATTCTCAGCTTCGCCACCGAAGTGGCTAACCGGTCCTCTTAACCTTCCAGCACCGGGCAGGAGTCAGTCCGTATACATCGTCTTGCGACTTCGCACGGACCTGTGTTTTTAGTAAACAGTCGCTTCCCCCTGGTCTCTGCGGCCCACACCCGCTCACGGAGAGCAAGTCTCCATCACGGGGCAGGCCCCCCTTCTCCCGAAGTTACGGGGGCATTTTGCCGAGTTCCTTAACCATAATTCTCTCGATCGCCTTGGTATTCTCTACCTGATCACCTGTGTCGGTTTGGGGTACGGGCGGCTAAAACCTCGCGTCGATGCTTTTCTTGGCAGCATAGGATCACCGGATCCCCCCTTACGGGAGTCCCATCAGATCTCAGGCACGTGCTCGAAGCACACAGGAACGGATTTGCCTATCCCTGACCCTACATCCTTAGACCGGGGCAACCATCGCCCGGCCCGGCTACCTTCCTGCGTCACACCTGTTAATACGCTTACCTCCCAGGATCAGGTCCCGCGCTCGGCCAAAACCCACAACACCACAAGGGTGAGCGGGCAGGCTCCGGGCGGTTAGTATCCCCCGCTTGGCATGGGCGGTTTTTCGCCGGTACGGGAATATCAACCCGTTGTCCATCGACTACGCCTGTCGGCCTCGCCTTAGGTCCCGACTTACCCAGGGCAGATTAGCTTGACCCTGGAACCCTTGATCATTCGGCGGACGGGTTTCTCACCCGTCTTTCGCTACTCATGCCTGCATTCTCACTCGTGTAGGCTCCACCGCTGGTTTACACCGCGACTTCACTGCCCACACGACGCTCCCCTACCACTCCACACCCCTGAACCACGAAGGCTAGGGCAATGTGTGAAATCCACAACTTCGGCGGTGTACTTGAGCCCCGCTACATTGTCGGCGCGGAATCACTTGACCAGTGAGCTATTACGCACTCTTTCAAGGATGGCTGCTTCTAAGCCAACCTCCTGGTTGTCTTCGCAACTCCACATCCTTTCCCACTTAGCACACGCTTAGGGGCCTTAGTTGGTGGTCTGGGCTGTTTCCCTCTCGACTATGAAGCTTATCCCCCACAGTCTCACTGCTGCGCTCTCACTTACCGGCATTCGGAGTTTGGCTGACGTCAGTAACCTTGTAGGGCCCATCGGCCATCCAGTAGCTCTACCTCCGGCAAGAAACACGCAACGCTGCACCTAAATGCATTTCGGGGAGAACCAGCTATCACGGAGTTTGATTGGCCTTTCACCCCTACCCACAGCTCATCCCCTCCATTTTCAACTGAAGTGGGTTCGGTCCTCCACGACGTCTTACCGTCGCTTCAACCTGGCCATGGGTAGATCACTCCGCTTCGGGTCTAGATCACGCCACTACACTCGCCCTATTCAGACTCGCTTTCGCTACGGCTACCCCACACGGGTTAACCTCGCGACGTAACACTAACTCGCAGGCTCATTCTTCAAAAGGCACGCCGTCACCAGAATCAGACTGGCTCCGACGGATTGTAAGCACACGGTTTCAGGTACTGTTTCACTCCCCTCCCGGGGTACTTTTCACCTTTCCCTCACGGTACTGGTCCGCTATCGGTCATTAGGAAGTATTTAGGCTTATCAGGTGGTCCTGACAGATTCGCACGGGATTTCTCGGGCCCCGTGCTACTTGGGATACTCTCCAGGCTGCACACAACATTACGGTTACGGGGCTCACACCCTCTCTGGCCGGCCTTTCAAGACCGTTCACCTATGCACGCACATCACCCCACTGGTCCGGCAGAACCAGAACGGAAAGTCCCACAACCCCGCCCATGCAACGCCCGCCGGCTATCACACATGGAAACGGTTTAGCCTGATCCGCGTTCGCTCGCCACTACTAACGGAATCACTATTGTTTTCTCTTCCTGCGGGTACTGAGATGTTTCACTTCCCCGCGTTCCCCCCACGCACCCTATGTGTTCAGATGCGGGTCACACAATCACCTCACAGCGTTGTGCGGGGTTTCCCCATTCGGACATCCTGGGATCAACGCTCGGTTATCAACTCCCCCAGGCTTATCGCAGATTCCTACGTCCTTCTTCGGCTCCTAATGCCAAGGCATCCACCGTGTGCCCTTAAAAACTTGACCACACAAGATCAATAAACTTACTCGAGAGAACCATGACCACAAGGGCCAGGTTCATTCATAAGAAATTGCTGTAGAAACACACACACCAACCACCCCCACCCACCCCAAAGGGAAGGACAAAAGGATAATCAGCCACCGTGCATGTTTCAGATGCTCGCGTCCACTATGTAGTTCTCAAACAACAACCCCATCAACCAGCCCCCCACCCACCACAACCCACACACCAACGTGCACGGACCATGACAAACAGACAAGGAAAACCGGAAGCAGGAACAAAAGAAACACCAGAAGATGCCCCCCTGCATTGCTGCAAAAAGGTCCTGTTGCCTCAGGACCCAACAGTGCGCCAAACACAACCCACCAACCACGCCCCAGCAGCGTTCCACACACCCCACACCCCCCAAAAGAGGACACAAGATGCCGTACTAACACCAGGACACAACCAGCAAAGGCCATGCCAAAAAATGATTTGTTGATATTCCACCCATGAGCACCCACCGCAGAACAAACGCCTGCGCAATGGGCAACACTGGCAACCCGTCATCCACCCATGCAGGCAAACAACACGACTGCTAGCAGCTCCTTAGAAAGGAGGTGATCCAGCCGCACCTTCCGGTACGGCTACCTTGTTACGACTTAGTCCCAATCGCCGGTCCCACCTTCGACGGCTCCCCCCACAAGGGTTAGGCCACCGGCTTCGGGTGTTACCAACTTTCGTGACTTGACGGGCGGTGTGTACAAGGCCCGGGAACGTATTCACCGCAGCGTTGCTGATCTGCGATTACTAGCGACTCCGACTTCATGGGGTCGAGTTGCAGACCCCAATCCGAACTGAGACCGGCTTTTTGGGATTAGCTCCACCTCACAGTATCGCAACCCTTTGTACCGGCCATTGTAGCATGCGTGAAGCCCAAGACATAAGGGGCATGATGATTTGACGTCGTCCCCACCTTCCTCCGAGTTGACCCCGGCAGTCTCCTATGAGTCCCCGCCATAACGCGCTGGCAACATAGAACGAGGGTTGCGCTCGTTGCGGGACTTAACCCAACATCTCACGACACGAGCTGACGACAACCATGCACCACCTGTAAACCGACCGCAAGCGGGGCACCTGTTTCCAGGTATTACCGGTTCATGTCAAGCCTTGGTAAGGTTCTTCGCGTTGCATCGAATTAATCCGCATGCTCCGCCGCTTGTGCGGGCCCCCGTCAATTCCTTTGAGTTTTAGCCTTGCGGCCGTACTCCCCAGGCGGGGCACTTAATGCGTTAGCTACGGCGCGGAAAACGTGGAATGTCCCCCACACCTAGTGCCCAACGTTTACGGCATGGACTACCAGGGTATCTAATCCTGTTCGCTCCCCATGCTTTCGCTCCTCAGCGTCAGTTACAGCCCAGAGACCTGCCTTCGCCATCGGTGTTCCTCCTGATATCTGCGCATTTCACCGCTACACCAGGAATTCCAGTCTCCCCTACTGCACTCTAGTCTGCCCGTACCCACTGCAGAACCGGAGTTGAGCCCCGGTCTTTCACAGCAGACGCGACAAACCGCCTACGAGCTCTTTACGCCCAATAATTCCGGATAACGCTTGCGCCCTACGTATTACCGCGGCTGCTGGCACGTAGTTAGCCGGCGCTTCTTCTGCAGGTACCGTCACTTTCGCTTCTTCCCTACTGAAAGAGGTTTACAACCCGAAGGCCGTCATCCCTCACGCGGCGTCGCTGCATCAGGCTTGCGCCCATTGTGCAATATTCCCCACTGCTGCCTCCCGTAGGAGTCTGGGCCGTGTCTCAGTCCCAGTGTGGCCGGTCACCCTCTCAGGCCGGCTACCCGTCGTCGCCTTGGTAGGCCATTACCCCACCAACAAGCTGATAGGCCGCGAGTCCATCCAAAACCACAAAAGCTTTCCACCCCCCACCATGCGATGAGGAGTCATATCCGGTATTAGACCCAGTTTCCCAGGCTTATCCCAGAGTCAAGGGCAGGTTACTCACGTGTTACTCACCCGTTCGCCACTAATCCCCCAGCAAGCTGGGATCATCGTTCGACTTGCATGTGTTAAGCACGCCGCCAGCGTTCATCCTGAGCCAGGATCAAACTCTCCGTTGAAGTAAAACAAATCAAACAGACACAACCACACCCACCGGAAATAACGACAGGACGCGGCTGCACAAAATTCGAAACCAGCTGAAAACCAGACCACCACACACGGGGGTGCGCAGCAATCCGGCCATAATTTCAACCAATCAATAAAACAATCGGCATCAACAAACTTGGCACACTATTGAGTTCTCAAACAACAGACCCCCCAAAACATCACCCACAGCACACCACACAAAGCAGCGCACCCAACAGGGCCATTGGAAAAGAAGAGTTATTTTTGGCCGCCTACCGAACCGTACACACCTTCCGGCTTTCCGTTTCGCACCCGGCGACTCAGAAAACAATACACGCCCCCAACCCCCAACGCAAATCCACCCCCACACACCACCCCACCCACACCCAACCACCCCCACAACCCCCACCAAACCGCCGTCGAACACCAACCCCCACCAACAGCAGGTAGCCGACAGTTGCCGGGCCCGATGTGTGCCACGTCCGCGGTCACAAGAGGTGGGACCCATGACGTCGACTCCACCTGGTGGGAGGATGGAAAGCATGGAACTGCACATCACCGGAGATGCCGCCGCCGACCAACTGCTCACCGACGACGCCTTTGCGTTGCTCACAGGCATGCTGCTCGATCAACAAGTCACCATGGAGTCGGCCTTTGCCGGTCCGGAGAAGATCCGCTCCCGGCTCGGGTCGCTGGAACCTGCTGTCATCGCAGAGCACGACCCCGCCGGCTTCGTTGAGGTCTTCAAGGAGAAGCCGGCAGTCCATCGCTTCCCTGGATCGATGGCCGGCAGAGTGCAGGCCCTGGCTGAAACGGTGCACAGCGATTGGAACGGGGATGCCGCAGCAATTTGGACCCGTGGCAACCCTGATGGTCCCGAGGTACTCCGCCGGCTGAAGGCATTGCCAGGCTTCGGCGAACAGAAGGCGAAGATCTTCCTGGCGCTGTTGGGCAAGCAGTGCGGTCTACAAGCCCAGGGGTGGCGTGAAGCCGCCGGCCACTACGGCGAGGAAGGAGCGTACTTGTCCGTGGCCGACATCGTCGATCCACAGTCCTTGGTCAAAGTACGCGCCAGCAAGCAAGCGGCCAAGGCAGCTGCAAAGGCTGCGAAGTCATCCGGTGCTTGATTCGTCAGGAACTCGACCGCCAGCGAGGTGACACTGCACGGGAGTGCTGGGCTGCCTCTGCTGGCACGGTCACCCGGCTATAGCCCGTTGTCCGTCAAGCTCAGCTGGTAATGGATGCAGGGACGTCCCGAGTCTTCGAAGACTCCGTGACCTGCAGCCTTCCAACCGGCCGCTTCGTACAGCTTCCGCGCAGGCAGGTTGTCACTCACAACCCTGAGCGAGGCCGAGGTAAAACCCTCTGTTATGAGCCCCCGAGTGATGTTGGCCGGCAAGGCGCGCCCCACTCCACGGGCCTGGATGGACGGGTTCACGGCAAGCAGCGAGAGGTGGGCCGTGCGGGAGGAACCTCCCTGAGTGTCTTCCAAGACCAGTGCAAACCCGCAGATCGCTGACCGGCTTTCCACGATCGAAAGGACGCTCCCCGGGGAGGTTAGTTTCGTCAACGCCTTGCGTTTCACGTCGGGATCCGGGCGTGTGCCATCACGAAAGGCAATTGCCTGCATCCATAGGTCTGCATACCCTGGGTGGTCTTCCGCATTCCCCGAACGGAAAGTCCATGACGGCAGTGACTGCGTGTTTCGGTCCATCTCTTCCATCCCGACGTCGGCAGTGAAGAACAAGCCGTACTCAGCTTAAGACTGCCCTTCGGGGCGGATGCTGTTCGGACCAATGGGACAAGCCTGGTTCCTGGCGACTTGCCTGGTTTGGTTTGCCGTGTGGTGGTTAAAGGGGAAGAGCCCCGACCTGTGGTCGGGGCTCTTGCCTTAATGGTTGTCCGGCGGTGTCCTACTCTCCCACACCCTCCCGGGTGCAGTACCATCGGCGCTGTGGGTCTTAGCTTCCGGGTTCGGAATGGGACCGGGCGTTTCCCCCACGCTATGACCGCCGTAACCTTTTTACCCGTCCCGCCGTGACCTGGTGTGACCGGGTTTCGGGGGTGGGAAGTTTGTGGTTACAACTGTGGTGCTTGGTTGTTATTCAGTTATTTGGTTGGTTCCGGCAACCCGTGGTGGGTTGTTGTTCGGGAACCACATAGTGGACGCGTGCAGTGTGTTGTGTGGTGTAAGTTGTTGGCCTATTAGTACCGGTCAGCTTCACGAGTCTTTAGTCCTCGCTTCCACATCCGGCCTATCAACCCAGTGGTCTGGCTGGGGGCCTCTCACACATAATGTGTATGGAAATCTCATCTTGAAGCGAGCTTCCCGCTTAGATGCTTTCAGCGGTTATCCCATCCGAACGTAGCTAATCAGCGATGCACTTGGCAGTACAACTGACACACCAGAGGTTCGTCCGTCCCGGTCCTCTCGTACTAAGGACAGCCCTTCTCAAATTTCCTGCGCGCGCAGCGGATAGGGACCGAACTGTCTCACGACGTTCTAAACCCAGCTCGCGTACCGCTTTAATGGGCGAACAGCCCAACCCTTGGGACCTACTCCAGCCCCAGGATGCGACGAGCCGACATCGAGGTGCCAAACCATGCCGTCGATATGGACTCTTGGGCAAGATCAGCCTGTTATCCCCGAGGTACCTTTTATCCGTTGAGCGACGGCCATTCCACAATGTACCGCCGGATCACTAGTCCCGACTTTCGTCCCTGCTTGAGATGTCTCTCTCACAGTCAAGCTCCCTTGTGCACTTACACTCGACACCTGATTGCCAACCAGGCTGAGGGAACCTTTGGGCGCCTCCGTTACTTTTTAGGAGGCAACCGCCCCAGTTAAACTACCCATCAGGCACTGTCCCTGACCCGGATCACGGGCCGAAGTTAGATGTCCAAAGTGACCAGAGTGGTATTTCAACGATGACTCCACCCGAACTGGCGTCCGGGTTTCAACGTCTCCCACCTATCCTACACAAGCCACTCCGAACACCAATACCAAACTATAGTAAAGGTCTCGGGGTCTTTCCGTCCTGCTGCGCGTAACGAGCATCTTTACTCGTACTGCAATTTCGCCGAGTTTATGGTTGAGACAGCGGGGAAGTCGTTACTCCATTCGTGCAGGTCGGAACTTACCCGACAAGGAATTTCGCTACCTTAGGATGGTTATAGTTACCACCGCCGTTTACTGGGGCTTAAATTCTCAGCTTCGCCACCGAAGTGGCTAACCGGTCCTCTTAACCTTCCAGCACCGGGCAGGAGTCAGTCCGTATACATCGTCTTGCGACTTCGCACGGACCTGTGTTTTTAGTAAACAGTCGCTTCCCCCTGGTCTCTGCGGCCCACACCCGCTCACGGAGAGCAAGTCTCCATCACGGGGCAGGCCCCCCTTCTCCCGAAGTTACGGGGGCATTTTGCCGAGTTCCTTAACCATAATTCTCTCGATCGCCTTGGTATTCTCTACCTGATCACCTGTGTCGGTTTGGGGTACGGGCGGCTAAAACCTCGCGTCGATGCTTTTCTTGGCAGCATAGGATCACCGGATCCCCCCTTACGGGAGTCCCATCAGATCTCAGGCACGTGCTCGAAGCACACAGGAACGGATTTGCCTATCCCTGACCCTACATCCTTAGACCGGGGCAACCATCGCCCGGCCCGGCTACCTTCCTGCGTCACACCTGTTAATACGCTTACCTCCCAGGATCAGGTCCCGCGCTCGGCCAAAACCCACAACACCACAAGGGTGAGCGGGCAGGCTCCGGGCGGTTAGTATCCCCCGCTTGGCATGGGCGGTTTTTCGCCGGTACGGGAATATCAACCCGTTGTCCATCGACTACGCCTGTCGGCCTCGCCTTAGGTCCCGACTTACCCAGGGCAGATTAGCTTGACCCTGGAACCCTTGATCATTCGGCGGACGGGTTTCTCACCCGTCTTTCGCTACTCATGCCTGCATTCTCACTCGTGTAGGCTCCACCGCTGGTTTACACCGCGACTTCACTGCCCACACGACGCTCCCCTACCACTCCACACCCCTGAACCACGAAGGCTAGGGCAATGTGTGAAATCCACAACTTCGGCGGTGTACTTGAGCCCCGCTACATTGTCGGCGCGGAATCACTTGACCAGTGAGCTATTACGCACTCTTTCAAGGATGGCTGCTTCTAAGCCAACCTCCTGGTTGTCTTCGCAACTCCACATCCTTTCCCACTTAGCACACGCTTAGGGGCCTTAGTTGGTGGTCTGGGCTGTTTCCCTCTCGACTATGAAGCTTATCCCCCACAGTCTCACTGCTGCGCTCTCACTTACCGGCATTCGGAGTTTGGCTGACGTCAGTAACCTTGTAGGGCCCATCGGCCATCCAGTAGCTCTACCTCCGGCAAGAAACACGCAACGCTGCACCTAAATGCATTTCGGGGAGAACCAGCTATCACGGAGTTTGATTGGCCTTTCACCCCTACCCACAGCTCATCCCCTCCATTTTCAACTGAAGTGGGTTCGGTCCTCCACGACGTCTTACCGTCGCTTCAACCTGGCCATGGGTAGATCACTCCGCTTCGGGTCTAGATCACGCCACTACACTCGCCCTATTCAGACTCGCTTTCGCTACGGCTACCCCACACGGGTTAACCTCGCGACGTAACACTAACTCGCAGGCTCATTCTTCAAAAGGCACGCCGTCACCAGAATCAGACTGGCTCCGACGGATTGTAAGCACACGGTTTCAGGTACTGTTTCACTCCCCTCCCGGGGTACTTTTCACCTTTCCCTCACGGTACTGGTCCGCTATCGGTCATTAGGAAGTATTTAGGCTTATCAGGTGGTCCTGACAGATTCGCACGGGATTTCTCGGGCCCCGTGCTACTTGGGATACTCTCCAGGCTGCACACAACATTACGGTTACGGGGCTCACACCCTCTCTGGCCGGCCTTTCAAGACCGTTCACCTATGCACGCACATCACCCCACTGGTCCGGCAGAACCAGAACGGAAAGTCCCACAACCCCGCCCATGCAACGCCCGCCGGCTATCACACATGGAAACGGTTTAGCCTGATCCGCGTTCGCTCGCCACTACTAACGGAATCACTATTGTTTTCTCTTCCTGCGGGTACTGAGATGTTTCACTTCCCCGCGTTCCCCCCACGCACCCTATGTGTTCAGATGCGGGTCACACAATCACCTCACAGCGTTGTGCGGGGTTTCCCCATTCGGACATCCTGGGATCAACGCTCGGTTATCAACTCCCCCAGGCTTATCGCAGATTCCTACGTCCTTCTTCGGCTCCTAATGCCAAGGCATCCACCGTGTGCCCTTAAAAACTTGACCACACAAGATCAATAAACTTACTCGAGAGAACCATGACCACAAGGGCCAGGTTCATTCATAAGAAATTGCTGTAGAAACACACACACCAACCACCCCCACCCACCCCAAAGGGAAGGACAAAAGGATAATCAGCCACCGTGCATGTTTCAGATGCTCGCGTCCACTATGTAGTTCTCAAACAACAACCCCATCAACCAGCCCCCCACCCACCACAACCCACACACCAACGTGCACGGACCATGACAAACAGACAAGGAAAACCGGAAGCAGGAACAAAAGAAACACCAGAAGATGCCCCCCTGCATTGCTGCAAAAAGGTCCTGTTGCCTCAGGACCCAACAGTGCGCCAAACACAACCCACCAACCACGCCCCAGCAGCGTTCCACACACCCCACACCCCCCAAAAGAGGACACAAGATGCCGTACTAACACCAGGACACAACCAGCAAAGGCCATGCCAAAAAATGATTTGTTGATATTCCACCCATGAGCACCCACCGCAGAACAAACGCCTGCGCAATGGGCAACACTGGCAACCCGTCATCCACCCATGCAGGCAAACAACACGACTGCTAGCAGCTCCTTAGAAAGGAGGTGATCCAGCCGCACCTTCCGGTACGGCTACCTTGTTACGACTTAGTCCCAATCGCCGGTCCCACCTTCGACGGCTCCCCCCACAAGGGTTAGGCCACCGGCTTCGGGTGTTACCAACTTTCGTGACTTGACGGGCGGTGTGTACAAGGCCCGGGAACGTATTCACCGCAGCGTTGCTGATCTGCGATTACTAGCGACTCCGACTTCATGGGGTCGAGTTGCAGACCCCAATCCGAACTGAGACCGGCTTTTTGGGATTAGCTCCACCTCACAGTATCGCAACCCTTTGTACCGGCCATTGTAGCATGCGTGAAGCCCAAGACATAAGGGGCATGATGATTTGACGTCGTCCCCACCTTCCTCCGAGTTGACCCCGGCAGTCTCCTATGAGTCCCCGCCATAACGCGCTGGCAACATAGAACGAGGGTTGCGCTCGTTGCGGGACTTAACCCAACATCTCACGACACGAGCTGACGACAACCATGCACCACCTGTAAACCGACCGCAAGCGGGGCACCTGTTTCCAGGTATTACCGGTTCATGTCAAGCCTTGGTAAGGTTCTTCGCGTTGCATCGAATTAATCCGCATGCTCCGCCGCTTGTGCGGGCCCCCGTCAATTCCTTTGAGTTTTAGCCTTGCGGCCGTACTCCCCAGGCGGGGCACTTAATGCGTTAGCTACGGCGCGGAAAACGTGGAATGTCCCCCACACCTAGTGCCCAACGTTTACGGCATGGACTACCAGGGTATCTAATCCTGTTCGCTCCCCATGCTTTCGCTCCTCAGCGTCAGTTACAGCCCAGAGACCTGCCTTCGCCATCGGTGTTCCTCCTGATATCTGCGCATTTCACCGCTACACCAGGAATTCCAGTCTCCCCTACTGCACTCTAGTCTGCCCGTACCCACTGCAGAACCGGAGTTGAGCCCCGGTCTTTCACAGCAGACGCGACAAACCGCCTACGAGCTCTTTACGCCCAATAATTCCGGATAACGCTTGCGCCCTACGTATTACCGCGGCTGCTGGCACGTAGTTAGCCGGCGCTTCTTCTGCAGGTACCGTCACTTTCGCTTCTTCCCTACTGAAAGAGGTTTACAACCCGAAGGCCGTCATCCCTCACGCGGCGTCGCTGCATCAGGCTTGCGCCCATTGTGCAATATTCCCCACTGCTGCCTCCCGTAGGAGTCTGGGCCGTGTCTCAGTCCCAGTGTGGCCGGTCACCCTCTCAGGCCGGCTACCCGTCGTCGCCTTGGTAGGCCATTACCCCACCAACAAGCTGATAGGCCGCGAGTCCATCCAAAACCACAAAAGCTTTCCACCCCCCACCATGCGATGAGGAGTCATATCCGGTATTAGACCCAGTTTCCCAGGCTTATCCCAGAGTCAAGGGCAGGTTACTCACGTGTTACTCACCCGTTCGCCACTAATCCCCCAGCAAGCTGGGATCATCGTTCGACTTGCATGTGTTAAGCACGCCGCCAGCGTTCATCCTGAGCCAGGATCAAACTCTCCGTTGAAGTAAAACAAATCAAACAGACACAACCACACCCACCGGAAATAACGACAGGACGCGGCTGCACAAAATTCGAAACCAGCTGAAAACCAGACCACCACACACGGGGGTGCGCAGCAACCTGGCCATAATTTCAACCAATCAATAAAACAATCGGCATCAACAAACTTGGCACACTATTGAGTTCTCAAACAACAGACACTACCGGCACCACCCACACCCACCAGGGTCCAGGATCGCTCCGGAGCAACTTTTCAAACTTACCCGAACCAGCCGCACAAAGCAAACCAACCCCAGGCCTCCCACACCAACCCGGAAGCGCACCAAAGCACCACCGAAACCGGCAATCTGAAGGGAGTCTGTCACCATCATTTCCGCATCAGCGGCGGCGACTCGAATAACTTTACACGCGCCCCACCCCCACACCAAATCCACACCAACACCACCCAAAAACCCCGAAAACACAACGAAAACACCAACCACACCCCCACAAAACACCCCCAAACACCAAAAACAAACCCCCGTGAACCCCATCACACAACACAACCCCCAAGACATGAGACGCGACGCGACGTGAGAGAGGATCAACCCCCGACCCCGGGGGTTGTGAGAGAGGACCCGCCCCCAACCCCGGGGGAAGTGAAAGAGCATCGGAAGGTGCAGGGACATCCGACAGCGCGCGCCCAAAGGAAGAACGACCAAGCGCACCCCAGAATGTCCCACCCGACCAGCCGCCAACCCAACCCCTGGGAAGTGAGCGGGCATCCGGCCCAAGACCGGGGGACGTGAGAGAAGATCCGCCCCCAACCCCAGGGGAAGTGAAAGAGCATCGGAAGGTACAGGGACATCCGACAGCGCGCATCCAAAGGAAGAACGACCAAGCGCACCCCAGAATGTCCCACCCGACCAGCCGCCAACCCAACCCCTGGGAAGTGAGCGGGCATCCGGCCCAAGACCGGGGGACGTGAGAGAGGATCCGCCCCCAACCCCAGGGGAAGTGAAAGAGCGTCGGAAGGTACAGGGACATCTGGCAGCCCGCGCCCAAGGGAAGAACGACCAAGCGCACCAAGGAAGACCCCCATCCAAACAACAGCCACCCCGCAACCCGGGAGACATGAGAGAGGATCCACCCCAAACCCGGGGAAGTGCGAGAGCGTTGGGAAGGGGCGGAGGCATCCCGCAGCGCGCATCCCAAAGGAGAAACGACCAGGCGCACCTAGGAAGAGCCCCGCCCAGCCGCCAGCCAAACCCGGGGGACATGAGAGAGGATCCGCCCCAAACCCGGGGGACGTGAGAGAGGATCCACCCCCAAACCCAGGGGACATGAAGGAGCGTTGGGGAGGGGCGGGGCCGTCCGGCAGCGCGCGCCCAAGGGAAGAACGACCAAGCGCACCAAGGAAGACCCCATCCATCCAACAGCCGCCAACCAAACCCGGGGATGTGAGAGAGGATCCACCCCAAGACCGGGGGACATGAGAGAGGATCCGCCGCCAATCCAGGGGGAAGTGAGAGAGCGTCGGGAGGGGCGGGGGCATCCGGCAGCGCGCGTCCAAGGGAGGAACGACCGAGCGCGCCGAGGATGACGCCGCCCCTCCAGCAGTGCGCCCCCCCCGCCCCTCCAACAGTGCGCCCCCGTCCCCTCCAACAGTGCGCCCCCCTTCCCCTCGAGCAGTGCGCCCCCGCCGTCCAGCAGTGCGACCCAACCAGCAGCGGGCCCCCGCCCCTCCGGCAGCCAATCGAAACCGGGAGGCCATGCCGCGCAGCACCCTTAAACCCAACAGCGCTCCCCCACCGAAGTGGAGGAGCGCTGCAGGAAGACGCGAGAAGCGCGGGTCAGTGGCCCCCGTGTCCTCCGGCACCTTCGGTCTTGCGCATCATGGCGCCGAGCACCACTGCCGCTACAGCGATCACTGTTGCGGCCAGGAAAGCTGCCTGCATCCCGGCCACCAAACCGGACGATGCCGAAACCACTGCGTAGATGGACACAAGCAGTGCCGTGCCGGCTGCACCGGAAACCTGCTGGGCGGTGCTGATGATTGCCGAACCGTGGGAGTAAAGGTGCGGCGGCAACGGGTTGAGGCCAGTGGTGAACGCCGGCGTGAACAGCAGTGCCAGTCCAAGGCTCAGGGTGACGTGCAAGGCGATGACCCAGCCAAGCGAACTTCCCTCATCCAGGCGGGAGAACTGCCACAGTGTCAGGACCATAAGCACGGAGCCGGAGACGGTGAGCGGCAGGGGACCTACTTTGTCGAAAATCCGTCCGATGACAGGGCCCAGCAAGCCCATGGCCAGACCACCGGGCAGCAATGCCAGCCCGGTCTCCAGCGGCTGAAGGTGCAAGGTGTTCTGCAGGTACAGCGGCAACAGGATCACGCCGCCGAACAGGGCCATCATGGCAACGACCATCAGCAGCGTGGATACCGTGAACATCCGGAACTTGAAAGCGCGAAGATCCAGCAGCGGGGCGTCGGACTTCTGGAGATTGAGCTGCCGGAAGACAAACAACGCAAGGCAGAGAACCCCAACTACCAGTGCGATGACGGGAACTACGCCGGCCTCGGCGCCGCCAATCTGGCTGAGGCCGTACACCAGCCCACCGAAGGCGGGAACGGTGAGGATCACTGAAGGAACGTCCAGCGTGGTCTTCTCGCGTTCACCCACGTTGGTGAGGTACTTGGCACCAATTGCGAATGCAGCCAGGGCAACCGGCAGCACGAACACGAACATGAAGCGCCACGAGAAGTTGTCCAGGATGATGCCGGAAACGGTGGGGCCCATGGCCGGAGCAACCGAAATGGCAATGCTGACGTTGCCCATGACGGCACCGCGTTTGGACATGGGTACCAGCGTCAGGATGGTGGTCATGAGCAGCGGCAGCATGATGGCAGTACCGCCGGCCTGGACAATGCGCGCCAGCAACAACACGAGGAAGCCCGGTGCCAGAGCGGCAAGCAGCGTTCCGCCGCTGAAGAATCCCATGGCCAGCATGAACGCCCCGCGGGTGCTCATCCGCTGAAGGATGAACCCGGTGGTGGGAATGACAACTGCCATGGTCAGCATGAACCCGGTGGCCAGCCACTGCACGGTGGATGCACTGACTTGGAGGTCCGTCATGAGCCGCTGGAGGGCGACGTTCATGATGGTCTCGTTAAGGATCACCACGAAGGTTGCCACCAGGAGGGTGACAATAACCGTCACGGATTCACGTGACATTTTCCCGGACACAGGGGCTTGAAACGCCGGAACCTGCGGAGCCTGGGAAGCCGCCGGCTCTGCTGAGGCGACGGAACCGGATGCACCGGATTCAGGCTTTCCGTTGGCGTCGGACGTGACGTCGGTAGACATGAGGATTCCCCAAGGGTTGGATTTGGTGTCCGGCGATCGATGCCGGTGAAGACTAGAACAGTCTAAGCGCCCAAGCAATTCCCGTCAGCAGGAAAATTCCAAACGTCAGGAGAACAATGGGGCGTTATCAATCAGGCGTACCGGCCCCACCTTTGCCGCAATGATCGCCAGGCCTTCCCCGCGGAACGGAGTCTCCTTGCAGTTCTCGGCGAGCGGCTCCAGCGTGACGGGATCGACGACGTCGAAATAGTCCAGTTCCACCAGCGGCTGGGATTCAACAAGCGCGACGGCGGAGTCAAGGTCAAGCGGTTCGTGCGCGTTTGCGCGGGACTCAATAAGGCGCAAAGCCCGGGAAAGGACGAGGGCAGCCTCGCGTTCCTCCTCGGAAAGGAACCTGTTGCGGCTCGAGAGCGCCAGTCCGTCTTCACTGCGGACAATGGGCACAGGAACTATCTCGACCGGAAAGTTCAGGTCCGCGACCATCCGCTTCACCAATGCCAGCTGCTGCGCGTCCTTCTGTCCGAAGTAAGCCCGGTAGGCCGCCGTCGTGCCGTCCGCTGCAGCACCTCCGGGAAGCCCGTAGTGCAATAGTTTGGCCACCACCGTGAGGGCTCCGTCGAAGTGGCCGGGGCGCGATGCACCCTCCCACTTTTCGCCCAGTGGTCCGGAGGTTACGCGAACCAGCGGCCGGCCGCCGGGGTAAACCTCGTCAACGGACGGGGCGAAGACGAGGTCGACGCCTTCGGCATCCAGCAGGGCCATGTCGGCATCGAGCGTGCGCGGGTAGCGGTCCAGGTCCACGGCATCGCCGAATTGCAGCGGGTTTACGAAGATGGTGGCCACCACGACGTCGTTCTCTGCCACGGCCGTCCGCGCAAGCGATGCGTGGCCAGAGTGCAGGGCGCCCATGGTGGGCACAAGGCCCTGCGAGTTTCCGCCCTTGGCAGCAAGGAGGCGGGCACTTTCGGCGCGCAGTTCGGCTGCAGTGGTCACGAGTTTGATGGCCATGATCTTCAGTTTCCTTCCGGCGACTTGGGCTCTCCGCCCAGCGCCTCGTCAATCTCGTTCAGTTGTTCGGGCCGCAGGATCCCACGGCTTCCTGCCCGGCGCGCGGTGGCGCGTGCCATGGCCTGGTAGGCCGCGAGGACATCGCCGCCGGCACCGCCGTCGTACTCTTTCAGCGCCTGGGCGTGCGCGGAAACGGTACCAACATCCCCGCGCGCTACAGGACCGGTGAGTGCGGATTCGCCGGAGGCAAGGGCGTTCTCCAGCGTCGCGCGAAGCAACGGACCGAGCATCGATTCAGGGGATTCGACGCCGATCTCCCGCAGCATCTGGGATGCCTGGGCCACCAGCGTGACCATGTGGTTCGAGCTATGCGCGAGGGCTGCGTGGTAGAGGGTGCGGTCGGCTTCGGCAATGACCACCGGCTCGGCACCCATCTCCACCACGAGGGCTTGGGCGATCGGCAACATGGCCGCATCGGCGGTGACTCCAAAAGTGCAATCCATGAGCCGGGTCAAATCCAGGCTCATGCCCGTGAAGGTCATGGCGGGATGCAGCGCCAAGGGAATCGCGCCCGCAGCCCTGACGGGGTTCAGGATTCCCACGCCGAACCGGCCGGATGTATGGGCCACGAGTTGACCGGGCTGCCAAGCACCAAGCTTCGCCAGCCCCGCCACCAACTCTCCGAGGGCATCATCCGGAACAGCCAACAACACCAGTTCCGAGCGTTCCACAATGTCCTGGATCTCCAGGACCGGAACACCCGGCAGCAGGTTTTCGGCCCGCTCACGGCTCGCCTCGGACACCGCTGAAACCCCGACGACGGCGTGCTCGGCCGCGCGCAAAGCGGCGCCCAACACGGCACCCACCTTGCCGGCGCCGATGATTCCGACTCCGAGTCGTCCTGGCCTAGCCATCGTGGCGGTCCTCCTGTTGCGGTGAAGTTTGGGATTGTTCCGGCTGTTCTGCTGCGGCTGCAACCTCCGGAGCCTGGGACGCCACCTGCGCCAGCCATTGCTCGCTGGTCTGCCGCTTCCGGGCTTCGCGGGCTCGGGCGGCCTGCTGATCGAACAGCTCCACAGCCTGCCCAACGCCAGCCTGGTACACCCGGGGTGAAACAGGTCCGGCGGTAGTGTGCAGGACCAGGTCGGCTACCCCGAAGCGGCGGGCCAACGGTCCCTGGTGAAGTGCCATGGACTGGGTCCGCTGATGTGGCACAAGGACCAGCATGCGCCACCACCGACCGGACCGGATCAACAGCGCTGTGCGTGTGGCAAGGAACCCATTGCGACGCCGGCCAAGAGGGGCCAGCCAGCGTGCACGGCGGGGAGTCGTGACAAAACCATCCGTCGGGGCAACATCCGGGCCGGCCGGAGCCAACCCATCCAGCCCGGCCGTGAAGACGCGCTCCGGGTCTTCAACTCCCGGATCCGGCAGCACCAAGGACATCATCCGCAAGACATCCGGCTTCATGCCGACGGGCAACAGCATGGTGCGGGCGGCACCCTCGGTGCTGCCCGAGACCCCATAGCCCGCCACGTTGACATGCATTCGATACCAGCCGAAGATCCTCCACAGGGGCGGCTGCGTCACCATGACCGCCTGAATACGGCCGGGAGGCACAGTCTGCGCCTGCGTATCAAGGAGGCCATACCGCAGGCGGATGCCGTCCGGGGAAATTGCGGCCGTGAAGTTGTAGCCCTTGTTGAAGGAGTTCCAATACGCCGCACCAATGCCCAGGATCGCAGGGATGAGCGCCAGGAACAGTGTCTGGTTTTCCGTGAAAACGGAGATGGCAACCACTGCGGCAGCACCAACGAGGATCCCCACGGTTTGCTCGCTCAACACCAGCGAACCGATGAGCCGCGCAGGAGGGACGGACAGCACCACGTGCTCGGGCGCTTCAGGAATTTCCTCCTCCTGACCGGGCTCGCTGACAACACCGGCGGCCCGCGCCAGGATGGTGGCGCGGAGCTGCTTGGCCTGCGCCAGCGGGAGGTACGCCAACCGCACCGCCGACTCGCCGGCGTCGGCCACTTCAAACTTGAGTTCAGCCAGGCCGAAAATCCTCGCTAAGAGGGGCTGAACGATGTCAATTGCCTGGACTCTGTCCAAACGGGCCTGCCGTTGCTGCTTGAAAAGGAAGCCGGTGTTGACGCGGACGTACCCTTCAGCAACCTGGTAGCGCGTGAAATACCAGCTCAGGATGAAGCTGCCCACCGTCAACAGGAGCACCACGGCACCGCCGGCCAGAAGCCACGGCACCCGGCTGTTCAGGTTCGGATCCAGGACATCCCGGCCCTGCAGCATTCGTTCAAAAGCCTCACGGCCAAAGAAGAACCCGACGGCGGCAAGCGCCACCCAGCCACGGACAAAAGGCGACGCCGGGTGGACGCGGTTCCAATCGCCGTCGACCCTTGCTGCCGTCTTATCCGGCGGGCCAACCGCCGCAGTGTCTTCCGGGCTCACAGCCCGGCCAGCCTGGCTTCTCCACGGGCCGAAAGTTGCTCGCGCAGCCGCGCACCTTCCTCGGCGGGAAGTCCGGGGAGGTGTGCGTTGGTACCCGTGGAAGCCGTGTGGAGTTTGAGGGTGCAGAGTCCCAGGCTGCGCTCAACCGGTCCCACTGCAACGTCCACGTACTGCATCCGGCCGTAAGGGACCACCATGGTGCGCTGGAAGAAGATGCCGCGGCGAATGAGGAGGTCGTCGTCGCGTTCCGCGTAGCCTATTGCGCGCACTTGGCGGGGAATCAACACCAGCCGCCACAGCGCCAGGACCAGCATCACTGCGGGCACAGCGATCGCCAGCCACAACGGCGGCCACCGCCACCATCCCAACAGCACAAAAACAAGCGGCAAACTGAAGACCGCCAGCATCAGCACGTTGCCAATTGCCCATTCCACCAAGCGCACCGTGACGTACTTTGGGGAAACCCGCAGCCACTGGACGCCGGGGGGATCAATCGCCACGGTATGCATATTCGCCTTCACCCTTGGTTTCGCCGCGACGGGTCCCCGGTCCTGCAGAACCACCTTCAAGGTCCTCCGGCGGAATCCGGCAAAAACGCTCCACCACGAGTCCGACCACCACCATCACCACGCCACCTCCGCCCATCAACAGGGCGTTCCAAAGAATTCCTTCGCCGCCCCGCAAGCTGCCAATACGGAGGAGGTCCATCGAAATTCCGGCATGCCAGCCAAAGAGGAGCGTTCCCGCATAAGCGCAGGCTTGTGCAAGGACCAGCGTCCTGGCCGCCAGGATCGGGTTGAGCATGTTCTTCTTTTTGCCGTTGCGCCAGCGCAGCACACGGATCCCCATGATGAGCGTGAGACCGGCAATAACAGCCATGGTCACCAGCGCCGAGACCGGCAGGACCGGAGTGGGCATGCTGTACCGGTTGGTGGTGGCGGTCGCCAACCAGCCAACGACCACAGCGACGACGGCAATGAGCACCAGAACTACCGGGCGCATGGCTTTCATGGCTGCTCCACCGCTCCCGTCGCAGGTACTCCGGCGACGTCGCCATAGCCGTCGAAACGCCGGATATCGGGCATGTCAGCGGCGACGGCGGCCAGCTCAGCAACGCCCTGCCCGTTCAATTGCGCGTGCGGTTCCAGCAGCGACCACGGGTAGAGCACGAATGCGCGCTCAGCCGCCCGCGGATGGGGCAGGGTCAGAACAGGGTCCCCGCTGACGACGTCGCCGTAAACAACGATGTCCACATCCAATGTTCGTGGGCCCCAGCGAACCTCACGCGTACGGTGGTGCTGCTGTTCAACCCGGTGGCAATGCTCCAGGAGCTGCATCGGGGTCAACGTTGTTTCCACCGCCATGACCATGTTCAGGAAGTCCGGCTGTCCTTCGGGGCCGCCCACTGCTTTGGTCTGCACCACGGGCGAAACACCCAGGAGACGCACTTCCGGCGGATCCACCAGGGCCGCCACTGCTGTGGACAAGGTGTCGTTGCGCTCCCCCAGGTTACTGCCGAGAGCCAGGATGGCCTTGGTGTAACCGGATGTCATGACCGCTCCCGATGCACGCTGACCGTAACATCGCCGAACGGCACCTCGATGGGGGCCTTGGGCTTGTGGACAGTGACGTCGACGGCGGCCACGCTGTAGTCCGCGAGGATGGCTTCGGCGATCCTGACAGCCAGGCCCTCGATCAGGTTCAAGGGCTCGCCCTCGATATGCCGGGTGATCAGCCCGGCAACCTCGCCGTAATGCGCCGTGTATTGGAGGTCATCGGTCTCGGCCGCCTTGGTGAAGTCCGTGTGCAATACGGCATCCACAACGAAAGGCTGGCCGTCACGGCGCTCGAAATCGAACACTCCGTGATAACCGACGGCGGTGACGCCGGTCAGCGTGATCCTGTCCACAGCGTTTCCTATCAGCGGGCGATACGGGCGGCGACCTTGACGGCGTCAAGGCTGGGGCCGACGTCGTGAACGCGGACAGCCCAAGCGCCCTTGGTGGCGCTCAAAGCGGTGATGGCGGCAGTTGCGGCATCGCGCTCCAACGGGGCAGCAGACTTGCCGGCCACCGTGAGCAACGAGCCCAGGAAGCGCTTACGGGATGCGGCCACCATCACCTTGTGGCCCAAAGTGAAAAGCTGATCCAGGTTCTTCAGGATCTCCCAGTTCTGGTTCTCGTTCTTGGAGAAACCCAGGCCGGGATCGATGATGACCTGCTCAGGGGCAACACCTGCCGCATAGAGCTTGTCGCGGACCCCGCTCAGCTCAGCCACCACATCTTCCGTCACATTGTTGTAGTCCGTGAGGTTGTCCATGGTCAGGGCGTCGCCACGGCGGTGCGTAAGGATGTACGGAACCTTGGTCCGGGCAACGAGCTCGGGCATTCCAGGCTCGATGGTCAGGCCTGACACGTCATTGATGATGGCAGCACCGGCCTCGATCGCAGCGGCCGCAGTGGACGTGTGCATCGTATCGATGCTGACCAGGGCACCGGCCTTCACCAAGGCCTGGATCACCGGAATGACCCGGCGCTGTTCTTCCTCAGGGGAAACGGGCTCGGCACCCGAGCGCGTGGATTCGCCCCCGACGTCGATGATGTCCGCGCCGGCGTAGAACATGCGCAAGCCGAGCGCGATGGCGGTATCCGGCGTCCGGTGCGTGCCGCCGTCGCTGAAGGAATCCGGGGTGACGTTCAGGATTCCCATGACGAGCGTACGGTCCGTCGGCAGGTCCTCGAACCTGGCCGCCGGACGCGGTTTGCGGAGAACCGGCAGCGGGCTTGTGGCCGGGCCGGTTCCGGGTGCTGCAGCGAGGGAGTCCATAGTGCTTACCTTCCGAGTATGAGGCTCATGGCCTCGGCGCGGGTGGCCGGGTCATGGAGTTGACCGCGCACCGCACTGGTGACGGTCTTTGCGCCGGGCTTGCGGATGCCGCGCATGGACATACACATGTGTTCGCATTCGACGACGACGATCGCGCCGCGCGGGTTGAGGTGCTTCACCAGCGCCTCGACGATCTGCGTGGTCAGGCGCTCCTGCACCTGGGGCCGGCGCGCATAGATATCCACCAACCGTGCCAGCTTGCTCAGGCCCGTCACCTTTCCGTCGTGTGACGGAATATAACCAACATGCGCCACGCCATGGAACGGCACAAGGTGGTGCTCACACGTCGAGTAGAAGGGGATGTCCTTCACAAGGACAAGCTCCTCATGGTCGAGGTCGAACGTGGTGGAAAGGACATCCGCGGGGTGCTGGTGCAGACCCGCGAAGACCTCGGCGTACGCCTTGGCCACGCGCTTTGGCGTGTCCAGGAGGCCTCCACGCTCAGGGTCTTCACCGATGGCCAGGAGGATCTCCCGGACAGCGGCTTCAATGCGCGGACGGTCTACTTTATGGCTGTGCTGGGAGCCCACGGCGGAACCGTGGGCGGCGGCGAGGTCGTCGTCGTCGTCGAAATGAGTCACGGCAGATAGCTTAGCCGTGATGCGTGGAGTCGTTGCCGCCGTCAGGTCGCGGTGCCTGGAAGGATTCCTGGCTGCTGACCCCCTGGGCATGCGGAGCGACGACGTCCAGCGGCTCGTCCAGACGTGCCTTCTTGGCCTCTTCCTGGGCTTCGCGTTCAGCCTTTTCCGCACGGCTTTCAACCGGCGGGATGGACTGGACGGGGCGGGATTCCTTGGACAACCAGATCTCACGGAAATCGCGCTTCCGGATGTCGTGGAAGATCTCAGCAATTTCGGCCTGGTTCAAGGTTTCCCGCTCAAGCAGTTCCAAGGCCAGGCGGTCCAGGACGTCCCGGTTTTCCGTGAGGATGGCGTAAGCCTCGTCGTGTGCCTGATCGATCAGGCGCCGTACTTCCTCGTCCACAACGTAGGCGATCTGGTCCGAGAAGTTGCGCTCCTGAGCGGCGTCGCGTCCGAGGAACGGCTCTCCGCCACCCTGGCCCAGTTTCACCGCACCAACACGCTCGCTCATGCCGTACTGGGTGACCATCTTCCGGGCCGTGGAGGTGGCCTTTTCGATGTCGTTGGATGCTCCTGTGGAGGGATCGTGGAACACGATTTCCTCAGCAACACGACCGCCCATGGCGTAGGCCATCTGGTCCAGCAATTCGTTGCGCGTCACCGAGTACTTGTCGTCCTCGGGAATCACCATGGTGTAGCCCAGGGCGCGGCCGCGGGGAAGGATGGTGATCTTGGTGACCGGGGCGGAGTTGCGCAGGGCAGCAGCAACCAGTGCGTGGCCACCCTCGTGGTAAGCGGTGATCTTGCGCTCGAGTTCCTTCATGACGCGGCTGCGCTTCTGCGGGCCGGCCATGACGCGGTCGATTGCCTCGTCCAGCGCGCGGTCGTCAATCAGGTTGGCGTTGGAACGCGCGGTCAGCAGTGCGGCCTCGTTCAGCACGTTGGCCAGGTCAGCACCTGTGTAACCCGGGGTCTTCTTGGCCACAGCCCGGAGGTCGATGCCCTGGGCCATGGGCTTGCCCTTGGCGTGGACGTTCAGGATCTGCTCGCGGCCAATCATGTCCGGGGCTTCCACGGTGATCTGGCGGTCGAAACGGCCCGGGCGCAGCAGCGCAGGATCCAGGACGTCCGGGCGGTTGGTGGCAGCGATGAGGATGACGTTGGTCTTGACGTCGAAACCGTCCATCTCCACGAGGAGCTGGTTCAACGTCTGCTCGCGTTCATCGTTGCCGCCGCCGATACCGGCACCACGGTGACGTCCAACGGCGTCGATCTCATCCACGAAAATGATCGCTGGAGAACTGGCCTTGGCCTGCTCAAACAAGTCGCGGACACGGGAAGCACCCACGCCGACGAACATTTCAACGAAGTCCGAGCCGGAGATGGAGAAGAAGGGAACGCCGGCCTCGCCTGCGACAGCGCGGGCCAGCAGGGTCTTACCGGTACCTGGAGGGCCGTAGAGCAGCACACCCTTGGGGATCTTGGCGCCCACGGCCTGGAACTTGGCCGGTTCCTGGAGGAACTCCTTGATTTCCTGGAGCTCTTCCACGGCTTCGTCGGCACCGGCGACGTCAGAGAACGTCACCTGCGGCATGTCCTTGTTGACCAGTTTGGCCTTGGACTTGCCGAACTGCATCACCTTGGAGCCGCCGCCCTGCATACGGGAGAGCAGGAACCAGAAGAGGACACCGAGCAACAGCACCGGAATGAGCAGCGAGAACAGGCCGGAGAACCAGTTGTTCTCGATCGGCTGGTCCGTGAAGCCCTTGTCCGGGTTGGCGTTGGTGACTGCCTTCACTACATCCGGACCGCGATCGGTGACGTAGAAGAACTGGACGTTCTTGCCCTTGTCCTGGCCATCCAGGTTCAGGTTGTCCTTAAGCACCAGGTCAACGCGGTTCTCGGCGTCGAAAATCTTGGCCTGCTCAACCTTCCCGCTTTGGGAAAGGAGCTCAAGGCCTTCCTTGGTGTCAATACGGGTTGAACCGCCCGGAGCCAGTGTTGCGAATGCCACCAGGAGCAAGCCAACAACGACAACAATCCAGATGCCCGGGCCCTTGAAGAAACTCTTAGCTTTCATCTGATCGGGGCTTTGCCCCGTCCCTCCTGGTAGTGCTGCAAGGCGCAACTTCTGCGCGCGAGTGGTGCTGCTTCAGTTTCAAGCTATACACCGTTCCCAGTAATTCACGCACCGGAAAGTCCAAAAGTTCCCTCTGGGCGTACACAGGATACTCGCGTCGGTGGCGTTGGAACAGGGCTTTTGCGCTTGGTGGGCGGGGGGTTCCCACTGGCCTTCGCTTCCGGCGCACCCGTTGGCGCCGTGCGCACCCGTAACCACGGGCGCGAACGGCGGAAAAGGGTGCGGGCGTGCTGAGGAACGGGCGCGAACGGCGGAAACGGGTGCGGCCCGTGGGGCGCGTCGCCCCGCTAAGTGCTGTTAGCAGGGCACCACCTTGGCTACTTCCGTGTGGACTCGATGCTGTTTTTCCACATAGCTCGGACGGGTGCTTTCGACTTCGCGCTAGAACGGGAAGCGTGGAACCCATGACCATTCCAGAACTCATCCTCGCTGCAGATGCGACACGCATCGGGCATGACGCGCGGCACCTCGCGAAGCAGGCCAAGCGTGGCGAGCTGGTGCGGGTCCGACGGGGCGCTTATACACGCTCTGCTTATTGGGCGGAGTTGAACGAGCGTCAGCGGCACGGACTCCAAGCAGCCGCGCTGGTCAATGCAGCCAGGACTCCGCCCCTGTTCAACTTGCAGACGGCCGCACTCCTATGGGGGCTCGGCGTAGTGGGCGTACCTCAGGGCTTATGCACTGTCACTGAAGACCCAAGAGGCGGCAGGTCCAAGCACGGGATCCGGAGAAGCTTCGGGTCCCTTGACGCCGGGGTGGCCCAACTTGGTGACTTTCGAGTCACAGACAAGGTCCGCACCACAATAGAGCTTGCCGCCGCCCTCAATTTTGCTGAGGCCTTGGCCGTAGTGGACTCCAGCCGACGCAACCAAGGGTGGGGCGATGATTTAGAGGCCGACAATTGGAACAAGGATAAAGCGTGGGGTCCTCCGGCAAGCGTCGACGAACTTGCTGAAGCTGTCTCCGCTCTCACCAGGGTTTCCAGAAAGCGACGGGCCGAGTCGATTCTCGATCTTTCCTCAGACAAATCCGAATCAGTGGGGGAATCCATAAGCCGAGCACAAATGATCTTGCTCAACTTTCCCGTACCCAGCCTTCAAGGTTCTTTTACCCTGGGAAACGGACGCACTGCCCGAACTGACTTCTGGTGGCCCGAGCTGGACCTTGTCGGGGAATTCGATGGACACGGAAAGTACCTAAGAAAAAGGTTGCGGGGAAACCAGACCATCCAGCAGGCGGTCATGGCAGAGAAGGCCCGCGAGAATGGTCTGCGGGCGCTGGGCCTCACTGTCGTGCGCTGGGACTGGGCCGAGATGATGAACCCACGCGTGTTCGCACGTATTTTGAACGACGGCGGGCTTCGTTCCTTGCGTGCAGCGTAAGGCACCGGGTGGTCAGGCTGCGACCGGAAGCACCAGCAAATAACCTGTGGGCAGGTCCGAACTCCAGCGCCGGGGCTCACGGACCACGAACTGTGTGGCCAACTGCTCCGGAGTCAGCAGACTGTTGGGCTCCGGAGAGGGACCCCACTGTCCGCTGCCGTGAGGATAGAGCGGATCCAGGACCCGAATCCCCGTTACCTGAAACTCCGGGAACTGCGCAGGATCACCCATGGACTCAAAGCCGCTCATCACCCAAGCATGCCGACCACTCCACATGACCAACCCCACCGGCCGGCCAGTTTCAGCTATGGCGCGCGCCGCCGTCTGCAGCGTGTCCTCGTAGGTTGGGACGCTGACCACCGAGTAAGGGCCCAATCCAACCTCAGTCAACACCTGCGCCCAGCCCCGGGGGTTGGCGCCGTTGAATGAATTCGAGGACCTCGCACGGGCCATCTCCCACAGCTCACTTTGCTGCGCGGAGGAGGCCCAAGAGGCTCCGCCGGTGTCGTCGATGAGATTGTGCGCCATTTGGATGCTCGCAGCAACACACCAGTCGAACGTATATTGCGGGACGAAGTCACCCTCTTGGTAGAGGTTCAGGGCAAAAGCTTGAGGTACCACTGCCGGCGCGGGCGGAGGTGCGGGCTGCGGCGGCACAGGAGCCTGCGTGGCGCTCGGTGACGGGGCCGTTTCAAGGTGGCCCGTTGCCGGCGCAGCAGAAGCGGACGCGATTGGTTGACCGGAACCGGGCTCAGCGAGATCGACCCCAGGAGTGCAGGCTGTGAGGAGAGTCGCCATGACGGCGAGCCACGCCAGAAGGCGGGCAGGAGCACCGGTCATGGTCCAGTTTAGCGCGAGAGGGTGCGCAGCGGCAGGTTCACAAACCAAACAACCGCACCCACACCCGCCGAGCGCACCCCTTAAACGCAAACACCGCACCCACACCCGCCGAGCGCACCAGAGGTTACGGGCGCGAACGGCGGAAAAGGGCGCGACGGCGAGAGGGTGCGCGGCGGCAGGTTCAGAAACTCAATATCTGCACCCGCTACCGCCAAGCGCACCCCTTAAGCCAAGCGCCCCCTTAAGCACGGACGCCGCCCCCACTCCGGCCAGAGGTTACAAGTGCAAATGGCGGAAAAGGCGCGGCGGCGTGAAGCGAAGAAGAGCGCTTACTCGTAAACGTGCGGGGCCAAAGTGCCCACGAAGTCCAGGTTGCGGTACTTCTCGGCGTAGTCGAGGCCGTAGCCCACCACAAACTCGTTGGGGATGTCGTAGCCGACGTACTTGACGTCGATCTCCACCTTGGCGGCAGTCGGCTTGCGGAAAGCCGTGCAGATCTCGACGCTGGCCGTGCCACGCGACTCAAGGTTGGACTTGAGCCAGGAAAGGGTCAGGCCGGAGTCGATGATGTCTTCAACAATCAGGACATCCTTGCCCATGAGGTCGGTGTCGAGGTCCTTGAGGATACGGACGACGCCGGAGGACTGGGTACCGGAGCCGTAGGACGAGACAGCCATCCAGTCCATGCTGACGTGGCTGTGCAGTGCGCGCGCCAGGTCAGCCATGACCATCACCGCACCCTTGAGGACGCCGACAACCAGTATGTCGCGGCCTTCGTAGTCCTTATCGATCTGCGCTGCGAGTTCTGCAATGCGCGTCTGGATCTGTTCCTTGGTGTAAAGAACGTGCTTGAGATCTGCCTGGACGTCGTTTGAATCCACCAATGGCTCCTGTTTTGATGCTCGGGTGCGGCTACTGTTGGGACGGTTTCTGATGCCGGAATACTAGCTTCCCACAGCGCGCGGCTTCGCGGGGACCGGCGTCGGCCGAATCACGCGGGCCACCGGCTGCCGGAGCGCCGGCGGACACCGAACGCTCCTGCTCCAAATCGCTGAGGGACAAACGGTAAACACTGACATGGCCGGGAAGTTCCACGGGTCCGGCTGACCCTTGGCGCCGAAGCAGTGCTTCCGCTGCCTGGAGGCGTCCATAGCCCGGTTGTTGACCCCCGACGTCGGCGGCGGCCTTGGCGATGACACGGAACCTGAGGGCGGCCGGCAGCTCGCGTACGGCGTCCTCGGGAAGCCAGGCATCATCGCCTTCGTGCCGGACAAGTGAGAGATAGGTCTCCTTGGCCAGGCCTTCGAGGAAATCAGCGTCCTGCTGCAGGATTGCGGCAGTCCTCGCCAATGATTCAGCCACGCCCGGGCCCAGTTTCTCTTCCAGGACCGGCATGACCTCAACACGGGTCCTGGAGCGCGCGAACGCGGGATCGGCGTTACTGGGGTCGTGCCAGGGGGAAAGTTCCTCCACCTCGCAGATTTCCAGGGTCTCCTCGCGACGAAGCCCAAGGAACGGCCGGAGGAGGCGGCCACGGGCGGGCCTCATCCCTGCCAGGGACCGGGTCCCGGAACCGCGGGCCAGCCCCAGCAACACCTGCTCGGCTTGGTCGTCCAGGGTATGGCCCAGAAGGATCGCATCACAGGCCAGATCCTCGGCGGCAGAATCCAGCGCAGCGTGACGGGCGTCCCTGGCTGCGGCCTCGGGACCATAGCCGGTGGCGGCGACTTCCACAGTGCGCACCTCCACCGGAGACAAGCCCAGCTCCCGCAGCACCCCGGCAGCCCGGGAGGCGACTTCTGCAGAACCTGGCTGCAGCTGATGATCCACCACCACTCCGGCAACAGCCACCGGGTGTCCATCGACGTGGCCGCGCCGGCCGAAATAGGCGGCGATGGCCGCCAAAGCCAACGAATCCGGGCCGCCGCTGCATGCTACGAGCACCCGTTGGGGGTAGCCGGCGGAAGCCAAGGCGTTCTGCAACTGCTTCCGCGCCTTGCCGACGACGGGCGCGAGACGTCCAGGCCGCCGTCGCCCCTTACCCGCGACTCCGGAACTGGACCCGGCAGACCCGGCTACGGAACCCGCAGCAGGCCCGTCACTGGAACTCCCGACAGAACCAGGCGAAACGCTCAAAGCCCCATCCGCTCAAGCCACAGCTTGGAGTTGTGGATCTCTTCTTCGGTGGGAAGGTATTCGGCGGACGTCCACACCCGGTTGAAGCCTTCCATGCCTGCCACGGCAACCACTTCACGGACGAACTTGGCGCCATCGGTGTACTGGCGCATCTTGGCATCCAGGCCGAGGAGGTTGCGGATGAACTTCTCCACGACACCGCGGTCCTTGCCGCGCTCGTTGAAGCGCTGGCGGATGGTCCTCACGGACGGGACGATGCTCGAGTCCACGGCATCCATGACCACGTTCGCATGGCCTTCGAGGAGGCTCATGACAGCCGTGATGTGGGACAGGGACGCTTTTTCCTCGGGATCCTGCAGGATGTCGAGGATGGCGCCCCGTCCGGGTGCTTTCTCGGAGGGATTGCGGTCCCGCAGGGACTTGGCAACCGCGCCCGCGCGCTCCACCAGCGAGTCCATGTTGCCCAGGAGGTTGCCGCTGAGCTTTTCGATTTCGTCCAGCATGTGGTGGCGGAGCCACGGCGCGGCGGCGAACTGCACACGGTGTGTTTGCTCGTGCAGGCAGACCCAGAGCCGGAAGTCGTCGGGGTGGACGTTGAGTTCACGTTCCACGGAAATGATGTTCGGGGCAACGAGCAGGAGCCTGCCGCCCGGGGGAACGTTGGAGTCGGGGGCCAAGGCAGCGAATGGGTCGTACTGGCCCAGGACCTTGCTGGAGAGGAAAGCCAGCACGGCCCCGAGCTGGGTGCCGGTGATGGCACCGCTGGCTGCTGCGGCGGCCGGGGTCATGGCGGCACCGTTGCGGCTCTCCAGCATTTTCTTCAGCGCGGGCTGGAGCATCACTGAGAAACTCTGCGTATTGGCTTTGGACCAGGAGGCACGGTCAACCACCAGGACGTGCGAGTCCCGCAGGTCCCGGGCCGCTTCCAGGCCAGTGATGTCGTGGACGTGCGGAACCGAGATATCCGCGTTGAAGCGCAGGTTCTCCACCGCCTTGCCGATCTCCCCGGCGCTAAGCTCCGGACCGGGAGGGGCAAGCCGGGCAGCCGTAGAGGAGGCCAGGTCCCAATTGATCAGGGACGGGGCCCCTGCTGACGAATCGCGGGCAGATGACACCATAGGGACCATCACACCACATGAGACTGACAGTGGGCCCTTAAGTTCGCTCCACGCGGAGCATCAGCCCCGGCAACCGCACGAGGCCAGCACCGACGCCGAACGGTCCATGGCAACCTTGTTGGCAGCGGCACCGGGTTCAAGGTCGTTGCCGATGAAGGAGAACACCAGCAGGCGCCCGTCGGCATCCACCACGTAGCCGCTCAACGCGATCACCGTATTAAGTGTCCCCGTCTTGGCCCGCACCAGCCCGGCTCCGACGGCAGTTCCGGCGTCCACATACCTGTCATCAAGGGTGCCGGTCAGGCCAGCCACCGGGAAGCCGTCCAACGCCGCCCGCAGGGATAGATCGGGGCCGCTGGTGATGGCACGGACTACTTCGGCAAATTGCCGGGCACTGACCTGGTTCTCCAGGGCAAGGCCGGAAACATCGGCCAACTGCATCGAATCCGTGGCGATTCCCAGCTCCCCCAGCCTTTGCCGCACGGCGGCAGTGGCGCCGTCGTACGTCCCCTTCTGACCGGAAGCCAAAGCTGTCATCCGCCCCAACGCCTCGGCGAGGAAGTTGTCCGAGGACTCGAGCATGAGGTCAACCTGCTCGCTGACGGTGGCGGACCGGGCAGCAGCGAGCTCCCTTGCGGGGAGGCCTTTACCGCGTTCGACGCCGGGACTCACCGCCACGCCTGCGGCCGCCAACTGCTCGGCAAACGCCTGGGCGGCCGTGGCGGCGGAATCCTGGGGGCGCGGACCAGTCAGAACGTCCGGGGCGTAGCGGCCGGAGTTCAAAGCCAGCGAAAACAAGGGTGCTGTCTCCCCGGCGGCAACGTCATCCAGGCTCCAGGCAGGGTTGAGGGGTGCGCCGGCGAACAGTGAATCGTCCACTCTCACCGAGACCGGCCCCTTGATGCCTGCCTCAGTCAACGCAGCGGCAGTATCCACAGCCAGCGAACCAAGACCGGCGTGCCCAAGGACCGAGGACGGATCCGATGCGGCTGCACCCAGCAGGACGTCCCCTCCCCCGGTCAGCACCACCGTGGAGGGATCTTCGGAAGCGAGCACCCGTGTAGTGAAACGCGACTCCGGGCCAAGTGCCTTCAGCGCAGCAACAGCGGTCAGCAACTTCATGTTGGACGCAGGGATCCTGTTGGCGTTGGCATCGCGGTCAAAAAGGACCTGGCCCGTGGAGGCGTCCAGGACCACGCCGCTGATGGTGCCCCCGCCGGCGGGTTTCAGCGTGGCATCAAGTTGCCGGGCAACTTCGGCCGGCACTGGAACGGGGGCGCCGGTATTCAGGGGAAGCACGCCGCTCGTGTCGCTCAGGTGGTCCGGCACTTGCTGCCAGGAAGGAACGGAAGGGGACGGCTTGGGCGCGGTGAACAGTCCCGGCGCCAGGCCTGCCACCACCAGCGCGGCGGCGCACAACAGGACTCCGGCCAACAGCACCGGCCATTTCAAGCGCCCCCACGCCGCGGATACCCAGCGGGCACCCCCGTTCTTATCGCCCATCATGGAAGTTGCTTGGTCCTGTCAGTCCTGAAATGTCCCCGCCGGTTCAAGAAACCCGGGCCTCTCGCTATATCCTCAATAGTAGTCGGCGGCACCGGCTGCCCTTTTGCCTGCCGCCAGCCCCGGGCTGAGCAGCCTGCCTGAGGCACCGTCACCCGTGACGGCCGCTTCGGCGGAGCGACGCCCCACCCACACCCGTCAAGGAGCATTCCATGAAGCACGACGTGACCATCGAGATCCCCAAGGGATCGCGCGTCAAGTACGAAGTTGACCACGAAACCGGCCGTGTCCGCCTGGACCGCGTCCTGTTCACCTCCATGCAGTACCCCACGCACTACGGTTTCTTCGAGAACACCCTGGGCGAAGACGGCGACCCGCTGGACGCACTGGTGCTCCTGCAGGACTTCGACCTCCACCCGGGCGTCATTGTTGAATCCCGCCCCATCGGCGTCTTCAACATGACCGACGACGGCGGCGGAGACGCCAAGGTCCTCTGCGTCCCCGTTGACGCACGTTTCGACCACATCCAGGAAGTCAGCGACGTCAGCGAATACCTGATCAAGGAAATCGAGCACTTCTTCACGCGCTACAAGGACCTGGAGCCCGGCAAGTGGGTCAAGGCTGAGGGCTGGGGCGACCGCGCCGCTGCCGAGGCCGAGCTGGAAGCTTCCATCAAGCGCTACGTTCCGGCAGCACACTAGTCATCACCGATTGACGCCCGACGGCGGCCGGCGCGGTTCCCTGCGAACTGCACCGGCCGCCGTCGTACTTTTAAGGCAACGCGGGGTCGCGTTGTGGATGGGCATGTCTCCCCATCGCGGCGACGGCCGCCTCCGCCTAGGCTGGGACGAGACTTTTCGACGGCTTACACAGATGGCTTACACAGGGGGTTCACATGGCTGGGTTCTACGGCGCGGACATTTCGCAGCTTCGCAGTCTGGCTGGCGTGATGGGCAAAGCTGCCGACGCCATCAGCCTGCAAAGCACGCAGTTGTCCAACGCCATCAATTCCACCACCGCGTGGCAGGGCAAAGACGCAACGGTATTCAAGGGCGATTGGAACTCCCAGCATCGGCAGAGCCTGGTCAAGGCCGCCAACATGCTGCGCGAGAATGCCAGCCAGCTGAAGAAGCACGCCAACCAGCAGGAGTTCGCCAGCCACAACGATGGTTCGGGCTCCTCGGTGGGTGTCCTCAAGGACGTCTATGACACCGCGATGGGCGTCAAAGGCCTGGCCGCCCCGCTGTGGACTGCCTACAAGTACCTCAAGCTCGGCAACGCCGAATGGGTGAAGACCCGCGAAGTCCTGACCAACTGGCGGGCCGGCGGGACGGTTGTCCGCGATGCCATGACCGCGCTGCGCAATGGGGAAAAGGTCACTGACGTCCTCACGGACTTCAAGGCCAACATCCCCTTCAGCCAGGCGTTCCAGGATGCCAGCAAATTCTCCAAGGGCCTCCGTGTGGCCGGAGCGCTGGCAGCACCGTTGAACATTGTGGGCGGCATCAGCGACATGATCAACCCGCAGCACGATGGCTGGCGCGGCACCGGTGACCGTGTGGCCGGCGGCCTTTCCGTGGTGGGTGGCGTTGGCAGCATCATGCTCATGACGGCCGGTGGCGCAGCTCTGCTCGGACCGATCGGTGCCCCCATTGTGATCGGCGCGGGCATCGTTGCCGGTGCCTGGGCCCTGGGCAACCTCGTAGCCGACAACTGGGACTCCATCAGCAACTTTGCACGCAATCCGGGCAGCTACATCGCCGATGGTGCCAAGGAAGTGGCGGGCTTCGCCAAGGACGTAGGCAGTAAGGTGGCAGACGGGGTCAGTGACGCCGCCAAGTCAGTCGGAAACTTTGTCGGAGGGATATTCGGATGACCACCAGCACCATGAAATGGACCCAGCGGGACGTTGAGGCAGCAGCCAAGGTCCTGGCCTCGGCCAGCGCCGTGGGCTCGGCCCTGCCCACGCTGACCGATGAAGAAGTTGTGGCCCTGGATGGCGTCCAGCACGAACAGCTGGTTGCCCTGCCATGGCTTTCGGCCCAGGATGCCAGCAAGGAACTGATGTGCGCCATCGCCTTGCGCGGCCTGCTGGCCAAGGAACTTGTGTACCCCGTGGTGTTCGAGGGCGAGACCGAGCCGTCCCGCCTGCACGCGACGGAAGAAATCACCGGCGCCCTCACCCTGCGCCGCAGCGGCAGCAGCGTGGTCTCCGTGGAACGGACAGTATCCACCGGCAAGCGCTGGCTCTACGGCTACCTTCATGACGAAGGCGTCCTGCTGGAGGAAGTGGACGAAAGCGGCCTGCACGGCTTCACCGTGGTCACCCGCGACCAGCTGGTTCCACGCCTGGCCGAATTCGTGGACCCCCAGCAGGCGGCTGCCCGCGACACCGAGGCCGCCCTCTACACCGAAGCCCAGTTCGAGGCACACGCCGCCACGGCTTTGGCGGACACCCAGGCAGCGAGCAACGTGGTGGCCTTCAATTCCGACACCAACGAGTTCCCCACCGTGACCGTATACACGGGCCCGTCCGGAGTCCACGTACTGACTCCGCGCGTGGAGGGTACGTCCGGCAACGGTGCGGAACAGGCAGAATCCGTGGCGTTCGAGCTCCAGGAAACTTCTGCGGCAACGTTGGCCCGCGTCCTGGGCGGGCTGGCCGGACTGGCCTGACCTTCCGTACCCAAGCCGCAGACCGCCGTCGAGCTGAAAGTCCCTCATGAGTACTTCGAAGTCCACCACCCTCACCGGCCTGCTTGACCCTGTCAACGGCCGCCCTGTCCGCCGGCACCCTGACACCGGCGCGTACTTCGTCAAAGCGTCCGGGGGCGCCCACTTCTGGGGCCGGGTACTGGACGCCATGGTGTTCCTTGTTGGGTACGTGGTCCTGGCCGTAATCCTTGCAGTGGTCCGGGAATCCATGATGAACAGCGGCTCTGCGCTCGGGTACAACGACGGTTTGTGGCTGAGCCTCTACGCTGTCCTGTGGTTTGTGGGGCTGTTCGTGTACGGCATGATCTGGGGATCCGTGGGCAGTGTGGGCGACGCCGCAGCCGGCATGCGCTCCGTGCGGATCAAGAACGGCACGACGGCGGGCGCCTGGTTGGGCGGATGGCGCGCCATCTGCTGGTCCTTCTTCCCGTTCTTCGTGGTCATGCTCATTGCCTCCGCCATCAGCGGCGGCGGCGATGACACGTGGGATCCGAAGTTCGCGGCCATCGATCGCCGCTCCGGCATTGCCCAAGGGCAGGCACCGGTTCCTGACCCCAAAGCGGCGGCAGCCGATCAGGCCGCTGCGGCCGAACGCCGGGATTTGCCCAACCTCTACGGCCAGCGCCCGGATGCACGGCCGTAACTGGCTGGTTCGCCGTGTTGAACGGGAGCTCTCCCCTGAACTGGGCCGGCTCCGGTATGTAGCGTCGTCGCGCCGCATCTACTGGAAGGTCCTCATCCCCTGCCTGGTGGTGGGGTTCGTTTTCGGGACCATCGCGGAGTTCGTCAGCCCGATCCGTTCCACCCGGGAAGCCGGGCACTTCAATGATCCCGCTTTCTTTGTGGTGACCAGCATGCTGACCGGCTTGGTGCTCTGGTCCATGACGTTCCTGGGCAGTTTCCGGAAGCTGTTGGTTTTCGACGGTGGTGTGGTTGCCAAATATTCGCAGAAGCACACGCTCTTGGTCATCCCCTGGGACGAAATTGTGCCCGGGACCATCAAAGCGGTGACCACGGCTGACGGCACCGATCCCGATCGGCGCTTGGCGGCCCGACGCAAGGTTTCCCTGGGCGCCGGCGGCCACAACGCGGTGGTTTTCCAAGCCCGCGGGACGTTCTGGGTCTTCGCATCAAACCAGGATCCTGCCCCTTTGGTCCTTGCCATCCACGGAGCCATGAATGATGCCGGAACACCCGGCGCCGCACGGGCAGCGGCAGGTGCGCTGCCCGCCGTCGTACTGACCGGGCGAATGGCGCTCGACTGACCGGTTCTGCTCAATAATGGGCGCTGCCATGCTGCCAGCCAAGGAAACACGACATTGCTGTGCCATCGCTCCAAGCTTTTGAGGATCTGTGTCATCGAGGGAAGCTTCTCACTGAGGGGGTTCCACGAACCGAGACCGGCCTGCCCGGCAACTTCCTTTAATCTGGCGCGCCGCTTCGCCTTAGTGGAAGGGTGATTCATGGTTTCTCGCAAGGCAGCGGCCTTACCAACCTCATCAACTCCCAGAAGAAGCCTTCGTTTGATACGCAGTGTGCCGTTGACGGGTTCCAGAAGCCACAGGGCAAAGGCGGCAGCATCCAGAGCATTCCTCACCAACGCATAGGCACCGAAAGGGCTGGCGGCCATATCGATCTTGTGCTCGGATTCCTGGACAATCATCTGCTTCAACGAAGCGATGCACCCTATGGCTACGGAGAGCTGACTATGCGCATATCCGGAGACATCGTAATGCGGTGATCTGGTGTCGTCGGAGAGCAGTGCCGATCCTGGCTGCGACTCCATGAGTGGTTCCAATGTTGCTTCAATTGCCGTAACTCTTTCGAAGAGCCGCATGATCCATTGGCTGTACTGAACCTCGTCTTCGTCATCGACCGGGAACTTTATCACAGCATGAGTCTAGGAGCAGGGCGGGGAGCTCTATTACACTGCATTGTTGGATAGCGGCCAACACCGCCAGTAGGCCCAGTCCGGAATCCGGGGCCTTAGAAGCGGAACGCCCTTGGCCACCCGCGCGTCGGCCGCTGTGAGACGCCAATTGCCGAAACCAAAACCTAGAACCTTGGTTGGCGTCCTCGCCGCTGTCCGGGCGACTGTGGCGCTAAGCTTCTGGCTGATGCCCAACATTTATGGCGCTGCGCGGATGCAGGTCGTGGGGTGGGTGCTTATTGGTTTGTAGAGGATGTGGGACGTGCCCGGCAATGACGCTGATGCGACCGATGCTCCTCACCCACGGCGGGATCCCCGAGACACAATTCGGCGCTGCCCTGGGTCCGCTGATCGCCAACACCCACGGACGTGTTGAGGACATCCTGACCAACAGCATGAACCACCCCTTCTACGACGAATACTGGCAATCCAAAGCACCGGATCTGGCCGCCATCGAGGTCCCCGCCTACATCGTGGCGAGCTGGTCCGACCACGGCCTGCACACCAGAGGAACCCTCGAAGGGTTCCGTCGCATCTCCTCCAAGCAGAAGTGGCTCGAAGTGCACGGCCGGAAGAAGTGGCAGAACTTCTATGACCAGGACAGCCTGGCCCGCCAACGTGAGTTCTTCGACCACTTCCTCAAAGGGGAAGAAAATACCATGGAATCCTGGCCCAAGGTCCGGATCGAAGTCCGCGAGAAAGCCTATGTGGGCGAAAACCGTGCGGAAAACGAATGGCCCCTCGTCCGCACCGAATACACGCCCCTCTACCTCGACACCGGCCGCTGAAGCCTCACAACGGACCCCGGCCCCGCCCCGGAAAACATCTCCTACGATGCCCAGTCCGGGAGGGTGGTTTTTGACCACACCTTCACAAAGGACACAAAAATCACCGGGTACACGAAGCTCCGGCTATGGGTTGAAGCACAAGGCTCCAACGACATGGACCTGTTCGTTGCCCTCAAAAAGATCGACACTGCAGGCAAGGAAGTGAACTTCCCGTTCTTCTCCACCTTTGACGACGGAAATGTTGCCCTGGGCTGGTTGCGGGTCAGCCGCCGGCAGCTCGCCGACGACTCACGACCGGAACAGCCCCGCTACACGCACCAAACCGAGGAACTGTTCACCGAAGGCGAGATCGTGCCGGTAGAGATTGAAATCTGGCCTTCCAGCACGCTGTTCCACACCGGCGAAACTTTGCGGCTCGTCGTCCAAGGCCATGACGTCAACAGCTACGAGCAGGGCTTGTTCGCTCAAGGCCACACCTACACCCGCAACAGTGGACGACACATCATCCACTCCGGCAACGGGCACGACTCGCACCTGCTGCTGCCCATCATCCCGTAGCCCTGTTGGGTTGCTGCCAACCTCCAAGCTGGCAGCAACCCAACGCTCCCCAACGCCCAAGAGAGACACGATGACCACCACCACTGCCAGGGCAGCAGAGATCTCCGAAGATCCCACCACAGAGACCGGCAGCATCCCGACAACCGGGGAGACAACACCCACCCGCCACGGCTTCCGACGCACCGTCGTCGCGAACTGGCGCGAACTGCTCCCTGACGACACAGTCGTCCTCGTCGCCCCCAACAAAGAGTGCATCACCGGAGTCATCGACGCCGTCACCAAGGACGGCGCCTTTCTTTGGCTGCGCCAAGGCCACGGCAGGGACCGGCAGCTGTTCTACCGCTCCGACGGCTACAAAATCCTCGTCGACCCACGATCAACCTGACCCGGGCCAACCCAGCACCGCCCGCCAATACGAAAAAGAGAGGGAAGCGTGGCCTTCCAACCCGTGACCACGGTCAAAGGCACCGCCGTGCCGCTGAGGCGCAACAACGTCGACACAGACCAGATCATCCCGGCCGTCTACATGAAACGCATCACCCGAACAGGATTCGAAGACGGCCTATTCGCCAGCTGGCGCAAAGACCCCGAGTTCGTGCTCAACCGCCCCGAACACGCAGGAGCAAACATCCTCATAGCCGGGCCCGACTTCGGCACCGGGTCTTCACGGGAACACGCCGTCTGGGCCTTGATGGACTACGGATTCCGGGTAGTCATCTCGCCACGCTTCGCCGACATCTTCAAAGGCAACGCAGGAAAATCAGGTCTCCTGGCCATCCAACTAGGCCAACAGCACATTGAACAAATGTGGGAAGCGGTGGAAGCACACCCTAGACGTCCCCTCAACGTGGACCTGGACGCACAAACCATTTCTGCTGGGGATCTCACTCTCGACTTCACTGTGGACCCCGACACCAGATGGCGGCTGCTCAACGGCCTGGACGACATCGACCTGACGTTGCAACACCAAGACGACATCACAGCCTTCGAGCAAACCAGGCAAGCCTGGCTGCCCACCACGACGCCAAAATAGCCACCCTTCAGAAAAGAAGGGACACGCGGGCACATCCCGCCCACCCCAAAGGCTCTTGGGCCGGGAGACGAGCACTCGTTCGCAACACGAAACCTGAAAGTCAGGCGCCACCTCCCGGCCCAAGCAGAATCTGGATATCGTGGAGTGCGGCAACGGTCCAGCTCGGCCTGGAGGTCTGCCTTCGACTTCGTCGACCTCGAAGTGGCCCCGTTAATGCGAAGGCGGCCTGCTGCCCAGGGTCGCGGTGTCCACTCCCCTGATTTGCTCAGCACGGTACAACCGCGGGCGCCAACCGGCCAGCGGAACTTTACCCATCTCCAACGGGCGCGGGGCTCAAAGGTTCGGAAGGACTAGCTTTGCTCCGTTCCCGAAACATCTCTAGTGCCCCTGGTGGATCCCAAAGATGTTCCTCATCCATGTTCGCGAGGGCGAACATGAAACTTTGGGCCTTGCGGAGGGCCGCCTTGAGCTCATTACTATCAGTCAGCTCAAGCAGGATGCGGAGAGTGAGTATCCACCGGCACGAGATCATCGCAACGAAATAGGAGGAAAGTTCGGTGCCACCGAACCGGTTCACCAGTTGGTGGCTCTGATCGTTGCGGATTTTCTTGACTATCTTGACCCAAAGGTCCAGGTCTGGGCCGCAGACCCCTGGGGCGATCTCACAAACAGGAGCTGCGAGTTGGACAATTCGCTCATGGTAAGTCGGCTGGTCCACGTGGTTCAGAACGTTGCGCAGCGTCTCGTTGGCCATCGCATCATCGCTGAAGCCCTCATCCGTTAGGGCCCTAACCCCTGCCGCGCGCGCTTCATCCATGGCCCGCTCCACGGCTCGCGCACTAAGCTCCTGAAAAGGCCGAGCTTTCGTATGAAGCCTTCGGTGTAATCCTTCCAAAGCTGTGACCAAGACCTGGGCATCCACTTGGATTACTCCTGAGCGGGAATTAGCGATGTACGGGAACGGGTCTATTTTCGCCGCAAAAGGAAGCCACGTAGCTAAGTGCTCTACTGTGAGATCCCCCAGAGGTAAAAAACTGCTTCTCCGCAGGATTCCCTGCTCTTCGTCTCCTCTCGGAACGTACAGACACCAGCCGTGATCCTCAATGAAGACCTCTGTGAGGAGAGGACTAGGAGGTTCCTTCTGCGTCCACAAGCCAAGGAGCTGGGCGGAGGACAGCTGTATGTCCTGGGTTAGGGTGCCCAGCGAGGAGATCTCGTGGGATGAGAAAGTAAGTCCGGCGTTGCCACCGTGCGTCCAAGGACCGATTCGCCCCGGCACCGGCCCAGCGACTTCTGGTTCTGTAGCCCAGCTGATAGCCGACTCTGGGATTGGCCACGTCCAACGGATGGCTGTAACCCCTTGATCCTCGCCTGAGACATGAGCGCCGTGCAGCCGTTGTTTTCCCGTGAAACGCTGGCGGGTGTGGATCGAAAATTCTGGCCCGGGTTGCATGTGTGCATCCATGAACGTCACTAGAGAGCCATCATCGAGTCGACCAAGGATCACTCGGGGTGAAAAGTCCGCAGCAATGTGGGCGGGATCATTGCTGAACTGAAGGGCCCTGTCGTCAAGGACGGTAACCTGCACAGGCATGAAGCAGAAACTGGAAAGTCGGAGATTGTAGCCGTTGTCGTCTGTATATTCGACGGCCCCGGACACTTCCTTGCCGCCCGCGATCCAAAAGACCCCCGCGGCGTCCGCCTTTTCGTGATCGGATTTAATTTCGTTGCTCATCATGCTCCCAATGACGTTCGGGCTGCTCTAGACGTGGCCTAATACGTAACGCTACTGCCTGTGACCAGAGCCGCCGTCCTGGCACCCACTTGCCGGGTGGAGTGTCCCACTTCCTTAGAAGTGGGACGCCTCCGATGGGACACTCCCCCCACCTCCGAATCCGCCCGATCCCGTGGAACGAAACCGTCCCGTGTGTAGTCCCAAAAGTCATGCAATCAATCCCTGTTGCAGAGACAACTTTCGGTACGGTTCAGAAATGAATATCGGGTACGCGAGGGTCTCAACAAGGAGCAACACCTTGCCCGCCAGTTGGACGCCTTGGGGGGTGCCGGCATCGAGGCCCAGCCCATTTACGTGGACGAGAAGTCCGGGACGACCACGAATCGTCCAGGACTTCAGGAAGCAGTGCGCCACGCCCGAGCCGGGGACGTGATCGTGGTCCACACCCTGGACCGCTTTGGCCGGACCGTGCGAGACACTTGGAACCTCGTCCATGTTTTTGGGGCTAAATCCCTATTTTTCCGGCTGCGGCCGCCCCGAACCTGCAGCCCTGGCTGGTCATGTCAAGGGCAACGGCGATACCTACGACCAGAACGTAAACAACGGCTTTGCTTCTCAATCTATGTAGGCATACTATCTAGATATGAGACTAGATCCTTGGCCTGATGAGTGGACGCGGGGGGTGCTGCCATTTGCAGTGCTGTCTGCGATTGCTCGGGGACCGGCCCACGGTTACGCGGTTCTGCAGTCTCTCCAGGCTTCAAATATCGGGACTTTTCAGGGAGGGACGCTGTATCCGTTGCTGCAGCGGCTCTCTGACCAGGGCTTGGTCGCTGCACATTGGGAACACCCTGCGGCCGGGCCTGCGAGAAAGATTTTTAGTTTGACCGATGAGGGACGGGACATTCATCGTCTTCTAACCGATCGCTGGGAACAATTCGATGTCATCGTGAAAGGACTGAACGCCAAATGATCAACTTTTACAGTCAGGTAGCCTCCAACCTCAGGGCGAAGAACTACACGGAAGCGGAAATCCGTTCCATTCTTGACGAGGTGCGAGCTCATGTTGCTGCCTCCGGCCAGTCGCCGGAGAAGGATTTCGGGACTGCCTTTGAGTACACGGCTGGGTTCGAGAAGAAGCCCAAGACGAGCCCGTTTCGCCGTAATCTGAATGTGGCATATGGGCTCGTCTTTGCGTTTGCTGCCCTGTACTTCATCGCCCGGCTCCTGTGGCCGGCGGTCGATCTGGGTACATCCGTGGGGCTGTGGGGAACCGTGGGCGCCCTTGTCGTGGTCACCTTTGTCGGCTGGGGACTTAGTTACAAGACTCCGGCCGTCCGCAGCGGTGAAGGCAGCCGTCCATATGAAGGCTGAGGTTGAGTTTCTTTCAAAGTCCTATGGGGGTAAGCCAGTCGTCTCGGACGTGTCTTTCGGCTGCCCGGAGTCCTCGGTCACGACCCTCTTGGGTCCGAATGGGGCCGGCAAATCAACGGTGATGCGGATGATGGCCGGCCTCGCCGTGCCGGAACGGGGCCAGGCACTCTACGACGGCCGCCCGCTCACTTCTTACACCCGGCCGAGTAGTGTTGCGTCTTTCATGCTTGGGCCAAACCATCTGCCCGGGTCGTGCAGCGTGCAAAGGTTCCTCAAGATGAACGCCGACGCCGCTGATCTTCCGCCCAACATGATCCCAGAGACTCTTTCCGTCACAGGGCTCCAAGCGGCATCACGGAAGAAAATCAGACACCTGTCATTGGGCATGAGAATGAGACTTGCCATTGGTGCCAGCCTCATGACCGACCCGAGTCTGCTGGTTCTGGATGAGCCCTTCAACGGGCTGGATCCTGAGGGAACTGCTTGGTTGCGCGGTTTGATCATGCACCGTACCGGGCAGGGAAAGGCTGTGTTGATTTCGACCCATCTTCTACGTGAAGCAGAGGCTTACACCGACCAGGTTGTCGTTCTCGACAATGGCGAGGTCCGGGCCCAGGAGTCGGTCCAGCGACCGAACGCCCGGGTGCGCTGCGTTCCGACGGACGCTGCTCGTTTCAGGCAAGCCCTGAACGCCAGCGATGTCAGATATGCCGAGGGGGAAGACCGTTCCTTCGCTGTCGAGCTCAAAGCTGAAGCGTTGCTTTTACTGTGCAACAGGGAACGGATTGATCTGGTGTCAATTGATCTGAACGCCCAGGGTCAGCTGGAAGGCATCTTTGAAAATGCCCTTAGGGCGACGGGAGCTCAAACGCATGCTTAACACTTTTCGATTCGAAGCAGGCAACATGCTCGCCCTCCGATCCCGCCAGATCTTCGCTGTGGTTGGAGGCTTGGTGCTACTTCTGGCAGCTCTGATTACAGCATTCGTTCCAGGCTTGGACCAAGGCAATCTTTCGGCTGCCATTCTCGAAGCCGCTGTTTCGGTCGCCGGGGTCTACATCCCCATCATGGTTATCCTGATCTTTGCCGGGGATTGGAAGTCAGGGGTCACCCATTACACCTTGCTTCATTTTCAGAATAGAAAACAGGTTTGGGTAGCCAAGGCAGTCCTCAGTCTCACACTGGCTCTGGCCGCTACACTGGTTTGCTTGATGTTGTCCTTCGGCTTGGCCGCTATCACAGGGGGCCTGTCAAGCGCTTCTGACCAGCCCTGGGCGTACGTGCTCGGGGTGGTTCCGGTCTTCCTGTACACAGCCCTGGGCATGGGCCTGGCATCAGTGTTACTGTCCCCCTGGGCTGCGATTCTGGCCTTCATCGTTGTGACGTCGATAATGGACGGTCTTTTAGGACTGCTCCCTGGCGAACTCGCCTCCTGGATCCAGTTCTCCGCATCCGTGCAGAACTTCACAGGGAGCGGGGCTCTATCCTTGGCCGGCTCTACTGCGTTGGTGCTGTGGATAGTTCCGCTCTCCGCTCTTGGTTTTAGAAGGTATCAACGGGCCGACATAGGGTAGCGGGCCGCTGCCGACGAAGTGCTGTAGCTACGCACGCCTTCTTCCAGCGGCAACAGCGGGCGCCGTTGGAAGAAGGCGACGGCAAGGCAGAACAAGAACCAAAACCCGCCCGCGCACAGGAGCACAGCGATGACCCCATGCTCCGCCAGACCCAGGCCGTAGGGGGTAAACAGTGCTGTCATTGCGATGGAGGAAAGCAAGTAGCCCGAGAGCGTGTTCCTGCCCGCGCTCGTTACAGCTTGCTGGACAACCACGGCTGGCCCCAGACCAGGGGATTCCGCTTTTCCTGTCCCACGGATGCAGAGCAGCCACAGTCCCAAAGCTCCTGCCAGGCCTCCGACCGCCGACACGGACTCCGCCCACCAGGTGACCGGCAATTCGGCCGTTGGCGAGCCGAGCTCGAGCCCTCGTGGAAGACATAAGACCAAGGAAGCGCCAAACAGCCCAAGGCCCAGCGTCCGCGAGCCCAGCCAGGGCTTCCGTGCGCCGTGCCCTTTCAGGTATCGGGCGGTGAGGTACCCGAGCGCTATTGGCAGGAGCAGCTGCAGCGCGGCGATTGGCGCGCCGATAACAAGGCTCAGCCACTCAACGGCCCGGTCTTCAAATCCACTGTCCCAAGATGAAGCAGTCAGAGATGCAGCCGGCCCGTCGGAGAAACCGTTGAGGACACCTGTCAGCAGAGCACCGACCAACCAGGCAACCAGAACCGATATGGTCCACCGACGTCCAAGTCCCCGCTTTCGCTTTAGGTTCCACACAACAAACGCGAGAACCAACCCGTACAAGGCCATGATGTCAGCTGAAAGAACGAACAACCCGTGAACGGTACCAATGGCAATGAATGCAATGTTGCGCAGGGCGATGTCTTGTTTCCGGTCACGCAGGAGTGAGTAAAGCGAGTAGCCCAGCAGGATCGAAAAAAGGTTGATGCCGCGGTATTCGAAAAGCACCGCGTAGGCGCCCCGCGCGATCCCGTCTGCGGAGTCGCCCATCGTCGGCTTAACGAACAGAAGCGCGTTTTCCGTCACTATCAAGAGCAGTGCGATGCCTCTGAGGAAGTCGATACCAGGGATGCGAATATGCCGGGATGTGGCGTGGCTTGTGGGCGCAGGGGCCTGGCCGATACGCCAGCTCTTGAGCGGAAACGCCCAGAGCAGCGCCGTACACCAGAGCGCGTATTTCGCCAGGATCAGGACCAATTCACCGGCCGGGGATCCAAACATGGTGTTCGGGGTGTAGGTAAATGCCAAGGAAGCGACGTTGTTCATCAGATGGAATAGCACCGGGACCACCAGGGAACCGGACATCCTGAAGAGGATGAACATCAGTCCGCCGAATAGGGCGTGGTCTATGGCCGCTCCTGCGTTCGTGGGAAGGTGCCATAAGGAGAAAGCAAGAGTCGCTGCGATGATGGATGTTTTGGTCGGCAACAACTGCTTCAGGACGACGGCGCCGAAGGCCAGCGGCAGAACTATCCGGAACAACGCTTCCTCAAAGGCTGCAGCCGGGATCAGTGCTACCAAATCACCGGTGTTGGGTAACGTCAGCTGAAGTGATGACGATGTCAGTCCGGTCGCCCCAGCAATCCACATCGTTGCGACAAGTGCCGCAGCGCATAACACGAAGTAGAGGGCCCAATCCGCTTTCCCGGAAATGCCTTTGCCACGGGTGATGTGCAGTTGTCCCCTCAGACACCCCAGGAGCGGAATCAAGGCTGCCGAGAAGGCGACTCCTTGAACCATGATCATTGATGTCGTTGATGCGGTCAGTGCATTCACAAGGAGAACACTCAGACATGTAGAAAATGACACAACAATAGAAAGAACTGCCCGCCGCCGGGTTCCATCACTAAGCACGAAGTATCCCCAGGGGTGGGGCCTGAACCCATCTATAGCCTGCATTGTTCCTTCATGACTCCTTGACGCGTTAAGCGCCTGGGCCCCCGAACGGAGGTTCGAGGACCCAGGCAAGTAAATACGGGAGGGCTGATCACCAGCCCGGCATGCTCTTAGCCGAGGCCCAGCACGCCCTTGATGGCGTCGTAGATGGCGTTGACGGAGATGCCGCTGCCCAGGGCCTTGACCCAGCCCGGGAGGCTGTTGAACCAGTTCTGGAAGCCGTTGTAACCGCTCTTGACCGCGTTGACCATGGCATTCCAAGCCGCCGGTCCCCATGTCTTTACTGCGTTGACGATGGCCTGAGCGGCTGCGCGTGCAAGCGCACCAAGCTGCTGGCTGTTGGCAGCGGTAGCCTGGGCCGTTGAAGATGCGTTCAGCACGGCGCCTGCGCCGGCGGTGGAAGCCGCGTTGGTGCTGGACGAAGCAACGGCACTGATCGATGGAGCCGAGGCCGCTGAAATGGTGGTCTGGATGTTCGACTGCGGAGACGGTGCCGCGGTTACAGCGGCCTGTCCTCCGGCGCCGAGCAACACGGCTGCGGCGATAGTGGCTCCGAGAAACTTCTGCTTTGCAATATTCATGATCTGCTTTCTAATCCAGTGATTTAAGCAGGTCGAAAGGGTGCCCCCACGACCCGAATCAGAGGCTACCAGCTTTTATACTTCGATTTTTGCAAAGGTGTGACTGGACAATATGAAGTAAATGCCGTATGGCCGCGATAAGGATTTTATGGATGAGGAACGTATTAACCTATTTATTTAACTTTGAATAAGTGACAGCAAATGTGACATTAATTGGTGAAAAGCCTTGGATGTGATTCCGTTAGGTGCTGTAGTGCAGATGCGTTTTGGGGGTTAGGGATTGATTATCGGGTATGCAAGGTATGCCGCTCATGGGTCCCTCGCAGAGGACAGGGGCGTGCAGCGGGATGCCCTCCTCGCTGCCGGCGTTGGACGGGAGTCGATCTACGAAGATCAGGCCTCTGCCAAGGGCGACGACAGGGCTGGCTTGGAAGCGTGCATGGGGGCACTGCGTGCTGGCGACACCCTCGTTGTCTGGAAGCTCGACAGGATAGGCGTCGACCTCAGCCACCTAATTGGCACGATCCACAACCTCGTCAAGAACGGTGTAAGCCTCAAGATACTTAGCGGACCTGGGTCGACGGTAGAAACGGCGACCTCTGCCCAAGAACTGATCAGCAGCATCTTCGCTGCACTAGCCGAGTTCGACCGCGCGTCGACGAAGGAGCGAACAGTGGTTGGCCTGAGGTCCGCTCGGGCAAGAGGTCGCGCTGGTGGTCGTCCTCATAAGATGACACCAGAGAAAGTCCGGAGGGCCGCGGCATCCATGAGCAAAGCTGAAACTTGCGTCGCTGACTTGTGCAGGGAACTCGGAATTACTCGACAGACGCTGTACCGCTATGTCTCCCCTGACGGCGAGTTGCGTGCCGAGGGGCGAAAGTTGGCTTCGAAGAAGAGCTCACGTCCAACTGATAGGTTGGCCCTTGCCGAGGACAGGGCCGATCGATGAGGGCCCACGGGCTTAGGAGCTTGAACGCCACAGGGGCTTGAGGCTTACCCGAATAGCCAGTCGACTTCTGTTTTCTCGGATCGCCAGTCCTTGTATTCGAAGGAAAGGTTGATGAAGGTGGTCAGTATCGCGACAAGGAGTGCTGAGCAGATGCGCTCAGAATAGCCGCGAATCTCGCCCCACATCAGGCCTTGCCCGTTAAAGAGGGCGATTGAGAAGGCGATGACGAAAAAAGCTAAGGCGCCCGCGATTAGCCAACGTAGGAGTCGGTTTTCGCGGGGCCTGATTTCTGGTAGGAAGCGCCAGAATCTGTAAGTGTGAGGCGTGACGATTTGGCCCTTGGCTACCGTGGCACCGTCGTTGTTGTTCCGGATTTCTATGGACGGTTCAAGGATTGGGCTTTCGTTTGTTGCAGTGTGTCCCTTGAAAGCATCCGGTAAACGCTGAGCCACGCTGATAACGGCGGCCTTGATGGACTCGACACTGCCTCCGTCCTGGAACAAGCGAAGGACGATGGACTGTTCACGTTCCAAGCTAACCAACCCGTCAACTGAGAACCCGACTTGAACCCGCCCCCTGAAGCTGGCGCTGCGTGTCTTCGGGGAGCTTGTCTAGCAAACCCTGTATCTTCTCCTTCTCCCACGCCGGCGAGACATCATCGTGCCGGGGAAGCCAAGTCGTGGGGCCGAGTGCCTTCCTGACGTCTTCGACGGTCAGGTCGACCCCGGGCATTGGCAGAGTCAGAACGGCGCGCATGCACAAACCTTCCTCGATGAAGAATCTAGGAAAAGTATGCGCAGGCATAGGTGCTATCCGCGTCAGGCGCGACCTCTATAAGCCGAAGGAAGCAACGAACGCCAGCGCCACGGCGCAGTCTCGCATTCTGCCTCTGCCTCTGCCTCCGAGGAAAAAAGCGACGAGGGCAATGGTCGGTAACTTTGGGCCAGTCGGCGAAGTAGCCTGAGGGCTTGTTGCTACTCTGAGACTGTCATGACTTTAGCTATACGCGACCTTGCGAGGGCTTCCAGGTTCCTGGGAAGCGCGCACCTTCGCAACGTCGCCAGGCACGGAGGGCGACTGGGATCTAGTGACGCCGCCGAACTACAAGCTCTCGGGCTAATGCGCTCCCGGGAGACCATTGCTGATGCGCTGACCCGATTGCACATGACGTTGCAGAAGAATTACCGCAATGAAACGGTCTATAAGAATGCTATCGCGCGAAAACTACTGATGGGCCGCCACAGCCCACGAACGACCACCCTTCTTCAGGAGATCCGCGTCAACAATTCCATCGTGGACATGGTCCTGCTCAACGGCGTATGCGAAGCGTTCGAAATCAAGACCGAGTTCGATTCCCCAGGCAAGCTCGAAAAGCAGCTCGATGACTACTACCGCGCATTCACCCGGGTCACGGTGGTCTGCGACGAATTGAAGGAAGCCCAGTACCTGAGCCACCTTGCCGACAGCCCCGCAGGGCTCATGGTCTACACCCGGAAGGGGACCCTGAGGTCCGTACGATCTCCCCGTATCCATGCAGACCAGTTAAGCGTGGAGACCATGATGTCTGTATTGCGGCAACCGGAGTACATGGAAATTGTCCACGACGTCCTCGGACCACAGCCGGACCAGCCCAACACCCTTCGATACCGGCACTATCTCAATTTGGCCGAAACAATACCCCCAGCCCGGTACTCTGAGCTGATGGCTCAACGACTGAAGGCCCGCCGTCCCCGCGAGGCCGGGGCGCTGGAGAACCCAAAGATTGAGCCGATCATGAGTTCACTCCTAAGAGTGAATCCAACGCAGAGCCAGTACCGCAAAATCGTTGATTGGCTCAACGAAGGGGGACCCAACGATGTATTTTCCGTACCTGCGCGGAAAGCAATTCGAGCTGCTGGCGATAAAGGAGCTAGCCCCGGCAATTAGGGAGTCTGGTTTCGTCCATCCGGTTGTCGAACCGGTTCGGGACATTGCCGCCGGGCCCACACTTCTGCGAAACCTCGCGGCCCTTGCCGATCAGAGTGTGCCCTGCACTGTCATCATCAACCCCGAGGTCGGTGACATGAAGGGGATCTCCAAGAGCGCAACAATACTCACGCAATTGGAACCGATTTTCGCAGCGAACAAACGGATGCGCATAGGCATCCATCTCTCGAGCGAACCTGAAATCGAGGGACTGCTGGACATCCTCGAGCGGGCGAGCCGCCGCTACTCGGCGGACCTGTTCTATGGAACTGCAGTAATCAGCGAGCCCACCATGCGGCGGCTCGCCGGGGTATGCGACGTCAAGGTGCACCTGGCCGAAGACAAAAACTCAGTGCGACGGTACCGCCGAACCTTTGCCAGCCCGTCAGCGGTCCTGCTCAGGGACAATTTCGCCAAGCAGGAACGCAACCAGGACTATTACGACATTGAAGAATCGATCTTCACCGAAGACAACATCTTCTTCAGAGAAGACAACTACATAGGGTTTGGCGACTACCAAACGATCGGCGAGCTCTTCAAAGAGGGTGGATCCCTTCCCCGCGTCGTTGCCATCCACCTGACCTATCAACGGCCCCGCGATGAGGCAATTTTCATCCGACACTTCTGCTCCACACCCAACGGATCTTCGGCCGACACCGCAGGAAAATATCTCGAAGCGTTGTCTAAACTGGTGAACTTCGCCGATTCGGCAGGCCTCGGCAACCCTGCCCTGGACACATTCCGCTCACATCTGGACCGTCAAACCTTCCCCGGGCTGGGAGTAATCAAGAAGCTCTCCATCCAAAACCACATCTACGTGGCCATGGGGGCGCTGGCCCGTGGCTGACGTCAGTACCTGTGCGACCTGTTTTGGGGACGCCAGCCCCATCGGCTACGAAACGGAAGCCCCTCAAGTCGGCGTCTGCGCGTTCTGCTCCAACGGCACCTCAGACGTCTGGCCCGCAACTACCTGGGCAGACCCCTTTCAGCAGGTGACGGACCTCTACCGGCAGGCAGGCGACCAGGGCGGCTCACCCCTGCACATCAGGATCCAAGACGACTGGAGTCTGTTCGCGGCAAACCGTACACCCGAGGAGAATCGTGCTTTCCTGGAGGCCGTCTTTCCTACCGGGCATCCGCTCCTGGACGTCACCGCCGTCGAGCCAGTCAACGGAGCAAACCTCCAGAACTACTCCCGGGCTTGGGACGATTTCGCCAATCAGCTGATATCCCAGAACCGCTTCTTCCCCAGCGGTGCCATAGATCCCCAAGTACTTGAATACGTCATCCGCCGCAGCCTAAGAATCATCCAACCGGGGACGCGCTTCTACCGCGGACGAATGAGCCCGGACGGAAACTCCATTTCCAAAGCCAAAATGGGCATGCCCCCGAAAAATTGGGCCACCGGCGGACGAGCCAACCCGCCCGGCATCCCTCACCTTTACCTGACATTCCATGAAGACACCTGCATCGCAGAGATCAGACCGTCCATGTACAGCACCCTTACCGTGGCAACATTTGAAACCACCGACAGGATAACTTTCCTCGATCTCTCCGCCATCCAACCCCTGAACCCATTTGGTATTGAAGACGAGCAGTTCAGCCAGTTGTACAGCTACAAACTGCTCAAGCGACTTGGCCACGAACTTTCCCGACCAGTACGACGCTCCGACAACGGTGTGGAATACGCCGCAAGCCAGTACATTTGCGAGTTCGTAAAGTCGATCGGTATTGAAGGGATCCAGTACGCGAGCTCAGTGCACGCCGGCGGACAAAACCTCGTGCTGTTCAGCGAAGAGAAGGCCCGAGTGACAGGAAGACCTAGCACCTACGAAGTCACGGGCGCCCAATACACGAAAAGAGCAAAAACCCAAGCAAGATGAGCGCTGAACCCGTCGGGATACGGCAACCTAAGTCGCACACTCGCCCCTATGCTTCTATTCGCAACCGTTGCGGCGCCTAGGAAGTGCCCGCAATCACCATCCCAAGGGAGGGGGCACTCAAGACGTGAGTCCGGGCCCCTTCGTGTTCCCACAATCTAGTGTGAATCCAGCCAACCAGAACGTATGTCCGTACTATGCTCTCCCCTAAGCAGAACTCAATATAAGGGGGCGGTAATGGCAGCTAGCAAGAAGGATGCCGCCGTAGGATCGCTACGTTTTCGTGTCGGGCCTGGCTACATTGACTATTGGACCCACACGTTCACTCATTGGGACTCAACGGACGGCCAAAAACAAACCGTGACCGACCTCGAAGAGTCGCTGAAAAGCCTGCTTCAGAAGAGGGACCAGTTGCAGTTGGCACGCGGAGCATTCAGCCAAGTCAGCGTCTACTACCCCGACGTACACCCCACCCCCCGTCAAATGGAAGCGCTATTCGAGACAACGCAGGGCTTCTTCCACGCGTACTACTCTGCCGCCTCCGCGATGTTATCCGTGGTCCGACGTCACGCTTCGGTCTTTGGCGAGGCCCCCACGCACTCCATCGCCAAGTTTTGGACTTGGTGGAAGCCAAAGGGCATCTTCATGGACGAGGCCTACCCGCTGTTGGAGAAAGCCCGCGCTTTTCGCGCCTTCCTAGACCACAAGGAGTCATATCCCCCGTACACATGGCACACGGGTAGCCTCAACGGTCTCACCAAGATCCTGTTGGTCGGATCCGCAAACAGCAAGGGAGGCCTCCCGGAAGGAACCACGAAACACCCACAAGGGTGGGCAATCATGGCCCCAGACGAAGACCTCGTCGTTTCAGCACTGGCCGTTCAAATGAACGCGTTATTTCCGGAGATTGGGGCAAAAGCCGATGCCACCAAAGGCCTCCGTTGCACCTGGGAACCCCATGCTACCCCTGACGACGACGGCCGGGGATACCCTGTCTTCGCCCACAAGGAGGGCCGAATCAGCGACACGTACACCCGCACCGTCACCACTCAGGTCACAGTCACTCGCAACACCGCACCAAAAGAACAACCAAACGGCGACGCATAGACGCCCGTTGAGATCTCTTCACATGCGTTCGATCGCGATCAGCCGGCCCAACCTCTAGGGATCGATCTGAGGAACTCATGTGCTATCTGGCGGACAGACGCAGGAACCGGGCTGCCAAATGGAGTCTCCTCCCCCGCCCCCACGACGACGAATCCCAGCGAGTTCGATCGGGAAAGACGGTGATATGCTTCGTCGACCGTAGCGTTGATGTGAGCCCCGCCGTCCTTGTGGCAAAGCGCCAACACTAGGTCAGCTCTGGAAAAATCATGGCGTCTATCATCCCGGATGACCGGCATGGACCACCATTCCTCAAATTGCAAGCGCCGGCCCGCAGCGGGCTCTCGTGTGTTGCCGAACGCGGTCTTTCTGTTAAACCCCGTGCGAAAGCCATAGTCATCAAGTACAGGTATGTGCGAGGGAGCAACATGCCCCTCATCGTCAATCACTGTCATCCGCTGCACAGTCAAGTTCGTGCTGGTCGCAAGATTCTCTTCGGGCATTTGTGCCGCAGTGTCGAGAAAGGCTATCCGGTCCTTAAGCCCGAGCTGCCTTAGCAGCGACCGACCCCTACCTCCGTCATAGAGGAGTACCCTCAACGTGGTGGCCGCAAATTTGGCATAGGCCGGCTTCCCTTGGTCGAACTCTGCGCATGCTGATCTGAGGAAATCAATCTGTTCAGCTAAGTGCGTCTGTAGCTCTTCCTGCGTCTGCGCAAAATTCATGCCGATATCCCTCTCATCCATCGAACCTCGTCGCAGTCGGCTGCGCTACACCGGGCGCCCGACAACAGCCATAGTCGAGCTTTCATTGTCGCCCCGAGGTATAGAGGCCGAGCACTCAGCAACGCCCACTCCGCGCCCTCGTCTGACGCAGGATTCACTATGAGATCTGGCAGCCGATTCAAGATCTCGGTATGTTGTCGCGGCTGAGTTCCTGGGATTGGCGGCGTCCGCTGAGCAGTGGCTTCGCTACAACAACTACCGTGCAGCAAGTTCTTTGAGGATGCCCAAAACAACATCCGCGAATTCCGAGCACCCAGCGTCGCGCAGGGCGTCCGGAAGCTGCTTGCCGTTTCTCCTCGACCAGTAGACTGCCTGCATTTCAACAACACGTTTGACCACATCCGGCGCTGAGCATTCCACTTCAAGGAAGAAATTATCACAGGTGTAGACCTCATAATTGGAGTCATCCGATTCGAACCCAGTGTCATCGGTGAGGAGCACATGGGCTCTGCATGCTTCAGCCGCATGGTGGACGTGCCAGTCCCCCTCGTCAGCGATCCCTTCGACGGGACCACCAGGAAACGCCGTCAGTATCTCATCTACGCACTCTTGGATTTTTTTTATCAAGCTTGCGAGCAAATCGCCAGACGCGTTGGGATACTCATCGCGAAGCCGTGCGCTGGTTTCTGTGATGACATCCCAAGTCGTGTGCAACTGGAACATTCCGCCCTTGGATTCGATCCGTAATAGAAACAGCCAGTCGCGGAGGGTCCTACTAAAAAACACGTTTGCATCGACAAAAACACGTTGGGTCATAGCACTAGTTTGCGCTATGACCCAACGGAAATGCCTATCGTGTGGACTTAGGCCAGACCGTCTATTTGGTCCTCAAGTTCCCGCAGCTCCGCAAACGCGGCCCGACGGGCTTCTTCCCTCTTTGCCTTGAATGCCAGGACAGCATCCCGCTTGAATCGCGTGTGAGTACGAACTTTGAATGATTCAACTTCACCGTCCTTCGCGAGCTTCAGCAGCGTTGGGCGGGAGACGCCTAAGACTTCAGCGGCGGCGTTGCTTGTGAGCTCATCAGGAAGAGTCCCCACGGTGACGCTCCCGTTCATAGCGAGAGCGTGGAAGGCCTGGTCAATAATCGAGGACAGCTCAGGGGGAAGCTGGCGAGTAGTGCCGTCAGACATGACGGCTGCGAAACCTACCAGCCCTGCAGGAGTTGATTCGACCTCGCGGCGAACGGTCGTGAGTTCTTCATCCGTCACGAGAACGTCAGTCCGAGTAAGCATGAGCGCTGTCATCGGTTTCTCCTTCACCTTTGTTTGTCTTCCTTCACGATACCTCCTTTCACTTATAAGTGAAAGTTGGTAGAGCGGTTGCCTGATTTGGATAGGGCAAGGGAAGAAGTTCCCCACCGGCTCACGGCAGAGAAATTTGGCCCTTGCAGACCGTCTACCAGCCGGTAGCATGTGATCCACTATGTTCACTCTCACCATCAACCAACGCGACAGCCGCCGTGACGGCGACCTTGTGCCGCAGCTGCTCAAGGACCTGCGGCACATCCCTGCGCGGCTCGACTTTGACCGCTCGGTTGAAGATGAGGTGCAGGGCATCGTCGAATCGGGCCACCAAGCCGTGGAGACTGCACTGATCGCCCTTCGCTCCAGCCAGTGGTACGTGGGTATCGGAGTGGGACCCATCAACGAGCCACTGCCAAACCTCGTGAAGGACGCGTCCGGGCATGGCCTGGTGTATGCCCGCCGGGCCGTGGACCGGCTGCGCAACGGCAAAGAGCGGATTCCGGTTGCGGTGGACGGCCCCCTGGGTGCGTTGGCCTCGGAGGCCGAGGCCGTGCTGCGGCTCCTGGGGCACATCGTCCAACATCGCAGTGCCGCGGAATGGCGGGTCCTTGACCTGCTTACACCGGGCGTCCGCGGCCAGCAAAAAGCAGTGGCCCAGGAACTGGGCATCACCACGCAGGCGGTCAGCAAAGCCCTGGCCCGTGCACAGTGGTCCGAGGAACACGCTGCCCGTCCGGCCGCCGCCCGGCTCCTGCAACTGATCCTCGACGTACGCTGACTGTCACGTACCACACCCATCCAGCCTGACCAGGAGACCCATGCCCTACACCGTTGACTTCAAGAATGTCTCCACAACCGGCCTGGAGTCGTCGCCGGTGGCCGAGGCTGCCGCGGGACTGCGCGCCAACGAAGCCCGCTACTTCCACAACAAGTACCAACACGTTTTTACCGTGAGCCCGGCGGATGAGGTTCCGGCAATAGTGGATCGGGTGAGCCGGATCCTTCGGGAAGAACGCGACATTGTTATTGAGTCCCGCCCCCTGGAAGCCACCGCCTTCCAGGTGGAAGACCTCCACATGGCGTACGTGTTTTATGAATCAGGGCTGTCCATCAATGTGATGTACAGCCTGGAAGACGGGAAGAGGGCGGTGGGCTTCAAGCTGGCCGACGGGATGGAGGTCCCCGCCGAGTTGGAAGCGAAGTTCAAGTTCGCCCGGCAAAAATCCAAGCTCGCCGGAACTATCCGCGGCTCCTACTTCGTCATCAGGGGCGAGTACCCGCCCACCCCCGCCTGAACGCAGCCGTCACGCAACTGAGTCGCAGTTAATGCCTTTCTGAGGGTTCAAAAGGGCATCTGCTGCGACTCAGTTGGGTGAGGCGGAAACCTTACTGGTTACTGACGTTGTCCTTGGCCGTCTGCGCACGGTCCTGGACATCGGCTGCGGCTGCCTGGCCTTCGTCCTTGACGTTGGCCGCGGCTTCCGTGGCGGTGTCCTTCACGTTCTGCAGGGCGTCCTGGGCTGGTTCGCGCAGGTGCTCGGCAACTTCCTGGGCGGCGTGGCTCAGTTCCTCGGTCAAGGGTTGGGCTGCTTCCTTCAACGCCTGGGCAGCCTCGCGCTCCTTGTCCGACGGTGGAATCAGGGCTGAGACCAGCAAGCCCGCACCGAAGGCGATGAGTCCGGCCGCAATCGGGCTGCCTTGGGCCTTGCGAGTGATGGCCTGCGGTGCGTCGCTGATGTCCGAAACCACTCCGGAAACAGCGTCTCCTGCATGGTGCGCCGTTTCACTGGCACGGTACTGGACGTCGTCACGGGCTCCGAAGACGGCCGTCTTGATCTTGTCCACCCTGCGGTTGACGATGTGGGACGGCGTAACTTTGTCCGCTACAGCGTCAACGTTGGTGCTGAGCCGCCTGCGGGTTTCTTCGATATCGGCGCGCAGGGCGTCGGGGTTCTGCGTCATCGTGTCTCCTCAGTGTTCGGTTTCAGAGCGGGGGGTATTTCCTTGACGGTCTCGGCTGTCCGCGGCATGCCCTTGATGGCGTTCAGCTCCTTGCGGCCCATCGTGGCGAGGATCGCCGCGATGATTCCCCAGATCACCGCGACAATCACCGCGGACCAGCCCAGGCCAACCAGTTGCCCCAAAGCCCACCAGAGGGCGATGGAGAGGAACAGTACGGTGATGTGGCCGGCCCAAGCGGCTCCGGCCAGCATTCCGGCACCCTTGCCGGCCTTGGTGGCGGACTCTTTGAGTTCCACCTTGGCCAGCTCCACTTCCTGGCGCATCAACGTGGAAACATCGCGCGTCAGGTCGCTCAACAGCTCGCCGAGAGGAAGGTTTTCCGCTTTCTCGTGCGCTGTTGTGGAAGGCAGGTCGGCAGGACTACTCATCGGGGACCTCCGTACTGTGGGTCATCCGGATCAAGGGGGCTCTCCGGGTCGATCGGTCCGGCCAGGGGGTCACCCTGTGCCTTGACCCCGCCGGCGTCGGTTTCCGGGTAGGGAAGCGTCGATCCGTCATAGCCACCAGTGGTTCCTGCGTCGTAGCCAGTGGCTGCGCCGCCGGTTGCTACCCCCGTGGTGGTTGCCGAGCCGTAGCCGGCAGTGGTGGTGGTAGGACCGGGAAGGTCCACGGCCGGAGGAGTTACAGCTCCACCCTGGGTTGGGTAGTAGACGGCGCGTGGAGTTTCAGTGGTGGTCCCACTGGAAGTGTTGCCCTCCGGTGAGTTGTCTGCCATGCCCCGGCCGAGGCGGCCTGCAAGGACACCGGCACCGGCGGCAAGAAGCAGGAAAGCTCCTGGCTTGCGGCGCGCGAACCCCTTGACTTCATCCAGCAGGGAACCGGGATCCCGGCCTTCCAACCACTGGGCGATCGAGGAAGAACGCTGGGCTGCCTGCTGGACCAGGTCCGTGGCAACGCCGCCGTTCTGGCTTGAATTGGCCATGGTGGACAGTTCATCGGAGATGGAGCGCAGGCCCTCGGCAACACGCTGCTGCTGGACCTGGGCCTGGTCAGTCAGTTCACCCTTGGTCTGCGTGAGCAGTTGGCGTGCATTTACCTTGACTTCGTGGGCTACATGGCCGGCCTCGGATTTGGCGGTATCCATTACTCCACCGGCGGCATCCTGCACGGCACCGGCAACTCCCGCGGCTTCCTCCTTGGCGGTGTCCACCTTTCCGGAATTGCCTGAAGTACCGGTTGTGCCAGTGGTGCCTGAAGTACCCGAAGTGCCGGAGTAGCCCGACCCCGCCGGGGTTCCGCTGATTCCCGTGGTTCCCGCAGTTTCTGTTTCAACGTCCGGCGAGTCGAGGTAGCTTCCGGAAAATGGTTCGGTGCCTGCATGGGCACCGGTGGTTGGCGCCGCGAAGCTTCCGTCCTGCGGCGATTGGCTCTCAGTCATTGTCGCTCTCTTTCCACAGTTGGCAGGCTGCGGACAGCAGCCGGGATAGTAAGTATCGTTACTATCAATGGGTGTGTACCCGCTTGCCGGGGATCTAATCACCCAATCGAACTAATTGATGTCCCTGCTCACGTTCGGCACTTTCCGCTCGACAGCCGGGACCAGACCTGCGAATGTGGGGTTGATGAGCCAATTGCCCACGAGGCGACGGCTGATTCCCGCGCTTCGAAAAACCGTCACCCGCCACCGACTCCTGTTTGCCGCCAAAACGGCCATTGCTGCAGGCCTCGCGTGGTACCTCGCACCCTTTATGCCCGGTCCTGCCGCCGCCTATCCGTACTATGCGCCGCTTGGCGCCCTGGTGAGCATGCACCCCACCGTGGCCGACTCGGCCAAGCATGGGCTCCAGAGCCTGGCGGGGTTGGTGTTGGGCATCGGCATGGCCTTCGCCATCACCACGGTTGCTGCCCCCACCGCCCTGGCCGTTGCCGTGGTGGTAGGACTCGGCGTGCTCATCGGCGGCCTCCCCCGCCTGGGTACTGCTTCTGAATGGATCCCCATGGCAGCACTGTTCGTGCTGGTGCTGGGCGACTCCAACGCCGAAGGCTTTTCCTTCGCCTACGTCCTCCAGATGGCGCTGGGCGTCACGGTGGGATTTGCGGTGAACTGGCTGATATTTCCACCCCTGCACCTGGACGACATCGATCCCGCCATCGCCGGACACCAAAGCGCCTTGTCCCGCCAACTCAGGGATATGGCACGGGCCATGGAAGAGTCATGGCCGCCCAACCACGAGGCCTGGGCCAGCCGCAGCGACGAACTCTCGCTCACGGCAGCGGGCGTCCGGACTGCGGTGCATCAAGCGGAACTGAGCGCTAAAGCGAACCCCAGGTCCCGCCGTCGTGCGACCCGCCTGCCCAGCGACCTTGCCGGCCTGAGAACCCTTGAACGGCTCACCTTCCACGTCCAGGACATCACCGATGTCCTTGCCAGCGCCATTTGGGAAGAAGGCGCCGGAACAGTCATCCCGGATGCGGTGGTGACTCCGCTCGCAGAAGCCCTGGAATCGGTGGCGTCCGTTGTGGATCACTGGCGGGACGCCGAGAACGGCGAGCTGGCCAACCGGCTGGCGCGGGCCAAGGACAACATCACTGCCCTCGGCGATGCCGTAGCCGGGGCGGCCGCCGACCAGGCCCCGGTGAACGCTCCGGCGTCGGTGGCCATGAGCCTGCGCCGCATCCTGACCGTGGTGCTGTCCTCCGAATAGGAAGCTATCGCGGTTTCAAGGGAGGAGAAGCTTCCCGCCCCTTCCCCGCACCGATTCCCTCCAGCATCTCCGCCAGGGACTCCAACGAAGAACGCTTGGGCGACCACCCCAAAACCGCGTGAGCCCGTGCCGTATCCATGATGGGTGCGTTGGCCGCCATATCCACCCATCCGGCGTCGGTCACCTGCAGCCGCAGCCTCCAACTGACGTCGACGACGGCGCGGAGCACCTTGAGGGGGAACGGCATCAGCCGCCGGGCGTTGAGAATCCACGCCAAGGCGTTGGGGTCGATGACCGGTTCGGCGGCGATGTTGAAGGCACCTTCGGCCTTGCGTTCCACCACCCGCCAGTAGGCATCGGCGACGTCTGCGGTGTGGGCGGCTTGGAACACCATCTCCTTGGGGATGGCGAGGAACGGCAGCCAGGGCTTACGCGGCACCAGCCGGGGCAGGACGCGTCCCAGGAAGTAGCGGCCAACCTCGCTCCCGCCCCCGGCGCTGAACATCAGCGCCGGGCGAAGCCGCGAGACCACAATGTCCGGGTTTTCTTGGGCAAAACGGTCCAGGAGCCTTTCCTGTGCCGCCTTGTCCACGCTGTAGTGCGAGCTGCGGACGCCGTCCGTCGGCCACTCTTCAGTGGTCCGCTGGTCTTTGGGAGCGGGCGAATACGCTCCCACGGACGAGGCACACACAATGTGGCCCACCCCGGATGCGCGCGCAGCGGCCAGCACGTGGGATGTACCTGCCACATTGGTCCGGCGAAGCGCTTCCCGGTTGTGGTTGGGCTGAATCAGCCAGGCGAGGTGGACCACGGCATCGGCTCCCGCCAAAGCTGCCTCCAAAGCCGGCTGGTCCGCTGGGGAGCTGATGTCCACAGTGTGCCACTCCACACCGTGATAGGGCTCCGCGTCCGGATCCGGTTGCCGGCGGGCGATGCCCACCAACTCGAGGTCAGCGCCCTCTTCGGAACGCGCCCTTTGCAGCCGCTTCAGCAGTTCCGTGCCGCCATGTCCTGTTGCGCCGGTGATCACAATACGCATGGTTGATGCCTCAGCCCTGCGGAGTTTCGCCCGTGGAACGGATGCGTTCCAAGACCGCCGTGGTGGAATGCTCCGGTACATAATCCAGGATCGTCACTATGCCGCCGTTGCGCTCCACCGCTTGGGTTTCCTGCAGCATCTCCGGTGTGTAATCCCCGCCCTTGGCATAGACGTCGGGCCGCAGGAGATCTATGAGCGGTATGGGAGTGGGGGTGTCGAACACGGTGACGTGGTCCACGCAGCTCAGTGCAGCGATGACTGCCGCACGGTCGGCCTCGTGATTGACCGGCCGGTCCGGGCCCTTGAGCTTTCGAACCGAGGAATCGCTGTTCAGCGCCACCACCAGGACATCACCCAATTGCTTGGCTTGGTTGAGGTAGCGGGTGTGGCCGCGGTGAAGGACATCGAAGCACCCGTTGGTCAGCACAATCCGCCGGCCCTCCCGGCGATGCTCCTCCACCTGAAGGGCCAACTCTGCATCCGTCAGCGCAGTATCGGCAAAACCACGGAGGTGTTTGGCCAGTTCGTCAGTGGTGCACACCGAGGTACCCGGCCGGTGCACCACAACATCGGCCGCGGCCTGGGCCAGATCCACGCTGGTAGTGAGCGGCAATCCGGCAGCACGGGCAATGGTCAGGGCAGCCACGAACGTGTCCCCGGCCCCGGACGCCTGCTTCTCTGCCTGCGGCCGGGCCCACGTCCGGTGGGTTGCCGGTTTCTGGGCCTCACCTTGGGGGCGGATGGTCAGGGTCCCTTCCCGGTCCAAAGTCACGACGACGGCTGCCGCACCTGAAGTGCTAAGAAGCTGCTCCGCGTGCGCTTCCACGAAGGGGCACCTGGCAGCGCCACCGGGAAATTCGGTCCCGAGCAACCGTGCCGCTTCCTGCGCGTTCGGGGTTGCGAGGTCCGGATTGAGTTGGGCCCAACGTCCCGGATAGTGGGCGTCCACCACTACCAGCGTGTCTTGGCGGGCAATGGCAGGACCGTTCCCCTCGGATGCGTCACCCTGTGGACCGAGGTGTTCAAAAATTGCCTCCCGCACAGCGCCTTCCAGGGTGCCCGAGCCATAGTCGCAGAGGACCACGGCTGACGAACCGTCGACTGCCTGGGGGATGGCGGCGGCAACCTGCCGGAGCCCGTCTGGGGGGACCTCGTCCGCGGCGTCGTCCAGGCGCAGCATCACCTGGCCGCCGCTGCTCACCCGGAACTTGGTGGTGGTGGTCATGCCCGCATGGGAGACCACGTGCGATACGTCCACGCCGGCGGCTGTGAGCTGTTCGAGGAGGGTTTGGCCGCCCTGGTCTTCGCCCACGAGGGATACGAAACGAACGTCCGCCCCCATCGCTGCGAGGTTCATCGCCGTATTGGCGGCACCTCCCGGGGCAAAATCGCGGCGCTGGACCTGAACCACGGGGGCCGGGGCCTCGCGGCAGAACCGCTCGATGGTTCCATCCCACCAGCCGTCAAGGATGGAATCGCCGATGACGGTGATCAGGGGATGCGCCTCGGCCAGGCGGCCAGGCAACCAGTCGGCCAGACCTTCCTGGCGGGACAGGCTGTCATCGTGGGCCGGGCCCTCTTGGTTTGCCCGGCCTTCCTGATTGGCCGGGCCCTCTTGATTGGATAGGCGTGCCATGGGGTACCTTCCGGTTGGGCTTACAGTTTCCTGTTCCCCTCAGGTACCCCGCGGCACGGGCTTCACACGCCGGCTCCGGGAGTTTCCCACGGAACCACTGCGGCCCCGGAACTACGGAAAGTACCGGCCCGCAGCATTGGCAGCGAAAGGAATGATCCATGGAGAAACCGCTGACGAATCCGAGCCCCGGCGTGGGCCCCGTGCTGGACAAGTTCAGCGGCGTCAAGCGGATTGCCGTCCTCAGGGGCGGCGGACTGGGCGACCTGATCTACACGTACCCCGCCCTTTATGCGCTGAAGAGCGCGTACCCCGAAGCCACCATCACGCTGCTTGGAACCCCCATCCATGCGGCGGTTGCCGCTGCCACGGAAGGTCCGGTAGACGACGTCGACATGCTTCCCGTGGCCCGGGGTGTACACGACGGCCCGCGCAACGGCGAGCGCTTCGAGGACGATGCCGAGGACGTTGCCGCGCAGGAAGCCTTCTTCGAGGACATGCGGGCCAGGGAGTTCGACGTTGCGTTCCAAATGCACGGAGGCGGACGTTTTTCCAACCCGTTCCTGCTCCGCCTCGGTGCCAGGCATACCGTGGGCACTCGGACCAAGGACGCGGAGCCGTTGGAGCGGAACCTCGATTACGTGTACTACCAGAACGAGCCTGACCGTTGGTTGGAGGTCGCGGGCCTCGCAGGGGCTCCGAGCATCATCTCCCCTCCCTTGCTCCCCAGCCCCGAGCATCAGCAGAACATCGTGGGCCTGCGGGACCCCGGAAGGACCTCGCTGGTGGTGGTCCACCCGGGTGCCACCGATCCGCGAAGGCGATGGCCGGCGTCGAACTTTGCTGAAGCTGCGGCCGGATTGGCGCGGGAAGGGGCCCAGGTATTGATCGTGGGCGACCGCTCGGAGAAGGCGCTGGCGCAGGAAGTGGCGGAATTGGCGGTCCGCCAGTTGCCGGCAGCAGAGCACAACGCGGTGCGCTCCGTGGCCGGGGAGCTGGACATCGGCGACCTGGCCGCCCTCCTGGCTGAGGCCACCGTGATGCTCGCCAGCGACAGCGGACCCCGGCACCTCGCCCAGGCTATGGGAACGCCGACGGTTGGCATCTTCTGGGTGGGGAACGTGTTCAACGCCGGTCCACGCGGCAGGAGCATGCACCGTGTCCACATGTCCTGGATGACCCGGTGTCCGCGCTGCGGGGCAGACATCACCCAGGTTGGCTGGACGGCGCCGCACTGCGGCCACGACGACACCGTGGTGAGCGGCATCGCCGTGGCCGATGTTGTTCAGGACGTGCTGGACCTTACGGCCACGAGCCTTCTTCTGCGGGGCAGATAAGGAGTTCGCGGACTTCGCTGCCGAACGGCTGCGAAAGGGCGAACACCACGGCCTGCGCCACGTTGGCGGGGTCGTTGAGCTTGGAATCGTCCTGCGGCTTGTACTGCTCATCGCGGTCGTCAAAGAAGTGGGTCTTCATGCCGCCCGGGATGATGGTGGTGACGCCGATGACGCCGCCCGTTTCGGCGGCAAGTGCGCGGCTGAAGCCGATCACGCCGAACTTTGAGGCGCAGTACGCCGTGGCGTCCGGCAGTGCCCGGAGCCCAAGCGTGGAGGCGATGGTAATGGCCCGGCCCCGGGATTCCTTGAGGTAAGGCAGTGCCGCCCGGACTACGGAAACCGTGCCCATGAGGTTCACTCCGATGACCTTTTCCCATTCTTCCGCCGGGACGTCGCCGAGTTTTCCGCAACGGTCGATGCCCGCAGCAGTCACCACTCCGTCCAGTCCGCCAAGGGTTTCGGCGGCTTCCTTGACGGCGGTTTCCACTGCTTCACGGTTGGAGACGTCCACTTCCAAGGACTTTGCGCCTGCGACGTTGCTGATATCGCGGTCGAAAGCGAACGGTGTGCCACCGGCGTCGCGGATGGCTTCCACGATCGCAGCGCCCAGTCCGGAGCCGCCTCCAGTAACGATGACGCGGCCTGGTGTTTGCGTGTTCATGCGTTTCCTCTCGATTGATGGTTGCTTGTCAGCTGACCTTGGCCAATGCTTCTGCCAGGCCGCTGGTGGAGCGTGCCGGGTGGAAGGGCACGGTGACACAGCGCCCTCCCCAACCCGCCACCAGGCGGGCTTCCGGCAATTCTTCGGGGGTGTAGTCGCCACCCTTGACCCAGATATCGGGCTGTATTTGGGTGAGGCAGGCTTCAGGGGTGTCCTCGCCGAACACCACCACGGCGTCCACGCATTCGAGCGCCAGCAGCAGCTCCGCACGGTCTTCCGCGCTGACGATCGGCCGGTACCCGCCTTTGAGCCGCCTTACGGATTCATCCGAGTTCAGGCAAACGATCAGGCAGTCACCCATGCTGCGGGCGGCGGCCAGGGTGCGGGCATGCCCTGCGTGGAGGAGGTCGAAGCACCCGCCGGTGGCCACCACCGTGCCGCCTCCCGCCCGCACGGCCCGGGCGAGTTGGACGCCGTCGGGGTGGAGGTCGCCGGCGTCCACCAGTTCCAGGCCCTTAAGCTCGACGACGGGGCGGGGCCCGGGTGCTTCAGGCCCGGGCGCTTCGGGTCCCGGCGCTTCCACCACGGCCAACGACGCCGCTCCCCCGTTGGCCAGGAATTCGGACGCATCCTCCACAGCCCGGGTGGCTGCCTGCGCCAGGTCCAGCCCGAGGCCCAGGTGCACGGCCAGGCTCCCAGCCAACCGGTCCCCGGCCCCGCAAGGATCACTGACGTTGGTCTTGGGTGCGGGAATGCCCTGTGCGGCATCACCGGCAGGGAGCAGAAGTGCCCCTTCTTCGCCCCTGGTCACCAGGACGGCAGCACTCCCCCACTTTTCCAGCAGGTACCGGCCGGCTTCTTCCGCACCCGTGCCGGATGGAGCCAAACCTCCGGCTTTTGCTGCGGCCAGTGCCTCAGCCAGGTTGGGCGTGACGACGGCGACCCCCGCCACCGGCTCGGAGCCGGCTGGATGCGGGTCCCACACCACGGGGACGCGGCGCCCGGCAGCTGTGAGTGCCACACGGATATCCGCGTTGGCGGTGATCCCCCGCCCGTAGTCGGCCACCACAATGGCCTCCGCCGAGGCGATGGCCTCGAGCATCTCCGCGGTGCCGGCCGGGACAGGAGCGGGTGAGCATCCTTCGTCGAACCGGACCATGGGATGTGTTCCGATCCGCACGCGCGTCTTGGTGGGCGTCGGGGCGAGCGGGGCTCCGGCGAGCACAGACACACCGGACAGTGCGCGCCGGAGGTGGCCGGCGCCGTCGTCGTTGGACAACGCGGTAACCAGCGAAACGCTGTGGCCGTCCTGGGCCAGCACCGTTGCCACCAGTCCGGCACCGCCTGCACGACGCCGGATGTCGGCTACGTCCACAACCGGCACCGGCGCGTCGGGGCTGAGGCGGGTGGCTGCCCCGTTGATGTCGACGTCAAGGAGGACGTCGCCTACCACTGTGATCCTCATGGCTGCCGCACTCCCAAAGAATTCGAGCCGGCCCGCTTGGCGATCTCGGCGTCGAACGCCCGGCACACGGCGTGGATGGCGATGAGGTGGCCTTCCTGGGCGTTCGCCGGGATGGCGTCAACCGTGATGGCCTGATCGCAGGCCTCGGCGAGCGGGTTGGGGCCGCTGCCGGTGAGCGCCCAGGTGGCGATGCCGCGTTCCTTGGCCGCACGGACGGCTTTGAGCAGGTTGGGGCTGCGGCCGCTGGTGGAAAGGAGGATGAGGACATCGCCGGCGCGGCCATGGGCCCGGACTTGGCGGGCGAAGACTTCCTCGTAGCCGTAGTCGTTGGCCAGGGCAGTGACGGCAGAGGACTCGGCGTGGAGGGAGATCGCGGAAAAGGGTGCACGCTCCTCATCGAACCTGCCCACGAGCTCGGCCGTCAGGTGCTGCGCCTCAGCCGCCGAGCCGCCGTTGCCCGCCGCCAGCAGGCGTTGGCCGGACAGCAACCGCTGGGCCAGGACAGTTCCCCACTGGGACAAAAGGCCGGACTGCGAGCGCAGGGAGTCCAGGGCGGGCAGGACATTGTCCAGGTGCTTGGTGACTTCGGCGATGTGGTTGGAGTCAGTGAGATCGGGCGTCCACCGTGCCGGTACCGTGTCCGGGATGCTGCGCCCGGTGGGAGCTGCGCCGTGCCCGCTGGGAGCTGCGCTGTGCCCGGTGGATAGGGTGCCGTCAGCGGTGGAGGGGCGGCTGGTCTTGGTGGTCACGGAGCCTTTGGTGTTCACAGTGCCGTTCCTTCCAGTGGTTCCAAGCCTTCTCCGGCCTGCCGGGTCAATCCCGCGGCCAGGACGGATCGGTAGGCTTTCTCGGTATCCGCTGCAATCCGTTCCCAGGAGTAGCGCGAGCGTGCCCGGCGTGCACCGGCGCGGCCCATGTCCGCACGCAGATCCGGATCCCCCAGCAGCTTTCCGAGCGCTTCGGCCAGCGCTTCAGGATCACGAGGAGGGACGTGCAGCCCGGTCTTCTGGTCCACCACGGTTTCCCGCAGGCCGCCCACGGCAGCTGCCACCACCGGAACGCCGCACGCCATGGCTTCAAGGGGCACGATGCCAAACGGCTCGTACCAGGGTGTGCAGACCACGGCGTCGGCACTGCGGAAGATGGCCGGCATGGCATCCCGGGGAACTTGCCCGCGCATGGTCACCTTGTCCTCCACTCCGAGTTCCTTTGTCATGGCCCGCAGGCGCTGCGCTTCAGGATCTTCCTCGAGGTTCAGGGCATCGCCGGAACCTCCGACGATGAGGAGCTCGACGTCGTTGAAGCCCGCCTCTGCCAGGAGCGGCAGGGCCTGGATGATGAGGTCCACGCCTTTGCGTTGCACGAGGCGTCCCACGCTCAGGATGCGGTGCGTGCGGGACTTGGGTTCGGCGTCGGACGTTCCGGGGAACAGCGTAAGGTCCACGCCGCAGGGGGCAGTGGAGATTTTGGACCTGCTGATGCCCAGGGCCTTGAGTTCGAAGACCTCGTCCGGGCAGGTGGCAATGACCCAGTCGGCGGTGCGTCCTACCCACGGTTCCAGCCACTCCCTGGCCGGCGGGCTGGTATCGGCAGCGCCTTGGTGCCGGCGCTTTACCGAGCCCAGGGCGTGGAACGTCTGCACTACGGGAACGGGATCGGCGGCCCCTGCGCGACGCGATGCCTGGATGGCGGCGAGGCCGGACATCCAAAAGTGCGCGTGGAGCACGTCCGGCAGGTCGCCGGCCCAGTCGGCGCAGATCCCGTCGGCCAGCTCTCCCATGTAGGGCAGCAGTTCGTCCTTGGGGATACGGCGCGCGGGACCGGCATCCACGTGGACAACTGTGAGGCCCGGCCCCACCTCCACCCGCTCTGGTAGCTCGGGGTCATCACGCCGTGTGTACACAGTGACTTGATGGCCGCGATCTGCCAAGGCGGATGAAAGCGCCGCCACATGGACGTTTTGCCCTCCGGCATCAACGCCTCCCAAGGCAGCCAGCGGACTGGCGTGTTCGGAGACCATGGAGATTTTCATGGGTGCGTCCTCTCTGTGTCATGGGTGGCGTTGGCTTCATGGCGGGCGTTGGCTTCATGACCGGCGAAAGCTGTTCCGGATTGCGGAAGGCTTCCCGGGCGCGTGCCCTTGGGGAGTTCGGCCAGGAGTTCGTCCCAGGCCCGAAGGAATTTGTTCAGGCCATAGCGCTGCAGCGCTGCCTCACGGGCGATCATGCCCATGGCATAGGCGTCGTCCGGATCGTCCAGCAGCCGACGGGCGAACTTTTGGAGATCGTCGACGTCGTTGGAGACCAGGCCTGCACCATGCGGGACGGCTCGGCCCGCCTCGGTGGTGGCCAGGGCCAGGACCGGCATGCCAAGGTGCATGGCTTCCAGCAAGGCCAACCCCAGTGAGGTCCAACGGAGCGGGTGCAGGTACAGGCGGCAGCGGGCCAGTTCCTGGTGCAGTTTGGGCGCCTGCACGTCACCGGCAATATGCAGCCTCTCCTCACTGAGTCCGTAGCCCTTCAGGTTCAGCGCCGCGGGCAATGCTTCGGTGCCCATGCCGAACACCCGCAGCGGCCCAATTCCGGCGAATCCGGGCAGGAGGTCGGTTCCGGTGACCCGGCCGCGGCGGACGGGTTCATTGACAACCACTCCCATTTCTTCCTGTTCACCGGTGTAAAGGTGCCCGGGATCGGGGATGCCGTGCTCGATCACCGTGGAGGTTGCAGTGCCGGTGTCCCAGAAGAGCTGGTTGAAGTGGGTTACGTGGACCACGGGGATGGTGCCCTGGTCCGCCAGGGGGTGCAAGGTAAAGGGGACGTCACCCTTGGGAGTGTTGTGTTCCAGGTACACGGCGGGGAGGTCAACGCCCGGCCGGCGGCCCAGCGACCGGGCTACCGCGGCGATTTCTTCAGGGCGCTGAAGCACAACAGCGTCAACGCTCGCAGGGTCCAACGTTTCCAGGTCAACTTCAATCGCGGCGGCAGGCCAGTCCCGGCCACCGCGCCCCAAACCCCATGCGCCGCCTTCGGACGATGCCGGCAGCAGGTATTCGTGCCGGCCACGGACGAACGCTTCCATCCATCCGCCGTGGACGTGCCACACCAGGATCCTCATGGTTTCCAAACCTTTCGTCGGGTGGACAGGGAGGACACGCCTCCCAGGAGCCTTTCAACAGCTTCGACAACCTGCTCCGGGGTTACCGAGCTCAGGCACGGATGCCCGGGAACCGGGCAAACACGGGCCCGGGAGTTCTTGCAGGCGGCTTCCTGGTCTCCCAGCAGTTCCAGCGGAACGCCGTAGGGCGCCCATCGGATAGCCGGAACAACCGGGGAGAACAGGCACACCACAGGTGTTCCGACTGCTGCGGCCAGGTGGGCGGGTCCGGTGTTGCCGGTGACCACGACGGCGGCTCCGGCCAGTACCGCTGCGAGCGTCCGCAGGTTGGTTCCGCCGCCTAGGTTCCTGGCGGAGGGGCCGGCCACCGTTGCCGTGAGTGAGGTTTCGCCCGGTCCGCCCGTGACCACTACCCGGTGTCCGTACGCTTCAAGGAGTTCCACGGTTGCTGCATGGTGAAGTGCCGGCCAGGCCCTGGCGGGAGCGGCGGATCCGGGGTGGACCACTATGTACGGTCCTTCATCAGCCAGTTCCCCGGCCACCCCTTCAGGGTCCGGGCCGGAGGTGATCCGCAGCTTTCCGTCGTCGCCATTGGGAAGCACATAGCCGCCGGCCTCAGCAATGGTGAGTGCACGGACTGCTTCGGGCTGGTCTTCGGGAAAGTCCTCCCCGGGCTTCAGCCGGACGTCCAGGAGCGAGCCGGCATAGTCCGTTGACGCACCCGTGATCTTCTTGACGCCCGCCAACCGCAACAACATGGCCAACGGAAGGGGCGACTGATGGAAGGACGTCAGGATGACTGCTTCCTGTATCCGGGAGCTGCGGACAAAATCGATCAGGCCACGGGTCATCTCTTCCGAGACAGGTGGTGCCGGGTTCACAATCCACGGGCAGGCCCACGTATGGACTTGGGTCACTCCGGGGAGCATTTCCGCCGCGCTGGATCCTTCCGGACCGCAGAGCAGGACCACGTCGTTGGGCCTGCTGCCATCGGGGCGGCTTCCGTTGGCCACGGCGCGAAGGGCCGGTCCCGAGAGGAGGACATCGCCCATGCTGTCCAGGCGGGCTACCAGGACGCGGCTCATACAGGGGCTCCCTGTTCTTTCAGGACCCCGGAGAGCAGGAGCTCAACGGCCTGGCCCAGGTCCTCGGCAACAATGGCGGCGGCCTCTACCTCCTCCTGCCGGGTCGCTGCGGTGGGCACCAGCACAGAACGTGCTCCTGCCGCAGCGGCCGCTTCCATGTCGGCCCCGATGTCACCCACAACGGCAACCTCGTGCGGCATGAACCCCAAAGTGCTGCACGCTCCCAGGATCATTCCGGGCGCAGGCTTACGGCAGTTGCAGCCGTCCCCGGGTCCATGCGGGCATACTACCCACACGTCGAACGGACCCAGCAGCTCGTCCACACGCTGGTTGACGGAGTGCATCTGCTCCAACGTCAACAGCCCACGCGCCACGCCCGACTGGTTGGTCACCACTCCTGTGGCCAGCCCTGCCCGGCGGACTTTCTGCAATGCTTCGAGAGCCCCGTCCATGGGCCGCACCAGCTGCGGATCACCGTTATAGGGCACGTCAACAACCAGTGTTCCATCGCGGTCAAACAGGACCGCCTTCAACGTTACGGTTCCTCCCATACCCGCAACGTTCCCCAGTTCTCCGGACGCTAAACAGCGCGGCGGTGAGAAGTTTCCTCCCGCTAGACTCCTAGCGGGAGGCCACTATGACCACAGCTTTGGACAATCTCGAGAACAACAATCAGCCCCTGTTGCTTGCCCTGCGCGCGCTCAAGCTCGGCGACCTCCTGGTCGCAGTTCCGGCGCTGCGAGGCTTGCGCCGGGCCTTTCCTGAACACAGGATCGTGTATGCGGCGCCGGCCTGGATCGGCGAGGCTTTGGAGCTGGTGGGGGGTATCGGCCACCTGCCGACCCCCGGGCTTGATGACCCGTTGACAGTCCCACGGGGTGCTGTGGACATCGCGGTCAATCTTCATGGAAACGGTGCCGAGAGCCGGCTCCGGATCGAGGAATTGCAGGCCAACAGGGTGGTGGCGCATGCCTCCGCCGACACCGACGGCCCTGAATGGATCACCGGCATCCCTGAACGCGAGCGCTGGACGCGGCTGCTGAACTGGCACGGCATCGACGCCGATCCGCTGGACTACCGGCTGAACCGCCCGGCCGTTCCGTCACCGCGCCCCGGCGCCACGGTGATCCATGTCGGCGCCGCTTATGGCAGCCGTTTGTGGCCGGTGGAGCGGTTCGCGGACGTCGCCGTCCAGCTTGCTGCCGCGGGGCATGAGGTAGTCCTGACAGGCGGCAACTCCGAGCGTGCCCGGGCAGAGGAGACTGCTGCTTTGGCGAAACTCAAAGGAGCAAACCTCGACGGCGGCCTGCTGGCGGGGCGGCAAGGCCTCGCCGAATTCGCGGCGACCATTGCCCAAGCCCGGTTGGTGGTCTCGGCCGACACCGGCGCAGCGCACTTGGCATCCGCCTATGAGCGGCCCTCGGTGGTGCTGTTTGGCCCCGCCCCGGCCGAAGAGTGGGGACCGCCGCCCGGACCGCACGTGGTGCTGACCGCCGTCGAACTCCGACGCGGCGATGTGTTCTCCGCCGATCCTGATCCGGCGCTGCTGGCAGTGGGTGTGGGCGACGTGTTGGAGGCAGTGGAGCGGCTCGGTTGCTAGCCGGCCCTTTGCTGCTGCCTCCTCAGCGCGCTGTGGCGTCCTTCAGGTTGGCCTCTTCGTCCAGCAACTGGGTCTGGAGTGACACCAGGATCTTGGACAACTTCCGCGATACCTGCATCTGCGACATCCCCAGGGCCTCCGCGATGGTGGACTGGGTTTCCTCGCGGTAGTAGCGCCTGTACAGCAGGTGGCGGTCTTCCGGGCTCAGGTCCCGGATGGCGTTGCGGAGGGCCAGCACGTCCTCGAGCCGCTCAGTGGGGCAGCCGAAAGCCGAGAGAGTGCCCTGCAGCCCGTCCCGGCCATCGGATGCCGGGGCGTCCAGGGAATCGGGTCGTTTGCTGGTACCGGCCATCAAGGCTTCACGCACTTGGCAGGGCTCCAGGTGGAGGTCTTCGGCCACTTCCTCGGGGGACGGCGTCCGTTGCAGGGTTTGGGTCAGTTGCTCTGTCCGTGCCAGGACTTGGCGCCGGACGTCCTGGATGGTCCGGGGCGGGCGGACAACCCAGCAGTGGTCCCGGAGATAGCGTTTGACCTCGCCGGCGATGGTAGGTGCGGCGTAGGCCGGGAAACTGACGCCCTTGGATTGGTCATAACCCCGCGATGCCTTGATGAGGCCCATGTACGCAACCTGCCTGACGTCGTCGAGGTCGTGCGTGTGGGCCGAGTACCTGGCGGCGATGGACTTGGCCAGATTGAGGTGGTCCAGGACCAGGCTGTCCTGAAAGCTCTGGCGAATGCTGCCTTCAGGTTTAGCTGCAGACGTCCTCTTGCGGAGGTCAAGTTGTTGGGTCTGTCCCATGGGGCTTCAATCCTCTGACCGGCTGAAAGTGAGCCCACGGCAAGACTCCTTAAAAAGAGAAGCACACTTACTATTAGCTTTCAACGGGTTCCCGGGGTTAGTCTCGAAAGGTAGCCGGAATCAGGGATCGGAGTTCCTCATGGAAGACCCCCAGCTTGCAGAGCCTTCTACGGTCGTGGCCGATATCCAGGACCTGCTGCTCGACACGCCTGATGTGGAAGCGTTCCTGGAGGAACTGGCAAGGCACTCAGCGGCCATGTTCAGCTCCCCTGGCAACGAGGTTTACTGCGGCATCACCTTGATGCGGCATCGCTCCGCAGGCACCGTGGCCAGCAGCGGCGAGCGCGCCCGAATGCTCGATGAATTGCAGTACAACTTCAACGACGGGCCCTGCCTGCGCGCCTGCCGTGAAATTACCCAGGTTCACATCCCTGACTTCGAGAAGGACAACACCTGGCCGGAGTACAACAAGCTGGTCACCGAGAACGGCATCCGGTCCGTGCTGGCCGTACCGTTCCCCCTCAGCGACGAGGCCGCCAGGGCTGGACTAAACCTCTATTCCGAGCACCCCAACGCCTTTGACCAGGCCGCTGTGCAACGCGCCAACGACTACGTGGAACAGGCATCCAAGGGCATGCGCCTGGCGGTCCTGATCGCACAGCACAGCCAAACTGCCGCCAACCTGCGGGCGGCCATGGAATCGCGGACCGTGATCGACATTGCCACCGGCATCATCATCGCCCAAAACCGCTGCACCCAGGAGGAGGCAATCGAACTCATCAAAAAAGCCTCAAGCAACCGGAACGTCAAGCTGCGGGTGGTTGCCCAGGCCATTGTTGAGTCGGCCGGCGGAGGGCAAATCCAGACCGTGTTTAAGTGATGGCGCCGTGACCGGCACTAGCCCTGCATTGCACCGACAATGGCGCCCATTGCCGTGAAAGTCACCACGTTGTAGCTGCCGTTGATGGCGAAAAGCGTCAGGCTTCGTCTTTCGAACAGGTAATTCATGCCCAGCGCCGTCGCCACCCAGCCCAGACCCGCGGCCAGACCGGCGAAAGTCCCGAACGCCAAACCGCCACGGCCAATGAAGGCTGCCAGGAAAACGGCCATCACCACGGCAAGGAGGAAAGATCCCGCAAAGACGCGGGCCGTTCCTGACTTCAACTGCTCATCGCTCACCCCTGCTGCTTTTTGCCACGGCTTGGCGAACAGCAGGGAGTACCAGAGCCCGCCGACCACGAATGTCGCCACAGCGGCGAGCAGCACCGCGAGCCAGTTGATCTGAACGTCCATCGCTTTCCTCTCCAACGTCTTCCTGACTGGAGGGTACGCCTGATCACAGCGGCGGTCTTGTAAAAAACCCGCAGGCTATCCGATGACGTCCTCCATCGGGACAAAGGTGGCGTATGCCGCGCCGTAGCTCTGCACCACCTGTAGATACTCCGTGGGTGTGAATCCGCTGAAACGCCTGAAGGCCCGGATAAGGTGCGGCTGGTCGTAGTAGTCAGCCAAATGCAGGAGCTCCACGCCCGGCACCGAACCTGCGGGTAGCGATGCCGCCTGGTTCACCAACCTATTGAACCGGCACACGTCCGAGTACGCCTTGGCGGTGATTCCACAGTCCCGCATCATGATCCGTTCCAGCGTGGACGTGCTTATTCCCAGACCAGCGGCCAGCACACTGATTTCCACATCTTCCTGCGCAAGGATCTCTACTGCTTGCGCAGTCCGGGAATCCGCTTGGTAACCCTGTCTGAGCTGCTTTTTCAGGAACGTTGCCAAGGCCGTGAACGCCTGCTCAGGTTCTGCCGCGACGAGGTGCGGGCGGAGCTCAGAAAATCCCGGAAGGAGGCTTTCGGCATTCACCACCCGGTTCTGAAAATCGGACGGCGGCAAACCGGTGAAGGCCGCAAGGCCGTAGGGAGTCAACCGGGCACCAATGTTGAAGAGTTGGTCAGGGTTTTCGCTGATTAGGAAGCTGCGCTGAAGGCCTGCATAGAAGCCTGTGGAAACTTCCGTTCCCTTGCTGCTCTTCTGACCGCCCGAACCGTCCGGCGGGCTGATGAGCCGGTATGGATCTGACAGGTTCAGGATCAGGTGCGCTTCGGGGCCGGGAAGAATCTTCTCGTACCGCGCCTGCGGCTGGGCGCGGACAAACCACAATCCGGAGACGAATGGCTGCAGTCCGGGCGGCGCCGGGCACTCTTGGTAGAACACAGCCCCAGTCTAGGCAGGCCGGCTGGGACTGAGCCCGCTGCAGTTACAGCAGGCTGCGCAAAACCTGCGCGGCGCCGTCGTCGAGCACTGACGCGGTGACCTCGTCCGCAACGGCGATGACCTCATCGGGAGCCTGGCCCATGGCGACGCCGCGACCGGCCCACGTGAGCATCTCGATGTCGTTGCGGCCATCGCCCACTGCAACCGTGTTGGCCTGGTCCGTGCCGAGCTTCCCACGCAACGCCTCAAGGGCACTGGCCTTGGTGACACCCTCGGCGGCAATGTCCAGCCAAGCCGTCCAGCCTACGGAGTACGTCACGCCTGACAGCCCGATGTGCTTGATGGCCTCGTTGAATTCATCAGAGGTGTTCTCGCTGCTGAAGACCACCACGCGGACCGCGGTGGCATCCAACATGGTCTGGAAATCCACGCCGATGGACTCCACGCCAAAGCTGGCATCCTGGAAACGCTCCGTGGAGAGGAAGTTCCCGTCCTCGTCCTCCAGCGCGTACTTGGCATTGGGAAGCCGTTCGCGCAGCGCCTTCAGGGCCGGAGCGGGATCGAAGGTTGCTTTGTGGATGATCTCGTAACCCTTGTCCAAAGAAGGATCCAGGTGAAGGGTCACACCGCCGTTGCAGCACACCGCGTAGCCGCGCTCGAGGCCGATCTGCTGGATGATGGGCAGGGTTGCATTGAGTGAGCGGCCCGTGGCAATCATGACGTCGTGCCCGGCGGCAACCACGGCCTGCGCTGCGGAGCGGACAGCCGGGGACATGTGGCCGTCGTGGTCCACCAGGGTGCCGTCAACGTCCAAGGCGATCATGAGGTTGTTGTTGTTATTTGGCTGGTCATCGATGCCAGCAACTGGAGTATCAGTCAAAATAGTCATACTTACAGTAGAGCAGACACCTCCGACACTGAACTAGGACCGGCGCCACAGCGGTGGATTAACGCACCGTGAACAGTCGGGACAGTCAGGACAGTCAGGTCAGTCGGGTCAGTCGGGTCAGTCGCTCTGTTCCCGGCCGCTCCGAAGGATCACGAGTTGCCGGGTGGCCCGGGTCATGGCGACGTAGCGGTCGACGGCGCCTTCGATGCCCCCGGTTCCTGAGGTGGCAGCGGTTCCTGAGGTGGCAGCGGTTCCTGAGGTGGCAGCGGTTCCGGCACCGGCACCGGTTCCTGCACCGGCACCGAAATCCTCCGGATCAATGAGGACCACGAGGTCGAATTCCAGGCCCTTGGACAACTCAGGGCTGAGCCAACTGACGCGGTCCCGTCCGCCCGCGGCCATGACTCCCGGCCGGCTGATAACGCAAGCGATGCCTTCAGGGTTTTGTTCAAGCCAGTCATCCAGGATGGTGCTGAGCTCTCCGGTTCCTGCATGGAGCACTGGAACGCCGGTACTGCGGACCGACCTTGGCACGTTGGCGTCCGGGAGGGCGGCCCTGATGACCGGTTCAGCTTCAACCATAACTTCCTGGGGAGTGCGGTAGTTGATGCTGAGGCCGGCCACCGTCACCGCGCCCAGGCCCACCCGCTCCAGCCGTTGCTCCCAGGTTTCCGTGAACCCGTGCCTGGCCTGGGCGCGGTCGCCCACCACCGTGAAACTCCGTGACGGGCAGCGAAGCAGGAGCATCTGCCACTCAGCGTCCGTCAACTCCTGTGCCTCGTCCACCACGATGTGCGCAAACGGCCCGGCCAGGACGTCCGGATCGACGGACTCGAAAGCGTCCATGTCCACCAACTTTTCGCGCATGTCATCGCCGCGCAGCATGTACATCTCAAGGTTCTCGGAATCATCAGCAGCGATGAGGTCATCCACCACCCGATCCATCAGCTCCTTTTCAGAGGCGAGAGCTGCTGCCTGCTGCCGCTTTCGCCGTGAAGCTTCAGGGTCGCCGAGGCGTTGGCGGGCTGCGTCCAAAAGCGGCAGATCCGCCGTCGTCCATTCTTCCGCGCCGTGACGCTTCAGCGCTGCCATTTCAGCGGGTTGCAGCCAGGGTGCACACAACGCCAGGTAAGCCGGTACCCGCCACAGGTCCGCCACCAACGCCGGGTAGTCAAGGAGTGGCCAGGCCTTGGCGAATGCTGTTCGCAGTTCCCCGTTGCCGGTTAGCGCGCGGCGAAGAATGCTGTCCGGAACGTCATACTCCGCCAGCTTGTCCACGAGGATCGCGAGCAGTGCATCCCACACGTCCTCGCGGGCTTCGTTGTGCGGGGTGCCGGCTTCTGCGGCGTCGAAGGCCTCTGCCCAGTCCTCGCTGCTGAGCCAAACGTCGGCATAGGGCGTCTCCACTTCCATGCCCTCGGCCGGCGGCTCCTCATAAAACGCCGCAGCACGCTCAATGGCTTTCACCATCCCGACGGACGACTTCAGCCGCACCACTTCAGGATCGCTTTCGACGACGGCCGTGGCACCTTCCGGAACCAGGTCCCGCAGCGTGCACGTCTGCACTCCTTCTTCGCCCAGGCTCGGAAGGACGTCGGCCACGTAGGCCAAATATTGCTGATGCGGGCCGACGAACAGGACATCACTCCTGCGATGGTTGCCGCGGTGACTCAACCGGGGATCCGAATAGAGGAGGTATGCCGTCCTGTGCAGCGCCACCACCGTCTTTCCGGTACCGGGACCGCCGTCCACCACCAAGGCGCCACGCGAGCCGGCACGGATGATCCGGTCCTGGTCCGCCTGGATGGTCCCCAGCACGTCCCGCATCCGCGGCGAGCGGCTGCTGCCCAAGCTGGCGATAAAAGCAGACTGGTCATCAAGGGCCGCGTTGTTTTCCAAGTCCTCGGCAGTAAACACCTCGTCCCAATAGTCGCTGATCCTGCCGCGCGTCCAGCGGTACCTGCGGCGGTTGGCCAAGCCCATGGGATTCGCGTGGGTCGCTCCGAAGAAGGGTTCGGCTGCCGGTGAGCGCCAGTCGATCAGGAGCCGGCGGCCGTCCTTGTCAGTCAGGCCAAGCCTGCCGACGTAGACCGCCTCTGAACTGTCCGCGCCCACCATCCTGCCCAGGCAAAGGTCCAGGCCGAACCGCCTTAGGGCCCGCAGCCGCGCGGTGATCCGATGGATCTCCTGGTCCCGGTCCAAAGCCGCCTGCCCACGGCCGCCAGGCTGCTTTCGCGCGGCATCGAGGCGGGCGGACAACTCCATGATTTGTTCCGCCAGGCTGGACCTGATGGCTTCGAACTGCTGCTCGTCATCGCCGATCAACGTCGGATCGGCCTTGCGTGCCAGGTGCTGGGGCAACGCGAAGGCACTGGTTTTCAATGGGCTGGTTTCAGGCATCACACGACTCCCTTTTCCTTTGGTGATGGGGTTCGTGGATCAATTGTTCGGCACGCAGGGGGCCTTGCCGCAAGCCCCCGTGTGCGTTATAAATTGAATATGGAAGGGATGATTTCCCTTCCTTTTTTGTGCCCGGTTTTGTGCCCGCTACCGAATGAACGCAGCTTGGCTCGCGCGGGGCTTAGGGTAGGCGGATGTTCCCACGAATGACCGGTGCCCAGCTGTCAGCCCTCTACGACGCCAACAATGAGTGGGCCGGGGACGATGACTTCTTCCTTGCCTTCGTGAATGAGCGGCCAAGCAGCCGGGTGCTGGACCTGGGCTGCGGCACCGGGCGGATGACCCTGGCGGTGGCAGCCGCCGGCCATCGCGTTGTTGGCATCGACCCGAACCCTGACTCCCTGGCAACTGCCCGCATGAAACCGGGGGCTGGACAGGTGACGTGGATAGATGGCACATCGGCGGCGATCCCCAGCGGCGCCGCGTTTGACGTGGCCATCATGACCGCGCACGTGGCCCAGGCGATTAACGACGACGGCGACTGGTCCCGCACGCTTGCCGACGTCCACCGTTCGCTCGTACCCGGGGGCCGGTTGGTGTTCGATTCCCGCGACCCTGCGGCGCGGGCATGGGAGCACTGGACTCCGGCCAGGACGCGTCGCGTACACACGCTTCCCGACTCATCCGTAGTGGAAGCATGGGCCAAAAGCACCCCGGAATTGGAAGGGCGCGTTACCCTCACCGAGTACCGGGCCGTCAACGGGAGCATCCCTGAAACGGAGACCTCGGTCCTCGCATTCCGCACCGAAGCCCAGCTGCGGCAGGATCTGGAAACGGCCGGTTTCACAGTTGAGCGTGTCTACGGCGGATGGGCCGGCGAAGACGTGGGCTCCGGGCAGGGCGAACTGATCGTGGTTGCGCACAAGGCCGGCTAGGCGTTAACGCGGATTCCCGCCCCGGTAACGAAAATCCCGCCCCTGTCCGTCGCGCGGGCCATACAACGGCGGGCGCAACGAACGGGGACGGGATCCGCCAAGAACTAGAGAACCGGCAAAACCTCAAGCCCGCCAAGGTACTTCTGCAGTGCCTTGGGAACGTTGACGGAGCCGTCCGGGTTCTGGTGGTGCTCAAGGATGGCAACGATCCAGCGGGTGGTGGCCAGGGTGCCGTTCAGCGTGGCAACCGCGCGGGTTCCCTTGGCAACACCTTCGTCGTTGACCACGCGTTCGCGGATGTTGAGCCGGCGCGCTTGGAACGTGGTGCAGTTGGAGGTCGAGGTGAGCTCGCGGTAGGCATTTTGGGTGGGTACCCAGGCTTCGCAGTCGAACTTGCGGGCCGCGGACATGCCGAGGTCACCAGCGGCGGTGTCGATCACGCGGTAGGGAAGCTCGCACTTGGCCAGCATTTCCTCTTCCCACGCCAGCAGGCGCTCGTGCTCAGCTGCCGCTTCTTCAACCGTGGTGTAGATGAACATCTCCACCTTGTTGAACTGGTGCACACGGATGATGCCGCGGGTGTCCTTGCCATGCGAACCGGCCTCACGGCGGTAGCAGGAGCTCTGGCCCGCGTAACGGATGGGACCGGCGGAGAGGTCCAGGATCTCGTCCGCGTGGTAACCGGCGAGGGCCACCTCAGAGGTTCCCACAAGGTAAAGGTCGTCTTCAGCGAGACGGTAGATCTCGGCGTCGTGCTTGACATCAAAACCGGTGCCCTGCATGGTCTCGGGGCGCACCAGAGTGGGGGTGATCATGGGGACGAAGCCGGCGTCGATGGCCTGCTCCATGGCCATCTGCAGGAGCGCCATTTCCAGGCGGGCACCCACGCCGCGGAGGAAGTAGAAGCGTGAGCCCGAAACCTTGGCACCGCGTTCCATGTCGATCGCGCCGATCAGCTCACCGATTTCCAGGTGGTCCTTGGGCTCGAAGTCCGTGAATTCGCGGGGAGTACCAACGGTCTTGACCACCACGTAATCGTCCTCGCCGCCCTCGGGGACACCGTCAACTACGAGGTTGGGGATGACGCGGAGCAGCTCTTCCTGCTTGGCTTGCGCAGCGGATGCTTCAGCGGCAGCGGCTTTGACCGAGTTGGCCAGTTCCTTGACCTCGGCCAGCAAGGCCTGCTTTTCCTCGCCCTTGGCCTGCGCCACCTTCTTGCCGAACGCGTTCTGCTCGGCACGGAGCGTCTCGTGGCGGATCAGCGCAGCGCGGCGATCGGAGTCAGCGGAGATGATCGCGTCCACAACGGACTCGTCGGCGCCACGGGCGCGCTGGCTGGCACGGAACTTGTCCGGATTTTCGCTGAGGTCTTTTACGTCGATCACCAGACAAGAGTATCGAATCCGCCGCGGATTTCCGGTCCGCAGCGGGCAAAGGCCGCCGGTCCAGGACGCGCGGCAGGGATGGACCCGCCCAGGAGGATAGTGTTGGAGCACCATGAGCGACTGGATCCTGTACGTGATTCTCGCTGGGGGCGTGGCTTTTGCCGTCTCCAGTTGGTGGGGTGTGCGCCGATTGAAAGCCCGGCACATCAGGAGCGCGGTCCGGGAGGATGCCCACAAGCCAGGCGCAGGCGACCAACGGGTGGCCGTCATCCTCAACCCGGTGAAAAACAACGCCGAAGCCGCCCGCCAGGCCATCATCGACGCCTGCGACCTCGCCGGATGGGATGCGCCCAAATTCTTTGAAACCACGGTGGAAGATCCCGGATACGGCCAGTCGCGCCAAGCGCTGGCTTACGGGGCCGACGTCGTACTGGCGTGCGGCGGTGACGGCACCGTGCGCGTTGTGGCGGAGTCGCTGGCACACAAGAACGTAGCCATGGGCCTCATCCCGCTGGGGACCGGAAACCTGCTGGCGCGCAACGTGGATCTGGACGTCACAGACCTTGCCGATTGCATCCAGGTGGCACTGTTCGGCCACCAGCGCTACATCGACACCGCCACCATGGGCGTGGACAACGACATCACCGGTGAATCCGCGGAACATACATTCCTGGTCATCGCCGGGATGGGCCTGGATGCCGAGGTTGTTGGCGACACCAAGGACAATCTCAAGAAGAGCGTCGGATGGCTGGCCTACACCGAAGCCGGCGTCCGCCACCTGCCTGGCCGGCGTAAACGCGTCACCATCACCATGGATGACCAGCCCGAGCAATCACGGAAAATCCGCAGCGTGCTGTTCGCCAACTGCGGCTTGATTCCCGGCGGCATCGACTTCATTCCGCAGGCCATGATCGATGACGGAATGCTGGACATCGTGGTGATGAGCCCACGCAGCGCTTTCGGCTGGCTGGCCATGTACACCAAGGTCCTTTTCAAGCACAACGCAAACCTGCCGATGATGAGCTTCTACCGCTCCGGCAAGGTCATCATCCGCAGCCAGGAACCCATGGCAACACAGCTCGACGGCGACCCCTCAGGCGAGGCGACAACCGTCACCGTGCAAGTGGAGCCGTCGTCCCTGCTGGTACGCGTGCCGAAAGCCCGGACTGCCTAGCCTGACCTGGACCGCCTAAAGTGTGCCGGACTGCCTAGAGTGTGCCGACGTCCGGCTGGGCGGCGTTCCTTTCGGCTTCCTCGGTAGCTGCCTTGGCTGCAGCGCGGGCCTCAGCCTGCTCCTTGATCATGGCTTGTTCTTCTTCAAAGCGGAGCCGGTCTGCACGATCGGCTTCATCGCCATTCCAGTCGTCCTGGTTTTCGCCTTTGGGCTTCGGATTGACGATCATGCCCTGGCCATCTTTGTCATCCCGGTGGACGGACATGACCGCTCCTTTCACTTGGCATTCATCCATCGTTTATGGATCAGGCAAGCATACGCACAGAAGCATCCTTGCGAAAGGGCAGACGCCCCGCTTGTGGACAGGTGGCTAGGAACCCTTCAGGATCGACTCAACCCACGCGTGTGCGGAGGCGAAAGCGGCGTCGGAAGTGTGCGGAGCCACCACTGCCGGCTGCTTGTCGGCGCGGGCGTAGGACCCCAGGAACCGCGTTGCCGGGCTGATGCGGTGGAGGCCCGCGAGGGCGTCCGCCACGCGTGAATCCGTGGCATGGCCATCAGCGTCGATGCTGAAGAAGTAGTGGCCCAGGTACTGCCCCGTGGGCCTTGATTCGATGCGGCTGAGGTTTACGCCGCGGGAGGCAAACTGGTCCAGGATTTCCATGAGGGCGCCGGGGTGGTCCTCCGGCAGCGGGACCACAACCGAGGTTTTGTCCGCGCCGGTCCGGTCCGGGAGTAGGCCGGGCTTGCTCACCAGGATGAACCGCGTGACGGCTTCGGGGTTGTCGCCAATATCCTCAGCCAGGACGTTCAGGCCGGGTTGTCCTGCAGCAACCAACGGACCACATATGGCGGCGTCATACGCAGCGTCGTCCTCCAGCAGGCCCATGGCCGATGCCGCCGTCGACGATCCCGGAACGTAATCGGCGTCCGGAAGGTGCTCATCCACCCAGAGGCGGCACTGCGCCCACGCGTGGCCATGGGTGGAGATCCGTTTGATGTCGGAAAGTCCGACGCCGGGCCTCGCCACGAGCACGAAGGTGATGGGAACCAGGGCCTCGCGGATGATCCGCAACTCCTGGCCTGTGGCGATCGCGTCCAGGGTGGCAGTGACCCCGCCCTCCACCGAGTTCTCGATGGGCACCATGGCCGCATCAGCTTCACCGGCGCGGACCCGTTCCAGTGCTGTGTTGACGTTTGTGCAAGGAATTCGATGAGCGTCGGCAGCCCCGGGAACCTGCAGGAGGGCCGCTTCGGTGAAGGTGCCCTCCGGGCCAAGGAAGGTATAGGTAACTGCGGTCATCTGTAAATATTCCTTGCTGGTTATATACGAAGGCTAGAGGACAACCGGCTTCAACCCGTTGTCCGAAACCATTGGCTTTCCGGCCTCGAACCACATATCCATGCCGCCGGCCACATTCACTGCCGAGTAGCCCTGGCCCACCAGCCACTGGACCGCACGGAAGGAACGGCCACCGGTCCGGCAGATGACAAAGAGGTCGTCGTCAGGATCAAGCTCGTCCAAGCGGGCAGGCAACTGATCCAAGGGAATGTGGCGGGCGCCCTCAGCGTGGCCGGCCACCCACTCGTAGTCTTCGCGGACGTCCAGAATGCTGGCGTCGGCCGGAATGTCGCCCACAGGCACGGTATCGAAGTCGCTCATGGCGGTCCTTTCCCATCGATTAAGTCCAGGATCCAGCCTAGTCCCCGGCACACGGCACCGTAACTTCACCAGTGGACCGAGCTTGCTTCCCGACGCGCTGAAGCTAAGACTGGGAGCCAAGCACTCCCCCACCACTGGCGCGTTAGGAGTACCCCATGGCTGCTGGGCACCCCACCATTCTGGCGACATCCGGCGGCTACAAGCCGGGAGGCCGCACCAGGATCGAGTTCAACCACTTGATGCACTATGCGGTGGAGTTGTCCGGCGTCACGGGCCGGGCGCCCCGCGTCACACATCTCGGCACGGCGTCGGGTGACCAACGTTGGTGGGCCGCCGAAATGGACCAGGCTGCCCGCATTGCCGGCTTCGATTTCAGCCATCTCAACCTTTTCACCATGCCAAATATTGAGGATCCTGAAGCCCATCTGCTGGAGCAGGACGTGGTATGGGTCCATGGCGGTTCAGTGGTGAACCTGCTGGCGGTCTGGCGTGCCCACGGACTGGATGAAATCCTGCGAAAGGCCTGGGAAAGCGGCGTGGTGCTGGCCGGGGTCTCCGCCGGCTCCATCTGTTGGTACCAGGGCGGTGTTACCGACTCTTTTGGCCCTGAACTTCAGCCGGTCACCAACGCACTCGGCTTCCTCCCCTACGGCAACGGAGTCCACTATGACTCTGAACTGCGGCGCGCACCGGCCATCCACCGGCTCGTGGCCAACGGCACGTTGGGCGAGACGCACTGCACGGACGACGGCGTAGGGCTGGTTTACCGTGGCACCGAACTTGTGGAGGTGGTGTCCGAGATGAAGAACAAAGCGGCCTTCCGCGTGACGGCAGGGGCCGGCGAGAGCGTGGATGCTGTTGCTGTGGAGGAACGGTTGGAGTCGCGTTTCCTTGGCTGATCCTTACGTGCATGACATATCGCGAATGACGGCTGTTGAGCTCCGTGATGCCCTGGCCTCCGGAGAGCTCTCCGCCAGCGAGGCCGCCACCCATTTCCTTGAGATCATCGAGACCCGGAACAAGCAACTGGGCTCTTTTCTCACGGTCACAGCTGACCAGGCCTTGGCTGACGCCGCAGCAGCAGACCACCTGCACGCCGGGCTGGTGAAGGAAGGGCGCCGGGAAGACCTCCCCCTACTCCACGGCATGCCGATCGCGTTCAAGGACCTCACCGACGTTGCGGGTGTTCCCACCACCCATGGCAGCGCCGCGTTGGAACACAAACCGGTGCCCGAAGACGGTGCCCTTGCGGCAGGCCTGAAGGCCCAAGGTGTCATCTCCCTGGGCAAGACCCAGGTCCCGGAATTCGGGCTGACCGCCTACAGCGAAAACCGCGTGGCACCGCCGTCGCGCAATCCACACGCCTTGGGCCGCAGTTCCGGCGGGTCCTCCGGCGGCAGCGCTGCCGCGGTGGCTGCGGGACTCATTCCGTTCGCGCCAGGGACCGACGGCGGCGGCTCCATCCGTATTCCGGCCGGCGCCTGCGGGCTGGTCGGCCTGAAACCCGGAAGGGGCTTGGTGCCGTCCGGTGGTGGCGCCGGCGATGCTGCCAAGCTCGTTGTCGCCGGCCCCCTCGCAAGGACCGCTGCGGATGCGGCGCTGCTGATGGACGCGCTGGTCCCACGGCATGAAGCGCCCGACGGCGGATACCTCGCCAATGTTGGGCGGGCGCCCGAAGCCCTGAGAATCGGCGTGACCCTGGATAGCCCGTGGGCCGGCATCTACCCATTCCAGGTCGAACAGGAAGCCATGGACGCCCTGGCTTTGGGGATCAAACTGCTGGAAAAGGCGGGCCACAGCGTTGGTGAAGCCGAAATCCGCTATGACAACCGCTATCCCGAAGCGTTTACGGCCGCCTGGACCGCCGGCGTCGGAAGCGCCCGGATAGCACCCCAACGTGAGGCGTTGCTGACCCCGCTGACCCGGACTTTCCGGCGTCGTGCGCAGCAGCGGAGCGCGTTGAAGGTCAACGAGGCCCTGCAGTTCCTGCGGCAGTTCGAGCACGACACCATCGCGCAGTACTCGGACTGGGACCTCATGCTCATGCCCACCTTGGCGCAAACACCACGCCCGATCGGGTGGTTCACCGGTGGCGGCCACAGTGGTGAGCCTTGGCCGAGCGAGTGGGCCGGGGACGCTGATGAGGACTACAAACGGCAGTGCCAATATGCGCCCTGGTCCTCCATGGTGAACGTGTGCGGACTCCCGGCCATCAGCATCCCGGTGCACACCACCCATGGCGGCCTGCCCATGGGGATCCAGCTCATTGGCATGCCGGGATCTGAGCTGCTGCTCCTTCAGCTCGCGGCGGTCCTGGAGAACCGCTGAACCTGCTGTCTAACATATGGAAACTGGTTGCCTCGGGCATATATCGATGTGACAATGCCCGCAGTCAGTGCCAGCATTGAGAAAATGAGCACACCTCAAACCACGGCTGAGTCCGCAAAGCCAGCGGGCGATACGTCATTCTTCGGCCACCCAAAGATGTTGGCCAGCCTCTTCTCCGTGGAAATGTGGGAGCGATTCTCCTTCTACGGCATGCAGGGAATCCTGCTCTACTACATGTACTTCACCGCCGAGCAGGGCGGCCTTTCCATCGACCAGGGCCTCGCCGCTGGTTTGGTGGGTGCGTACGGTGGTGGCGTTTACCTGTCGACGATCCTCGGTGCATGGCTCGCCGACCGTCTCTTCGGCTCCGAAAAGGTCCTGTTCGGCTCGGCCATCATGATCATGGCCGGCCACATTGCGCTGGCACTCCTGCCGGGCATTCCGGGCTTGATCGCGGGCTTGGTGCTGGTGGGCATCGGCTCCGGCGGCCTGAAGGCCAACGCGACAGCCCTTGTAGGCAGCCTGTATGGCGAGAAGGACGAGCGTCGCGACGCCGGCTTCTCCATCTTCTACATGGGCATCAACATCGGTGGGCTCATCGGCCCGCTGGTGACCGGCTGGCTGCAGACGAGCTACGGCTTCCACGTCGGGTTCGGCGCGGCGGCCGTGGGCATGGCGATCGGCCTGGTCATCTACTCGCTGGGCCGCAAGCGCCTTCCCGAGGAAGCCCACCGCGTTCCCAACCCGCTCCCGTCAAAGGACCGCACCAAGTACGGCCTGATTTTCCTGGGCATCCTGGTCATCATCGGCGTCCTGCTCGGCACGGGACTCGTCAACGCCAACAACCTGGCCAGCAGCATGGCCTACGCCGCAATCGGCGCCGCGGTGGTCTACCTGTTCCTGATCTTCCGCAGCCCACTGGTCACCGGCGTGGAGCGCAAGCGCGTCATCGCGTTCATCCCCTTGTTCATCGCATCGGCCGGGTTCTGGGCACTGTTCCAGCAGCAGTTCACCTTCATCGCTGTGTACTCCCAGGAGAAGCTGGACCGCAACCTCTTCGGCTGGGAAATGCCCGCGGCCTGGGTCCAGTCCATCAACCCGGTGTTCATCATCATTTTTGCCGGTGTCATGGCTGCCCTCTGGACCAAGCTGGGCTCCAAGCAGCCGAGCTCCCCGCTGAAGTTCGCCGCGGGCCTGTTGATCATGGGCTTGGCATTCCTGGCGTTCATCCCGCTGGCCGGCGAAGGCAAGACGCCCCTGCTTGCGCTGGTGGGCATCCTGTTCATGTTCACCTTGGCGGAGCTTTTCCTCTCCCCCATCGGACTGTCCGTGAGCACCAAGCTCGCCCCGCAGGCGTTCCACACCCAGATGGTGGCGCTGTTCTTCCTGTCCGTGTCGCTCGGCACCACCCTGGCCGGCATCCTCGCAGGCCTGTACAACCCCAAGGACGAGCTCCCGTACTTCCTGGGCATTGGAGGCGTGGCTGTGGTCCTGGCCGTTGGCATGGCTGCGGCATCTCCGGCCATCAAGAAGCTGATGGGCGGCGTCCGCTAACCGCCACCGCCCCGACGTTAACCAACGACGGCGACCCTCGCCTCCGGTGGGATTCCCACCAGAGGCAAGGGTCGCCGTCGTACGTTTTTGCTTAGTAGTTGTACCTGCTGGTTGAGGCTCCGATCGCGGCGAAGAAGATGATGCCGAAGATCACCGTCAAAGCAATGCCGATGTACCCCATGACCAGGCCGGCGATCGCCATGCCCTTGCCTGCGGGCTCGCGCTTGAGGCCGAGGTGACCCAGGATCACTGCGGCGATCTGCGGAAGGATGAAGAATCCGAAGCCCACAAAAATGGCAATTCCACAGCACATGCTGGCAATGCTCAGGCCCTTGGGCTCGGCCTGCATGGCGTAGTACGCGGGCTGGCCGTAGGGTGACTGCGGCTGACCATAAGGCTGCTGGCCGTACGGCTGCTGGTTGAATGCCTGCTGCTGGTACGGGCTGGGCGGCTGGCCGTACGGGGAAGCGGGCTGCTGGCTGTAGTCGCCCGGCGTGTAAGTGCTGGCGGGCGGCTGCGGCTGCGAGTAGAAGTCGTTCTGGCCCTGGGCGTTCTGCGTGTACGGGTCTTGACCGTGCGCGCTCTGCTCGTACGGCGGGAGGGGCTGCGTGGCGTTGGCGCCCTGATCTGCCTCGGCTTGGCCCGGAACGCTCTGGTCCGGCGCGCTGTGGTCCGGCGTGCCGTGGCCCGGCGCGCTCGATTCGGGGGCGCTGAACTGTGCGGGCGGGACGTACTGGGGCGGTTCGTAGCCCGCCGGCTTGTCTTCGTTGCCCTTGGATGGCTGATCTGACATAGGAATCCCCCTGAAAGTGGTCTTTGCTCCCCACACTACCGCCGTCCGGGGCGCCACATAAGGCAACGCGCACCAAAGCCATGGGTACAACACCCCATCCACAAAGATTCATGCAAAAGCATGGAATTTTTTCGAGTCCGACTCGGTTTATGAAAGTAGCGACTTAAGCAGCGCTCACCAAAGAAATCGGCGGGATCCGTCCCGCGAAGGAGGAATCATGGGTAACTTCGAAGGCAAGACCGCGCTCGTCACCGGCGGCGGCTCAGGACTTGGGGAAGCGATCAGCAAGGACCTCGCAAAGAACGGCGTCAACGTGGTGGTTGCGGACGTGAACCTCGACGCCGCCACCCGGGTGGCCAACGAGATCACGGCCGACGGCGGCACTGCAGTCCCGTTCCAGGGAAACACAGCGGTGGCTGAGGACAGCAAGAAGGCGGTCGACTTCGCCGTGGAAACCTACGGGGCCCTCAACTACGCCGTGAACAACGCCGGGATCGGCGGTGCCAGTGCGCCTGTTGGCGACGTCGACATTGAAGACTGGGACCGGGTCATTGCCATCAACTTGAGCGGTGTCCTGTACGGCATGCGCTACCAGATCCCCGCCATCCTTGCCGCCGGCGCCTCTGAAGGTGCCATTGTGAACATGGCCTCCATCCATGGCGCGGTCGCTGCTCCGGGCAACGCCGCCTACACCGCCGCCAAGCACGCCGTAGTTGGCCTGACCAAGAACGCCGCAGCCGAATACGGCGCGCAGGGTCTTCGCGTCAACGCCATCGGCCCGGGCTACATCGACACTCCGTTGCTGGCTGCTGCTCCGAAGGAAGTTGTGAGCGGACTTGAAGCCAAGCACCCGCTTGGCCGCTTGGGCACGGCCGAGGAAGTCGCGAACGTCACCACGTTCCTGCTCTCGGACAAGGCCAGTTTCATGACCGGCTCCTACGTGCTGGTCGACGGCGGGTACACCGCCGTCTAGCACCGCTATTGAAGTGCTCCGGCCGGGGGTAAGGGTGGATTTTTCGCCACCGTTACCCCCGGTCGCGCCCGCAACCTCTGGAGCGAATCGCGCGAAAGGGTGCGCCCCGGGCCTACGAGCGGCGGGCCAAGCGGGAACAGCTGCACCAAGGTGCGGTCTGAACGGGGAATGAATCTTTGCAGGCTTGGCGGTTTTTGTCCTGCCGTAACATCGCCTTTCGGCGTCACAGGGGCCGGATCCCGGACATGTCGTGTCAGCTGACGCCAAGGTCTGGCATGCTGGACCCCATGGCTAGCCGAGCGGGCACAGTTGCCCTTCCCCAGGACCTTGTTGACATCACAGCCCTGCTGGACGCGTATTTCGACGTAACTCCGGACTTGGGCGATCCCGCGCAACGCGTGGCATTCGGAACGTCGGGGCACCGCGGATCCAGTTTGAAGGCGTCGTTCAACGAGCCGCACATCCTTGCAATCACCCAGGCAATCGTTGAATACCGCGGCCGCCAGGGCATCACCGGTCCACTCTTCATCGGCCGGGACACCCATGCGCTGAGCGAGCCGGCACAGAACTCCGCCTTGGAGGTGTTGGCCGCCAACGGTGTGACCGTCCTGGTGGACGCCCGCCACGGATACACCCCGACGCCGGCATTGAGCCACGCAATCCTCAAATACAACCGCGAAGCCGCGCCGGGCACCCCCCAGGCCGACGGCATCGTGGTCACCCCCAGCCACAACCCGCCCGGCGACGGTGGCTTCAAGTACAACCCTCCCCACGGCGGCCCGGCGGATACGGACGCCACAGGATGGATTGCCGACCGCGCCAACCAGCTCCTTGAGAACGGCCTTCGCGGCGTCAAGCGCATCCCCTTGAACGATGCCCTTGCTGCCGACACCACCGGCAAGTTCGATTTCCTCAGCAGCTACGTGGACGACCTCCCGTCCGTGCTTAACCTTGACGCCATCCGCAACGCCGGCGTCCGCATCGGAGCCGACCCCATGGGCGGCGCCTCCGTTGACTACTGGGGTGAGATCGGCGAGCGCCACCAGCTCAACCTCACGGTCGTGAACCCCACCGTAGACCCGCAGTGGGCTTTCATGACCCTCGACTGGGACGAGAAGATCCGCATGGACTGCTCGTCGCCGTCGGCCATGGCGTCCCTTATTCAGCGCATGGCCCCCGGCGCCAACGGCACCGCCCCGTACGACATCGCTACCGGTAACGACGCCGACGCCGATCGCCACGGCATCGTCACACCTCTTGTTGATGGAGTGGGCGGGCTGATGAACCCGAACCACTACCTCGCCGTTGCCATCGATTACCTGTACCGGAACCGCAACGGCTGGAACCCGGAGTCCGTGGTGGGCAAGACCCTGGTGTCATCCTCGATCATCGACCGGGTTGCCGGTGGTTTGGGCCGCAAACTGGTTGAGGTCCCCGTGGGCTTCAAATGGTTCGTGCCCGGCCTCCTCTCCGGCGAAGGGGCTTTCGGTGGTGAAGAATCCGCCGGCGCTTCCTTCAACAAGCTCGACGGCAGCGTGTGGACCACGGACAAGGACGGCATCCTCCTGGCGCTGCTGGCGTCCGAGATCACGGCCGTCACAGGGTCCTCACCGTCACAGCTCTACAAGGGCCTCACCGATCAGTTCGGCGCACCCGTTTACGCCCGCATTGACGCCGCAGCTACCCGGGAACAGAAGTCCAAGCTGGGCAAGCTCTCCGCTGCTGACGTCACCGCCACGTCCCTTGCGGGCGAGGAGATCACGGCCAAGCTCACCGAGGCCCCCGGCAACGGCGCCTCGATCGGCGGCCTGAAAGTGGTCACCGAGAACGCCTGGTTCGCGGCCCGCCCCTCCGGCACCGAGGACGTCTATAAGATCTACGCCGAGTCCTTCAAGGGCGCGGACCACTTGAAGCAGGTGCAGGAAGAGGCCAAGGCGCTGGTCGACGGGGTCATCGCCTAGCCGCACGCTACCTCACGTCCCCGGGGGTTCCAGCCCCACGCTCTCTCACATCCCCCGGGGTCTGCGGCGAGCCCTCTCTCACAACCCCCGGGGTCTGCGGCGAGCCCTCTCCCACAACCCCCGGGGTCTGCGGCGAGCCCTCTCTCACCTGCCGCTAGAGTCGGGGCATAGACATCCACTACTTGGGGGAAAATGATGAGGCTTGAGGCATGGCACGTCCTGGTTTTACTCATCCTGCTGGTTGTAACCGTCGTGGTTATCGTGGCAGTGACCTTGCTGGTCCGATGGGTTGTCAGGACGGCCGATCGTAGGGGCGGGTCCAACGGTTCCATACGCAGGTGATAGAGGGTTCGCCTGAAACCCGGGGGACCTGAGAGACCGTCAGGCCCCACCCCAGGGGACCTGTGAGAGGGCTTGGCTTTAGCCCAGGGGATATGCGAGAGGGTCTAGTGGGTTGGGTGGATCCGGGTGTCGAGCAGGATCCGCAGGACTTGTTCAAGCGGTTCGGTGAGTTGCTGCGCCGACGAGGAGGCCAAAGGCTGTACCTCCGTGGCGGTCCGCAGCATTACCAGTCCCAGCATCAACGCGATGGCCATCTGGGCCCGGAGAAGAAGTGGTTGCGAGTCGGGGTCACCGGGAGTCCAACCTGCCGCCGCGGCCAGTTGCTCGGTGAAGTGTTCCAAAGTCCTGCGGCGGATCGCGTCGGCATTTTCGTCACCGGATGAGCGGAGCAGGAGCAGGAGTTGCAGGGGGTCGTCCGCGTTCGGGGCCTGGACAACGTGTGCCAGGAGCCGGGCGATGACTTCGTCCACGCTTGCTGCAGATTGCCGGGTTTGGGGATCCAGCTCGTCCACCGTGCGGCTCATGCACGCTTCGAAGAGGCCCTCTTTCGAGCCGAAATATCTGTTGATGAGGGCTACATTGACTCCTGCGTCTGCTGCAATATGCCGGACTGTCGTGGCACGGTAGCCCTCGGTAGCGAAGCGCCGTCGGGCAGCGCGAACCAGCGCACGCCGCGTAATGTCCGAGTCCCGACCCGAACGGACCAGTTCGTCGTCCGCCACTGAACCTGCGCCGTCGGGAGTCTTTGCTGCTTGCTTAGCCACTCTCCCACTCTAGCCCGGCCAATCGACAAGTAAACGATTGTTGACATGAGCAACCAATTGGATTTAGAGTCTATGTAATCAACCGTTTACATGCCGAGGAGAACCATGTCCAGCACCATTGAGCGCGCCACAAGCGCACCAACACCTGGTACGGAGGCCCACCGTAAGCGCGGTTCGGCGATCATCGCCTACCTTTCCCTCGGCGGCCTCTCCTTCGCGGTCCTGCAATCCCTCGTGGCACCAGCTTTGGGCACCATTGGGCGGGACCTTGGCGTGGCTACGAGCGATGCGAGCTGGGTGCTCACCGCTTACTTGCTCTCCGCTTCGGTGCTGACCCCGATCCTTGGCCGCCTGGGTGACATGGTGGGCAAGCGCAAAGTGTTGATAGTTGTCCTCTCACTGCTTCTGGTCGGCGCTGTACTGGCTGCCCTTGCGCCCAACCTGACAGTGCTGATCATTGGCCGCGTGCTTCAAGGCGCGGCAGGTGCAGTGATGCCACTGTCCATTGGCATCGTCCGCGATGAGCTTCCGAAGGAACGCGTGAGCGTCACCATCGGCCTCCTGTCCGCCATCTTTGGCATCGGGGCCGGGGTTGGGATCGTGGCTGCCGGCCCGATTGTTGAAGCACTGTCCTGGCACTGGCTGTTCTGGCTTCCTGCCGGCTTGGTGGTCATCGCCCTCCTGGGGGCGATCTTCGGCATGCCCGAATCTCCCGTAAAGACACCCGGCAAGCTTGACCTCCTCGGGACAGGCATCCTTTCCGTAGGACTTGTCGCCGTACTTCTGGCCATCAGCGAAGGCCAAACCTGGGGTTGGGGCGACGGCAAAACCGTCAGCCTGCTCATCGGTGGCGGCATCGCTTTGATCGCCTTTGTGCTGGTGGAACTGCGGGTGGCGGAACCACTGATCGATGTTCGGCTGTTCCGCAACCGCGGCGTGTGGACCGCCCATATCGTCGCGCTGGCGTTCGGCTTCGCAATGTTCGGCACGTTCGTCCTGGTTCCCACGATCCTCCAGCTCCCAACGGTCCTGGGCTACGGGTTCGGCAAGACTGTCAGCGAGGCCGGTATTTATCTGTTGCCGACCGTCGTCGCCATGGTGATTTCCGGCGTCGTTGCAGGTGCCCTCATCCGGAAGGTGGGGCCAAAGATCCCCATGATCCTCGGAGCAGTTGCCGTCACCGTCGCCTTTATCATTCCGGCTCTGGGACATGGTGAGGAATGGCAGATCGTGGTCTCGGGCATTCTCACGGGCATAGGTATCGGCATGGCTCTGGCCGCCACCTCCAATGCGATTGTGGAGAGTGTTCCCGCAACCCAGACCGGGGAAGCCATCAGCGCCAACACAGTGTTGCGCACCATCGGCAGCAGCATCGGCACGGCAGTCATCGCCGCCCTCATCTCCTCCAATATCACTCCTCAGGGCGCACCGGCGGACGATGCTTTCACCATCGGCTTCTGGGTGTCCGCAGGTGTTGGCGTGCTGGCGCTCCTCGCAGCGCTGGTTGTACCGTCCCGGGTGAAGCGTCGCCAGAACGCCGAGGCGGCCGGTATCGACGACTTCGATGAAGCCCCCTAACCTCCAGCAACGCAAAAACGCCCGCTCACAGGACAGTGAGCGGGCGTTTTTGCTGCGGAGAACTTGGGCCGTGCGGACTTAGATGGTGCGGACTTGGACGGCGCGAAACTTAGACGGTGCGGACAACGTCTTCGTAAGCGAACTTGGGCTTGGCTTCGCCCCAGGCGTCCGGGCCGGGCTGGCCAATGTTGACCACCAGGAAGCTCTTCTGGTCGCCGGCCGGGAAGAATTCGGCGTCGATCGCGGAGAAGTCCGCACCGGTCATGGGGCCGGCGGCGAAACCGAGCGAGCGCACAGCCAGGATGAAGTATCCGGCCTGCAAATGAGCGTTGTTGTTGCCAGTAGCAGCGGCGAAAGCGGGATCGGCGTCGTACATCGCCTTGGGCGCGCCGTACTCGGGAAGGAACTTGTCCCACTGACCCTGCCAGTCGGTGTCGTAAGAGAGGATGGCGACCAGCGGAGCGGAAGCGGTCTTGGCCTGGTTGCCGCGGGAAAGTGCGTCAACCAGCTTGGCGCGGGCCTCATCGGAGCGGACATATGTCACGCGGAGCGGCTGGGAGTTGAAGGCCGTGGGGCCAAACTTAGTGAGCTCGTAGATGGCGCGGGCCTGCTCCTCGGTGACCTCACCGGCGAAGCTGTTGGCGGTACGGGCTTCGGCAAAAATGGCGTCGACTGCTGCGGCGTCAATGACTGCTTCTTCGTGGGCGATCGTCATTTCGTGAACCTTTCGCTGGGCCTGACCCTGAGCCGGCCGGGCACTTCTGCTTTCCATGGTTGCAACTTCAAGTTCCCTTGTCCTCTTCCCATGACGGCCCGTGACGTTGAGCACACAGCGTGACTCCGCGTGTCGTTTTCTTGCGTTGCGAGGCCCGCTTTGCGCTTTATTCGGCACGCGAGGCGCGTAGAGCGGGCCCCGCAATGGCGGTAATGTTGCACCGAATCCCAACACTCTTCTGAGGAAGGCCCCGCCATGAGCATGCTCGGCATGAAATGGAAGCTCCACGGTAACGGCAAGTCCATTCGCCCAGGCCACGTGGTTGCACCCGACGAGCGGCTCGCGTGGCCCCTGACCATCGGCATCGGCATGCAGCACGTGGTGGCGATGTTCGGCGCGACGTTCCTGGTCCCCATCATCACGGGCATGCCGCCGGCCACCACCTTGCTCTTCTCCGGCATCGGCACTCTACTGTTCCTCATAATTACCAAGGGCCGGGTGCCCAGCTACCTGGGTTCGAGCTTCGCGTTCATCGCCCCGATCATGGCGTCCCAGCAGCAGTACGGCGTCAGTGGCGCCTTGGGCGGCGTGGTGCTTGCCGGCGTCGTACTGGCGCTTATTGGTGCGGTGGTGCAGAAGTTTGGCGCGGAATGGATCAACCGGCTGATGCCGCCGATCGTCACGGGCGCCATTGTGGCGCTGATCGGCCTGAACCTGGCACCGGCGGCGAAGAATAATTTCGACGCCGCACCGGTCACCGCGCTCATCACGCTGGTCACGATCATCCTGGTTTCTGTTTTGTTCCGCGGGATTCTGGGTCGCCTGAGCATCCTGGTGGGCGTCGTAGTGGGGTATCTCGTGGCGATGATGCGCGGCGAGGTGTCCTACGAAAAGATGGACGCCGCCGCATGGATTGGCCTGCCGCTGTTCCAGACCCCCGAATTCCACATAGGTGTGGTGGGGCTGTTTGTTCCGGTGGTCCTGGTGCTGGTTGCCGAGAACGTGGGGCACGTGAAGTCGGTGGCCGCGATGACAGGCCAGAACCTCGACGGCGTCTCCGGCCGCGCGCTGATGGCCGACGGCGCCGCGACGGTACTTGCCGGGTTCGGCGGCGGTTCCGGTACCACGACATACGCGGAGAACATCGGCGTCATGGCCGCCACCAAGGTCTACTCGACGGCGGCCTACTGGGTGGCCGGTATCTTCGCCATCCTGCTGAGCTTCTCCCCGAAATTCGGCGAACTTATCGCCACCGTCCCGGCCGGTGTCCTGGGCGGCGCCGCCACGATGCTCTACGGCATGATCGGCGTGCTCGGCGTGAAGATCTGGGTGCAGAACAAGGTCAACTTCTCCAACCCGATCAACCTGACCACCGCTGCTGTTGCCCTGATTATCGGCATCGCGGACTACACCTGGACCATTGGCGAGCTGAAGTTCACGGGTATTGCCCTGGGCTCCGCTGCTGCCCTGGTGATCTACCACGGCATGAAAGGGCTGGCTCGCTGGCGCGGGACCGTGGCTGAACCGGAGACCGAGACGGCGGGGCTGCCGCCTGCGGTGAAGTCGGCGATGAACGCTGCGGCTAAGCGGGGCGGGAAGAAGGGGAAGTAGGGGTTAGCTGCAAATCGCGCATGAGTTGCCGCTTCGAACGGACCGGCCGGGATTCGTGCAAGGCTGAGGCATGCGACATGGGGGCAGAACACAAAGCGCTGACAGTGATTCCTTTCGCAGCCCCACTTCCCGCCCGACACTCGCTCCTCTGCTGCTAAACGGTCTGGTCGGCCTCATTGTGGTGGCCGGGCTTTGGATCACCGTGGTTCCGCCGGAATCACCAGGACGGTTGGTCCAGCTGGCCCTGGGGGGCCTTGTTGTCCTCGGGCTCTGCCTTCGGTCCCGGTTTCCATGGCTTGCCGCTGCCTGGACCGGCGCCGTCACGGCGGCGGGGTGGGCCTTAGGAATGACTGAGGATCCTTTCCTGCTTACCGGGCTCTGTCTCTACATCGCCGCGGAAAGATTCGGGACACGCCTCTTTCCTGCATGGTTGATCGCGCTGGAAATTCTTCTGTTCGCATCCTTGCTTCTTGTCTCCGCCGAGGGCGCCGAAGCGCGCATCCGGGGAATTATCCTTGGCGCTGTCATCATCGGGGCAGCGTGGGTCTTGGGAATCCGCACCCAGCGCATGCGGTACGAAACCGAGCGCAATGCCCGCGCGCAGGAACGGCTTCGGCTCGCCCGTGATATCCACGACGTGCTGTCTCACACCCTGGGAGGGATTGGACTGCGGGCAGGTGTCGTGGCCCATGTAAAGTCGTCCACCAAAGACGATCTACGATCCGCGCTGCAAGGCATCGAGTCCGACGCCCGTGACGCGTTGAGACAACTCCAGGTCTTGATGCGCCGGGAACGCAGTGAAGCGGCTGACGACACTCCCCTGGAAAGCCTTCCGGAACTGGTGCAGGAGCTGTCGCAGCCGGCCATACGAGCCGGGATATCTGTTGTGATCGACGCCGACGAAGGTACCCAGGGCCTTCCGGCCGCGCAGCGAACCACCGCGTATCGGATCATTCAGGAGGCCCTGACAAACGTGATCCGTCATTCCGGAGCAAAAACCTGCCGGATCACCATCAGGACCGAAGGCGCCGACCTGCGAATCAGCGTCCTCGACGACGGTCCGGGGGCAGCATTGGCTTCCAAGAACGGTCACGGGCTCACAGGAATGCGTGAACGGGCTGAGTTATTGGGCGGAACCTTCCAAGCAGGACGGGAGGCCAATGGATACGGGGTGGCTGTTTCACTGCCGGGAACTGCAGCGAGGGTGGAACACCGATGAACGAGATCAGCGTCCTCATCGCAGACGACGATGCTCATACCAGGACATCGCTGCGCCTTTTGATCGAGCATGAGCCGGACATGACGGTGACCGCCGTGGTTGTGGACGGCGCAGAGGCCGTAGAAGCCATCATGGATCATCAACCAGACGTGGCGTTGATGGATGTTCGAATGCCCCGGATGACCGGTCTTGAAGCTGCGGGGGTTCTGGCATCACGGAAGTCCCGCACCCGGCTGGTCATGCTGACCACCTTCGATATGGATGACTACGTTTATCAGGCGCTCCGCCAGGGTGCCTCCGGCTTTCTTCTCAAGAACGCACCGTTGCCTGACATTCTCAAGGCAATCCGAACCGCACATGAAGGAAACGCCCTCCTCGCCCCAGAGATCACCCGCCGCCTCATAGACCGCTTCACTCTGGGCCCGGCCGCACACGAACGCATCAGCGAACTGACAGTTCGCGAACGCGAAACCTTGACCCTCATCGGACAAGGCGCCTCCAATAACGAGATAGCAGCGGCCCTGTTTCTCACGCGAACCACTGCGCGGACTTATGTGAGTCGAATTCTGACAAAACTGGGCGCCCGGGACAGGGCACAACTCGTAGTTATCGCCTACGAAAGCGGCTTGGTGGGCCCCTCGACCGTCTAATTTGGGTGACACAACTGTCTACACCTGCAGACAGACAAGCGGTGCCGGGCCGGATTGACTTGAGTCATGCCAGCATCTTCCAACGCGACCTCCGATGTGGGGACGGGATCGCGAACCACCATGATGCGCGCTGTCAGGGCCGAAACCACCAAACTTCTGACACTGCGTCTTTGCCTCAACACCATGGCAGGAACGGTGCTGCTCACGGTGCTTCTTTCCTGGATACTGACCAGCCTGATCGACGCTGCCCATAAAGCAGGGAGACCTGACGAGGCAGCCGGCCTTGAGGCTGGCACGGCCTTTTTGGTCATCCTCCACTATGGACAAATAGGGGTCATCCTTCTGGCGGCATGGTCCATGCACCAGGAATCGGACACTGGCTCTCTTCGGAGCACCTTGATCAGCCTCCCGCAGCGCAGTGTTGTGTTGGCGGCCAAAGCGATCGTGATTGTCGTTGCCGTTTTCGTCACGGCGGTTCTGAGTGTGTTCGGGTCGGCCGGGATTCGTTGCGTGGTCATCGACTGCACCGCCGAAAGCAGCCAGATAGCAGCCACTCCACAAGCGGGATCAGGAATCCTGTGGGGCGTGGTCCTTTACTGGATCCTCATCGCCCTGTTCACCTACGCCTTGTCGGTGGTCCTGCGCAGCGGGCTGGCAGCCATGGGTACGGTCTTGGCGATGGCCCTCATTGTCTCCACGTACCTGGTGAACATCACCCCCTTCGCCAAGTTCCTGCCGGATCAGGCCGGAGCCCAGCTCTACCAATTGCCGCCTCCTGCGCCGGGCGACTTGGGACCTGCCACGGGCGGATTGGTCCTCGCGGTTTGGGTGGTCGCGGCTCTGATCGCTGCACTTGTTCTGTTCCGCCGCCAACCAGTTCGCCGCTAAGTGACATCGACTACCAAGGAGATCAATCAGTGATCGAGATCAAGAATTTGAGCAAGAAATACGGGCAGTCGGACGGAATCATCGACGTCTCACTGACTGCCGAGCCCTGGAAAGTTACTGCCTTTCTCGGGCCGAACGGGGCCGGCAAATCGACAACTTTCCGTCTGCTTCTAGGCCTCGATCGGGCGGACAGCGGGTCCGCTCTCATCGAGGGAAAACCCTACCGGGACCTCACCGCCCCCCTCTGGACCGTAGGAGCTCAGTTCGACGGCTCGGGAGCCCACAAAGGCCGCACGGCCAAGGCCCATCTCACCTGGCTTGCGCAATCCAACGGCATTCCGCAGTCGAGGATCGGTGAAGTTCTGGAGGTCGTCGGGCTTTCGGACGCCGCCCGGAAGCGCGTGGGAGCGTACTCACTGGGTATGGGTCAGCGACTGGGGATCGCCGCGGCCCTCCTCGGCGATCCACGCATTATTGTTCTCGATGAGCCGACCAACGGCTTGGATCCCGAAGGCATTCGCTGGATCCGGGGGCTCCTGAGGACCCTTGCAGCCAACGGCAAGACGGTTCTTATTTCCAGCCATCTTATTAATGAGGTCCAGCACGTCGCTGACCACATCGTGGTCATTTCCGGTGGCCGCATTGTTCAGTCCGGAAACGTCGATGATCTGGTAGCCGGTCACCATGACCTGGAAGCCGCCTACTTCGATTGGACCGGCAGTGCGGCTAAAGGAAACGCCGTATGACTACGCTGGTGGACACTACCCGGAAGTCCAGCCTATTCCGCGCCGAACTCACCAAACTCATCACGTTGAGGTCCGTATGGATCACTGCAGCCCTGACGTGGCTCATCGTTGTTCTCATCGGGTGGTCCCAGGCGGCCCCGGTGGGAGACGCACTCCGAACCAACGACCCCGGGCTTGCACCAGGAGCGAGCCCGGAGACGGTGGGTTTTGACTGGGTTGCGCTGGGACTGATCGGAATCATTGTCATCGGCGTCATAGCCGCATCGAGTGAATACGTGTCGGGCCAACTGCGGAGCAGCCTGGTGGCCGCGCCGAACCGCGAGCGCCTGTATTGGGCGAAATGCGCTGCGTTGACAGTGTTCGTCACACTGCTGGGGCTCGTGACCATTCCGCTGTTGAGCTTGCTATCCCAGTCTGGTCTCGGCGAACTTTCCGTCATCAACGGGACCGTTCCGGCAGGCCTCCTTCTCCGCTGGGTTGGTGCCATAGCTTTCTGGGATGCCATAGCCCTCATTGGGTTCGCACTGGGCATCCTGCTCAAACAGACGCTGATACCGCTGTTTACGCTCATTGTGGTGTCGCAATTGTCGTTGATGTTGCTGCTGCTGACTCCAGCTTTTGCCTATTTACCCACTGTGGCCGGGGTCCTGCTGTTCGACCCAGGCCTGGTTACAGGTTCCTATCCGAATGCAGATCTGGGTTCTCTCACCGCCGCGATAGTAACCTTCACCTGGACAGCCGGCCTCGTGGCTTTTGCAGGGTTCAGGTTCAGCACGCGTGACGTCCGCGGCTGACTGAAGCACGACGGCGGTCCTCACCGACTGCTCGGGCGTGGACCGCCGTCGTGGTTCTCAATAGAACGTGCGGCGACGCCGTGTTCTTTCCAGTCACTGACCCGCTCCAACCACTCACCAAGGAGGGCCGCCGTTAGCTCCGGCTGGTCCAAATGCGCGTTATGCCCGGCCCGATCCAAGACGGCGGTGGTGGACTGTGCGTAGCTGCGCGCCAGCGCAGTCTGATCCTCAAACCCCACCACATGGTCCTGGCGCCCGGCGAGAATCAGCGTGGGCCCCTTAAAGCTGGCGAAGCGATTTTCCGGCTCGGTACGGAGTGCGTAACTGCTGGAAATCCGCTGGACTGCTGCCTGATCAAAGATTCGAAACCCCGGCAGAGCCGCGTCTCGGAAACGAAGCCAATTCTCGGGGGATTGGACCACGGCCATGGCCTCATAGTCGGCCGCATCCGCGGGTTCCAAGGCCGCCAAAAGGGTCGGGTCTGTTTGGAGCACTGTCTTGGCAGGCAGAGTTCGGGACCCGTTATCCGCAACGACCACTGGGCAAAGGAGTGCCAGGCCAAGAACCTGCTCCCCGAATTCTGCGACCATGTGGCGGGCGATCATGCCGCCGAAGGAGTTTCCGAGGACTGCGAACTTTTCGGCACCGAAGCTCTGCCGGGCAAAGGAGACCACTGTTTCGGCCACGGCATCCGCGCTATCGATCTCGGGTCCTGCCGCTGATTGGCCCATGCCCGGCAAGTCCACGTAGACCCGCCGCCACTGACCGTGAGCTTCGAACACGGGGTCGAGCCCCAGCAGTAGGCGATGATCGACACAGAATCCGTGGATGATCAGGATTGGGGTCCCCGCCCCGCAGTCAACAGAATGCACCCTCGAACGCTAACACCGGCGGCATGTGATCGCGGGTCAAACGTGACGAGTTGAGGACTCGTGAGCATCAACAATGAGCGGTACTCAGCCACCGAGGGGCGGGTTCTCGGCAGAAAGAGCCCCCAATACCCCCGAGAACTAACCCCTCACCAACTTGAGATCTAACCCCTCGGCGGCGGGTGAGTGCGAGGTCCACCGAGGGGCGGGTTCTCGGCAGAAAGAGCCCCCAATACCCCCGAGATCTAACCCCTCGGCGGCGCGAGATCTAACCCCTCGGCGGGCCGACTCACAACGACACAGAACCAACCCCAGAGAGCGCTCTCTTGACGCGAGTGACCCACAGCACATACTGTGAACCCACATCTCAGAGAGCGCTCTCTCGCCCTAGGCGTACGGTCGCTCGAACACACAAAGGAGTGATCGTGGAGTTTTCGCGACTAAGGAAATTCACTGCCCTGGCGGGCGTAGCCTCACTGGCCCTCGTGGCAGCAGGCTGCAGCGGCGGAGGCGATAAGGCGGCGAGCGCCGACAACCCCGTCACGCTGACCGTGACCACTTTCGGCACTTTCGGATACGACGACCTGTATGCCGAATACGAGAAGCAGAACCCCGGCGTCAACATCGAGGCCACCAACATTGACCGTGGTTCCAACGCCCGGACCGATGCGTTCACCAAACTGGCCGCCGGCTCCGGACTCAGCGACGTCACGGCCATCGAGGAAGGCTGGCTCGGCTCCATCATGGAGGTCTCGGACCAGTTCGTTGACCTCAAGGAGTACGGCGCCGAGGACATCAAGGACAACTGGGTGGACTGGAAGTTCAAGCAGGGCACCGACCCCAACGGCCGCGTGATCGGCTATGGCACGGACATTGGACCGCAGGCCCTGTGCTTCAACGGCAAGCTCTTCGAAGCAGCCGGCCTGCCGAGCGACCGCGCGAAGGTCGCGGAGCTTTTCGGCGGCAAGGACGCGAGCTGGGATACGTACTTCAAGCTGGGCCGCCAGTACAAAGAGGCAACCGGCAAGGCCTGGTATGACCAGTCCGGCTTCGTGTGGAACTCCATGGTCAACCAGATGGACGAGGGTTACTACACCAAGGACGGCAAGCTGAACGTTGAGGGCAACAAGGAAATGCGGGCAAAGTTCGACATGCTCGCTGCCGGCACTGCCGATGGCCTGTCCTCCAACCAGACCCAGTTCGACTGGGGCAACGGCAAGGCATTCGTTGACGGTTCCTTTGCAACCCACGTATGCCCGGCCTGGATGCTCGGCACCATCAAGGGCCAGCTCGAGTCGGCAGGCGGCGGCGCAGCCAGCGGCTGGGATGTAGCCGACGTCTTCCCCGGCGGTGCCTCCAACTGGGGCGGAGCTTTCCTCTCCGTTCCCAAGAGCTCCAAGCACCCCGCTGAAGCAGCCAAGCTGGCAGCATGGCTGACCGCACCCGAGCAGCAGATCAAGCAGTCCGCGGCGGCGAACAACTTCCCCAGTACGCTGGAAGCACAGGCAAAGATCGTTGAAGCAGCAAAGCCGAACGAGCTGTTCAACAACGCTCCCTACGGCGCCATCTTTGAGTCCCGCGCCGAGGGTGTCATCGCCCAGTTCAAGGGCCCGGATGACTCTGTAATCCAGGAAAACGTCTTTGGTCCGGCCCTTAAGATGCTCGATTCAGGCAAGGGCAACGCCGATCAAGCCTGGAATGAAGCCGTCAAGCTCCTCAACGACCTCGTGGTCAACAACTAGCAGCACCCGGCCGTGGGGCCTCCGGGAAACCGGAGGCCCCCTCACAGAGTCTGAGACCCGACCATGACCACCACATTGAACCGCCCGGCCGCCGGTAGAACGGCCGCCACCAAACCGAAACCGACCTTCCGCCAACGCCTCAACGTGTTCGACATGAAGGCGTCCCCCTACCTATATATCGCCCCGTTCTTCATCTTGTTCGCCTTGGTGGGCCTCTTTCCCCTGGGCTACACGTTCTTCGTCTCCCTCTTCGACTGGCACCTGCTCAAAGGCCAGGGAGAATTCGTTGGATTCCAAAACTTCGCGGAAGTACTGCAGGACCGTTTCTTCTGGAATTCCCTGTTCAACACGGTCAGCATCTTCCTGATCTCCACCATTCCGCAGCTGATCATGGCCACCATCATCGCTGCCGTCCTGGACCAGAACCTCCGGGCCAAGACCTTCTGGCGCATGAGCATCCTGCTCCCCTATGTCGTGACTCCCGTGGCTGTCGCCATGATCTTCACCAACATGTTCGGGGAGCAGTACGGCCTCATCAACAACATCCTGTCCAGCTTCGGCATCGATCCGATCATGTGGAAGAACGACACCCTCCCGAGCCACATCGCCATTGCCACCATGGTGAACTGGCGCTGGACCGGCTACAACGCGCTGATCCTCCTGGCCGCCATGCAGTCAGTACCGCGCGATATCTACGAGTCCGCTGCAATCGACGGCGCCGGCTCCATGCGCCGCTTCTTCAGCATCACGCTGCCGAGCATCCGGCCCACAATGGTGTTCGTCATTGTCACCGCCACCATCGGCGGACTGCAGATCTTCACCGAGCCCAGGCTCTTCGATCCCGTTGCGGCCGGCGGAACGGCACGACAGTTCCAGACCACCGTGCTGTACCTGTGGGAGATGGCGTTCCAGCGCCAGAACTTCGGCAAGGCCTCAACCATCGCCTGGCTCCTGTTCCTGATCATCCTGCTCTTCGGCATCGTGAACTGGCTGATCTCCCGCCGCATCGCCACCAACGGCGACGATCGCGGAGCAGCCAGCCGCCGCCGTCGTCTGCGTTCTTCCGCTGCGAAAACAAAAGCGGACGACGCCGGCCTCGCCGCCCAGGCGGTCACCGCACCGGCAGCGGCACCAGACTCGACCCCGAGGAGCGGGAAATGACCCTCACGCAAAACCGGCCGGCAGCACCGGCTGCCCAGCAGAGTTCCCGGGCCCTGGCCACGCGGAAAGCCCTCTTCGGCAACGGCCGGCGCCCCGGCTTCCTCACCTACGGGCTCCTGATTGCGTTCTTCCTGGCCTCGGCCTACCCGCTCTGGTGGTCCGTGATCATCGGCAGCCGCTCCAACGAAGCCCTCGGGGAAACCTGGCCGCCGCTGCTCCCCGGGGGCAACTTCTGGACCAACGTGGGCGAGGTCTTCGATACCGTTCCGTTCTGGCTGGCACTGGGCAACAGCGTGCTGATCTCCGGCATCATCACCATCTCCGTGGTGGGGTTCTCCACCCTTGCCGGATACGCGTTCGCCAAACTGCGCTTCCGCGGCCGGAACTGGCTGATGGTGGCAGTGATCGCCACCATGGCCATCCCGACGCAGCTGGGCATCATCCCGTTGTTCATGCTGATGCGCACGCTGGGCTGGACAGGTGAGATCGGCGCCGTCGTGATCCCTACTTTGGTGACAGCGTTTGGCGTCTTCTTCATGCGGCAGTACCTCGTGGACGTGATCCCGGACGAGCTGATCGAATCGGCACGCATGGACGGCGCGTCCATGATCTCCACGTTCTGGCATGTGGCACTTCCCGCGGCGCGTCCGGCCATGGCAATCCTGGGCCTGTTCACGTTCATGACGGCGTGGACCGATTTCCTCTGGCCCCTGCTGGTGCTCGACGCCGGCAACCCCACCTTGCAGACGGCGCTCAGCCAACTGCAGTCGGCCCGTTACGTGGACTATTCAATCGTCCTGGCCGGCGCCGTCATGGCAACACTTCCGCTACTGGCCCTCTTCGTCCTGGCGGGACGTCAACTCATATCCGGAATCATGCAAGGAGCAGTGAAGGGCTAATGCCATTCGAAGCAACAAACCACCCCGCGACCCCTCCCTTTAACAGGGTGTGGCCCGAGGGCTTCCTCTGGGGCTCGGCTACCGCCGCAGCCCAGGTGGAAGGTGCCAGCCATGAAGGCGGCAAGGAAGATTCCGTCTGGGACGCTTTCGCCCGCGTTCCAGGCGCCATTGCCAACGGCGAGACGTTGAAGGACGCGGTGCAGCACTACCACCGCATGCCCCAGGACGTCAGGATCATGAAGGAGCTGGGCCTGGATTCCTACCGGTTCTCCACCAGCTGGTCCCGCGTCCGGCCCGGCGGCCGCACTGCGAACGCCGAGGGCTTGGACTTCTACTCACGCTTGGTGGATGAACTGCTCGACGCCGGCATCCTCCCTTGGTTGACCCTCTACCACTGGGACCTGCCGCAGGCGCTGGAGGAGAAGGGCGGCTGGGCCAACCGCGACACCGCCTACCGCTTCGTCGACTACGCGAACGATGTCTATTCGGCCCTCGGTGACCGTGTGCAGCACTGGACCACGTTCAACGAACCGTTCTGCTCATCCCTCCTTGGCTATGCGGCGGGCGTTCACGCACCCGGCCGCCAGGAACCGGAAGCAGCCGTCGCGGCCATCCATCACCAGCACCTCGCCCACGGCCTGGTGGTCAATGAGCTGCGGGGCCGGGGCGCCCAGCAGTTGGGGATCACGCTCAACCTCAGCAACTCCATTCCGCGGGATCCTTCCGACCCCGTGGACCTCGATGCCGCACGCCGGTTTGATTCGCTGCAGAACCGGATCTTCCTGGATCCGATCCTCCGCGGCGCTTATCCGGAGGACACCCTCAATGACCTTGAGCAGTTCGGCATCCGGGATGTCATCAAGCCCGGCGACCTGGACATCATCGGTGCATCCATCGATTTCCTGGGCGTCAACCACTATCACGATGACCTCATCAGCGGACACCCCACTGCTGAACACGGCGACGGCCACTCGGGCGGCGCAACCCGTCCGACGTCGTCGTGCTGGGTCGGTTCGGAAGACATTTCCTTCCCGAGTCGCGGCCTGCCGCGTACTGCCATGAACTGGGAGGTCAACCCGGACGGACTGCGGAAGCTCCTGGTGCGCCTGGGTGAGGAATACCCGGCGCTGCCGCCGCTGTACATCACTGAAAACGGCGCTGCCTACGACGACGTCGTCAGTCCCGACGGCGCGGTCCACGACGCCGAGCGGACCCAGTTCGTCCTGGACCACGTCACGGCAGTAGGGGAAGCACTCGACCAGGGCGCCGATGTGCGCGGCTACTTTGTGTGGTCCCTCCTGGACAACTTTGAGTGGTCCTGGGGCTACGGCAAACGATTCGGGGTGGTCCGCGTGGATTACGACACTTTCGAGCGCACGGTCAAGGACAGCGGACTGGCCTACTCCCGGGTCATCGCAGCGGCCAAAGCATCATCCGCTGTCACCGCGAACGCCTAAAGTAGCCTTCAGAGGCATACTTTTCTTTACGTTCCGGAGATGACCATGACGCAGGACACCAGCGGCCCCCGGCCGGTACCCACCCTTGAGATGGTGGCTGCCTTGGCCGGGGTGTCGCGGGCCACCGTGTCCCGGGTGGTCAATGACAGCCCGAGTGTTGACCCTGAAATGGCGCAGTCGGTGAGGAAAGCCATCCTCGCACTCGACTACACGCCAAACCGTGCAGCCCGCTCCTTGGCCAAACGGCGGGCGAATGCGGTCACCCTGATCGTTCCGGAGTCAACGTCCAAAGTCTTCGCGGATCCGTTCTTCGCCTCCGTAGTCCAAGGCATCGCCCTGTATCTCACCGATACCGAGTACACGCTGAACATGGTGATTTCCTCGGAGTCGAAGCCGGAAAAAACCCGCAGCTTCCTGCTCGGCGGCAACGTGGACGGCGTCCTGGTGGTCTCGCACCACAGTGGCGACAACTCCTGGACGCACCTGTCAGGATCCCTTCCCATGGTGTTCGCAGGACGCCCCTTGGTGGGCGGCAAGGAAAGCTACTACGTGGACGTGGCCAACGAACAAGCTGCCTACGAAGTCACCAAGTTATTGACCCAGAGCGGCCGAAGGAACGTGGCAACCATTGCCGGCCCGCAGGACATGCCACCTGGCTTGGATCGCCTGGCCGGATGGAGGACTGCAATGAGGGAGGCGGGTCTTGGGGAGGGCTTGATGGAGGAAGGCGACTTCACCTTGGCCTCCGGCGCAAAAGCCATGCACCGTTTACTGGATCGCGGTGTTCCCGTTGATGCCGTTTTCGCTGCGAATGACCAGATGGCTGCAGGCGCCTACACCGCAATCCAAGGGCGGGGTCTTCGCATCCCGGAGGACATCGCCGTCGTGGGTTTTGATGACGATTCCTTTGCCACCTCGGTGACCCCCGCCCTTACTACTGTCCATCACCCGATTGTTGAACTCGGCAAGAAGATGGCCGAGACCCTGGTGAACCTGATCGAAGGTAAACCGGCAGAACGCGTCACCAGGATGCCTACCTCGATCGTGATCCGCGATTCCGTTTAGCCCCATGCCTTGAAAGGCCTGTCAATGCTTCCTGCTCCTGTCAGCACCGTCGCGCCTTCGGTCGCAACCGGCCGTCCGATCCGTTGGGGAGTAGTGGCCACTGGCTCCATTGCCCAACGCGTGGTGGAAGACCTTGCGCTCCTTGACGACGCCGTCCTCCAGGCTGTCAGTTCGCGCTCGGAGGCCTCTGCCCAGGCCTTTGCGGCGAAGTTCGGATTCGCCACGGCTTACTCGGATATAGGAACGACGCCGGGCTACCAGCGGCTGCTGGCCGACCCCGCCGTCGACGTCGTCTACGTGGCCACGCCGCACGCGCAGCATCACGCCGTCGCGCTGGCCGCCCTAACTGCGGGGAAGCACGTCCTCTGCGAGAAGCCCATCGCCATGGATGCCTCGCAGGCGCGGGAGTTGGCTGAACTGGCCCGGGATAAGGGGCTTTTCCTGATGGAAGCCGTGTGGACCCGGTTCCTGCCCAGCTTCTGCCGCGCCGTCGAGATCCTGCGGTCAGGGGAGATCGGGGAGCCGCGCTGGCTCCAGGCTGACCTCGGTTTCGTGCCCGCCTACGATCCCGCCGCGCGGATCTGGGACCCGGCCGCCGGGGGTGGGGCGTTGCTGGACCTCGCCGTGTATCCGCTGACATGGGCGGATGGAGTCTTCGGCGAGCCAGGCAGCATGGTTGCCAGTGGTGTCCTGACTCCCGAGGGCGTGGACCTGCAGAATTCCCTGGCCCTGAGCTACCCGGGCGGAGCGTGTGCCCAGCTCATCACCTCAATCGGTGCGGAGTGCCCCAGCATAGTGACGGTGGGAGGTTCCGAGGGTTGGCTGCGTTCCTCCGCTCCCCTGTTCAACCCGGCCGAGCTCATCATCCAACCACGCAGCGGCACGTTGCGGACGGAGAAATTCGAGGTGCTCGGGCATGGGTTCAGCTATGAGCTGCGTGAGGTGACCCGGTGCCTGCAGGCCGGACTGGCCGAGAGCCCGTTCATGACCCCTGGGGAGTCGGTTGGGATGATGGAACTGCTGGATGAGGCTCGTCGGCAGATGGGTCTGCGGTATTCGAGCGATCATCAGACTCCCACCGCAACAAATCCCCCGGCTGGCACTCGAGTACCTCGCACAGCGCTTCCAGTGTTGTAAACCGCACGGCTTTCGCGCGACCGTTCTTGAGCACAGCCAGGTTGGCCGGCGTAATTCCCACGCGTTCGGCGAGCACTCCTACGGGCATTTTGCGCTTGGCAAGCATGACGTCGATATCCACGATGATTGCCATCAGATGACCTCATCCAGCTCAGCCCGCAGGCCGGCGGCTTCGACGTCCCGGGCTACGGCTTGGGCGAGCAGGGTCCGCATGACCAAGACAACCAGGGCCACTCCCCCGATCATCAGCGCTGCTCCGCAGATCAGCATGACGACTCCGGGCGCAATATCGCCGGGCGCCAAAATCACGGCTATGCCGAACATCAGCACTGCTGCGGCAGCGATGGCACCAAAAATCACGTCCACAAAACGGAACGCTCCATGGGAAAAGACAGTCCCCCGCCGCACCATTGTCAGCAGCCGCCACACACAGACAGCAACCACCTGCACACAGAGGATCCCCAGGACCACGACCACCAGCAGCGCCATGCGAGGACCGTCGGGCGCCCCGGCTTCAACCAGATCAGTTGAGAGCAGGGGAACCATCCACAACTGCACGAACAGTGAACCCGCCAGCACCATCGCGATCACTATCCGCAGCGCGAGGATGGTTAGCTTTCCCATGGCAACTCCTTTATCGAACAACAACCTGATTCTATCGATATTCGATACTTAAGCAACTAACGCCACTCCTACAGTATTAGTCAGCTTGCTTACTAACGCGTCCTTCCCTAGGCTTGAACAGGTCAGACAAACAACTCTCACAGTGGCGGCCCACGCTCAAAAAGCACCCCGCCGCGCAATGGAGGAGGAACAATGTCAGAACAGAACATCGCAGGCAAGAAGGTCGCATTCCTGCTGACGGACGGCGTGGAGCAGGTAGAGCTCACCAGCCCATGGCAGGCAGTCAAGGATGCCGGCGGCGAGCCGACTCTCGTAGCTCCCTCCACGGGAAAACTCCAGGGGTTCAACGGCGTGGACAAGGGTGACACCTTCGACGTCGACCTTGCAGTGGCGGATGCCAACGCCTCCGATTTCGACGCCCTGGTTCTCCCCGGAGGCGTCGTGAACGCCGATCACCTCCGCGTCGACAAGGACGCACAAAACTTCACGCGCGCCTTCTTTGAGCAGCACAAGCCGGTGGCCTCGATTTGCCACGGTCCGTGGATCCTCATTGAAGCCGGAGTGATCAAGGGGCGGAATGTCACCTCGTATCACACGCTCCAGACCGACCTGAAGAACGCGGGTGCCAACTGGACCGACGAGGAAGTGGTGGTGGACCAAGGCCTGGTCACCAGCCGCAACCCTGACGATCTTCCCGCCTTCAACAGCAAGGTTGTTGAAGAGATCTCGGAAGGCCAGCACGCCGGCCAGACCGCCTAGCGGTCACCGACCCCCATACGGCAAGTGCCGCCGTCGTACTTTCACAAGAAGTACGACGGCGGCACTTGCCTTTTTCCGTACCTCTCACTGCCCAGCTGGGCTAAGAAGCCCAGGGTCTCCGGCCCACGCACCGCGGATCCCCTGGCTGAGAGGAAGATACCTCGCGACGCAGCTTCCCTATCAACCTGGATGGAACTAATAGTGCAAATTATTTGCTAATTTATGTTCCGCCACTTTCGGCTAGTGACACACTCTGACTGCGCCCGCTTAATGTGGGGGCTTGCTCTTGTTTAATGATGGCGGGTCGGCTAACAATACGAACCTGAGCCCGCACCCAGCGAGGTGCACGGCCAGATTTCAATATTGACTGAGGCTAACCGTCCTGGTGTTGGATATTGGCCTCCAACAAAGGGGGAACGATGAAATTTTCGAAAATTGCCACGCCGAGGAATTCCAGGCGATCCGGAATCATTCTCGCAGTGAGCCTTCTCTTCGGAGCCACGATGCTCTCGGCGGCACCCGCACAGGCAGCCAACGGCGGCTACTGTTCCAAGCAAGTCATCATGTGGGCAGCAGATAACAACTACTACACGGTTCCGGCTGATTCGAACTTCAACATACTCTGCCGCTTGGACCAAGGAGCCAACTCCATCGCCGTGAAGTCCCTCCAAGCAGGTTTGAACGGCGCTTGCGCCGTAAGGGCAGGGCTCGTGGTCGATGGTGCTTTCGGTCCGGCGACACGGTCCGCACTGATCCGGGCTCAACAGAAGTTCGGGGTGACGGCGGACGGTATCTACGGTCCAAACACAGCCAAGGCATTCCGATGGACGTCGGGCAAAGGAAATTGCTACTCACATCCGAACGGGTAACTGATCGATCAGCAGCACTGCCCGTGGGTGCCGACGTCAACAACAATTTTGGCGTCGGCACTCGCGGGAAAACAGCCTAAAATCGGCAAGGATCCGCACCAGGCTGAATGGATGCATGATGAGATCCAACGCATAACGGCTCTAGGCGCCAAAAATATCAGGATCAACCAAAAACAAGTGGATTTTGGCTCTACTAAGGTGCTTGGTAACAACCGTCCAGACCTTCAATTCGACTTGGGTGGGAAACACCACGTGGTGGAACTGGATAGGCCAAAAACGGACTTCAGTGATGACACTGACCGGGGCATGGGTCACTTCCTGCGGATCCTGGCCAACGACCCGTCCTTGGCTAAAGACCAGCTTCGAATACTGCCGGTAGGGGATCCGATTAAAAAGTGGTGGCAGTGAGACTGGTCAACGGAGAGGAACGGAGGAGGCCGTGGTGGTAAGAAGTGTCAGTGATGGTGACGCGCTGGCTGCTGAGCTGTTGCTGGGCAGCCGATGGGCGCCTATCACCAATCGGCTTTCGTTCATCAACCTGCCCCTGGAGGACGCCGCAGGCATTTGGCGTGAGTGGGAGGAGTCCAGGGACTACGAGGGCAAGGAAGGGGTTGTCACATCGGCCCATCATGGTGGGCTTGAGGACCTGCTAGGCGCACTCCTGCCCTTGGGATCGGTGACAAGAGTTCTCTTTTTGGAGACGGCCAATCCCAACTGGACCCTGGCAGTAGAAAATTCCTCCAGGAGTCCGGACCTTCATTCGGTCTTGACCGTCCAATACGGGCAAAAGAGGAAGATCAGGTCCGTTATCGTAACCGAGATCCCCCACACGCTGGAAAAGAAAACTCGTCAAGATCAATACCGAGGCTGCTACGGGGCCCGTAAACTCCAAGTGGTCGGGCCTGGAGGTTTCGCACGCACGGTTGCTGTGATCAACGAGGACAAATGGGTCTTCATCTCCAACGGCGACCCCTTCGACTTCGAGAACACAGCAGCTTATGGCCGGCCGCGAAAGGCGGAGCGTTTCACCCATGAAATGTTGGTGGACTACTGCCGGCACTTGGGACTCGACCCCTTCAATGAAGGCTTCTACGTTCCCAACGGTCGCGCCATTCTCGTGGAAAGCATCGTCAGTTACCCCGTAAAGGAATACACCTTGGCCGAAGCGCGGGCCGGTAACGAGGACCGGGACGTTCCACGAACCTGACTCGACCGGGCACCTCAATCGACCAACTGGACTACGAAACAGCGACGCTCAACGACCGTTCGTTGCTCGCGAAGGATCTGCGAATCGGCAAGCGGAACTACAACTTAGACAGCGCCCGTCCCGCCAGCGTTGGGACGACGGAAACGAGGAACCGATTCATGCAGAAACAGTTGATCCAGGCGGATCAGCTTGCCTCCCAGTTGTTGCTTGGCAGCAAGTGGGCGCCGGTGACGAATACGTTGTCGTTTATCAACGCGCCGCTGGAGGAAGCAGCCAAGGTTTGGCATGAATGGAATCAGTCGAAAGCTCAAAATAAGGACGATGCCTTGATGATCGAGGCCACTGGGACTTTGGAGGAACAGTTCGCCAGGTTGGTGCCGCTGGACAGTGGAGGGAGGCATCTGTTCCTGGAGACCAAGAACCCAGAATGGACCGCTGCTGTGAATAACTCCGTCTCAGGTCCAGACCTTAGCTCGATGCTCTATTTTCGATACTCACAGGCACGGGGCATCCGCTCGGTGACAGTCACGGAGATCCCACACTCTGTGGACAAGAAGAGCTATCCCGAGTACCGAGGAAGATATGGTGTCCGCAAGATCATGGTGATGGGGTCTGAGGAATTCGCTTCCTATGTCAGCTTGGTCAACGATGACAGATGGGTGTTCGACAGGGACGGTACGGCGTTCGCTGATTTTGAGGACAAGGAAGCCTACAAGTCAGTCAGGGCCACCGACCGGTTCACCCACGACATGCTCGTCAGGTACTGCCAGAACCTAGGCCTTGATCCCTTCAACGAAGACTTCTACGTCCCCAACGGACGCGGGATACTTGTGGACTTCAACAATCACTCAAAAAACAAAACCTTCACCCTGGCCGAAGCCCGCGCCGGACGGGAAAACAGGGATATCCCACCTGTCGGACGCTAAACGACGGAGTCCTCGAGCCACGGAAATGACAGGAAGAGACGTGACAACGGTGGACGAGATTCAAAAAATTCTCACCGGACACGGGTTTCCCTCTCCGCTCCAGGCAGTGACCCCGGCCGGTGTGCCGGCGCTGGTCTGGGACCCCGAGCTGGCCGGCGAGGCATCGTGGCAGGTTCAGCGGGAGCTCACAGGGAAACTACCGGGCTGGCATGTCTTCACCTACGGAGCGGAACCCTCAGACCCTGAGGAACTCGCCGAAGCATGGGAAGAACAAGGCCCCGCAGAGGTTCCGGCATACAGCGTCAGTGTAGGGAACCTGGTTGCTGTCCAGGTCGAGAATCCCGGTGACGTCGTCCACGCCCTTGAATGGGAGGGCGCCGACAACCTGGGCACACGGACCGAACTCGCGGCGCTGCTACGCCGCTGGAACCGGCTGGCCGGCGCTGTGCCAGTGCACCTCTCGGACACAGACAACGCCACCCTCGTCCTGGCCGTCCCGGACCTACCTAAAATCCAAGACGAACTGGAACAAGCCTGCGACGAAATCGCCATCATCTCCACTAACCCAGGCAGGACCGCTCTCATCGAACTCTGGTGGGACTAGCACCCAAACCCATGCATAACCGAGATTTGACGCAGACCTCGGGACCCTGGCGTCAAGGGTTCGGGTGCACGAATACGAACGATTCCGTGCACATCCTCCTGAGTTTCCGTGCACATCCTCCGGAGTAAGGTAAGGACATAAATCCACGGCATCGCTCGGACGCGGACACCGTGGCCATCAGGGGCACGGGTGGCTGCGATTGCTGGCCGTCGAGGAAGCCGGCACAGGTCAGAGATGAAGTTGGTCCGCCAAGGAGCGGAAGGGCAAGGCAGCTGCTGAATGAGTGTCCCAGTTCCATGGAAATGGGACACCCTGCGACCTCCGTTCCGGGCCTGCTGCGTAATACTCCACTATTTGCCGTTTTGTTAGCTTTGCAGCACGTTGAGGAGTTCGTCGGGCAGGTAGAGGTTTACGTCTTCGCCGTCTGTTCCGGAGATGGGTTCTACGGTGGTGCCGTTCCACCAGTAGAGCAGTGGGGTCAGCGGGGATGGGTGCTGTGTGTGGACGTTACCTGCAAACATGAGCATTGCGCTGAAGTCGTTGATGCTGGTGGATTCTGTGACCAGGTGCAGGCAGAGCATGTTCGTGGCGGGGATGGTGACCAAGGCCCCGAGCGGGCCTGGTTTGTAGCCGAGCAGCTCCACGAATTTGTCCATGCACGAGATCCAGGACGCTTGATATACGGTTTCGGTTTCGAAGATAAGGAAGGAGCCACCCTCGGCGGTGAATTTGCGAAGCTGCCGAAGCCGCGTTGCTGGGCGGTCCGGATGCCATGAAGAAATTCCGCGACGTGGCCAGCGGCGAAACCTACGCGCCCCAAGACGTCGCCCTACGTCAGGACCTTCGCCTGACGGTGGTTAGGCTCTCCATGATCGGTGGGGAGCACGTCCGAGCCGGTGCCTCGAAGGCTCTCAGCGAGGGTGACGCCGCCATGAACACTTTCGTCACTCAGGGCTGGCGCGCAGCCTGGGTCGGCGACAACCGCACCCAAGTCACGTTCCTGCTCGACTCCGGGACCCCGCATGTCCGGTCTTCTGCGTCCAAGATGCTCGACCACGGCACCGAACAGAACATCCAGGACTTTCTTCTCACTGGCAAGGTCAAGGCACAGGAGCTTGATAATCGGATCGCGACGTACCGACTGATTGATTCAGGTTCGAAAAGCGTCAAACTCGCCGCCCAAGCTGCCCTCGATACCGGTTCCCCCCAGCTCATCGAGGACTTCCTCCGATACGGACAATTCGTCGCCGCCGCCAGGGACATCGAAACAGCCTCCATCCAGCAACTGGTAGATCAGGCCAAGGCAGCCAGTGACATCGCCCGTGGGGAAAAGCTCAAGGCCCAGGAATCCTCCAAACAGGCCGTCGCGGCCTCTTTGGCAGCAAAACAAGCGCTGGAGAAGGCCAAAGCCGAAGCCGCCCAAGGACAACGCAACGCAGAGAAAGCCACGTCGGCAGCCAAACGTGCAGCCAGCCTCGCTGACCAGGCAGCCAACGCAGCAGATATCGCCGTCAGCGCCGCTCAGGAAGCACGCCAGGCGATGCTCGCCGCAGCCAACGCCGCTTCCAACGCCGCGGCGGCAACCTCCCGAGCGAACATCGCCGCATCCAACGCCCTTGTTGCAGCGTCCTCCGCTGCCAGCAACGCCGGCATGGCCTCAGCTGCCCGCACAGCCGCAGAAGTAGCCCGCGACGCGGCAAAGAACGCGCAGTTCGCCAAGGACGCCGCCGACGCATCCCGTGTCGCGATCCAAGAATCCCTGAACGCGGCGAACGCTGCTGGCGGCGCGCAACAAAACGCCATCGACGCCGCTAACCTTGCAGCAGCAGCGGCTGGCGAAGCCGGCGTGTCCGCCGAGGAAGCCGCCAAAGCCCGGGCGGCCGCGGACAGGGCCAAGAATGCGGCTAACCGCGCCGACGCTGCCGTCCGGAAGGTCGCGTCCCTCGCCGCGCAAGCCACCGCTGCAGCCAACGAAGCAAGTGCAGCAGCCGCAGCAGCCATCATCAACGCCAACAACGCCGCCGCAGCGGCAGATCAGGCAGCGGCAGCCGCCGGGCAAGCCGACCTCAATGCTCAGCGGGCCACCACCGCAGCGAATAACGCCATCAGTGCCGCGAACGCCGCCACAGCAGCCGTAACACTCGCCAAAAACACAGCAGCGCAGGCCCGTTCTGTTGATTCCGAACGGCTGGCTACCGAACGCGAATACGGAATCGCCCAAGCTGCGGCGGCAAAAGAGGTCGAAGCGATCCGCCTCAGCACCGAAAAAACATCCAAAGACCAAGCCAAAACCGACGCGGCGACCACCCAGCAGCTCCTGACCCAGCTCACCGCGCCCGGGGCGAATATCGCCTCACTCATGCCAGCGGCCAGGAAGGCAATTCTCGGTCTGGCAAAGATCGGCGGATCCTGGGTCAAAGCTGGTGCCGAAGCAGCTCTGACCGGCGACGACGCCGGCATCGTCGCTTACATCAAAACCGGCCGCCAGGTCGCGCTCGAACAAGACCAGTTCGACGAAGCAATGACCTACGCCTACAAAGCCCCCTTGGCGATCACCATCGCCGCCCAGGAAGCCCTGGATAGTGGCGAGGAAGCCGTTGCTGAATTCGTCACCACCACCCGGTACCAGCTCGAAGCCGGCGAAATGCGCGTCCGAGCCACCTACCTGTTGGACACCGGAGGCCAGCACGTCCGCGCCGCGGCTTCCAACGCACTCGATAGCGCAGACCCTAACGCGGTCAGGATCTTCCTTGAAGAGCAATACCAGGCCCAGAAAGACCTCGATGACCGCATCGCGGCCACCTATGTCCTGGACACCGGCGGCCCCGAAGCACGGGTCGCAGCCGAGGTAGCACTCGAAGGTCCCGTCTCTGCCATGCGGTATTTCATCAAATCCCGCCTTAAAGAGGCCACAGCCCGCGACCTCGAAACAAAATCGCACGTCGCCGCTATCGACGCCAACATCTCCAAGGCAGCCAAGTACGCCTTCCAGGCACAGGCCGACGCGTACGAAGCCGCACGGGTAGCCGCAGTCGCCCGGCAAGCCAGCGCCGATGCCAACAACTACGCCGCCCAGGCAGCAACGTACAAAAACAACGCCGCGGCCTCAGCTGCAACAGCAGTGACCCAAGCCAACCAAGCAAAAGACTCAGCAGCGCAAGCCGAGCAATCACTCGCAACAGCCCGACAAGCTGCCGAACAAGCACGCGCCGACGCCAAAACGGCGCAAGCCCACGCAGCCGACGCAGCAACCTCCGCGAGCAACGCGGCAGCCGCGGCCGCCACGGCAAGCCAAGCAGCTGCCAACGCACAGCAATCAGCCGTCAACGCGGGCAAGGACGCCGAAGCCGCAGCCGCGGCAGCCACAGAAGCAGTCACCATCGCCACCAACCTCCAACGCGAGGAAGACGCCGCCGCCAACATGGCAAAAGCTGCCGCGAACACCACCGGCGACGTCAGCCCGGACGAGCTCGCAGCAGCCGAAGCTGCCGGCGGCCCTGAAGCGGCAGAGGAACTCCGCAAGGCGCACGAAACTCTCGCCGAAGGTGACATTACCGACTTCATCATCAAGGAAGGCGGCCAGCTCCTCCTGGACTTCTTCGGAGTCACCGACATCATCAACTGCTTCACCAAGGGCGACATCGGAGCCTGCGGCATGGCGCTCATCGGCGTACTACCCATCGGCAAACTCTTCAAAGCAGCCGAAGCCATCGCCCTCGTCGGCCGCATCCTCCCCAAAGCAGCAGCCTTCTTCACTCGCCACCAAGACGCCATCAAGGCGATTGAAAAGAACGCCAACAACCCAGCCGTCTGCTCAGTCGGGGGTGCGGGCAGGGTCAGTGCCCTCTCAGGAGCATCTACCCTCGTCGTCACCGCTGGTGTGTATAGAAAGAACCCGACAGGCACCAGCCAGCCCCTCATGCAAAGGGCATCCGCCCACAGTTGCGGCTTCGATAACCTCAACCCCGCCTTCGCAACACCGCCCAAGGGAGCTTCACTCATCGGACGATGGGGCGAACACGCGGTCGAACAGCTACTTGGCGTCAGCCTCTCGGGGAAGACAGGCGTCAAGATCAACGGGATGAGCAGAATGCGATTCCCCGACCACATGGAACAAATCGGTGGGAAACTAACTGGTAATGTCATCGAGGTCAAGAATGTAAAGCAGTTCAGGATGACAAGCCAAATCCGGGACTTCCTTAAGTACGCCGATTACGGTGACGCCACCAAACCAGCCAAGGGCACACTGATCGTCTACACACGTGCAAGCACGAAGGGAACCGGTGATATCGCCGACACTTCAAAGGAGGTGCGGGACCTTATCGCCGCAGGAAAGATCAAGTTCTTACCTTTCCCTGACACGATTCACTAGAAAGTCTCGGAAGGGAAAGGGAAGTTCTTTATGTCCTATGACCTGACGGTCTACTGTCCGGAAACCCCGACTATTGAGCAGGTGCTGCTGCTCGTGGGAAACACCCGTGGCCTGCGTGTCGACTCAGCCAACACCAACGACACCGGTGTGGTGGTGCTACGCGGGGTGAAACGCAGCTACAGCTTCACCGTGGACGGGCCATTCCCGGTAGAAGTCGAAGACATCCCCGTCGAGATCACCGCGGTCCTGCCTGAGGTGACGACGATGTTCCAGGTCCTAGTGGAAGGAACCCAGGAGGCTGAGATCCCCCACGGTGTCCGCTTCGCCCGGAAACTGGCCAAAGCCTGCCACGGGATGGTTCTGGACGAACAAACAGACGAGGTATGGCCCCAGCCCCGAACTGCTAAGGTCGCATCGCAGCCAGAGCAAAAACAGGAGCCCCTCAGTGTCTGGCTTAGCTGGATGCTTTTGGAAGATGACCTGCCGACGGACTTTCTCGAACGCTACCTACAACTAGCACAGGAACTCCTCCCCGAAGCCGTCCCGGTGCGGTTCGGGAACTACGAACCGTACCAGCACTTCGACTCGACAGGTCCCGAAGGGTTCATCACCGAGTACTACAGCAGCAAAGCCAACAAATGGGAAGTCCACTACAAAAATCCCTCACCTATCACTTTCGGGAAAATTGACGGTCCGGAGCGCGCCTGGGGTATTCCGTTCACCCGAATCACCCTGGTCGTGGACGGGCCGAACCTCGCCGATGACGCACTCAGGAGCGCACTCCGACGCTTTTTCCTCGCCGTAGCTACCGAGCTCGGCGCGGTCTATGCCTCCGCCGAAGTGGAACGCGGCCAATACATGCCGCGCCGTCCATTCTTTCGGCTTCCGCCAGATCAATGGGTAGGCTTCCCGCCCTACCCCCTCTGGTGGGTATGGGCCGGACCCCGGCTCGCACCCGAAATTGGTCATTTTCTTGGTCCAACTGCCGAAGAGCACAACGGGGGGGTGTTCCGTGCTTTCAGCGACGAGCCACTGGACCGCGACGCACTTGCGGACGTTCTCGGTCCCGAAAACTTACCGTGGATCCCGGCCGAATACTCCGCAACCTACACCGACCATCAAGTGGCACCCCTCGCAGTCGCGTCTGTTATCCCTGAAGTCCTCCGCAACCGCGAACCCCTAGACCTCCCCCCAGGCATCTACAACCCACCGAGGAAAGCCTAAAAACCGCTCCCAACCCCACCACCCAGCATCGCCTACGGATGGTGGGGTCCGTACAACGGCCTGAGAGTGTCCCAGTTCCTTGGAACTGGGACACCCACGTTGGGACGGTCCCACCAGGCTGTTTTTGGCCGTAGCAGCACCCCCCGCCGCGAAGTACCCGTTAGGCGGACTTAAAGAGCGTCCACTCCCGGGCATCTTGCAGACGGCTTCAGGGCACTCATCAAGGCACTTTTGAGCACTGGTGCATTGCCGATTGAGCATCCACGTAACATTTCAGTCCCGTATGTTGTCCCAAAACTTCTCTCACAAACAACAGTCACAAAGACAACTTCCGGGACAGTTGGGTATGGGCTCACCATCCAAGCATGGGTACACAGTGACCGACGCCGACGATCTTCAGCCACGGCTGCCGCCCCCGCCGCCCACCGCCATAATGTTGCGCAGGTCACACATGCCACATACGCTGGGGGACGCTGCAGCGTGGCAGCAAGGATGAAAGGCAGTACATTGGCCAGCGAGAAGCTCTCCGTTGTTGTTCGGGTCGACGTTGACGGCGAACAAATTCAGATCGCCGCGACCGGTCGTGTGACCACTTTGAGCCTGCAGGGCCTTTACCCCGTGGTTCAGCGCACCAAGAGCCTGGGCGGCGGCTTGGGAGTCGAGATGGACCTGTCCCAAGCCACCATTGATGAAGACGCGTTGCGCCAACTCCACGTCTACTCCGAAATTCATGAGGTCCCCGTGCGACTGAACCCGCACCACAACAACGTGACCGCCCTGCCATCCCGTGCACTCCAGACGGCCGGCCGCGCCGCCTGACGTCGCCACTCAAACCCGCCACACAACAGGAGAAACTGATGCGTAAAGTTACCGCCGGGCTGTTCCATTCTGTTGACGGGGTGGTCCAGGACCCCTTCAAGTTCCAGTTCGACAGCTTCGATGAGGACCTGGGCAAGGGACTGAGCAAGATGATCACCACCGTGGACACAGTGGTCCTGGGCCGCGTCAGCTACCAGGAATGGGCTGGATACTGGCCCAACGCTTCGCAGGATGATGATTTTGCTGCCTTCATCAATCCGGTGGAGAAGTTCGTCGCGTCGCGCACCCTCACAGAACCGTTGGAGTGGGAAAACTCGCACCTTATTGAAGGCGACGTGCAGCAGTTTGTCACCGACCTGAAGAGCCGCGACGGAGGCGAAATTGCCGTCTGCGGCAGTATTTCACTGGTTCGCCAACTCTTTTTCGCAGGCGTCCTCGACGAACTCACCCTCATGACCCACCCAGTGGTGGCTGGCAGCGGGCGGCGCATCTTCGATGAAGGCGACCCCCTCCACCGCCTCACGTTGGAGGATCAGTACGCCACCAGCAAGGGCAACGTGGTCAGTACGTACAGCCTGCGCAAGGATTGAAGGCACGACGCCGACACTCGCCTCCCGCCGTCAGCCCGCCTCGGCGGTCACCCCAGCAGCAACGCCGCGCCCAGCTCGCTCCTGAAGTAGAGCACGCTGCGGCCGTAGCGGGTGGAGGTCACGAGCCCGGCGTCCCGAAGCACCCTGAGGTGCTGGTTTACAGCAGATGTTGAGACGCCAAAACGCAGCCCCAGCTCTGTGGACGATGCCGGTGCAGCCAAGGCCGTGAGCAGGCTTGTCCGGACCTCACCCAACACGGCCACTATGGCGGCTGGGTTCGTCACACGCTCCGCTTCCCACATGGCGCCTTGCCCACGCACCGGGTACATCAGCATGGGTGGATCGCCGTGGTTTACGGGTGCAGACGCCCTGCGGGTGAACATCGTGGGAACCAGCGTCAGCCCCAGGCCCTCGGTCTTCTCGGTCCTCGATGCCGGGTTCTTCAGCCTCACGGAGATCACCCGGCCATCGAATTCCACAGCACCGGACAAGTCGTTGAGCATGGTGAACAGCCCGCCCTGTGCAATCTGCCGGCCGCGGTAGACGATGTCCGCTTCCAGGATGGTGCGCATGCGCAGCCAGTGCGGCGCGAAACAGGTGTCCCAGAATTCCCTGAGGATACGGACCAGGCGACCGACCGCCGGGCCGACAGGTCCGGAAAAGATGGCCGGAACGGTACCGTGCACCCTGATTAAGTCTCCATGAAACTGCTCCGCAGAAATCTGCTCCAAAACCGTGAACTCGTCATCGATCCGAGTAAGTGGGGACTGAGGGCGGGGGTTCAGGAAGTCCGGCGTCCAGAGCCGATCATCAACCAGGGCAAGCAGTCCATCGAGGTCCAACCGGGACCGGGCCTCTTCAGTCCTGCGCAACCAAGGCAACTGAAGCGGATAGTGGCTGGGGTCGCGGATGGCCCTCAGGGAAAGCCCGAGTTCGCACAAAGGTGAGATGCCAAAACGCACACCACCCAGGTCTGCCTCCGACAACTCGTACTTCAACATGAAGCAATACGCTACATCAATACCGCGCGCCGTCCGTGGGTGACAGAACTATGGGGTGACCAAATCCTCCGCAACCGCTGCCCCAGCCGCAGAGCACAGCCTCCGCATGGCGCTCTCTGACCCCACCCTCAGGATCCTCGCTTCTGCCATCCTCGTCGCAACAGTAGGACGCGGCATCTTCCTCACGTTGACGGTTCTATATTTCAGCCGTTTCGCTGGGCTGAGCGCCGTGGAAATCGCCGTGATCCTCTCGGTTTCCAGCGGCGTGGGAGTCGCGACGTCCTATATCGGCGGCCGGCTCGCTGACCGCTTTTCCGCCCGTCGACTCCTGGTGGGCATGGTCGCCATTGAAGGTCTCGCGATCGCGACCTATACGTTCGCTGCGAACTTCAGCACCGCCGTCGTGATTGCCTGTATCGCGGTGGGCGTGAACCGGGGTGCGAACGCCACGCGTTCGGCGATCATTGCCCGGGCCTTCGAGGGTCCGAACCGTGTGAACGCCCGCGCGGTCCTCCGCACAGTAACGAATCTTGGTATCGCACTGGGAGGCATGATCGCCGGACTCGCGCTGCTGGCTGGAACTGCCGAAGCCTTCCGGGCAATGATGATCGGCGCCGGCGTGGTCTACCTCCTCAGCGCGCTGCACCTGCGCCGCCTCCCCACCCGCGTGGACGCACCGCGCCATGACCCGGCCAGCCCGCTTCCGCAGCGACGCGTCTCCCCCTTTCGGGACCGCCGCTATCTGGTCCTGACAGTCCTGTCCGGTATCTTTGGCATGCAGTTCGGCCTTGCCGAAATGGGCGTGCCGCTGTGGATTTCGCAGGACACCAGCGCGCCGGATGTCCTGATATCCGTCATTCTGGTCATCAACACGCTGTGTGTCGTTCTCCTGCAAGTCCCGCTCTCCCGCGGCACGCACGACCCACGGCGCGCAGGAAAGATCGTCATGACGGGCGGCGTGCTCATGGCCCTGGCTTGCGTGCTCTACGCGACGGCGGGAGGAGTCCCGGTGGTGGCGGCCGTGTCCCTCCTGTGCGGCGCCGCGCTCCTGCACTCGTTTGCGGAGATTCTGTCGCAGGCGGGTGCGTGGGGACTGAGTTTTGAGCTCGCCGACCCGCTCCAGGCAGGGGCTTACCAAGGAATGTTCGGTATGGGATCTGCCCTCGGAGCCATGCTCGCACCGCTCGTGGTGACCGCCACCGTCGTCGAACATGGAGCGTTGGGTTGGGGCATCCTGGGTGCCGTCTTCCTTGGGTCTGCGGCAGGAGTCACGCTGATCGCGCGGAAAGCATCGACGACGCCGGCACTCGCCTGAGGGCGGTTGGCCAGCAAGAGGTGCCTCCCGCCGAATTGATCCTGCGGGAGGCCCCTGATGCTGATGGAGCCAGGGTCAGTGGCTACCGGTCACTTCCTGCCAGGGAAGCCGGTGTCCGTTGCACAGCTGGCTGGGCGATTCCCCGGCCGCAGCCAGGTCTGCCTTGAGTCCCTGGCGGACCAGCTGACCGTAGGACTGCACCCTGCCGCCCTCGGGAGCGGCGGCATTGGGGGTGTCGTTCTGACCCGAATACGAGCAAATGGAATTGGCGTTATCCGGGCCGCGTTCCACTTGTCCTGCGGCGAAAGCCGGTGTGGCCGACAACGCCGTCAGCGCACCTACACAGAGGGCAGCGGAGAGAAGTTTGATTCGCATTGTGTTACCTCGATTTGTTGTGACGTGGCGTGCGCTCCCCAGCCAGCCCGACGCAGGTGGGAATAAGATAGCGCAACTCCGCCTCGAGGGTAAGAGCCTTTCGGTGGCGCCTTGGGCTGCCCCTTTTCCTACCGGGTGGCTAGGCGATCCCCGCCGCAATTTCTTCGACCGCCCGCGAGAGCGCCTTCATGCTTGCTGGACCTCCATGGCCCTCCCTTAGGGAACGCGGAATCCTGTTCAGCGGCGACGCCTTGGTCACCATGGATCCCTACACGCAACGGACCGGGCCGAGGATCGTTGCCGGGGCAGCCACTGCGGACAGCGCACTGAACCTTGCATCACTCAAGCAGTTGGCGGACACCCGGGCCGGCCTGGTGCTTCCCGGGCACGGCGAGCCTTGGACCAGGGGCATTGAAGAGGCAGTAACCATCGCCCGGGCAAACGGTCCGGCCTGAAGTGCTACTTCTTGCCGGCTTTCAAATCCGCGACCACCTTGGCAATTCGCCGCGCACGCGTTTCCTCGGTCTTGGCATCGGCGATCGGTTCAACGTAACGCCGTTGGGCACTGTAGTTGAGTGTTCCGTAGAAGGTCTTTGCCTCGGGTTCAGCGTCCAGGGCGGCAGCCAGGTCATCTGGCACCTCCACCACACGGGGCTCGGTATCCACTTCAAGGCCAACACCCACCGTGTCACCTGCGGCAACGCCGGTGAGCTCACGGTTCGCCGAGCTGACGCCCACCATGTATTTCCCGGCCATCACCGCGATGCTGCTGCGGTAGCGCTTACCGTTGATGGTCACCACCACCGGGGGTCGCTTGCCGGCACCGAGGGCATCCACCACCTCCGGGGGAACCTCGATGCCCGCCTTGTTTCCATCGCCCACGATCGTGGTTGTGAATTCCATGTCCCAAGTATGCCGCCAGGCACCGGTAGACGCACTGCACGCACAGGACTACTTTCGAGATAACCGCAATCCAACAACCCAACCGCAAGGAGACAGGTAATGGACAACCAGGATCTTTTGGAACGCATCCAGTCACTGGTCGAGGAGGAGCACCGCCTCCGCGACTCCGCAGGATCAGAACACGACGGCGACGACAACCGCGCCCGCTTGGCCCACCTTGAGGCCCAACTGGACCAATGCTGGGACCTGCTCCGCCAACGCCGCGCCAAGAAGGACGCCGGAGAGAACCCGGACGAAGCCGAGCCAAGGCCCGTCAGCGAAGTAGAGGGCTACCGGCAGTAGTTACGCCCCTTCAAGGACCTGGCTGGTAGCCCACGCGAGGTACTTCGCCGCGTTGGCCACGGCGTCCGCCACATCCGGGACGCCGTCTTTGCGCTGTGCGACGTCCAGCAATTGGGCGGCGGCAACAATGCCGTGCTTGGCCAGGTCCTCAGGTGTGACAGTAATTCGCCCCGCCACGGCGATGACGGGGATCCCGTGAACGCTGGCAGCATCGGCCAAGGCGATAGGGGCCTTCCCGGTAAGTGACTGCTCGTCCATGGAACCCTCACCGGTGATGACCAAGTCAGCCTCGCCGAGGTGCTTGGCCAAGCCCGTCAGTCCCGCGACCAGCGCGAAGCCACCTTCCAGGGCGGAGTCGGTGAAGGCAAGGAACGACGCCGGGAACCCGCCTGCCGCTCCCGCACCAGGTACGTTCACATCGCGGCCAGTTGCTTCCCGAAGGAGCGACGCCCAGTTGCGTAGACCGGCGTCGAGCTTCTCCACCGCATCCTCGTCCGCACCCTTCTGCGGACCAAAAACATGCGCCGCACCTTCGGGCCCGTAGAGCGGATTTTGAACGTCGACGGCGATCCGGAACTTCACGGCGGACAGTCGCGGATCCAGTTCGGAGGCGTCCAGGGCCACGACGTCCACCAAGGAACCTCCCCCGAGCGGCACCACGTTCCCGGCCGCATCAAGGGGTTTGAGCCCCAAAGCACGCAAGGCTCCACTGCCGGCGTCGGACATTGCCGAACCGCCCAAGCCGAGGACGATTTCGGTGGCACCTGCGTCCAGGGCTGCGGCGATCAGCTGGCCGCAGCCGTAGCTGTGGGCGCGGAGCGAATTCTCCGGAGTGGGTTCCATGTGCGCAAGGCCGGAAGCCATGGCGGTCTCAATGACAACACTGGCCCCGCCGAAGGCGTCTTTCCGGATGGCCCATGATGCTCCCACCGGCTTCAGGATCGGGCCGACAACAGCGTTGTTCCGCTCCTCATATCCGGCGGCGATGGCCGCATCCAGGGTGCCTTCACCGCCGTCGGCCACCGGGAACTGGGTGGTCACGGCGTCAGGGTAAACACGGAGGGCGCCTTCGGCCATGGCTGACGCGGCTTCGGCGGCGGTCAGTGATCCCTTGAACTTGTCCGGGGCGATGAGGATACGCATGGGTCCATCTTGCCAGCTTTGCTCGGAAAGCGCTTGCCCACGCGTAATGTGGGCGCCGGAACTACCCGTTGATCACCCGGACCGGGGCCCCGTCCAGCCACCCCTTCACATCTTCAAAAGCCCCGCCATAGAACTGGCGGTAACTCTCATGCGTCACGTAACCGATATGCGGCGAGAGGACCGTCCGCGAGGAATGAAGCAACGCATGGCCTCCCGGAAGGGGTTCATCGTCGAACACATCCAGCGCAGCTCCGCGGATCCACCCCTCTTCCAGCGCCTGGATCAGCGCAGCCTCATCCACCAAAGGACCACGCGCAGTATTGACCAGTACGCCTTCGGGTCCGAGCAAGCGCAGTTCCTTGGCCCCCACGATTCCCTCTGTCCGCTCGGACAACCGGAGGTGGAGCGTCACGACGTCGGACTCACGGAACAGTTCCTCTTTGCTGACCTTCCGGGCACCGGCTGCCTCTGCGGCGTCGGCCGTGAGGTTTTGGCTCCACGCGAGGACGTCCATACCGAACGCCTTGGCATAACCAGCCATCCGCGTGCCGATCTTGCCCAGGCCCACGATTCCCAGCGTCTTGCCTTCAAGCTCAAAGCCGACGCCGGTCTGCCAGCCCCCGGCGCGCAGCGAGTTCTCCTCCACCGTCAGGTTCCGGGCAAAGGCCATCAGCAAAGCCCACGTCAGTTCGGGCGCAGCGGCCGGCGATCCACTTGTCCCGCACACCACGATTCCCCGCTCTGCCGCTGCCTCCAGGTCAATGGCTGCATTCGCCATGCCAGTAGTGACCAGCAGCTTCAGGTTGGGCAGGGCCTCAAGGACATCCTGCGGGAAGCGGGTTCGCTCGCGCATCGCCACAATGATGTCGAACGGCGCCAAGGCGGCCACGGCCTGCTCTGCCGAGACGAAAGGTGCGCTGAACACGCTCACCTTTACGCCGTCGTCGAGCAGTGAGTCCCACGGGGCATAATCGCCGGAGACCTGCTGGTAATCGTCCAGGATGGCTAAACGGAATCGGGTCACGTCCCTTATCCTCGCGCGGCGGCCGGTGGTACTCAACCCCATCTCGCGTTAGGTTTTTGAGTGTGAGCCAAAATGTGACGTCCACCATGCCCAAGCCCGAGCACCCCCGCCCACAATTGGTCCGTGAAAACTGGCTGAACCTGAACGGCACCTGGAGTTTCGAGATCGACGCCGGTGACTCCGGTTTGGAGCGCGGCCTCACCACCCGCGAACTCAACAGCGAGATCCTGGTTCCGTTCGCACCTGAATCCGCCCTTTCGGGGATCGAGCACGTCGATTTCATGGAAGCCGTCTGGTACCGACGGACAGTGAGCATTCCGCAGGAGTGGACCGGGCAGAACGTACTGCTGCACTTTGGGGCCGTAGACCACGACGCCACCGTGTGGGTGAACGGGGTTGAAGTTGCCCGGCACCGCGGCGGTTTTACGCCGTTCACCGCGGACCTCGGAGGCGTGGCCGAGCCCGGTACGGAAGCGGTAATTGTGGTGCGGGCCAGGGATTCCCGGCACGAAATGCAGGCCCGCGGAAAGCAGGCCACGTGGTACAACAACACCCACTGCCAGTACACCCGCACCACCGGGATTTGGCAGACGGTATGGATGGAGGCCGTGCCCGAGGTGCACATCAAACGCCTCCGGATTACGCCCAACCTTGCAGATTCCAGCATCACCGTGGAAGTGCCCGTCAGCCGGAATCGAAGCGCACATACCGTTACGGCCGTCCTCAGCGACAAGGGCGATGTACGTGTTGAGGCCAAGGCAAAAGCGGACCTGGATCTCACGCCATCTCTCCGCCTGACCATCCCCGAAGAATCCCTGCGCCCCTGGTCCATCGAAGACCCGTTCCTCTACGACCTCGAGGTCAGCGTGCGGGACTCCTCCGGCACTGTGGTTGACCAAGTCAGCAGCTACGCGGCGGTCCGTTCGGTTGCCCTGGACGGCAAGGTTGTCCGCATCAACGGCAAGGCTGTCTTCCAGCGACTGATCCTGGACCAGGGCTACTGGCCCGAATCGCTCATGACCTCGCCGGACGACGCTGCGTTGGTCAAGGACATCGAGTTGTCCATGGCTGCAGGCTTCAACGGCGCCCGGCTGCACCAGAAAGTCTTCGAGGAGCGCTTCCTCTATCACGCTGACCGGCTCGGCTACCTGGTGTGGGGCGAGTTTGGAGACTGGGGAGTTTCCGGCGGAGGAACCGTGGGGCACAACCAAAAGCCCACAGCCAGTTTCGTGGCTCAATGGTTGGAAGTCCTGAAGCGCGATTTCAACCATCCCTCCATCATTGGCTGGTGCCCGCTCAACGAGACCCACCAAGTGATGCATGATCGCCCCACCGTGCTGGATGACGTCACCGAAGCCATGTTCCTGGCCACCAAGCTCGCCGATCCCACGCGCCCGGTCGTCGACGCCTCCGGCTACTCGCACCGCATCCGGGAAACCGACATCTACGATTCCCACTCCTATGAGCAGGACCCGGACCGCTTCCGCCTGGAACAGCAGGGCCTCGCTGACGGCAAGCCGTACATCAACCGGACGGCGGACGGCCAGGAGTATTCAGTGCCCTACGCCGGCCAACCGTACTTCGTCTCGGAATTCGGCGGAATCTGGTGGAACGAAGTTGAGGCACGGCAGGCTGTGGACGGAAGCGACGTCTCCTCTTCATGGGGATACGGCCAGCGGGTCAGCAGCGAAGAAGAGTTCTACACCCGCTTTGACGGGCTCTGCTCTGTGCTGCTGGAAAACCCGGACATGTTCGGTTATTGCTACACCCAACTGACGGACGTTTTCCAGGAGAAGAACGGCATCTTCACCTTCGATCGCAGCAATAAGTTCGATCTGGAGAGAATCCGTGCCAGTCAAGTCCGGCCAGCCGCTATCGAAACCCGGAACCAGCCCCGCCGAGGTGGCATTTAACGGCAATGTGGGCGCCTGGGATTGTCATCAAATGCCAACTCGGCGGGGGTCCTAGACCCACTGGCCGCGGCGTACCAGGACTTCCTTGAGCAGGTCCAACCGGTCCGACACCAGCCCGTCAACGCCCAGGTCCAGCAGCCGTTCCATTTCCCCCGGCTCGTTGATGGTCCACACATGCACCTGCCGTCCCAGCCGGTGGGCACGACGGATAAGTCCCGGCGTCACCACGGGCAAGCGGCCGTACCGGACGGGAACCTGGAAGACGTCGACGCCGGAGAGCAGCTTGCGTGCCACAGCGGCAGGAAGTACTGGGCCCAGAAGGACGAAGAGCGCGGTCAAGGAGCTGCCAGCCGAGGACGCTGCACGCCGCGAAAGCCTGGACAGGACGGCCCGCCGTCGCCTGTCCGAGAAACTGGTGACCAAAACCCTGTCGTGGATGCCGTGCTTCTCGATTGCCGTAGCCATCGGGCCCACGGAGTTCCAATCCTTAACGTCCAGGTTCAGCCGGGCACCCGGCAAGGAAGTGACAAGCTCCTCAAAAGTTGGCACCGGCTCCACCCCGCCAATCCGGGCAGCCGCGACCTGGGCGGCCGTGAGCTCGGAAATCCTGCCCACGGAATCCGTCACCCGGTCCAGGGAAGAGTCATGGAATACCAGCAATACCCCGTCCGCGGTGGTGTGGACATCCGTCTCCAGGTGCACCGTCCCAAGGTCCACAGCGGCACGGAAGGCGGACATGGAATTCTCCAGGCCATTCAAGGAGAAACCCCGGTGGGCGAAAGCCAAAGGGCCCACCGAACCGTCCTTGCGAAGGAAATAGGGCAGCGTCACTCCCGTAGCGTAGCCCATTGCCAAGGTGCGGCTAGGACTCCTGCGGAACCGCCGCCGTCGTCGGTTGTGGAACGATCGCAACGCCGTCGCTGACGTGGACCAGCGTGCGGCCGCGGCCGCCGTCGAGCTCCACCCACACTGCAGTGGCATCACCGGTGACGGCATCCACCACCCCGGACGATTCGTAGCCGGGCATCAAGGTGATGTTGACGCGGTCACCCTGGCGCAGCGAACGCCAATGGTGGTCCGGTTCGATCCGTCGCAAAGGCGCGGTATTGATGCTGCTGATCCGACGCTTGGCCATGATTTCCCCTACACATTTCAACGAGACGATTTAACCGTGCAAATTTCACCGTGCAAACGAGTTCTTGGCTGGAAGCCTACGGAGCCAAGTTGAACGCCGGTTGTATGGAAGCTGGGAACTGGGTGACACTGCGTGCTGGCAAACTGGGGGAATGACTGTGTTGATTGCCGGCTGCGGCGACCTTGGAACCGAAGTTGGACTGCGTTTCGCCGCTGCGGGACATGACGTGGTGGGCCTGCGCCGCTCCCCCGAAAAGCTGCCTGCCGGGATCCACGGCATGTTCGCCGACATCTCTGCCTCCGTGCCGGAACTGCCCGGGGACGTGGACATTGTTGTGGTGGCTGTTGCAGCGGATTCCTCCACGGAAGAGGCGTACCGCGCGGCGTACTTGAACGGGGTTAAGAACGTCCTGGATGCACTGGAGCGGCAAGCGATCGAGCCACGACGGATCCTGTTCGTCTCCTCCACGGCTGTGTACAAGGACTCAGGTGGGGCTGTTGTGGACGAGTCGACGCCCACTGAGCCCACACGGTTCAGCGGCAAGGTCCTGGTGGAAGCGGAAGAGCTGCTGTTCAGCCGGACGCGCGGAACCAGCAGCGAGTCCATCTCCCTGCGGCTGGGTGGAATTTATGGGCCGGGTCGAACCCGGCTAATCGACCAGGTCCGCAGCGGCAAAGCCGTGATCCCCGCCCAACCGCGGCACACCAACCGCGTCCACAGGGACGACGCCGCGGCAATGATCGTGCACCTCACCACCATGGAGGCCGCTCCGGAATCCGTCTATGTTGGCGTCGATGACCTGGCAGCCGAAATGGGGGACGTCATGCGGTTCCTGGCCGCTGAACTTCACTGCCCGGAACCCCCGACGGCGGCACCCGGCGACGCGTCCGACGCCGGCCCCGGCGACAAACGCTGTTCCAACGAACGCCTGCGGGCCACCGGCTTCCAACCCACCTTCCCCACCTACAAAGAGGGCTACCGGGCTTTGCTGGCCGGTGAGGGTGTGCGGCACCCGTGACCGTGGGGGCGCAGGGGGCTCGGGCGGCTCAACTATGGGGGCGGGTTTACTTCGCTGTGCAGGCCGGGGCTGGACTGGCGTGGTGGATTGCCGTTTTCCTGTCGCCGGCGGTGCGCGGGGCTACGCTCGGCAGCCTGGACCCCGTACTTGTGGCGGCCTTTGACGTTCCACTGTTCGTCATCGGCTCCGGTGTGGCGGCCTTCGGCGTCAGGGCTGCAGCCGCCGTGGCCACCGGCTGGACGGTCCTCGTTGCGATCGCCTTGGCCGCCTACGGCACCATCACTACTGAAGCAGGGTGGGGCGTCCTGATCATGCTTGCCGCCGCCGCCTGTTCAGTTATCGCCTTGTTCTTTCTGGTGCGGGGCCGGGTGCCGACGGGACTGATCGTGCAGGGACCGTTCGCGTTCCGGCCGGCATCCACCCACCGCGGCACGGCAGCCAACGTGGCGGCAACCATGGGTCAGTTGGTTCTCTTCTGGGGATTCTTCCTGGTGGTAGTGCCGTCATTGCTTTCGTGGCTCGAGCAGCGCTGGCAGGTTGCCGTGACGTTCCCCTCCGCGGCGGCGCCTACAGGGCTGGCCTTGCTGGTGCTGGCCAGTTTCCTGGGCATTGCTTCGGCGGTGACCATGTCCTCCACGGGAGGCGGCACCCCGCTGCCCTCCTCCATGCCCAACCGACTGGTGATCGCCGGGCCATACAAGTGGGTCCGGAACCCGATGGCCGTGGCCGGCATTTCCCAAGGAGCAGCCGTGGGCATGATGCTGGGCTCGTGGTTGGTGGTTGCCTACGCGGTGCTCGGCTCGCTGCTGTGGAATTACGCTGTAAGGCCGCACGAAGAAGCGGACTTGGAGCATCGGTTCGGCGCCGAGTTCCAGCGATACCGTGAGTCAGTACGCTGCTGGGTTCCCCGCTGGTGAATGGACTGCCCTTGCAGTGATGGGGAGGCCCCTCAGTTCTTCGTCGACGAGTCCATCAAGCCATTGAGGAAGCCGTAATCCAAGGCTTCCGCCACCGTGGTGTACGTGCCCGTAGTGTTCAGCTCTTCAGTTGCCCGTTGCGCCACAGCGTAAGCGGCTTGGGCGATGCTGGATCCCAGGCTGACCCGGCCCACGCCCAGCTTTCCAAGCTCACCAACGCTGAGCGATCCCGCCCCCACCATGACATTGACGGGGACGGAAATCCCGGCTGTCAGGGCGGCGATGGTCCCTGCCTCTGATGCTCCTGGGACGAAGATGCCGTCGGCACCTGCCTCAATGTACTTTTCTGCCCGGGCCAGGACTTCCTCGATCTGCTCCTCAACAGTGCCGGCACCGGCCAGGAAGACATCTGTGCGTGCATTGATGAACAGGTCGCGGCCTGCGCTCCGTGCGGCATCCCGCGCTGCCGAAATCCTGGCGCAGAATTCCTCCGGGCGCCTGGAGCCGTCCTCCATGTTGATTCCCACCGCACCGGCTTCAAGAATCCCGGCGACTGTCGTAGCGATTCCCTCGAGCGTTTCGGAGAATCCGCCCTCGATGTCCGCAGTGACGGGTACGTTGACGGCCTCCACGATGCCGGCAACTACGGCCACGGCGCGCTCCCGGTCCAGCCGGTCGCCGTCGGGCAGGCCCAACGACCAAGCGACGCCCGCACTGGTAGTGGCAACAGCGGTCGCACCGGCTGCCGCAGTAACGACGGCGCTGGCCACGTCCCAGGCGTTGCTCAACGCCAAGGGCTTTTGGCTCGTGTGAAGGGATCGGAAGTGGGCGGCCGTTTGGTGATGTTCGAAGTTCATGAGTTCATTCGATCAGCCGGTGTGGAATCTGGCTGGCGGAAATCGGACATTACCAGTGCAGCGCCTGACTAGACCCGCTGCTCCGTCAGCATTGCCTCGAGAACCTGGGCCACGCCGTCGTCGTCGAAATGCGGCGCCTGCTGCCCGGCGGCGAGGATGGCCTCAGGGTGCCCGCTGGCCATCGCGTAACCGTGACCGGCCCAGCGCAGCATCTCGATGTCGTTCGGCATGTCACCGAACGCCACAACATCAGCGGCTTCGATCCCCAAGGACTCAGCGTATTTCGCCAGGGTGACGGCCTTGTTGATGCCCGGAACGGACATCTCCAGCATCGCCGTCTGCGGCGCCGAGTGCGTTGTGCTCACCAGATGCTCCACCGCCGGCTGGACCTCGGCCAGGAACTCGTCCGGAGTACCCTTGCGGGTTATTGCCAGGAATTTCACGACGGCGTCATCCGCCGTGAGCGTCTCGGCAAGCGGTGCGGGGGTGAACTCGGCCAGAAGCTCGCTGGTTTCGTTCTCGATGAAGCCCGGCTCCAGCTGGAAACCCGTGAGGGTCTCAACAGCGAAGAGTGCATCGGGCCGGATGGATTTGATGATGCGGCGCGCTTCAAAAACGGACCCGGCATCAAGGACAGACGAGGACAGTGCCTTCTCAGATTCGAGATCCCACACCACGGCGCCATTAGAACAGATCACGATCCCGCTGTGACCCAACTGCTCCTGCAACGGGTACAACCAGCGCGGCGGGCGACCCGTGACGAAGACGAGTTCCACCCCTGCGTCGCGGCACGCCTGGAATGCCTTGATGGTGCGGTCACTGATTTTGCCGTCGTGACCGAGGATGGTGCCGTCAATATCGCTTGCTACGAGCCGCATCATGCCAGTCTACGTGGGTAGCCCGTGCGTCCTTCACCGCTACAGCTGGTCAGGTTCATAGTCGAAAAACGCCGCTCTCGGGAGCACCTGCTTTTCCCAGAGCCTCTGTTTGTCTGCCCTACCCAGCCGTGCAATATCGGCAGCAGCGTCCCAATTGTCACGGATACTCGACACGAGATTGTCAATAATCTCCCGGCCTTGTGCTGCGCTGAGCCCGTATGTCTCGGACTCGCCCACCAAAGCTGCGAAGTTGGAGACCTTCGCGCCGCGATCACCGCGTCCGTAACGCATCGCCTGTTCGAAAGTATCGCCGGACCTCTGCCCTGGGGCCAGATCGTAAGCCGGTGTCAGTTCCAAATGTTTCCCGTCCCAGAACGCCGCGTGATTTCGCGCGTGATCGTCGTTGTTGCTAATGGCAATATTCATCGCGATGCGTTGAAACAGCTCTGGTCCTGGCTTGGTGGCATCCTTGGCGTACTCGCGGAGCACATCAAGGATCTGGGGGTATGACACGTACCGTGCGTACATCTCGTCCGTCTGGGCCATGGTCAGGCCCGACACTGCGTGGCGTCTCCCACCCGCCCCGTCACGGTCGAATCGCTGGACAAGAAGGACTTCCCGTCCGAGAGACAGCACAACCTTGCTATCGGCCACGTTCAAACCGGCGCGCCGGGCTAGTTCAAGCATCGCCCCCTCAGCGTTTACCACCGAAAAAACGCGGTCGTCGGACGAGGAGAACTTTGCGAGCCACTCGCTCCCGTCATCCTCAGTGAGCGTCGCCTTGGGACGCGCACCTCCGAGGCTGGTGCCATGAATCATGGCTGCCTCAAGACTTGCCGAAAGCTCGCCGCCTTCATCGAGGATGGTGGCGGCCCTGTGCAACTCGTCCAAGGTTGCCGAGTCATCCCTGGCCACGTACTCATCCCGATCAACTTGGAAGTCCAAAGCGCCGAAGCGGTTCGAACCCGAACTCAGCATGTAGTCGATCTCGCTAAGGGAGTTTGGGGCAACATTCCGCCTCCTCTCAATGACACCGCGACCCCACCTATCGGGGCTGCCATCCCTGAGAACGCCAGCGATGCTCAGTCCGTCTGAAGGCTCCTGCACTCCTGGCCGAAGGGGAAGCTCAGGGGCGAACAGGCTGATAGCGTCCGGGCGGGATCTGTAATTCAGGCCGTAGATGAACGTGACGAGCGGCCCGGATTGCTCCACCCTCCCGGCTACCACAGGCTCGGTTCCGCCCGGCAGCCAAATCCAAACGTAGAGCTCGTCAGAAATCGTCATCGACACTCCTGCTCTTCGGTCGGCGCACACGGCTGGGTAGGAGAGCCAGCATCTCCTCCCCACGCTGACGACGAATCGCCAGCTCTGCACGGTCTTCAATACCGAAGATGGGAACGCCTACGAGGTCCGCGAGTTCCATCATGGTGCCTACGGCCGCACCGCGGCTGCCGGCCTCAGCTGCGAGTACCGTCTGCTCCGAGACATTCGCACGAGCCGCCAGTTCCTTTGCGGTCCATTTTCGTTCTGTTCGTCCTTGGCGGATGAGTTGCCCCCACACGGTTAGGGCGTCCTGAACATGAGGACGAAGGGGGACGCTACGCTTCGCCATAACCAGCCTTCTTAAAACATCGCTTATAGCCCTTTAGGGATGTTTTATTATAGCGGTACCGCCGGCTTCAAGACGATGCTTGTCTGGAACGGAGGGAGTTGTCTGGAGAATGTCCAGATCCGGGGCATAGTGTGAAGTCATGAGTGAGAAGACCAGCGAAGTCGAAGAACACAGCACCCGCGGGGCGTACGTCACCGGCAGTGAGTTCACCCGGGACACCAATTACATCGAGGACAGGATCACCCGCGACGGTGCCGCCGGACCCAACGGCGAGCCTGGCTGGCCTGTTGAGCCGGGGCGGTACCGATTGATCGCAGCAAGGGCGTGCCCGTGGGCCAACCGCGCTGTCATTGTGCGCAGGCTGCTGGGCCTTGAGGACGTCATCAGCCTCGGCCAGCCCGGCCCCACCCACGACGCACGCTCCTGGACTTTTGACCTGGACCCCGACGGCAAAGATCCCGTGCTCGGCATAGAACGCCTCCAGGAAGCATTCTTCCGCCGTTTCCCGGACTACCCGCGGGGCATCACGGTTCCGGCGCTTGTGGACATCCCGAGTGGCCAGGTGGTGACCAATAACTTCCCGCAGATCACCCTCGATTTCTCCTCGGAATGGACAGAATTCCACCGTCCGGGCGCACCGCAGCTGTACCCGGAGCACTTGCGCGAGGAAATCGACACGGTCAACAAACGCGTCTTTACCGAGGTCAACAACGGCGTCTACAGGTGCGGATTCGCCGGATCCCAGGAAGCGTACGACGCCGCCTATACCCGGCTCTGGAACGCTTTGGACTGGCTCGAGGAGCGGCTGGCGGGGCAGAGGTACCTGGTGGGCGATTCCATTACCGAGGCCGATGTCCGGCTCTTCACCACGTTGGCGCGCTTCGACGCCGTCTATCACGGCCATTTCAAGTGCAACCGGAACAAGCTCAGCGAGATGCCGGCGCTTTGGGCCTACGCCCGGGACCTGTTTCAGACGCCGGGGTTCGGGGACACCATCGACTTCGTGCAGATCAAGCAGCACTACTACATAGTTCACGAGGACATTAATCCCACGCAGATCGTCCCCGCCGGACCCGATCTATCCGGCTGGCTCACCCCGCACGGACGCGAAGCCCTGGGCGGGAGCCCGTTCGGCGAGGGAACTCCGCCGGGACCGGTGAAGGCCGGGGAGGAAGTAGCTGCGGGGCACGGAGCGGGCTAAGCTTCCTGGGCTCATGCCCGCTCGGCCGCCGCGTTTATGCCTCGTCTATGCCACACCGTGGTTAAGCTCGGCGCGCGTGGGCGGGTTTGCGCCTGCCCGTGACACCGTAACTGCAGCGGCCCGCGTGGCCTGATCCATGATGGCTTCCAAGGTTTCTGCAGGCATCGCCCGGAGCTCTGCGCGGTTCTGCGCGCCATCCAGCCCGTGGTCCACAATCGCGGACAACAGGCCGGCCATGAATGAGTCCCCCGCACCCACGGTGTCCACCACGTTCACGGACGGGGCGGCAACCTGCGCCTCCCCTGCCCTGGTCACACCCCAGGGACCCTGCGAACCCCGCGTGACCACTACCAAAGCCGGGCCTTCCGAGCCGCCCAACGTCAGCCAGCGGCGTGCGGATTCCACCGGGTCAACACCGGGGTAGAGCCATTCAAGGTCCTCATCCGAGGCCTTCACGACGTCGGACAGCACCACGAAGCGCTCGGCCTGGGTCCGTGCGTATTCAACGTCCGTAATGATGCTCGGACGGCAGTTGGGATCGAAGCTGATGGTGCTGTTCGGGTGGGCATACTCGACGGCGGCAAGCACCTCCGCTGCGCCAGGCTCCAAAGCGGTGGCGATCGAACCTGTATGCAGCAAAGTGGCACCCTGGAGCATCAGCGGCAACCGCGCGGCGAGTCCGGGCAATTCCCAGGCGAGGTCGAAAACGTAGGTGGCGGCGCCGTCGTCGTCGATCTGCGCTGTGGCCACGCTGGTGGGCTTTCCGTCGGGCGGAAGCGGCACCATGACCGAACTCGAGCGCAAATGCGCAGCAATGGAATCCCCGTAGGCGTCCTTGCCGTAGCGGCCGATGAACTGCACAGGGTGGTCCAGGCGCGCCAAGCCGACAGCCACGTTCAGCGGACTGCCGCCAACGTGCGCCTCAATCCCGGACGGACGTTGCACCACATCAACAAGGGCCTCACCAATGACTGTCAGCATGGGACAACTCTGCCAGAGGTCGGCAGCGCCCGACCAACAATTACGAGAGCAGCCGTTGCACCAATTCGCGGCACTTCTTATATGCCACGGCTTTTGGGTCAATCAGGTCGAAGTGGTCGCCGGGTACGCGAAGCAACTGGGCTGCGCTTCCAGCAGCCGTAGCCGCAGCAACATATGCCTCGGACTGGCTGGCGGGAACGTCCTCGTCATCCGTGGCGTGAACGGCATATACGGGGACATCCAGCGGCAGCGAACTCATGGGATCCGCATACTTATGCCGTTTGGGGTATCTGGCGGAATCGCCGCCCATCAGGTTGCATACGGCGCCGTTGCTGAGGTTCAGCTTCTCCGCGGCGGCGAGGTTCAGGAGGCCGGACTGACTGACGACGCCGGTCAGGTGCACGGCGTTGTCCTCCGGGCTGCGCTGGAGCTGGCGATCGGCGTCGGGCGTTCCGATGTCCGAGAGCCGCTGCCGGCCAGCAGCCCAAACAGCCAAATGGCCGCCGGCAGAGTGACCCAGGGCCACCACTTTGCCGAGCTGGAGGTTGTGGTCGCCGGCAATGGTGGACAGGTGGTCGATGCCGGCCAGGATGTCCTCGAAAGTATGGGGCCAACCACCACCGTTACCGGCCCGCCGATATTCGAGGTTCCAAGCAGTGATGCCGTGCGCTGCCAGATCCCGCGCGAGGGGCTCGCCGAGCTCAGCGCCGTACTGTGAGCGCCAATAACCGCCATGGATCACAACAGCGATTCCACCGGCAACCGCAGACGCGCCACGATGGTTTCCGTTGGACGGTTCAGGTATGAAGAGTTCGCCCCATTGGCTGGGGTGTTCGCCGTAGCTGTACTTGTGCCGCAACATTGCGCCCTCCTTTGTACTGAGCCTATCGTGACGATTCACTGGTTTGGCTAGAGGCACCCCGACGGCGAGTGGCTCGGTTCAGTGTCGGACCCGCACCGTAAGCTGGGGGCATGGCAAGCAATTGGGACAGCCTGGACCAGGAACAGCGCGACGCGGTAGAGGCGAACGTGGCGCTCTATGAGCGTGTCCGCCCAGCTTTGAAGCGGGTTACGCGTGATGTCCTGCTGACCTTGAGGGACATGCTGAACGACGCCGAGGTCACGCCTTTGTTCGTCACGGGTCGGACCAAGACGGTGGAGTCATTCCGGGAAAAGATTTCCCGGACGGACGATCCCCTGGAGCCGGGCGGGCCACGGTTGCTGAAGTTCCCGGATCCTTTCCGCACCTTGAACGACATGGTGGGCATCCGCGTGATCACCAAGTTGCCGGCCGAAAACGCTGCCGTTGCCAACATCATCAAGCGCCAGCGGCAACTTTTTGATTGCCGTGGAGACCGGGAGAAGGACATCGGTTCAATCGAGTCCGGAACCTATGGTTATTCCAGCCGCCACCTCATTCTGCGCACCATCCAGAACGAGGCCGTCAAGGAGTACCAGCACGTCTTCAACCCGGAAATGCCCGCCAACGGCAGCTACTTCTTCGAATGCCAGATCCGCACCGTCTTTGCGCACGCGTGGAGCGAGATCGAGCACGACATCCGTTTCAAGGCCGAAGACCCGCGCGCCTGGACCCCGCATTTCGACCGCCAGTTCACGGCCACGGCGGCCATGCTGGAAACGGTGGAGAGCGCCTTCGCCGATCTTCACGAGCGGTACGAGGAAGTCCGCGGCTACTGGGACCTTGAGGGTGAGGGCGGCTCACCGCTGACGCCCAACAGGGTCCGTGACGTCTGGCGTACGCTCCTTCCTCACGTTGACCGTAAAGTTGATGATGACTGGGGATGGGCTGCCGAACTGCTTGCCGCCCACGGACTGACCAAGACCGTGGAGCTCGCCGGACTGCTCAGCGCCAACCGGATCACCGAGGTCCGCAAGGCCCTGGACCATCGCTATTCCCCAGGCCCGGACCGCCTTTTGGATGACCTCCTGCTGTGGCAGTACGGAACCGGACACATCGATCTCACCGCTGAGGCGCCCGACGTCGTCCCGCACCCGCGGCGCGACAGCCTCCAGCGGCGCCTTAAGCAGATTGAGCGCTACCGCCAGACTGCGCTCTAGGACAACTGCACTGTAAGGACCCATGACTCCCGAGCAACTCATGTCACTGCGGGCGACGTTCCGCTCGCCCCGCCGCCTCCTGACTGAATCCCTCGCGGGGCTCGTTGTGGCCCTGGCTTTGATCCCCGAAGCCATTGCGTTCTCCGTGATTGCCGGGGTGGATCCGCGTATTGGCCTCTTCGCATCATTCACCATGGGCGTGGTCACGGCCTTGGTTGGCGGCCGTCCCGCCATGATTTCCGCGGCCACCGGTGCCGTGGCCTTGGTGATCGCCCCGGTGATGAAGGAACACGGGCTCGACTACTTGATTGCCACGATCATCCTGGCTGGCGTTTTCCAGATCATCCTGGCGGTCCTGGGTGTCACGAAACTGATGCGCTTCATCCCCCGATCCGTGATGATCGGGTTCGTCAACGCCCTGGCAATCCTGGTGTTCATGTCCCAGATGCCCGAGCTCTTCAACGTGCCGTGGATGGTCTATCCCATTGTCATCGTGGGCCTGGTGATCGTGTTCGGACTGCCCCGCATCACTACCGCCATTCCTGCGCCGCTGGTGGCGATCGTGGCCATCACGCTGGTGACCGTACTGGGTGGCATCGACGTTCCCACCGTCAGCGACAAAGGCGAACTCCCGGACAGCCTGCCCGGGTTCTTCCTTCCCAACGTGCCCCTTAACCTGGAAACCTTCCAGATCATTGCTCCCTTCGCGCTGTCCATGGCACTGGTGGGCTTGCTGGAATCGCTGATGACGGCCAAGTTGGTGGACGACATCACGGATACGCGTTCCAACAAGACACGGGTGTCCTGGGGCCAAGGTGCCGCGAACATCGTCACCGGTTTCCTTGGTGGCCTGGGCGGGTGTGCAGTGATCGGCCAGACCATGATCAACGTCAAGGGCTCAGGGGCTCGAAGCCGCCTCTCGACCTTCCTGGCCGGCGTGTTCCTGCTGGTGCTGGTGGTTGTCCTAGGCGATGTTGTGGGCATGATTCCCATGGCGGCCCTGGTGGCGGTGATGATCTTCGTTTCGCTGATTACCTTCGATTGGCACTCCATCCTGCCCTCCACGCTCAAGCGACTGCCGAAGTCTGAAACCGCCGTCATGCTCATCACCGTCGCTGCGGTGGTGGCGACGCACAACCTGGCGGTGGGTGTCGGCGTCGGCGTCCTGACCGCCATGGTGCTGTTCGCGAGGCGGGTAGCCCACTTCGCCACGGTGGAGCGGACCGAACTGGAGCTCAACGGCGAGCATGTTGCAACGTACACCGTGGACGGCGAACTCTTCTTTGCCTCGTCCAACGATCTGTACACGCAGTTCGACTATGCGAAAGATTCCTCAGAAGGCATAGATCGGGTGATCATCGATCTCCATGGTTCACACATCTGGGATGCCTCCACGGTGGCGGTGCTGGATTCAGTGACCGAGAAGTACCGGAATCATGGGCGGGAAGTGGAGTTCATCGGGCTCAACGAGGCCAGTATTCGGATGCGCGAGCGCCTCGCGGGGAAGCTCAACTCCTGACCCCAACCAAGTGACATATACGCTCCGACGAATGTCACGAAGTCGCGGGGCCGCCGGGGTGAATGTGAGCATGGATGAATGCTTGAGGCAACCAATTCCCCGTCGAAAACCGAAGAAGCCGCTACCCCTGCCAACCCCGCACTTGCTGCGGAAGCCCGGATTGCACGCATTGCCGTTACCGTATTCCCCATTTTGGTAGTGGTTGCAGGCGTGCTTGGCTTCCTGCTTCCGGACCTCTTCAAACCGATGGGCGTCGCGGTTCCCTACCTGCTGGGCGTCATCATGTTCTGCATGGGCCTCACGCTGACCCCGCCCGACTTCGCCTCGGTAGCACGGCGCCCGTGGGCTGTGGCGCTGGGCATTATTGCCCACTACGTCATCATGCCCGGTGCCGGCTGGCTCATTGCAGTGCTCCTGCAGTTGCCGCCGGAACTGGCCGTCGGCCTGATCCTCGTCGGCTGCGCCCCGTCCGGCACTGCGTCCAACGTCATGGCATTCCTGGCCAAGGGCGATGTGGCGCTGTCCGTGGCCGTTGCCTCGGTTTCCACCTTGATCGCGCCCATCGTGACGCCCGCACTGACGCTTTTCCTGGCAGGCTCCTTCCTGCACATTGACGCCGGGGCCATGGTGATGGACATCGTGAAGACCGTCTTGCTGCCCGTGATCGCCGGACTGTTGGCCCGGCTGTTCCTTTCGAAGCTCGTCGCGAAGGTCCTTCCGGCACTTCCTTGGGCCTCCGCCGTCGTGATTTCACTGATCGTGGCGATCGTCGTGGCGGGCAGTGCCAGCAAGATCGTGGCTGCCGGCGGGATCGTTTTCCTCGCAGTAGTCCTCCACAACGGATTCGGCCTGGGCCTTGGGTACTTGGCGGGCAAGCTGGGCAGGCTGGATGACAAGGCACGCCGGGCCCTCGCCTTTGAGGTTGGCATGCAGAACTCCGGCTTGGCCGCGACCCTGGCCACCGCACACTTCAGTCCCCTGGCTGCCCTGCCATCCGCAGTGTTCTCGCTCTGGCACAACATCTCGGGGGCGATCGTGGCAGCCTGGCTGGCACGCCGGCCCCTGAAGGACTAGCTCCTAAGACTGCGTGGTGCCGCGGTGGTGCAGCTTCCACGGCGATGCCACCCGGATGCCCTCCGCCGGGGTGGTGCCCGCCAAGCGGTCAAGCAGCATCCTGACTACTTGCTCGAACATCGGCTCCGGACCCACGGTGGTCAGCGCCGGATCATATTCCTGGCCTTCGGTAGAGTTTCCCACTCCCACGATTTGGACGTCCTCCGGGACCCGTAGACCGAGGCGGTAGGCGGCGCGAATGGCTTGCAAAGCCTCCATGTCGTCTGTGCAGAAGATGGCCGTGGGCCGGTCCGGAAGTTGGAGCAGCTGCAAAGCCGACTGGTACGCGGTGGCCGGCTGATGCTGCGATGTCCTGACCAAGGACTCATCCAGGGGTATGCCTGCTTTCTTCAGTCCGGCTGCGTAAGCATTGAACCGGCTTTTGGGCCGGCCATCCGGAGCGGCCCTGCGGATGCAGGCGATCTGACTGTGGTTTGCAGTGAGATATTCCATGCACTCCGCCAGCCCTTCGTCGGATTCGGGAGCCAGGACATCGAACCCGGCGGGCTTCATGGTTCCGGAGATCACCACTTGCGCAACCCCGCGGCGGGCCAATTCGGTCACTGTTTCATCCTCGGAGCGCGCTTCCGGGAAGTAGCCGATGATGACGCCGTCGGCGCCGCCGGACATCATGAACTTCCTCCAGTCGTCGCCCAGGAGGATGACCGGCTGGTAACCGTGCCCGGGGAGAATCCGGGCTGCGGCTGTTGCGAGGGCCCGGTCCCACGGCCAGTCCAGGTTTCCAATGGCCACCGCCACCACATCCGTCTTGCCGCGACGCATCCCGCGGGCAGCTTGGTTGGGCACATACCCGAGTTCTTTGACCGCGGCCAGAACCCTGTCCTGCGTGGGCTGGCTGATCCGGGTGGTGCCGCCGTGACGGCCGGAGAGAACGTAGGAAACTGTTGTCAGCGATACATCCGCCGCCATCGCTACGTCCCGGATGGTGGGCTTGGATCCCTTGCTCACGTTGTGACTCCTGGTAGACGGCCAATCTCTTGAACTCTAGCCGCAACCGGCGTGGACTCCCCTTGACGCAATTAGTTGAGAACGTTAACAATTGCGGGAGCCTACAAATACGAGCGGGAGATCTTTCGATGAAGAACTGGGCAGGAAATCTTGAGTACTCGTCTGCGGACGTCCAGCGGCCCACAACCGTGGAGCAGCTGTGCGGGCTGGTAGCCAAGGCAACGCAGATCAAGGCCCTTGGTTCCCGGCACTCCTTCAACACCGTTGCCGATACTGACGGCACCCACCTCCTCCTCGATGCCCTTCCCCAGGAGGTCGTTTTGGACACCGCCAAGGGCACGGTGAAAGTCAGCGGTGGCATCAGCTACGGCGCCCTGGGCCGCGCGCTCGAGGAACAGGGCTACGCCATCCACAACCTGGCCTCGCTCCCCCACATCTCCGTTGCGGGTGCCATCCAAACCGGCACGCACGGCAGTGGAGTCAACAACCCCTCCTTGGCTGCCGCCGTCGTCAGTATTGACCTGGTGCGCGCCTCCGGCGAGCTGGTGACCCTGACCGCGGACGACGACGAATTCCTCGCCAGTGTTGTGGGCATGGGAGCCTTGGGCATTGTCACGGGACTGGAACTGGCAGTCCGGCCGAGCTTTGAGGTCCGGCAGCGCGTGCTTACCGGGCTGTCCTGGGATGGCGCTTTGGCGAACTTCCAGGCCATTGCTTCCAGCGCGTACAGCGTCAGCTTCTTCACGAACTACACCGGCGACACCATCCCCCAGGTTTGGCTCAAGGCGCTGGACTCCGAAGCTCCCCTGCCTGATTTGTTCGGGGCAACAGCTGCGACGACGGCCATGCACCCATTGCCGGACATGTCGGCCGAAAACTGCACGGAACAGCTGGACGTGGCTGGGAAGTGGCTCGACCGCTTGCCGCACTTCCGCCACGAGTTCACTCCGAGCAACGGAGAAGAACTTCAGAGCGAATTCCTTTTGCCACTCGACCAGGCACCGGCTGCCCTGCAGGCCGTCCGGGCCCTCGCCCACAAACTGGCCCCGCTCCTGTTCATCTCGGAAGTCCGGACCATTGCAGCTGATGAATTCTGGCTCAGCCCCTTCTACCAGCAGCAAAGCGTAGCGCTGCACTTCACGTGGAAACCCGTGCAGCAAGAGGTGGAAGCAGTGCTGCCCGAGCTCGAGGAAGCCCTGCGCCCGTTCGGTGCCCGGCCCCACTGGGGCAAGCTGTTCACGCCCGGCCAGTACGACTTTGCCGCACTGTACCCGCGGTTCGAAGACTTCCGGGCCCTGGTGCAGGCCCACGATCCCTCGGGGAAGTTCCGCAACGAGCTCCTGGACAGCGTGCTGGGCGTAGCCGTTAAGTCCTAGCCCCCACCCACGTTGCCAACCCTCTGTTCCCCTCGCTGACTGCAACGGGAAAGGGTTGTCAACGTGGTTGGCGGGTTTAGGAGATGTGCGCCAACACGGCGCCGGCAGTAACCACGCCTCCTGGCGCGGACACGACTTCCGAGAGCGTTCCTGTGCGGTGGGCGGGGACCTGGGTTTCCATCTTCATGGCCTCCAGCACCACCAAAGGGTCACCGGCGGATACCTCTTCGCCGGGTTCGACGAGCCACTTCACTACTGTTCCGGCCATGCTGGAGACGAGGGCTGATTCGGCCGGGGAGTCACCTGTGCCGATGACAGAACCCGGCGTATCGGTCGATGGTGAAAAGGCCGGAACACCCTGTCCGGAGCGGGCCCAACCATCCAGGAGGTCAGCCGGGAGCCCCACAGCGAGGCGTTTTCCGTCGACATCCACGGTGATGGTTCTGCGCTCACCCTCCGGGGCCATCACTTTGAACTCCGGATCCACCGGGATCTGGTCTGCGAAGTCCGTCTCTATCCAGCGGGTGTGGACCCGCATCCCGGCAACGGAGGTGAAGTCCTCGGACTCCAGGACTGCGCGGTGGAACGGCAAAACGGTCGCCAGGCCGGTGATGTTGATTTCGGCAAGTGCCCGGCGTGCACGGCGGAGTGCCTGTTGGCGGTCAGCGCCCGTCACGATCAGCTTGGCCAGCAGCGAGTCGAACTGGGGCGCCACGAACGATCCGGAACGGACTCCGGTATCCAGGCGGATGCCCGGACCGGTAGGTGCCTCGAAGAGGGCGACGGTGCCTGGTGAGGGAAGGAATCCGCGGCCGACGTCCTCGGCATTGATGCGGAACTCGAAGGAGTGGCCCCGCGCCACAGGATCTTCCAGGACGCTCAGCGGCAGGCCGGCGGCGATGCGGAACTGCTCCTGCACCAGGTCGATACCTGCGGTTTCCTCCGTAATGGGGTGCTCAACCTGGAGCCGTGTGTTCACCTCAAGGAAGGCCACGGCACCGTCGGCCGAGACAAGGAACTCCACCGTTCCGGCACCGTAATAGCCGGCTTCGCGGACAATTGCCTTGGCGCCGTCGTAGATTTGCTGCCGCTGCACGTCACTGAGGAACGGGGCGGGAGCCTCCTCCACCAGCTTCTGGTGGCGCCGCTGCAACGAGCAATCGCGGGTGCCCACTACAACGACGTTCCCGAGTTTGTCTGCGATGATCTGTGCTTCCACGTGCCGCGGCCGGTCAAGGTACTGCTCCACGAAGCACTCGCCTCGGCCAAAGGCGGCAACAGCTTCACGGACAGCGGAATCGAACGCTTCCTCAACTTCGCCGAGCTCCCGGACCACCTTCAGCCCGCGGCCACCGCCGCCAAATGCGGCTTTGATGGCGAGGGGAAGTCCGTGCTGCTCAGCGAAAGCACGGGCCTCCGCAGCCGACGAAACAGGGCCGTCGCTGCCGGCAACCATGGGTGCGCCCGCGCGGACGGCAATCTCCCGTGCCGTGATCTTGTTACCCAGCAAGCGGATGGACTCCGGTGAGGGGCCGATCCACTCGAGGCCGGCGTCGAGTACCGCCTGCGCGAAGTCCGCATTTTCGGACAGGAAGCCATATCCGGGGTGGACGGCGTCCGCACCGGACTGCGCTGCGATATCGAGGAGTTTCCCCATGTTCAAATACGTTTCAGCCGGCGAGTTTCCCACCAGGCTGTAGGCTTCGTCGGCAGCACCGGCATGCATGGCATCGGCGTCGATGTCCGCGTAGACGGCGACAGACTGTATGCCTGCGTCATCGCAGGCTCTGGCGACGCGGACTGCTATTTCGCCACGGTTCGCGATCAGGACCTTGCGCATCAAATACTCACTTTTCTGGGGACTTGTTGGTGGTGAAATCCGGGGAATCCGGGACGAGGCGGAAGCGGATCCTTCCGCCGATGGGAACCTGCGCGGCGAGGTCAAGGTGTTCGTCACGCACCACGCCAATCACCGGGTATCCGCCCGTGATGGGGTGGTCCGCCAGGAAGAGCACCGGCAATCCGGCCGGTGGGATCTGGAGGGCTCCGGCCATGGTTCCTTCACTGGGCAGTTCGCCATCCCGCGTGCGCTGCAACGGCGTTCCGTCCAGGCGCATGCCCACCCTGTTGGACTGCGGTGTCACCAGCCATTCCTGATTGCAGAGCGAATCCAGGGCATCGGCGCCGAACCAATCCGCCCGCGGCCCGGGAATGACATCGAGCACAGTGACTCCCGTTCCCCGGAGGTCCGGGAAATCCGGCTGGAGTTCGGGGCTTCCCACCGCTGTGGAAGCCGTTTCGTCCCCCACAGCAAGGACCTGCCGGATGGTCAGTGGGGCGGGTCCGATCCCGCTCATGGTGTCCGCGGACCGGCTGCCCAGAACCTTTGGGACATCCACACCGCCACGGATCGCGGTGTAGTTCCGGAACCCCGCTTCCGGAGTGCCCACGGTGAGGATTTCGCCGTCGAGCAATGCGAAAGGAGCGGCCATGGGAACGGTCCGCGTCGCACCCGGCTGGGCGCCGGCGTCGTCCGGCTCTTCGTCCTCAACCCACGACGGCGACTCGATGGTCAGCGTCGTCGGCGCACCGGTCACAGCAATCACCTGATCGCCAACAGCTTCCAGTGCCAGCCCGCCGTTGACCGATTCGATGGCCGCAGCTGAAGCGGCGTTCCCGACCAGCCGGTTGGCCCGACGCAACGAGGCCCTGTCCAGGGCGCCCGCAGCCGAGACACCGAGGGGACCATAGCCTCGGCGGCCGAGATCCTGGATAAGGCTCTGCGCGCCTGGGTTCAGTATCCGCAGGCCGGGCTCAGCATGGTCTTCCTTGTCGGGTTCGCGCGCTGGGGATTCAGCAGCCGTGACAACCTCGCGGACGGCCCGGTACTGGACCCGGTCACCTGGCCGGACAAGGGCCGGTTGTGCCCGGTCCAGGTCCCACATCCTTGAACCGGTGCGTCCAATGAGCTGCCAACCACCCGGAGACCGGCGGGGGTAGACCGCGGAATACTGTCCGCCGAGAGCTACGGATCCGGCCGGCACAGCCGTCCTGGGGGAAGAGCGTCGTGGAACCGTGAGGACCTCATTTTCGCCCACCATGTAGCCGAACCCCGGCGCGAAGCCTGCAAAGGCAACAGTCCAGATCTGGCCCGTATGGGCGGCTATGACGCCCTCCACGCTCAGGCCGGTGAGCACCGCGACATCCGCCAGGTCCTCGCCGTCGTACACGGTATCGATGACCACCAGCCCGGAATCGGTCACGTCCGGCGCAATGAGCTCCAGCTCCAGCAACCGTGCGCCGATTGCCCGGGTGGCCGCTGCGGACTCACCCACCACCATGACAGTTTCTGCGGCGGCCAGAACGTCCACTTGTCCCGGCAGCGGGGACTTGTTGAGCATGTCCTGCAAGGCAAGGACGTCCGGGAGTCCGTCCAGTTCCGCCAGCACGGCACGGGTGCCCACGGGCCTGACGGAGCGAACCCTCTTGGCTGTGGCTGTGTGCATCACGGTTCCCATTGTTCGTTACGCCGCCGGCTGGGCGTGCGTCCCCTGCATGAGCCGGACGTCTTCTTCCGGCTTCGGGTCGCGGCCGAGGAGCATGCCAACGATCGTGACAATGGCAGCGAGGAGGATGTAAACGGCAATCAGGTACCAGCCACCGGTTCCTCCTCCGTAAAGGAGGGTGAAGATCACCGGGGCGAATCCGCCGCCGATGACGCCGGCCAGGGTGTATGCCAGCGAGCTGCCGGCGTAACGAAGCCTTGCCGGGAATTGCTCGGTGATGAAGGCAGCCTGCGGACCGTACATGAAGGCGTGGAGCGCCAGGCCGATAACAGCGCCCAGGATCAGCATTCCAACGGACTTTCCTTGAATCATCAGGAAGAATACCGGGATGTAGGCCGCGGTTGCAGCGGCAGCGATGCCGTAGACCCAGCGACGGTTGAAGCGGTCCGTCAGGGCGCCGGCAAGCGGGATCAGGAAGAGCTGGAAGGCCGAGCCGATCAGGATGGCGGACAGCACGTTGCCCGTGGTCATTCCCAGTTCCTTGGTGGCGTAGACGGCCACGAACACAGTGAACAGCGAGTAGAGGATGTCGGGGCAGATGCGGGATAGCGAGGCAGCAATCAGCGCCCGGGGCTGGGTGGTGAAGACTTCTTTGATGGGAGCCTTGGGACGGTCTCCCTGGGCTTGGATGGCCTTGAACACTGGGGTTTCCTCCAGCTTCAGGCGGATCAGCAAGCCAAAGACCACCAGCACTGCCGAGGAGAGGAATGCCACACGCCAGCCCCAGGAGAGGAAGGCCTGGTCGCTGAGCGAAGCCGCAAGAATGGCGAGGACGCCGTTGGCCATCAGGTTTCCTGCCGGCGGGCCAATCTGCGCCGCCGACGACCAGAAGCCGCGCCTGTTGGGGTCGCCGAACTCACTCGAGAGCAGTACGGCGCCACCCCACTCGCCGCCGACTCCGATGCCCTGCGCGAGGCGCAACAACACAAGGATGATCGGGGCCGCCAGGCCAATCACGGAGTAATCGGGCAAGGCTCCGATGAGGACTGTGGCTGCGCCGATCAGCAGCAAGGTGAAGACCAGGACGTATTTGCGGCCGATCTTGTCGCCGAGCCGGCCAAAGATGACGCCACCGATCGGACGCGCAAAGTAGCCAACTGCGAAGGTGGAGAAGGACAGGATGAGCGCAACGAATTCGTCGTTGCCCGGGAAGAAGATCTTAGGGAACACGAGGGCCGAAGCCACCGAGTAGATGGCGAAGTCGTAGTACTCAAGCGAGGTGCCGGTGAGGCTGGCGATGTACGCCTTGATGGCGCCGGCCGGTGGCTTCCTTGTCACGGCCCTGGCTGCCTTGTTGGTGCTGGTCATGATTTCCTCCGGGGGGATGAGGGATGTGATGCAGAGTCTTGTTGCAGTTAGAGGAACGAGCCGACGGTAACGCCGGCCTCGCCCAGAGCGGACTTCACGGCGGTAGCCATTGCCACGGCTCCGGGTGAGTCACCATGCACGCAGATGCTCTCCGCGCGGATTTTCAGGATGGAACCGTCACGGGTCTTGACGGATTGTTCGGTGGCCATGCGCAACACGTGTTCAGCCACTTCTGCGGGGTCATGGAGAACCGCGCCGGCTTGTGAGCGTGCCACGAGTGTTCCGTCCGGGTTGTAGGCACGGTCCGCAAAAGCCTCAGCAACGCCACGAAGTCCTGCTTCTTCAGCGAGACGCAGCACTTCGGAGCCCGGGAGGCCGAGAATCGGGAGGTTGGGGTCCACCGACTTAACAGCATCCACCACGGCACGCGCCTGGGCCGTGTTCTTGACGATGGCGTTGTAGAGGCCACCATGCGGCTTGACGTACTGGACGCGGGCACCAGCGGTGGCGGCAAGCGCCTGCAGCGCACCAATTTGGTAGACCACGTCATCAGCCAGTTCAACAGGATCGATGTCCATGAAGCGGCGACCGAATCCAGCGAGATCGCGGTAGCCAACGTGGGCACCAATAGCGACGCCGGCCTTGGCCGCATTTTCGCAGGTGCTGCGGATGACACTGGGATCGCCGGCGTGGAAGCCGCACGCAACGTTGGCGCTGGAGACGGAGGCGAACATGGCAGCATCATCGCCGAGCGTCCAGCGCCCGAAAGACTCTCCGACGTCGCTGTTCAGATCGATGGTTGCCATGATGTGATCCCTGCCTCGTGATGTGCGTTACATCCAGCATGCACCAATCTGCTGGATTGTTCAACAATCCAGCGATCCTATTTTTCGGCAATCGTGTAATTTTGGAGTTATGGCCAGTGAAGATCAGGAACCAAGCGAACACGCTGGCTTTGACGGTGCGCGGGCACGCGTCCGCATGAAAGTCCCCTCCGTGGCAGAACGGGTCGCTGAAGAACTGCGCTACCAGTTGGCCGAAGGCTTCCTGGTTCCTGGCGCCAAACTGACCGAAGCCACCATTGCCGAGGATTTGGGCGTCTCCCGGAACACGGTCCGGGAAGCTTTCGCGGAACTGGCCGGGGAACGGCTTCTCCTGCGCCAACCCAACAAGGGCGTCTTTGTGGCAACCCTTGAAGCAGGCGATATCCACGATGTTTATACGGTTCGCCGCGCCATCGAAGTCAGCTCCATCCGGGCGGGGGGTTCACCGGAGCGCATTGCCGCCGTCAGGGCCGCCGTCGAAGAGGGCAAGCGGGCCGCTGCGGCCAACGACAACGAGGGCCTGGGCAGCGCCAACCAGCACTTTCACGGCGCAATCGTCGCCCTGGCCGAGAGCACCCGGCTGGACACGATCATGGCCCAGATCCTGGCGGAGATGCGGCTCTACTTCCACAAAGCCACCATGAACGCCCACTTCTACAGCGATTGGCTCAAGGAAAACGAGCACATCTGTTCGGCGCTGGAAGCCGGCGAACTCGAACGGGCCGGGGATCTGCTCCTTGCCTACCTCAACCGCTCAGAGCAGCAGCAAACAACAATCCACGGCGAGTAGTCAGCGCTCCTCCCCAGTTGGTCACCCCAAATGCGCCAAATTCCCGCTACTTGGGCGCAGGAACGCATCAATTTCCCCACCAACCGGGCAGAAGCGTCACGGCGGAGTGATCCAACCGGGCAGGAGCGTCACGGCGGAGTGATCCAACCGGGCAGGAGTGTCAGCGTTTGCCTTTTTTGCGTGAACCTTTGCCCCGGCCCTTGTCCGGATTCGGAGCGTAGCGCTGCGCGACCGCAGGCTTCCTGGGGCCTCCACCGCGGCGATCCGGCTTGGGTTCCTTCTTGGGCTTCTCCTGCTGCGCCGAGGGCTGGCGCGAACTCTGTGCGGTACGCCCACGGACAATGCCGATGAATTCCTCGATCACCGGGCTGTCAGTACCAATCAGCCATGCCAGGCCAATCTGGGTGGTGGGGGCGCCGGTCAGGCGGCGCATCACAGTGTCCTTGGCATTCAGGTGCCGTGCCACCGACATGGGCAGGATTGCCAGTCCGGCGCCGGAGGCAACCACTTGGAGGGCCATGTCCGGCCCGCCCATCTCGTCAATGTCGAGGAAGTTCTCCTCGGAAAGATCGTCGAGGGCCACCTCTTCAAACACCGAAATCTCGTGCCCCTTGGGAGCCACAACCACGGGCTGTTCTTCATACAAAGGGATGACGTTCAAGCCTTCGCGCTCAACGGGCAACCGAACGAAGCTGAGGTCGGCGGAACCGTCACGCAAAACCGAAACCTGGGCGGCGTGGTCGGACATGAAAGAGTGCAACGGGAAGTTCGGCATCCGTTCTTCCCACCGCCGGATCCATTTCCCAGGAGTCACACCCGCAACATAGGCGAAGCGGAGGCCGGCTAGGGGTTCGGTTGTTTCGGCGGAATCTTCAGCGTCTGGCACACACTCACAGTACCGGCCAGATACCCTTGAAGCATGACGTCCTCGAACTCCCAGTCCATGAAGCCGGCAACCGTTGCCAAGAAACTCGGCATCTACCTGCCCGCAACACCCCAGGAGTTCCAGGATTCGTCCATCTCCCGCGAAGAATTCGCTGAACTCCAGGCCAACCCGCCGGAGTGGCTCGCCGAACTGCGCCGCAATGGCCCGCACCCGCGCCCGGTGGTCGCGCAGAAGCTGAACGTCTCCATCAGCGGCCTCGCACGCGGCGGCGTCGAGGATGCGCTGACGACGGCGGAGATCACCGAGCTGCTGCAGACTCCGCCGCAGTGGCTGGTCACCGAGCGCGCCACACACGCCGCTGTCCGGTCCGAGGCGCAGCGTGTCAAGGACGAGGCCGCCAAGAAGGCCGCAACGAAGGAAGCCCGCGACAACGCTGCCGCAAAGCGCGATGCTCCGAAGACCTCCAAGCGCGACCACGCGTAGCTTTCACGAACTGTGGCCGGGACCTGCGTCCCGGCCACAGTTGTTTAAGCTCAGTCCTGGTGGAGCTGGATGAAGTTCCCGCAACCGTCGTCGAAAACTGCGCTGACGCCGAAAGGGTCCTCGGAGGGTTCGCCTTGGAACGTCACTCCGGCGGCAAGCAGACGCTCGTACTCAGCCCTGACATCCGGCACGCCGAAGGTGATGGCGGCCAGGCCGGACTCGTGCAGGGCGTTCATGTAGTTCGAGGCGATGGGGTTGTCACTGGGTTCCAGCAAAAGCCCTGGCGAACTGCTGTCTTCCGCGCCTGGATCCTTGATGATGTACAGGTTGTACTCGGGCATGGCCATCAGGGTCTCGAAGCCGAGCGTCTCCGTGTAGAAAACGTGGGCGGCGGCGGGGTCCTTGACGTGGATGCTGCACATTTTCAGTCTCATGGTGCCTAGGCTACGCCCCGGGCCCGACAAGGAAACCCCTCGCGCCCACGCAGTCACTGCCGCATACTGAATTCAAAGCAGCGAATTCGCCTGGAGGTGGTCCGATGCCCGCCATGATGCTCCTGTGGGGTGTTGCCCTGGTTCTTGCAACCGCAGCAACCACGTATGTCCTGCACAGGAAACTGACCCACGGCCGCGGCCCGGAGCCGGACGGCGTGTTTTGGGACTTGTTCGGGGGGCTCGTCGTCATAGCGCCCGCCATCATTGTCCCTGCCGTCCATTGGTCTCCCGCCGGGCTCATCATGGTTTTTGTGGGGGTCGCTACTGCGGCCGGAACCCTGCTGAGCATCCGCAAAGTGGAGCGCCTCCACGCAGCTGAGCCCCGCCGTCGTGCTGGTTTCCCGGACGACGCAGCCCGCCACGAAAACATTCTGGAGCAGTGGCGCCAATACGAGCTCGATCCCGCCCGGACCATCGATTTTCCTGCCATGACGGACGTGAGGGCTGCCGAAACAGCGGCGCTGACGCGGGCCATGCGGGAGGCCGAGTACTGCAAGGTGACAGCCGGGACTGACTACCGTGCCGCCGTCGAGCGTCTTGCCGAAGCGCTGGCCGCAGCCGAGCGGGCCGCCGGCGTCCCTGCACCCGCCCTCCCCTCGCCCAGATGACACTTAACGACAATCCCAGTGATCAGGATTGTCGCTAAGTGCAGTCTCGGCGGGGCGGCAGGAACCTACAGAACCTTGCCCTTGAAGAACTCGGGCCGCACCCGGTACATCACCAGCATGATCACCACGCCCAACAGGATGACGCCCATACCCAGGACGAATACCAGCCCGACGCCGCCCACCGATGAGCCCGAGCCGTATTCCGGATCCAAAGAGTCCATGGCCGTCTTCACGAACATGACCAGCAGGATGACGCCGCCCACCAACGGTGCCAGGAACTTGAAGAAGAACGAGCGCGCACCGCGGAAGGCCTCTGCACGGAAGAACCAAACGCAGGCCAGCGCGGTGATGCCGTAGTAGAAGCAGATCATCATGCCGAGGGCCGTGATGGTGTCCCACAGTGCATTCTCGGACACTGTCCTGGTGATCACATAGAACGCCGCAGCGGCTATGGCGGCCGCGATCGTGGCGAAGCTTGGCGACTTGTAAGTGGGGCTGATCTTGCCGAACTTCGGCGAGATGGCGCGGTAGTGGCCCATGGCCAGCATGGTGCGGGCCGGGGAAACGAACGTCGACTGCAACGATGCTGCGGAGCTGCTCAGGATGGCCAGCGACATCAGGATCGCGAACGGGCCCATCACCGGACCCGCCAGTACGGCGAAGATGCTGGACTGGTTCTCCGGATTTCCTGCGCCCAAACCGGTCTCGCCAACGCCGGCGAAGGACAGGGTTGCCAGCGCAACGGTCATGTAGATGATCACAATGACCAGCACCGTGATGGTCGCTGCACGCCCCGGGGTCTTTTCCGGGTTCTTCGTTTCCTCGTTCATGGTGAGGGTGACGTCCCAGCCCCAGTAAATGAAGATCGAGAGAGACACACCTGCGGCAAAGGAGGAGAAGGAGTCCACGGCGAACGGGTTGAACCAGTCCGGTGAAATCGCGGTGGCATCGAAAGCCGTGCCGTTGGCGACGTGGGCGAATGCAGAGACCGCGAACCAGCCCAGGACCAACAGTTGGAAGGCCACCAGCACGTACTGGACGCCCTTGGTGGTCTCCATGCCCCGGTACGAGATCCAACATGCCAGGGCAATGAAGACCAGGGTGGTGGCGATGTTCAGCGGCAGGATCTTGCTGAGATCGGCCAGTTCCGGATTGCTGAAGATCTGGGCGAGCATCAGGTAGAAGAAGTCCACCGCCACGGCCGCCAGGTTGGAAAGCACAATGATGGTGGCCGCGATCAGCCCCCACCCGCCCATCCAACCGATCCACGGACCGAACGCACGGGTGGCCCACGTAAAGGAGGTACCGGCGTCGGGCATGGCGTTGTTCAGTTCGCGGTAGCCCAAGGCCACCAGCAGCATGGGGATGAAGCCCACCAGGAAGATGGCGGGCAGGTGCACGCCTACTTCGGACACCGTTGGCCCCAGGGCCGCGGTCAGCGTATAGGCGGGCGCGATGCAGGAAACGCCGATCACGACGGCGCCGATGAGGCCCACCGATCCGGCCTTCAGGCCCTTTTCACTCAGGGCCGGCGTTTCTTTCGACTGGACCGTCTTTGGTGCAGTTGACATGGGTTTTGCCTCTCAGGCGATTGCTAGGCGCTTTGGCGCGTGTAGTCGCGGGGAACCACGATCATGGGGACGGGGAGGGCACGCAGGATCCGGTTTGCGGTAGTGCCGAGGAACGTGGCGCGCTGTTGGGCCAGGCGGCTGGAACCGATGAGCAGGATTTCGCCGTCCTCCCAGTCGAGCCGGTCCACGGCTTCTTCGATGGTGCGGCCTTGGGCAACGACGATTTCCGGTTCGGGTGCATCAGCAGAGCGGCCGGCGTCAGCGGAACCCACGACGGCGGCAAGTCGGGCGGTGGCATGCTCCCGGGCGGCGTCGGCCAACTCAGGCGAGTCACCGCCGTCGAGCGCCAACAGGGAGACGAGCCGCAGCGGAAGGCCGCGATCGCGGGCGGACTCGACGGCAACATCCAGGAGCTCGTCTGCGCCCGGACGCGTGCCGAATCCGCAACTCATGCGGGTGATGGGATCGGTCCGGTGGTAACCCTGGGGCGCCAGCACGACGGGAACCGGCGATGAGTGAAGCAGCGAGCTTGCAACGGAGCCGATGGTGAAGCGCTTGAACAAGCCGCTGTTGGTGGCACCGATGACCAGAGCCGCTGCATCCGTTTCCACAGCGGCATCGATCAGGGTTTGGGCCTCGGAGTCACCGCGGCGGATGTGCCCGCGGGCGGTGACATCGGCCGGAACCAGGGCGAGGCCTTCGTCCAACCAACGCTGCGCCTGCTCGGTCAGGATGTCGTTGTAGCCGGTCTCCGGTGGGTAGACGGCGTTGTATGGGGAATCCTCCGGCACCACCAGGACAAGGTCCAGGCTCACATCGTGATTCCGGGCCAGCGCAACGGCGAGGTGAACGGCGTCGTGCCCCCTCGCGTTGGCGGTGTAACCCACTACGTAGCGCATGGTGGTCCTTTCCTGGGTGGTGCTCAACTGGATGGTTCTTCCATAAGCGGCGCTGCTTAAGCGGCGCTGCTTAAAAAGTGGCGCCGGCAGGCCGGGCATTGTGCTCCCGGCCTGCCGGTTTGATGCTTGGTCCTAGGCGACCGGGACTGCGCTCAGCTTGTTGGCTTCGACAATGCGGGCGGCAGTTGCCTGGCCCATTCGGACCGCGCCGTCCACGTGCTGGTAGCCCTCGGCTGCGAGGTCGGACGAGGACCAGTAGATCGGTCCGACATTCGCGTGCTGGTCCTTGCCGTAGCGGTGCAGGCCGCCGAGGTCGTAGCTGGATGCGTAGGCACCGCGGGTCCATTCTTCGGAGCCCCAGTCGGACTCGTAGTAGACCTCGGGGTTGAGGGCCTTGTCGCCGAGGAAGCCGGCGATCGACTCAAGGATGGCCTTCTTGCGGTCTTCGGCGCTGAGCTCGAACACGGCGTCGGCCTTTTCGTCGGAAACGAAGCCCACCAAGGTGCCGCGGGTGTCGCCGTGGTTGGTGTTGTCGTAGACCTCCTGGACCAGTGCGCCGGCGCTGAAGCCGGTGCCGGAGAGTCCTTCTTCACGCCAGAACGGAGTGTTGTACACAGCATGGACCTTGATGACCAAACCCAGGGACTGGTGCTGGTGCATCTGGTGCTGGCGGCGCGGCAGCGGCGGGTCGAAGGAGACGCGGGAGTACAGGTTGGGCGGCACGGCCATGATGACGAAGCGGGCGTTGACGGTTGCCTGCTCGGACACGACGGTCACGTTGTTGTTGTGGTCCCACTTGATGGTGCGGACAGGGCTGTTGAGGATGACGTCGTCGCCCAGCTCTGCTGCCTGCAGTAGGGAAACCTGCTGCATGCCGCCGATGACCCGCTTGTCCAGGATGAAGTCCTCATCCGTCAGGTGGCTGAAGGATCCGGCCGAGGCAGCCATGAGGACTGCCTGCAGAGCGGAGAAGGCGTGGGCCGGCTTGGTGAGCATGCCACCGGCGATGAAGAGGCCGATGTTGTTGCAGGCTTCCTCGTCGCTGGAGTTTTGCCGCAGCCAGTGGTGGAAGGAGATGGTGTCCAGCTCGCGTGCCTTGGGGTGGGCCCAGGGTTCGGTGGGGCCGATCTCGGCTGCGAGGCCGTCCAGGATGGCCACGAGCTTGTCCATCTCGGCTTTGGTGGTTTCATTCACCGGGAAGGTGTCACCGGTGTACTGGGTGCGCTTGCCGTCTGCGCCGATGTAGACGGACTCGCCGTCGCGGTAGCGCGAGTACATTTTCAGTCCGAGCTCGTCCAGCAAGTCCATGAGGGCTGTCTGGTCCGGGGAGACCCACTGGCCGCCGATTTCCAGCATGGCGCCATCAATGGTGTCGGTCCAGGTGCGGCCGCCTACCCGGTCGCGTGCTTCGAGCACTGCAACGCTGAGCCCGGCCTTCTTCAATTCGCGTGCGGCCGTCAACCCTGACGGTCCGGCGCCGACGATCACAACGTCGCGATCAAGATTCTGCATGTTGTCCTCTCCGTGGCCGTCCGTGGTGGCTGACCAATAAATGAATGGCATTCATTTACATCCATAGTAGCGCCGGAGTCAGCCGCTGTGAAGACCCAATGAAATAATGCTGGGGATACAGGCAGCAGAAAGGCTCCCGATGCCCGCACCCACCCCCGCTACTTCCAGCCCTGCCGGTGCTGTGCGCCGACGCGCCGGACGACCCACTGCGGCCATCCTGGACCAGGACGGGATTACGACGGCGGCGCTCCAGTTGATCAGCAACAAGGGCTACAACGGACTCACCATGGCGGCCCTTGCGCGCTCCTTGGGCGTTGCACCCTCCGCCCTCTACAACCATGTGGCCTCCAAGGACGACGTACTGCTTCTGGTGGAAGACCACTTGGCCGCGATGGTTGACGTCTCCGCTTTCGGGGTGGAGCCCTGGGATGAAGCTGTACGCCGCTGGGCCTGGTCCTACCGCGACGTTTTCTCGGAGCATACGCCGCTGATCCCCGTCATTGCGGTACTTCCGGTGGCCGATGCACCCAAGACCCTGGCCATGTACGAGGCCGTGACGGCCGGATTCCGCGATGCCGGATTCCCGGAAGAGAAGATCATCTCGGCGATCGTCGCCCTGGAAGCTTTCGTGTTCGGCGCCGCTTACGATGTCAACGCGCCGGAGGACATATTCGACGCCGGCAGCCTCGCCGGGCAGGTCCCCAACCTCACGGCCGCAGTGGACCGGCTGGCTTTGGAACGGCATGAGCGTCCCACTGACGTGGCGTTTAGCTTGGGGCTTGAGGCACTGATTGCCGGATTCGGGGCTTTGCGAGGATAGCTTTCCGTGGTTACCGGGTTGAACCGCCGAGGCTGAGGTAGCGAATTTCGGTCGAGTTATCGGTATACGTCACCTCCACGGGAACGCTTTGGCCGGAGGAGTTCGGCAGTTCCCCGCCCGGGAGCCAAAAAGCGAACTGGCCTTTGGACACCGTGGCCGTGATCTTTTCCCCGGCCCTGCTGGTGTAGGCCATTGCTGCAATATCGGGGCCAACCTGGCCCGAAGCCATGGAGAGGGGATTGTCTGCAATGACGCCGGTTCCCAGTTGCGTCGCCTTGATTTCGCGGAAAATGGGTTTGCGTCCATCGGCGGGCTTTCCCACTGAGCCGAAGGATCCCTTCTTAAACCATGCTGCGGTGGAGTCGGTGGTGCAGGTGGCTTCGAAACCATCAGGGCCGGTGAGGACAACCGTGGTCCAGGCCCCGCGCCTCTCGGCAATGGCAACTTCCGCCGCGTCAACATCGCCGGCGAACATGCCATCACCAACACCCTTACTCGATCGGACGCAATCGGAGACCGCACTCTCCCTCTCGGCACCGACCAATCCACCCGGAGCGGCGGTCCACGTTGCGAAGGCAGGGTCACCCCCCGAAAGTGCCGGCACCACCAGGAACCCGGCCGTCGCGGCAACAGCAACGGCACCCAAAGCGAAGGTTCGACGACGACGGCGGCTTGGGTGCGGCGTCGTGGTTATGTATCCAGCGACTCCGGGATTCATGCCCGTAGAGGTCGGATGGGACCTGAGGATACGTTCCAGATCGTTCTGCGAACGGCGCGGGTCGGGAGCTGCACTCTGCCCGGCTGCGTCCATGGAGCGCAGAAGTGTGTCGATGTTCCGGTTGTTTTTCATGGTGTCCTGGCCTCTTCGGAAAGTGTTGCGGGCAGTTCGTCCTGGGGGACATGGTCCAGAAGGAGCCGCAGGGCCCGCCTTGCGCGGGTAAGGCGGAGCCGAAACGCCACCGGAGAAATACCCACCACCTGGGCTGCCTGGGGTGCCGACAGGTTCTCGAAGACCGCAAGCCCCAGGGTCTCTTGATGGACCTCGGAAAGAAGCGCCCAGGCCCTGCCCAGATCAACGCGGCTGCTGACCAGGTCAGCATGGGAATCAGCGTGGGATATGTCTGTTGCCTCAGCCAAGCGAACACCAAGGGCTTGCCGCCGCTGCTCTCCGCGGCGGGAGTTCAGCATGAGATTCCGTGTGATGCCGAAGAGCCAGGCCCGGGCGTCATCCTGGTGCTTCGGAGCTTCCGGAAACCGCCGCCAGACTGTAAGGAATGCCTCCGCCACTACGTCCTCGGCGTTCGCCGCGTCCGTGCGGCGCTGCACAAAGCCCAGAAGGTCGGGGTAGGCGGATTGGTACAACGACCGAAAGGCCTCTTCCCGATCCGGGGCTCTCGAAAGATAGCTCATACCCTGTACCTGTCCGCCACGTAGCCAAGTGTGTTGCAAGGGCACGGAAAAACGAAAGTAATCGCCGCGTACCAATGACGTGGAACCGGAACCCTGCCCTCCACGTCCGTCTCGCCTCCACCGCCCGCTGGGCGTGATTCCGGAGGCGATGAATGATTCACTTGACTATGGCCATGGGAGAACTGCGCACCGCGAAAACCGATGACCTTGAGGTTGCCTACTACGACAACGGCCCGGCGGACGGAGCAGTCGCGGTACTCCTGCACGGCTTCCCCTACGACGCCCTCAGCTTCGAGGTCGTTGCCTCCATGTTGGCGGACCGCGGGATCCGTTCCATAACCCCGTACCTGCGGGGCTACGGCCAGACCCGGTTCCTTAAGTCCTCGACTCCTCGCTCCGGACAACAAGCCGCCGTCGGACAAGATCTGCTCGACCTCATCGATGCCCTTGAATTGCAGCGTCCAGTGGTGGCCGGGTATGACTGGGGCGGCCGCGCTGCCTGCATTGCCGCAGCCGTCCGCCCTCTGGACATAGCGGGCCTGGTGACTGTCGGGGGCTACGCCATCCAGGACATTGCTTCGTCGATCAAGCCCGCGGAACCACTGGACGAGTATCGGGACTGGTATCAGTGGTACTTCAACACCGATCGCGGACGCGCCGGCCTCCAAGCCAACCGCGACGAATTGTGCCGCCTGCTTTGGCAATTGTGGTCGCCGGAGTGGGCCGACGCCGACGAGGCATTCAACTCCTGCAAGCCCAGCCTGCACAACCCCGATTTCGTTGATGTCGCCGTGCATTCCTACCGTCACCGCCATCGCGCCGCGGTTGGCGATGATCGATTCAACGAGATCGAAGCATTTCTTGCGAAGTCACCGCCTATCCCGGTACCAACCATTTCGTTCGACGCCCTGGCTGACGGGTTCGGGCCGGACGACTCCGCGCGGGACAGGCAGCATTTCGCCGGTCCTTTCGAAGTCCGCAGGCTACCCGGAATAGGTCACAACGTGCCTCAAGAGGCGCCCGGAGCGTTCAGCAACGCTGTCGCCGACCTTCTGTTCGCTGCTATCTGACCTGAAGGGGTTGCCCATCAGCGACAGGACTCCAGCCGGACTGGGGCAGCTCTTGTAATACAAGTCTACAACTTGTAGCCTAAGTGGCAGGCAAGGACGCCGCACCCACTAGGAGAACCATGAGCACCGTAGACCTCATTCGCCACGTCAAGCTATCCACGGCACGTTTGCCCCTCACCGTGCCCATCAGCGATGCCAAGGTCTTCACCGGCCGGCAGAAACCCATGACCGAAGTGGTGTTCCTGTTTGCCGAGATCACCACGGAACAAGGGCACAGCGGCATCGGCTTCAGCTACTCCAAGCGTGCAGGCGGCCCCGCCCAGTACGCCCACGCCAAGGAAGTCGGCGAAGGCATCATCGGCGAGGACCCCAACGACATCGGCAAGATCTACACCAAGCTCCTCTGGGCCGGCGCCTCGGTGGGCCGCTCGGGAGTGGCAACGCAGGCGTTGGCCGCAATCGACATCGCGCTCTACGACCTCAAGGCCAAGCGTGCCGGGCTCCCCCTGGCTAAACTGCTGGGTTCCTACCGCGACTCCGTGCAGACCTACAACACCTCCGGCGGCTTCCTCAACGCAACGCTGGACGAGGTCAAGGAGCGCGCCACACGGTCCATCGACGAGGGCATCGGCGGCATCAAGATCAAGGTTGGCCTGCCGGATTCCAAGGAGGACCTGCGGCGCGTGGCCGGAGTCCGCGAGCACATCGGCTGGGACGTCCCGCTCATGGTGGACGCCAACCAGCAGTGGGACCGTGCCACGGCGCTGCGCATGGGCCGCCAGTTGGAGGAGTTCAACCTCATCTGGATCGAAGAGCCGCTGGATGCGTACGACTTTGAAGGCCACGCCCACCTGGCCCAGGTGCTGGACACCCCGATCGCCACCGGTGAAATGCTCGCGTCCGTGGCAGAACACAAGGGACTCATCAACGCCAACAGCTGCGACATCATCCAGCCCGATGCCCCACGCGTCGGCGGCATCACCCAGTTCCTGCGCCTCGCAGCATTGGCGGACGAGCGGGGCCTCGGCCTGGCACCGCACTTCGCCATGGAAATCCACCTCCACTTGGCCGCCGCCTACCCCCGCGAGCCGTGGGTGGAGCATTTCGACTGGCTTGACCCCTTGTTCGAGGAGCGCCTGGAGACCAAGAACGGCCGCATGATCGTCCCGGATCGCCCCGGTTTGGGCGTCACGCTCAGCGGGCAGGCCCGCGCGTGGACCACGGAATCGGTGGAGTTCGGCGCGTAATCTTGAACCCATGAGCCGAAACCTGACCGCGGATCTCGCCGCCGACCTTCGCAACCGCATCGTCGACGGCGCCATCCAGCCAGGTGAGAAGCTCCCCAGCGAAAACACCCTTATTACCGAGTTCGGGGTGAGCCGGACCGTGGTCCGGAGCGCCCTGACCCGCTTGCAGGCCGAAGGCCTTGTTGAAACCGAACGCGGGCGCGGCAGCTTCGCACTGACCCCGCCCGCGGACGGTCCGGCAACAGCACCAGGAAGCCGGCCCGTTTCCAGCATGGAAGACCGGCTGCAGATGCTCGATTTCCGTATCGGCGTCGAAACTGAAGCCGCAGCATTGGCGGCCAAAAACCACAGCGAACACCAGCTCAAGGCCGTGCATGGCGCGCTGGAACAGTTCACCGCGAGCTCAGGCCACCCGGCCCATTCCATGAAAGCGGACTTCGAGTTCCACAGGGCCGTTGCTGCCGCAACGGGCAATCCCTTTTATACGGACTGCATCTCCGCCTTGGGCCAAACCATGATCACCATGCCACGCCCCCGCCTGGTGGCCAGCGAAGACCAGGACTCCCCCGAACGTTTCGCCCAAGTGGTCCACGAGCACTCCTCTATATACGCAGCAATTGCGGAGGGCGACCAAGTGGCTGCCGCGGCGGCCATGCGCCTGCACCTGAGCAACTCACGACGCCGGTTCACCGGTTCTGCGCGCAGCTGACGGATTGGTGGGAGGCCTCAGCCAACCAAGTAACAGCAACTGCTCCAGTGGAGCGTTATCTGTCACCCAGTTGGGACAGCAGAGAAAACAAAAGAGCCCCGATCCTAAGACCGGGGCTCTTTCAATTGCGTGCGCGAGGGGGGATTTGAACCCCCACACCCTTTCGGATACTGGCACCTGAAGCCAGCGCGTCTGCCGTTCCGCCACTCGCGCGCAACTTCTTTTTCCGGACTTCAGCGGGTTTCCCAGCTTCGTTTCCTTCAAAAGCAGCGAGATCAAGCATAACGGACATTCCGGGCAAAACACCAATCGGGAGGATGGGACCCCCTCCTGCATGCGTCGGAGGCCCCAAAAGACCCCCTATCAACAGGTGAACCCAACGGAAATTTCATGGCCCGACTCCCGCACCAACAAGGGCCGGAACCGAACTTTTCCGGGTCGCAAGGCGTTGTGGATTAAGGCCATTCCCAGTCAGTCCCAGTAGTATCGGGAAGTGGAAGGGCCGTCAGGCGCGTACTTCGCTGTGTGCACAGGCGGACCAAACGCACGGACTATCGGACCAGGCACAGCGGTGCCGCGGCAAGGAAAGGAGAAGGACATGGGTTTGCTGGACAAAGTCGAGCGCGGCATTGAAAAAGCCGTTCGCAACGTCTTCTCCACAGGGTCGCGGGCACGTGTTGAGCCGGTGGAGATTGCGAGCAAGCTAAGGCGCGAGTTGGACAATAAGTCCCTCACCATCGCTGCCGGGCGAACGCTCGCTCCCAATGTTTTTGATGTCCTGCTCAGCGACGAGGATTTCGCCAGGGCCCAGGAATGGGGAACGCCGTTGGCGGAGGAACTGTGCGACGTCGTCATTCAGCACGTCCGCAGCCAGGGCTACACCCTCCAGGGTCCTGTCCGGATTTCGTTCCGGCGCAATGACGAAGAACGCGCCGGTCACTTTGAAATCAACTCCCGGACAGAAAAATCCTCCGATGACGCTGCTCCCGCGGCCCCGGCTCCACGGGCCCACGTTCCGGCGGCCCCGGCACGGCAGCCCACCCGGCTCCAGCCTGTCCTGGACATCGGCGGCCAGCGCTATTCCCTCAACGCCCAGTCGGTGGTACTGGGCCGCTCCTCGGAGGCTGACATCCTGGTGGATGACACAGGCGTCTCCCGAAAGCACCTTGAGGTCCGGACGCAGAACGGCAGCACATGGGCCGTTGACCTTGGCTCCACCAATGGCAGTTACGTCAACGGGCACAAGGTAAACGGCAGCGTGGAACTTACAGACGGCTCAACCATCACGATGGGACGTACCAAGATTATTTTCCGCCTTCTCCCCCAAAACCCGGGTGGCAACGCGTGAACGACGTCAGCGAACTGACCATCACAGCGCTTCGCTTCGGATTCCTCCTGCTGCTGTGGGTGCTGATCTTCAGCATCGTGTCCACCATGCGCCGCGACTTCCAGATTGGCCGGAAAGCCGTCACCGGCGTTCCTACAGCCCGCGAAGTACGCAAACATCCGGAGTTGGCAGCCTCACCGCCGCCGGCGATCCAGCACGCACGCACCCTGGTGGTCACCGAGGGGCCGCTCAAGGGCACCACTGTTCCTTTGGCTGCCAGTCCCATCCTGCTTGGCCGCGCGCAGGAAGCCACACTGGTCCTGGAAGATGACTACGCTTCGGGAAGACATGCCCGCCTGTTTCCACAGGGCAGCCGCTGGTTCATTGAGGACCTCGGCTCCACCAACGGCACCTATCTGGCCGATCAACAGCTCACCCGCGCATTGCCGGTTGAACTTGGCGTCCCCGTGAGAATCGGCAAGACGGTCATTGAATTGAGGCCGTAGTCCATGGCCTCCCCCGAGACCCCCGAAGGCAAGGAAACGCCTGCGGAGCGCCCACTGATCATGCGCTACGCAGCCCGTTCCGACGTCGGACGGATCCGCTCCAAGAATGACGACTCCGCGTATGTGGGTCGTCATCTGGCGGTGGTTGCCGATGGCATGGGTGGTCACGCCGGCGGTGACGTTGCTTCGGCCTCAACGGTCCTGGACATGATCCACCTGGACCACGACGACTATCCCGACGGCGCCGAAACCGTCCTCGCGGACGAGATCCAGACCGCCAATTCCTTGCTCTCGGAACTGGTTCACCAGAACCCCAAGCTTTCCGGCATGGGAACTACCGTGACTGCCCTTCTGCTGGAAGACCGCAAGCTCCATTTTGCGCACATCGGCGACTCACGCGCTTACCGGCTGCGTAACAAGAAGTTCGAGCAAGTGAGCATCGACCACACGTTCGTGCAGCGCCTCATTGACGAGGGACGCCTTCGTCCGGAGGAAGCCGAAACGCATCCCCACAAGAACGTGCTGATGCGCGTCCTTGGCGACGTCGATGCCAGTCCCGAGCTGGATCTTGACGTCCTTGATGTTGAACCAGGAGAACGCTGGCTCCTTTGCTCCGACGGCCTCAACTACGTAGCCGGGCATGTTGTGGAGCGCATGGTCCGCGAGACCAAGGACCTCCGCGAATGCGCTGAGATCCTGGTTGACCTCACGCTGGAAGCCGGCGCCCCGGACAACGTCACGGTCGTGATGCTCGAGATTGTGGAAGAGACCGACGACGACGTCAACACGGCCGCCGTCGACGTCGTTCCTGCTGCGGCGCTTGCCGCGGTAGACGAACCCGAACCGCTCACTGGCTCCACGTCTTCCGAAGGTCCGTCCGCCACCAAATCCGCTGAAGATGCGATCTCCGACTCCAAGGCGAAAGCAGCCCGGGAGGCCGACGCCGGATCGTCATTCAGTGCCGGCGACCCCAGTGACTCAGACGAGGAAGCGGATGACGCATCCTCATCCGCGGACGAGTCCAAAGAACCTCCCACCACCACTGATCCACACCTGGGCGAGCACCTGTCGGCCGAGGTCCTACGCGAAGAATTGGCCAGCCGCCCCCATGAATTGGTCGGTGCCGCGGCAACGGCTGCGGAGACCGGCTCCATCCCCACGGTGGCGGGACGCACCGTTGCCCGAAGGGCTGCCACTGTACTGACCCACAAGGCCGAACAGGATCGCGTGGAAGAGGACGAGCCCGTCAGGCGCCGCGTCCGCTGGTTGATGCCGGCCGTCGCCGCGGTGCTTGTAGTAGGCGTAGTGGTTGGGCTCTGGCTGGGCTATGCCTGGACGCAAACCCGTTACTACGTGGGCGAATTCGATCAGCGCGTGGCAATTTTCAATGGAATTTCGCAACGACTCGGCCCCATTCAGCTTTCCCGGCTCGAGGCCGTAACCGACATCAGGGTGGATTCATTGCCGGAATACGGCCAGCAGAGCGTGCACCAGACGGTTCCCGCGGGTGACCTCGACGACGCGCAGGCCATTGTGGAGAACTTGAAGAACACGGGCAGCGCTTCGGCCAACTGCCCCGCCACGACGGCGACAGCCACGCCGTCGCCGTCGCCCACCGCCACTGTGCCGGTTCCGAGTACTGCGGCCGTCGCCACGCCTACGCCCACCTCGACTCCCTGTGAGGCGGCAAAATGATCCAGACTGATACTGCTCCCAAACCACGCCGGAATGTCGAGCTTGTCCTCATAGTCCTGGCCCTCGCCGTCGGCGTCGGTGCGAGTGCTTTGGTCAGCATCAACTCCGATGTCGGGCTGGACCGTGACTTCTGGTTCCAGTCGAGCTTGCTGGCTGTGGCGGCATTCGCCTTCCATATGGTTCTCCGGCTCCGCGCGAAGTATGCCGATCCGGTAATACTTCCTATCGTCGTGGCCCTCAACGGATTAGGGCTCGCCTTGATCCACCGCATGGACGGGCCCGGGGACGATACCGGCAACAACCAACTCCGTTGGACCCTGATCGCCATGGCTGTCTCCATCGCCGTGATCTGGTTCCTCAAGGACCACCGGATTCTGCGCCGTTTCACCTACATTTCGCTGGCAGCCAGTGCGTTCCTGCTGGTTCTTCCCCTGATCCCGGGCATTTCCGCCGGTGAAATCCTGGGTGCCCGCGTGTGGATCCGTGTTGGTCCCATGACCTTCCAGCCAGGCGAAATCGCCAAGATCACGCTGGCAATATTCTTCGCCGGGTATCTTTCCTCGAACCGGGACCTCATCCTCTTGGCCGGCCGCAAGATCGGCCCCATGCAGTTCCCGCGTTTCAAGGACCTCGGGCCCATGATCACCGCTTGGTTGGTCAGCATCGGCGTTCTGGTCTTCCAACGGGACCTCGGGTCGTCCATTCTCTTCTTCGGCCTGTTCATCGTGATGATCTACGTGGCCACCAGCCGTATTTCCTGGGTGGTCATCGGCCTGTTGCTGATCCTCGGCGGCGGCTTCATCGCCTCGCAGATCTTCTCCCACGTGGCCTTCCGCATCGACAGCTGGATCAATGCTTTCACCCCTGAGGTCTTCGGCAGGTCCCCGGGCGGCAGCGGCCAGATAGTCCAGGGCTTGTTCGGCATGGCCGATGGCGGCCTGGTAGGAACAGGGCTTGGCCAAGGCCGGCCCGATCTGGTTCCTTTCGCCAACAGCGACATGATCGTGGCCCTCATCGGCGAGGAGCTTGGCCTGATCGGTCTTTTCGCCGTCGTCATGCTGTATTTGCTGCTCTTTACCCGAGGCTTCCGCGCTGCCCTTGGCACCCGCGATGCTTTCGGAAAGTTGCTGGCATGCGGTTTGTCCTTCGCGATCGCCCTGCAGTGCTTCGTGGTGATCGGCGGCGTCACACGGCTCATTCCCTTGACCGGCCTGACCACGCCGTTCCTGGCAGCCGGTGGTTCCTCGCTCCTGGCCAACTGGATCATCGTGGGTTTGCTGCTCATGATCTCCAATACGGCCCGCGGGCCGGTGGACACCACACCCATGGTGGGCAAATCCCCGGCCAGCAGCAGCGCGCCCGCACGTAAACCGACCACAGGCCAGACACCCAGCGCACCAACAGAGGCGGTGAAGCAACAATGAACCAGGCTATTCGCAGCTCCTGGATGGCCGCCGTCGCCATGTTTGCGTTGATCTTCGGCGCCATCAGCTATGTCCAGGTCATTGGCGCGGACGATCTCAATGCCAACCCCTGGAACCAGCGCGCCATCCTCGCCTCATTCTGTAACGACCGCGGTGCGATCATCGTGGGGGGCAAGCCGGTTGCCGAGTCTGTTACCGGCACCGAGTCCTGCGCGTTCCAGCGCAAGTACAACGAGCCCGAACTCTACGCAGGCATCACGGGTTACTTCTCAAAGGGCTTCGGCTCGACGGGTCTTGAACAGTCCATGGGCGATACTTTGGCCGGAAACTCGGACCAACTCTTCCTGGACCGCATCAGCCAGATGTTCCTGGGCAACGAGCCCAAGGGCGCGTCGGTGGAACTGACCTTGGACCCCGAAATCCAAAAACTGGCTTTCGACCTCATCCCCGATGGTCAGCGCGGATCCATCGTGGTCACCAACCCCAGGACCGGTGCTGTCCTGGCGATGGTCTCCAAGCCGTCCTACGACCCCAACCTGATCGCAACCCATGACACCACCGCCGCAGCGGCGAGCTATGCAGAACTGAACCAGGTCCCGGGCATCAACCTGAACCAGAACGTCAGCGGCCCCACGGGCAACCTGCTTTCCCCGGGCTCGGTGTTCAAACTCATCGACACTGCTGCTGCGCTGAACTCGGGCAAATACAACAAGGACAGCGAGCTGCCGAACCCCAGCGCCCTGCCGTTGCCTGGTTCCAGTGCGAGCCTGCCCAACTATGCCGGCGGTAACTGCAATGTCCGGGAGACGGCGTCGTTCGCTTTTGCTTTGGAGCAGTCCTGCAACACACCGTTTGCCAGCATTGCGCTGGACCTCGGCCAGGATGCCATCCGGGAGCAAGCCCAAAAGTTCGGCTTTGGTGAGACCTTCGGCGATCAACTCAAGCTCCAGCAGGCCCCGAGCATTTTCCCTGAGGACCTCGACCAGGCCCAGCTCGCACAGTCTTCCGTGGGCCAGCGCGACGTCAAGGCCACTCCGCTGCAGATCAACATGATGACCGCGGCGATCGCCAATGGCGGAGTGCAAATGAAGCCCAACCTGATCAAGACGGTCCGCGCTCCGGACCTCCGCGTCATCAGCGAACTCAGGCCCGAGGCCCTCCGCACCAGCACTACGCAGCCCATCGCGGCACAGATCACCGAGTGGATGACCAGTGCCGTGGACAACGGCATTGCCAAGGGTGCTGCAGTGCCCGGCGTGAAGGTGGCCGGCAAGACCGGTACAGCCGAACTCGGTGATTCAGGTTTGAACAACTCATGGTTTACCGGGTTCGCCCCGGCAAACGATCCGCAGGTAGCAGTCACCATTGTCATGGAGAGTGTGGATGTGCTCAGCGGTGCCCAGCTAACCAGTCCGAACGCAAAGAAGATTTTTGAGGCGGTGTTGAATAAGTGAGGCCTACTTCGGGAATCACACTCGGCGGCAGGTTCCAACTGACCAGTCGCATTGCGATTGGCGGCATGGGCGAGGTCTGGAAGGCCAAGGACCAGATCCTTGGCCGGATCGTTGCCATCAAGGTGCTCAAAGAGGAATACACGGGCGACCCCGGCTTCCTCCAGCGGTTCCGTGCCGAGGCGCGTCACACCGCGCTGCTCAACCACGTGGGCATCGCCAACGTCTTCGATTACGGCGAAGAAGCCGGCTCGGCCTATTTGGTCATGGAGCTCGTTCCTGGACATCCCTTGAGTGGAATCCTTGAGCGCGAGCAGGTGCTGTCCCCGGACATGACCTTGTCCATCATTTCCCAGACTGCACGGGCCCTGGCAGTTGCCCACGCACAGGGCCTGGTCCACCGGGACATCAAGCCGGGCAACCTGCTGATCACCCCTGACAACCGGGTCAAGGTCACCGACTTCGGCATCGCACGCCTTGCAGACCAGGTTCCGCTGACACAGACCGGCCAGGTCATGGGCACCGCCCAGTACCTGGCTCCCGAGCAGGCAACCGGTCAGACCGCCACGGGTTCCTCGGATATCTACTCCTTGGGTGTCATTGGGTACGAGTGCCTCACCGGCCACCGTCCGTTCTCCGGCGAATCGCAGATCGCCATCGCTTTGGCACAAGTCAACGATGCTCCGCCGCCCCTGCCGGAAACCCTGCCCACTCCCGTGCGGGCCCTCCTGATGTCCATGCTGGCCAAGGACCCCAAGAACCGTCCCGCCAACGCCATCAAGCTGGCCGAAGCCGCCGACGCCATCCGCAACGGCGACATCGCCACGGCCCACGCCGCCGTACCCGGCATGCTGCTGTTCGAGTCCAATACCGGACCCATCACTGCGCCGGTGGACACCGCAACGGCCCCCACCGGCGTCGTTACCTCGCCTTATGGTAAGGAACAGTCCTCGACGGCGACCTCCGCACTTCCGGTGCTGGGCGCAGGTGCAGCCGGTGCTGCCCTGGGAGCAGCAGCTGCCTCTTCTGATCACCCGCTGTCACGCGCCAATGCACTCGAAGCAGAGCGCCAGCTGAACGACGAAGAGGAAGTCGCCTACACCGAAGAGGAAAACTTCGACGATCGCGATCCCGAACGCAAGAAGCGCAGCCCCTGGACCTGGCCCTTGGTTGCCTTGATCCTGCTGGTGCTGTTTGCGCTGGTTGGATTCCTGATTTCGCAGTCCGGATTCTTCTCACCCAGCCCCAGCCCGAGCCAGTCCACTTCTGCAAGCCAGAGCCGGACGGCGAGCCCTACATCCACCTCGGCTACGCCAACACCAACGCAGACGTCTGAGGCGCCGTCTCCGACGCCGACGCAGTCGACACCGCAGACCATTAATTTGATTTCCGCTGAGTACCTCGGCAAGCCCTTTGATACCGTCAGCGCCCAGCTCGCCGCCCTCGGCCTCCAGGTCAGGGGCGAGCAGGTCTTCGATGACGATGCTGCAGTCGGCATCGTGACCGACATTAATCCAACGGGTGCTGTTCAGCCCGGCGAAGTGATCACTGTGCAGTATTCAAAGGGTCCGCAGGCGCCCGCGACAGTCGCAGTTCCTGCCATCGGAGTGGGCGTCGACGAGGCACGGGTACGGGCTGCGATCGAAGGCGCCGGCCTGCGATGGGTAGCTGGAGATCCCGTCAACGGAGCCGTGGGCCAACAGCCGGGCACGTTCGTGAGGTCTTCACCTGCCGCCGGGGCCGAGGTTCCCGAGGGCTCCACTGTGACCTACTTCCTGTCCAAGGCTGCCGCACCCACCAGCCCCGGTTCCTCCAGCGCCAGCCCCAGCGGCAGCCCGAGTAAATAACTGATCCGCCATGTCTACCCCCCGCCAAGGTCCCGCGCATCGAGAGGAGAGCACACCTGTGTCTTCACAGCGCATCCTCAATGACCGCTACGAACTCGGTGACCTGATCGGTCGTGGCGGGATGGCGGACGTATACCGCGGAACGGATACATTGCTGGGGCGGACCATTGCGGTCAAGATCCTGCGTGCAGATCTTGCCCGTGACCCCCAGTTCCAGGCCCGCTTCAAACGCGAAGCCCAGGCTGTAGCGGCGTTGAACCACCCGTCAATCGTGGCCATCTTCGATACCGGCGAATACTCCGTGCCCGGAGGCCCCGGCGAGGACGTCCGTGTCCCGTTCATCGTCATGGAATACGTGGCCGGCCGCACCCTGCGGGACATGATCAAGGCGAACGAGCTGGGGGTTGAGAATTCCATCGGCTTCACCCTCGGTGTCCTTGCGGCCCTGGAGTACAGCCATCGCGCAGGCATAGTCCACCGCGACATCAAACCGGCCAACGTCATGGTCTGCGCAGATACGGGAGACGTCAAAGTCATGGACTTTGGCATCGCGCGTGCCATGGCGGATTCCGCTGCCACCATGACCCAGACACAGGCAGTTGTAGGCACGGCACAATACCTTTCGCCGGAGCAGGCCCGCGGCGAAACCGTGGACGCCCGCAGCGACCTCTACTCAGCTGGTTGCCTCCTCTACGAGCTGCTGACCAGCAGGCCGCCCTTTGTTGGAGACAGTCCCGTCTCCGTGGCCTACCAGCACGTCCGTGAAATCCCGGACATGCCCAGCGCCCACAACCCCGATGTCTCCGAAGCCCTCGATTCGGTCCTGGCCAAGGCTCTTCAGAAGAGCCGGACAGACCGCTTCCAGGACGCTTCGTCCTTCCGGCGCGCACTCCGCGCTGCAAGCAACGGCATTCCAGTTCCGGCTCTGCCGGCCAGTGAGGCGCCTACAGATCCGAACGACCTCGTGGATCAAGAGGACCCTGCTACCCAGCTCCTGAGCTCCACCGCTGTCGGTTTGCTGTCAGCGGATGAATTCAAGGACGCCGAGTACAGGGACGAGCCTGTTGACCAGCAGCCGGATGAGCCGCTTCCCTTGGGCCTCCCACCGGAGCGCGAGCGGTCAGCGGGACAGAACAAACGCCGTCGAACCTGGATCGCTACCCTGGTGATCTTCACGGTCATTGTCCTGGCAGGCGGCGGTTTCTGGCTTTACAACCTCATGAACACACAGCCACCGCCCCCGGCGAAAATCGCCGTGCCCGTGGTGGCCAATATGTCGGAATCCCAGGCAATTCAGGAACTGTACTCAGCAAAACTGGTTCCCAAGAGCGTGCGGGAGGCCAGCGATACGGTGGCCAAGGACATGACCATCGGCACTTCGCCTACGGCCGGTTCCATGTTGGATCAGGACAGCGAAGTTGTCCTGAAGATCTCCAGCGGACCCAGCTCCGTGACCATTCCGGCCGATATCGTGGGCCGTACGGAGCCGGACGCCCGTGACGCCCTGCGCAGGCTGGGCATCACCGGCGACATCGTGACTGTCCGGACGCACAGTGCCACTGTGCCCGTGGGACTGGTGATCAACACCGGGCCGGCCCCTGGCGGAGCCATCGCCATCAGCTCCAAGGTGGAGCTCCAGGTCTCCTCGGGCAAGGTACTCATGCCCCAGCTGATAGGCCTGCCCCTCGCTGAGGCGGAAGCCGCACTGAAGACAAATGGCCTGCCGATGGTGGTGGCGGAGCAGGAAAACTCCGAGGTGGCTGCAGGCACAGTGACCGCCCAGAGCGAAACGTTCAACACCGAGGTGGATCAGGGTAAGTCAGTCACCGTCACGGTAGCCAAGGCCCCCGCGCCCAGCCCCACACCCACTCCGACTCCAACGGAAACCGAGACGGACAAGCCGACCCCCAAACCGACGCCCACCAAGAAGTAACGGGAGGGCCGCCAGCCGCGACCGCCAACCTCCGCGTGCGTCAAAGCGAGGAACGAGCTGGCACGCCGAGGCGGCGGCTACGTCCGACCGAAGGCGGCGGGCCCGCGCCCGGAAGCGTGCGTCAAAGCGAGGAACGAGCTAGCACGCGGAGGGCGGCGGCCCGCTGCCTTCCGCCGCAGCCGCGCAAACTAGTGCTTGATCAGCGGGCTCAGCTTGGAGGCGCGTTCGGCCGCTCCGGTCATGCCCAATGACTCCAACCAGTTGCCGAGCATCTGGTAGCCGCCTTCTGTGAGGACCGATTCCGGGTGGAACTGGACTCCGCAGAGGGGTGCTGTCCGGTGCTGGAGACCCATGACTACGCCGTTGGTGGTTTCAGCGGTGATCTCCAGGACGTCCGGGATGGAATCGCGAACCGCGGCGAGGGAGTGGTAGCGCGTTGCCGTGACAGGCGAGGGGAGTCCGGCGAAAACGCTCTTGCCTTCGTGCTGCACGGGAGATGTCTTGCCATGCATGAGCTCAGGCGCATGGGTCACTACGCCGCCGTATGCTTCGGCCAGGGCCTGATGCCCCAAGCAAACGCCGAACATCGGCTTGCTGTTGTCACCACACCACTTGATGAGCTCTATGCAGACGCCGGCTTCCGCAGGGGTGCCTGGACCCGGCGAGACGAGTACGCCGTCGCGGGTTGCTGCGAGCTCGGTGGCCTCGGCGAGTGTCACGTCGTCGTTGCGGACCACGGTGGTCTCGGCTCCGAGCTCCTGGAGGTATCCCACCAAGGTGTAGACGAAGCTGTCGTAGTTATCCACTACAAGAATTTTTGTGCTCATGGCTGCTGCACTAAACCAATCGTTGAGTCAGTCAAACTGGTGAATTGGGAGAACCAGGGAAAAAGGAACTGGACCATCAGTACCAGGGCTGCTGCCACCAGTACCAAACAAGTCAGGATCCGTACCCAGACCGGTCCCGGTAAGTTGCGGAAAATCCATGCGTACATCCGCTACCCCTTTCCTTGTGCCTTGGCTACTTGGGCGGCAATTTCCGACGGCGGTCCTGCTGACGCGGGCTGCCACCCCTCCATCACGGAGTAGGCGATGATGCGTTCCTGCGACCCGAAGCGCGGGTTGCAGCTGGTCATGGTCAGGATTCTTTCTTCCGGCGCGACACCCGGCTGGGTGGGGACGGGCAGCAACACATCGGTCCGGTTGGGGAGGACGATTTGGTTGTTGCGGAAGACGTAGGTGTAGTACCCGTCAACGGTTTGAACGTAGATCTTGTCCCCGGGAACCAGCGTATGGATGCTGTCCAGGACGGCTCCATGCGTTTGCCGGTGGCCCGCCACCGCGAAATTGCCAATGGAGCCGGGCATGCTGGTGCTTCCGTAATGGCCAAGGCCCAGCGTGTCCAGAACATCAGCACCGGTTCCTTCGATGATGGGACGGGTGTAGTCGGCACCGAAGCGGGGGATGTACATAATCCCGATCGTTTGCCCATTGCCGGGGGCTGTACCTATTACGGGATCCCCAAAATCAGCCGGGTTAACCGATTCTGCCGGAGCCACCGGCCCGGTGAGCTGGTGGGAGAATTCCTGGATGGCTTGGGTCTGCTTGGCGTTCGCCTCGACATTGGTCCACCACAGTTGCCAGCCCACAAACAACAGCAGGACAACGCCGCCGGTGATGAGCAGTTCGCCCAGAATCCGGCTGAATATTCGAACGACGTCTGAAGCACGGAGGCGCTTGCGGGGAGCTTGTTCCTGCCCCCGACGCCCGGACGGCACGGCAGAGGCCGCCGTCGTCTGCTGATGCGCCACAGCGTCTCCTTGGATCGGGCGCGGGCGCGGCGGGCGGGCCCCCGGTTGCGGCTAGACTTGACAGCTAGAACCAACCCGGAACGCCGCGTGGCCGTTAACCGCTGGAATTTTCCTTCCTGCAGGATATCAAGGCTGGCTGGAACGGGTATCAACGTACAGCCAAGGAGGATCCGTGCCCGAGTCCAAGCCCCGCAAGCGGCCTGCCCGTCAGGACCAGCAGGCTTCCACAGCGCAGCAGTACAAGCCAAACCCGGTTTGGTACAAGGCCGTCATGTTCGGACTGATGATCCTCGGTCTCATCTGGATCATCACTTTCTACATCACCGAGGGTCAGTTCCCGGTCCGCGACTGGGCGTCATGGAACATCGTTGCCGGCTTCGGCATCGCGATCGTGGGCTTCCTGATGACCACGCGCTGGCGCTCCTAGGAAACCTGCACCTCACATCTGCGTGCCCGTGGACGTCTACAAGATATGAGCATCCGGCACACCACCATGGATTCCCCGTTGGGACAGTTGACGTTGACTGCCAGCGGGGAATTCTTGACGGGCATTTTCTACGAGGGCCACTGGCATATGCCTCCTCCCGATTACTTCGGGGTCCCCGCAGGGCTTGAGGATCCGGTTTTCGCCCATACCCGGCATGAACTTGACGAGTATTTGGGTGGCCACCGCACTGTTTTCAATGTCCCGCTCCAGGCCCACGGAAATCCCTTCCAGGAGAAGGTCTGGGCGCGCCTTCAAGATATCCCCTTCGGCGAGACCGTCAGTTATGGCGGGTTGGCCGTTGAATTGGGGGATCCGCACTTGGCACAGGCCGTAGGTTCGGCTGTTGGCCGCAATCCCATCAGCATCATCATTCCGTGCCATCGCGTGGTGGGACGCAAGGGCCAATTGACCGGGTATGCGGGCGGTCTTCGGAACAAGCGCTACCTTCTTGAACTGGAAGAGCCTGCTGCAGTGAAAGAAGGAAAGCTCTTCTAATGGGTAAGAGGCAGGCGGTCAGCAAGAAGCCTTTTGAGACGGTAGTGGAGGAGCAGGGCGCCACCGTCCTGCGGGTATGCCGCGCGGTCCTGGGAGTGCACGACGCCGACGACGCCTGGTCTGATACCTTCCTTGCTGCCCTTCAGGCTTATCCGGGCCTTCCACAGGAGGCCAACGTGCAGGCTTGGCTGGTCACTATCGCCCACCGAAAATGCATTGACCATCTGCGCGCGGGCAACCGGCGTGCGGTCCCGGTGGATTCCCCGCCCGAACACCCTTCCCCCCTTGGCATTCCCGGAGCGGACCATGCCGAATTGTTGGACGCGGTGAACCACCTTCCACCCAAACAGCGGCAGGCAGTGGCGTATCACTACCTTGCCGGACTTCCCTATAAGGACATTGCCGCACTTTTGGGGGGTACTCCTGAGGCTGCACGGCGTGCTGGAGCGGACGGCGTCAAAGCCCTTCGCAATGCACTGGCTTCTCTACCGGCGTTGGTTGATGTGCCTGCGCTGGTGCATTCACTTCCAAAGGGAGAAATCCGATGACCCTTGACCCAACCACTGACCGCCTGGACGTGCTGTCCCTCCTGGAACCCCTCGATGCCGGGCTGGAGCCCGCACTTGAGAGCCTCCGCGCCCGCCTTGCCCGGGACGCCCAACTGACCCACACCTTGGATGTCGCCTACAGGGTAGTGGACTCACCTGTGGGCAAACTGCTGTTGGCTGCCACTGACCGGGGCATAGTCAGGGTGGCCTTTGATGTGGAAAACCATTCCGAGGTCCTGCAGCGCCTGTCCGAAACCATCAGCCCCCGCATTCTTCAAGCGCCGGCGAGGTTGGATGATGCTGCATGGCAACTCGAGGAGTACTTCAACGGCAGCCGGAAAGAGTTCGATCTCACGGTGGACTTCCGCCTGTCCCGCGGGTTCCGGCTCAATGTGTTGCAGCACCTGCCCCGGATTGGCTACGGGCGCACCGAAAGCTATGCACAGGTGGCGTCGGCTGCGGGAAGCCCCAACGCTGTGCGGGCCGTTGGAACCGCCTGTGCCACCAACCCGCTTCCCGTCATCATTCCGTGCCACCGGGTAGTGAAATCGGATGGCAGTTTTGGCGGCTACCTCGGCGGGCCGGAGGCGAAACGCGCCCTGCTGACCCTGGAGGCAGCAGCGTGAACGACGACGCCCTGTTCCCGTTGGAGTTGGTCCAGGCAGAAGCGCACGACGCCGGACCCCGGCTGATTGCCCCGGGCGCGGTTTATGTTCCCGGCTGGCTCACGGCCGAACAGCAGCGGTGGATTGTGGGTCGCTTCGGTGAATGGACGCAGGGCCCCGTGCCGTTGCGGGCCGCAACACTTCCGGGCGGCCGCAAGATGTCAGTACGAACCGTCTGCCTTGGGTGGCACTGGCAACCGTATAAGTACACGCGGGAAGCCACCGACGTCAACGGCCGCCCCGTGCTGGATTTCCCTGATTGGATGGTTCGTTTGGGGCGGAAAGCCGTTGCAGACGCCTATAAGTCCGGAATCGACGGTGAGGAAGGCCTGGAGGGTTTGGAATGCCTGGGTGCCGTCGCCGAGGGCTACACACCGGACGCCGCGCTGGTGAATTTCTACGACGACGGTGCTGCCATGGGTATGCATCAGGACAAGGACGAACACTCCGGGGCGCCCGTCGTGTCCCTCAGCATCGGCGAAGACTGCCTTTTCCGCTTCGGCAATACGGAGACCCGCACCAAGCCGTACAAGGATGTTCGCCTCCGCTCGGGAGACCTGTTCGTCTTCGGTGGGCCTTCCAGGTTTGCCTTTCATGGCATTCCCAAAGTCTTCCCCGGAACTGCTCCGAAGGATTGTGGCCTCACGCACGGCAGAATCAATATCACCATGAGGGTCACGGGGTTGTCCTAGAACCCTGAATGTCAGAGCCACACGGCAGAATATCTCCAATAGGCACAACAACTGGCCGGGGTTCCAGCAACCTCGGCCGCGGAGGAGCATGCATGAGTCCGGACAACGGCACCGTCATTGGTGAAGACGGGCTTGCACGGCCCCTGTGGGCTGCTTCAGACCCTCTTATGCAGGCTTACTACGATCACGAGTGGGGAATGCCTGTCCGGGATGAGCAGGGCATGTACGAGCGCATCAGTCTCGAGGCGTTCCAAGCGGGGCTTTCCTGGGCCACGATTCTCCGGAAACGGGAAGCATTCCGGGCGGCCTTCGTGGACTTCCACCCAGAGAGCGTTGCAGCCTTCACTGAAGAGGACGTTGAACGTCTCATGATGGACGCCGGCATTGTTCGGAACCGTCTCAAGATCCGTGCCGCCATCACCAATGCCAAAGCAACCATTGCACTGCGCGAAGAGGGCGGGCTGGTGGACTTTGTATGGTCTTTCCAACCTGAGACCACCCCGGCACCGCATACCTTTGCAGACATCCCCACCACTTCACCGGAGTCGATCGCGTTGTCCAAGGCACTCCGGAAGAAGGGCTTCGCGTTTGTTGGGCCCACCACCATGTACGCGCTCATGGAAGCAATCGGCATCATCGACACCCACCTCTTGGACAGTCATCGCCGTGGATCCTCAGGAGTGTGGGTCTAAGCTCCCGGCTCACAGGGCCGTCGGATTGCCGAAGGGCATCCCTGGCTCATATCCCCGGCTCTTGTCCACAGAAGTGCGCAACTTTATCCACAGGCGTGGATAAACTCTGTGGACATCCACGTAAATGCCACCATGATCGCCGGATTGGCGCCAAATTTGCGCACTATCTGCGGCGAGGGCAGTTATACCCACTGTGTACGGTGCTGTGGATAGTGATCCAAGCTTCACTCAAAGTTCAACACCGTGGGATTGCCGGTTTTGCTTCCGGGGCGCTTCCAGGGACAACACCCCATCAACATGGTTGGCTCGGAATCCCCTAATTCCGCCGCGAAGGACTATGAAGTCGATGCCAAGTCCACGCAGCACTCGCGGGTTACCCACTTAATAACAACCGCCTACCCACAAGTTATCCACAGATGGGGAAAACTTGTGGGTTTCACGACGCAGATCCGCGCCATGACGGACCGCAGGGGCCTTCCCGAGTGGTGAACTACACCTTTGTAAGTTATTAACAATGTTGATAAGCCTGTTGATAGAAGGTGCTCCTGGAAGTGATTAACAGGGTTGTCCACAGTTGTTGGTATCAAGCCCTATTTGTCCACATTTTTGCACCCGACGGGGACAAAGTTATCCACAGGTGTGGAGAAATTCATGCCATTCGGGGGATATCTACGGATCTGGCGGCTCTTGAAGAGGGTTTTGGACCTAACTACACGCTTGTAAGTTACGCACAGTGTGGATAACAGCTGTGGATAACCAGCAACTACGGCCCCCCTTGCACCCGGGGTGGGGGCCGGGCCGCCACATGCGGCCACCCGGCGGCGTACCGTGGTCCCATGAAGAGCGACTTCAAGAAACTGGTCACCACCTACAGCGCCAAACCCGGGATATTCGCGGTGGTTACAGTCCCCAAACTGCAATTCCTGATGATTGACGGCCATGGTGATCCCAACAGCTCCCAGGCATACAAGGACGCTCTGCTCACGCTCTATCCGGTGGCCTACAAGCTCAAGTTCTTCAGCAAAGAGCAGCTGGGGCGGGATTATGCTGTGATGCCGTTGGAAGCCCTGTGGTGGGCCGATGACATGGAGTCCTTCACCTCGGCCAGGGACAAGTCCCAGTGGGACTGGACGTTGATGATCATGGCCCCTGACTGGCTCGGACCGGATCATTTTGCAGCTGCACGCGAGGCCGTTGCCGGGAAGGGGGAGGCCGTCGCGTTGGACGCTCTCCGCTTGGAGCACCTTGAGGAAGGCATGAGTGTGCAAACACTTCATATAGGGCCCTACGACGACGAAGCTCCGGTCCTCCAGGAGATGCATGGAAGCTTCATTCCCGGGCAGTCCTTGGCCATGACAGGCAAGCACCACGAGATCTACCTCAGTGATCCCCGCCGTACGGCTCCCGAAAAGCTCAAGACGATACTGCGGCAGCCGGTCAGGCCGGCTGAAAGCTAAGAGGGCAGCAGCCGGAAACGACTTCCCGTCGGGCCCGACCCCATCGCCGGGTGCTGCTAAGCAGCCAGCGCGGTCAAGTCAGTTGGCGCGGTCAAGACAAGCCGACCCGGACCCATCAGCCGGCGCAGTTAGCCAAAGCGAGCGGCTAGTCAGCCGGAGGTGACGCGGAACCACGTGGCCACAGCCAACACGCCAGCCACCAAAACGAGGCCACCGGCTTGGAGGAGGCCCCGGTTCTTGCCCTGAGGGGCATAGGCAATCACTGCGGCAGCGAGGCCGCCTGTGATCAGACCGCCCAGGTGCGCCTGCCAGGCAATGCTGGGAACAAAGAAGCCGATGGCACCATTGATGGCAATCAGGACCCAGAGTTGTTTGGTTTCGCCGCCCCGGTGTCGTTGGACCACCAGCATGGCGCCGAAGAGGCCAAAGATGGCCCCCGAAGCACCCACGACGCCCACCACGGGCCGGTCGGGAGTCAACAAAAGGAAGCCCACTGATCCGCCGATCGCGGACAGCAGGTACACGGCAAGGAATCGGATCCGCCCGAGCAAGGGCTCAAGGGCCTGTCCGAAGATCCACAGCGTGTACATGTTCAGGACAATGTGGAGCAGGAATCCCTGGGAATGCAGGAATGCGGCGGTGAGCATGCGCCAAGGCTCAGTATCGGCAAAAACGTTGGCAAAGGCGAAGTTTTGGAACACTGCCTCGCCGGGCACAAGCCACTGAAGGACAAAGACCAACAGGCACAGGCCGATGATCGTGTACGTCACCAAAGGCTTGCCCACGGCCAGGGCGCCGCCGTACGGGGACCGGTAGACCGGCGTCGAACGTTTTTGTTCGTTGATGCAATCAACGCACTGGAACCCGACGGCGGCCGCCCGCTGGCACTCGGGGCATGCAGGGCGCCCGCAGCGCTGGCACCGCACATAGGAGGGCCTGTCCGGGTGCCTGGGGCACACCGGAATATCAGCGGACGGCTCTGCCGACGGGATTCCGTAACTCATGAGCTCAGGTTCAGGGTGTGACTAGAGCTGTTCGATGTCGATGCTGTTGATGACGACGTCCTCGACGGGGCGGTCGCCCATGCCGGTACGGACGGCTTCAATGGAATCCACAACCTTGCGGGATTCCTCATCGGTGACCTCACCGAAGATGCTGTGCTTGCCGAACAGCCAGTCGGTGTTCACGGTGGTGATGAAGAACTGTGACCCGTTGGTGCCCTTGCCCATCTGGATGCCGGCGTTGGCCATGGCCAGCTTGTAGGGAGCGTTGAAGGTCAGTTCGGGGTGGATCTCGTCGTCGAACTGGTAGCCCGGTCCGCCAACGCCGCGACCCAGGGGATCGCCGCCCTGGATCATGAAGTCCTTGATGATGCGGTGGAAGATGGTGCCGTCGTACAGCGGCGTTCCGGTCTTGTCTTCGCCGGTCTCGGGGTGGTTCCAGGACTTTTCGCCCGTGGCCAAGCCAATGAAGTTGGCGACCGTCTTGGGCGCGTGGTTGCCGAAGAGGTCAACCTTGATGTCGCCGAGGGTCGTGTGGATCGTTGCTTTTGCGGTTGCGATGGTCATGGCCCCATTCTTCCATGCAGGGTCAACGCCGGTGCAGTTGTAAAGCCGGTTCCGCGCTCGGTGAAATCCGGGACGAATCCGGCAGATGAATAGCCGGTGTTCGCCAAGCGACGTAGGCTAGCAACAAACGAGCATGTGTATCGGGAGGTAGTTGTGAAGAAATCAGACCGTATTGCCCGCGACCTCGAACAATCCGTTGTGGCCGGTGTAGACAACGCCCGCGACTGGGCGGCACCCCGTGTGGAAGCCGCTGTCAACTGGGCTGTTCCGCGTATCCAGCACGGCATTGATACCGCTTCCCCCAAGATCCAAGAGGGGCTGAAGTCCGCGGCGCACAACCTCGCCGACGGCGTTGCTGTTGTTACGCCGCGGATTCAGGATGGGTTGGCGCACCTTGCGCCGAAGATCCATGACGTAGTGGAGGACGCAACGCCCAGGATCCAGGAGACGCTCAACAAAGCCACTCCGGCCCTCGGCATCGCCCGGGACAAAGTAGTGGACGAGTACCTGCCCAAGCTGTCCGAGCAATTGGGCCAGGCTTCGGTAGCCGTTCACCACGCTTTGGAGAACGCACCGGCACAAGTTGATGCCGTGGCGCAGAAACTGGTCGATTCCGGCGTTGTACACAGTGTCCAGGAGCAGGCCCAGGCTACAGGCAAGCACATCAAGGCTGTTACGGATCAGGCCGGCAAGGCAGTTTCCACCGCTTTGGTGAAGGAGCAGCCCAAGCCGAAGAAGCGCGGTTGGCTGATCGTGACCGTCATTGCTGCGGCCGCTGCCGCCGGTGTTGCGGCCTGGAAGGCTTCCAAGCCTGTGGAAGACCCGTGGAAGACGCCTTCCCCGGTCACGCCGACGCCCGCTCCGGTTCCTGCTGCCCCGGCAGCTGCTTCGGCAGCGGATGATGCCCCGGCATCAGCAACGGCCGCCGCGTCCACTGGGTCCGGCACCGCCGACATCACCCCTGAGGATGCCGCGGCTGAGGCAGAGCAGGCCACCAAGGATGCCTTCAAGAACGTTGAGGACTCCTCTGCGAAGGTGGCAACCGACGCCAAGACTGCCGTGAAGAACATTGCGGCCAGCTTGCACAAGGACTCTGAAGGCTCGGACTCCGATGCCAAAGGTGCACAGAACTAAGCACTGACATGAGGCCTTGAGCAGGCCAATACGTCAACAAACTGAAGGGATCCCGGTCATGGCCGGGATCCCTTCAGTGTTTGCCGGCTTGTAACCAAAGCCTCCGCGGGTGGCGCGGCCCCGGGTGTTAGATTTGGAGTGATGTCAGCCGATAGACCCTCTGCGGGTGCCCAACAGGATGGTCCGGTGCCCCCGGGCGTGTCCATCGTCATCCCGGCGTATAACGAAGAAAGCGTCATTCGCCAGTGTCTCATCGCGGCCATTTACCAGTCCGTTCCTGCTGACGAGATCATCGTGGTGGACAACCTCTCCACGGACCGGACCGCACGTATCGTGCGCCAGATGCAGCAGGAATATCCCGAGAGCCCCATTATCCTCCTGCGCCAGGAAGCCTTTCAGGGCCTGATTCCCACCCGCAACCATGGGCTGAACAACGCCACAAGCGAGGTGGTGGGACGTATCGACGCGGATTCCGTCCTGGAGCCGGATTGGGTTGAACAGGTCCAAAAAGCGTTCATGGACCAGTCGGTCGCTGCCGCAACGGGTCCTGTTGTCTATTACGACATGCCCATGCGCCGCTTCGGCCTCAAGGCGGACGACAAGATGCGCCAACTCATGCTGCGCCTGGCCAAGCACCAGTACCATTTCCTCTTCGGTTCCAACATGGCTCTCCGACGTTCAGCTTGGGAGACCATCCGCGACGAAGCGTGCCTGGACCCCAAGGATGAGATGCACGAGGATATCGATCTCTCCTTGCACCTCTTCGAGCACGACCTCAAGGTGCAGTATGTGCCACAGATGGTTTCCGGGATGTCCGCCCGCCGGTTGGAGGATTCACCCCGCGATTACCGCTACTACGTGCAGCGCTTCGACAGGACCTACAAGGCCCACAACGTCAAGAAGATGGCACTCAAAGCACCCATGGTGGTGTTCTTCTCGGTATATTTCCCGGCCAAGATACTCCGCGCCATCCACACGTCCAACGCCGCGCAGGGCGCCCGGCGCGGTGGCCTTTAGCGGTACAGCGACAAAGCGCCCGCGCCCGACGGCGGATCCTCAGTCAGTGCCCAACCCGGCTTCGCGTCGGTCTGCTTCAGCCCGGCCCCGCCGCTGCCCGGCGACAACTACAGCCAGGCCAACCAGGATCAGCGCCAGTCCTGCATAGGTCCCGGCAGGCAAGGTCTCAGCAAGGAAGATGGCTGCAAGGATCGCAGCGCCCGGAATCTCCAGCAGGATGATCATGGACACCAGCAGCGGACTCATTGTGGCCAGCAAGTGGTTGAAGGCCGTGTGTCCTACCAACTGCGCGCATACGGTGATGGCGATAATGCCAAGCCAGCCTCCGGCGTCGAACCCTGTCAGTGGCTGGGCGCTGAACAAAGCCATCACCGCCACGATCGCCGCGCACATGCCGTAGCAGAGCGTGGTGTAGGTACCGGTTCCCATGGATTGGCGGGCCTTTCCTCCCGCCAGCGTGTAGAGGCCGGCCAGTGCTCCGCCTGCCAGGGCCAAGAGGTCACCCAGCAGTGCTTCAGGGGATGAGCCCATGTCGAATCCCGTGATGGCCACGACTCCGCCGAAAGCGATGCCCAGGCCAACCAATACCGGCCAGCGGTGCCGCGTTCCCCGGAACAACTGGAACACCGCGATCCATGCCGATTGCAAGCACACCAAGGCCGTAGCGGCAGCCACCGACGTCAACTGGAGGGCGGTAATGAAGCAGGCGAAGTGGAAGGCCAGTGCGACGGCAGCAACAGTGGACCAGCCAAATTCCCGCCGGGTGATCCTGCTGAACGCTTTCGGCTCGCGGATAGCCACCGGAGCTGCCATGACGACGGCACCAATCGCGTTCCGCCAGAAAGCGATCGCCAAGGCCGTCACTGAAGTCGCTCCCAGGGTGCCCGCGATGAGCGGTCCGGAAGAGGCGACACCCAGGACACCCAGGGCGGCAATGAGAAGGGTCACGGATCAACACTAGTGGGGCGCGGGTGCGTTCCAGACCCTATCTGATGCTCCAACAGTGTGATTGTCTTGACTCAACATTCCAGTGAGCCGGTAACGGCGTACCCAAGGGGTTATCTGATTGAACACCGCACCCGCCGGCTCCGGCACCAAGCGCCGGCGGTCTCTTCTGCTGATGGTGGCAGGGTTGCTCGCAGCTGCCCTGGTTGCCGCCGGCTGGTTCGCTGTTTCACGTGAGCGTCCCGATGGTCCAGGCGGAGCCGAAGTCAGTACAGGTGTTCCAAGCATCTTCCCGGTACCTCAGCATGCCCGGTTGGGGAATGGGGCCCCGGTCCCCATCACCGGGCACGTGTACGTTGTGGCACCCGCCGGAACGGACCAGGCCTCGACTGCCGCCGTCCGGGACCTCGTTGCTGCCTCAGGAGGAACCGCGGAGGTTGTGACAGCCCTTCCCTCCCCACAGGAAGGGTCATCGGCCATCCACCTGGGCACTGAGTCCGCGGTGGGCCCGGTCCTCAAAGCCTTGCAAGTGGACGGCGACTCCTCAGTCCGTGATGCCCTTGGACGTGCTGAAGGCTATTCGATCGCAACCGGACAGTCCGACGGGATTCCGACGGCGGTTCTCGCCGGACGCGACGACGACGGCGTTTTCCACGCCGTCCAGACCCTCCGGCAGGTGCTTAAGGACGGCGCTGTGGCCCCGGTCCAGGTAAGTGACTGGCCGCTGATGGAAACACGTGGTGTGATCGAGGGCTTCTACGGAACGCCCTGGTCCCACGAAGCCCGTTTGGATGTCATTGAATTTGCGGGCAGCCAGAAAATGAACACCTACATCTATTCGCCCAAAGACGATCCCCTGCTCCGGGACAAATGGCGTGAGCTGTACTCGGACAGGGAGCTCAGCGAGCTGCGGGAATTGATCGACGCCGCGGCCGCCAACCACGTCCGGTTCAGCTACGCTCTCTCGCCGGGGATTGACGTTTGCTATTCCCGTGAAGCGGACCTTGAGGATGCAGTGGCAAAGCTTGAATCCCTGTATTCGCTGGGGGTGCGCTCGTTCGTGATTCCCTTGGACGACATCGCCACCAAGGTCCAATGCGCGGAGGACCTCCGGGAATTCGGCGCCGGACAGGTGAACCTGGCGAAAGCGCAGGCATCGTTCGTCAATGACGTCAATGCCAAGTTCATCTCCGGCAAAGCAGGTGTCCTGCCGCTCGAAACGGTCCCCACCTTCTACAACGGATCCGGAAGCACGCCGTACAAGAAAGAACTTGGCCGCGCACTGAACCCCGAAATTGTGGTGCAGTGGACGGGTGAAGACGTGGTCTCCCACCGGATCACCACGAAATCGGCGGAAACTGCGGGCGATACCTACGGGTCACCCGGCAAACCCCGGAGCCTGGTCATCTGGGACAACTATCCGGTTACTGACTTCTCCCAGGACCATCTCTTCCTGGCACCCGTGATTGGCAGGGACGCCGACCTTCATCGATCCATCAAGGGAATCGTCACCAACCCGATGATCCAGCCCTACCTCTCCCTGCCGGCAATCTTCAACTACGCAGATCTCTCCTGGAATGGGCCTGCGTACAAGCCCGGGCCATCCATGGATGCCGCGCTGTCCTTGCTCGCCGGCCCCGACCCCGAAGTGCGGGCAGCCGTACGGGCTTTCGTGGACCTGAACCAGGACTGGCAGGACGACGAACTCACCCCCTCAGCACCGGAGCTTCGCCGGGATGTCGACCAGTTCTGGTCGGAATACGACGCCGGCAAGTCACCATCGGCGGCACTGAGGAACCGCGCTGGGCTGCTTCAAAAGCTTCCCACGCTCCTGCCACGCATGGCCGAGCCCGGATTCGCCCAGGATGGCACTGCATGGATTGCAGCGGCTTCGGAGTACGGGCGGGGTGTGGAAGAGGCGATCACCATGCTGGAGGCAGCCAAGCGTGAGGATACGCAAGCCGCTACTGCGGCCCGGTCCGCCGTGGAGGGTGCCCTGAAGACAGCCGGAGCCAAGACACAGCCCACCTTGGAACTCGGCGTTGTGACCCCCGTCCTGGGCAACGACGAGCTGGCGGCTTTCATCGAGCGCGCCCTGCAGCGGGTTCCGGCAGCCTGAACGGTTGAACACTGGGCGCTGGTTCCTGAGCGCCTGTTGCGGGACAGCTAGGATCCTGCGGACTGCGGGACAGCGGGTTGCGGGACTGCGGGACAGCTAGGATCCTGCGGACTGCGGGACAGCTGGGTCCTGCGGACTGTAGCCCCTACCGGTCGCGGACCACTCCCCGGGGTTCTCTGCCCTGCCGAATAATCAACGGGCCCGATCTTCTGGTTAAGAGCACCCGGTCTTCTGGTTAAAGCAAAAGTCCCGGTCATTTCTGACCGGGACTTTTCTTATGGTGGAGGCACGGGGACTCGAACCCCGAACCCCCTGCTTGCAAAGCAGGTGCGCTACCAATTGCGCCATGCCCCCATAAGAAGCAACCCGTCAATCATACCCCATGTCCAGGCTGGTAATTACCAGTTCGGACCGGGCCCTTCGGCTAGTCGACCGTGTCGGTTGACTTGCTCCAGACATCTTTCCGGGCCTCGGATTCCTGCGCCTTTTTATAGACCAGGACACCTGCGACTGCCGCTGCTACAACTACCAGCAACTTCTTCACAAGTACCTCATTCCGGTTCAGTTTTACCTGAACCTCTTTCGGTTCCGTGGGCGTACCAGGACTTGAACCTGGGACCTCTTCGTTATCAGCGAAGCGCTCTAACCGCCTGAGCTATACGCCCCGATGCCTCATCGGGCCGAGATATGACTGTACAGCACATCCCGGCCCGATCTCAAATCGAGGCATTTCCGAGAGGGAATTCCGCCTCTTTGGGCGGAATTCCGCGGATTTTTCTTAGTCGTCGGTCAGGGTGACGCCGACGCCACCAACCAACGTTGCGGAAATGTTATAGAGAACGGCGGAAAGCATGGACAGTGCCGTCAGCAGGACCACGTTCACCACGGCAATAATCGTGGCAAAGGACGCTACCTGGCCCAGCGAAGCAATCTTCTTCAGTTCGAATCCACTGCCTTCTGATCCCGCCAGGGTGCCAAGGAGGCTGTCCACCTGGTTGAAGATGCCTGTGAGATCCAGCACAGTCCACAGAACGATGGCAGCCACTACGGTGACGATGCCCAGTGCAACGGACAGGAGGAATGCCATCTTCAGCACGGACCAAGGATCCACCTTGCTGACCAGCAGGCGTGCGCGGCGAACCTTTGCCTTGGGGGCAGGCTTTACCAAGCCGGGAGCACCCTGCGCGGGGCGCTGACCCGACTGGGCGGGACGTTGTCCGGGCTGCGCCGGGCGTTGTCCGGGAGCACCCTGGGCGGGACGCTGACCCGACTGGGCCGGCCGCTGGCCGGGAGCACCGGTAGGACGCTGCCCGGAGCCGGTCCCGGTTGCGGGTCGTGCGCCTGCGGCATCGGATCCGGAAGCCCCGGATCCGGGACGCTGCTGGGGCCGCGCGGGCGTTCCTGCCTGGGCGCTGCCTGAGGGCTGCCGGAGTCCGCCGGGGACACCTGTGCTCGGCTTGGGATATGAGTCGGAATTACTCACTCGTTACCTCCGGTGTTGTCTTCGTTCAGCTCCGCGCCCGTTTCAGTTTCCGGGTCTGCGTCGTTTTCCGTTTCGGCCGTCACGGTCGCCTCAGAGGCGCCGTCGTTTGCAGCCAACGTTACGTCATCGTCGAGTCCGTCTTCTGACTCTTCGACTTCCAGGCCGCGTTCGCTGTTGCGCGCAACCTCAATAATGCGGTCATTCTTGTCCGGCTTGGCGAAGATGACGCCCATGGTGTCACGGCCCTTGGCCGGCACGCCGGTTACCGCCGAGCGGACCACCTTGCCGCCCTCCATGACCACCAGGACTTCGTCTTCTTCCTGCACGATCAACGCGCCCACAAGGTCACCGCGGTCTTCAGCAAGCTTGGCAACCTTGATCCCCAAACCGCCACGTCCCTGCAAACGGTATTCGTCCACAGCGGTCCGTTTGGCGTAACCGCCCTCAGTCACGATGAAGACGAAGGAACCGTCCTGGACGACATCCGCGGCAAGCAGTTCGTCATCTTCACGGAACTTCATCCCGGTCACACCGGACGTAGCGCGGCCCATGGGGCGCAGTGCGTCATCGGTAGCTGTGAAGCGGATGGACTGGCCCTTGCGCGAGACCAGCAGGAGGTCGTCGGTCTCGCTGACCAACTGGGCGGAGACCAGTTCGTCCTCATCGCGCAGGTTGATGGCGATAACGCCGGCTGTGCGGTTGGTGTCGTAGTCCTCAAGCCTTGTCTTCTTGACCAGGCCATTCTTGGTGGCAAGCACCAGGTAAGGAGCCTGCTGGTAGTCCCGCAAGTCCAGGACCTGGGCGATGTGCTCGTCCGGCTGGAAGGCCAGCAGATTGGCAACGTGCTGGCCCTTGGCATCGCGTCCCGCCTCAGCGAGCTCGTATGCCTTGGCACGGTAGACGCGCCCCAGATTGGTGAAGAACAACAACCAGTGGTGGGTGGTCGTGACAAAGAAGTGCTCCACGACGTCGTCTCCGCGCAACTGGGCACCCTTGATGCCCTTGCCGCCGCGCTGCTGGGAACGGTAGTTGTCGCTGCGCGTGCGCTTGACGTAGCCGCCACGCGTAATGGTGACAACCATTTCCTCTTCGGGAATCAGGTCTTCCATGGACATGTCGCCGTCGAAACCCATCAGGATGTGGGTGCGTCGGTCATCACCGTGCTTGGCGACGATCTCGGCAAGTTCCTCGCTGATGATCTGGCGCTGCCGCTCTTCGGAAGCCAGGATCGCGTTGTATTCCTGGATCATCGCTTCGAGCTCGGAGTGGCGGTCCTGGATCTTCTGGCGTTCCAGGGCGGCCAAACGACGCAGCTGCATGTCCAGAATGGCCCGGGCCTGGAGCTCGTCAATTTCCAGGAGCTCCATGAGGCCTTCACGCGCAGCCTCTGTGGTGTTGGAGGCACGGATGAGTGCAATGACTTCATCCAGCATGTCCAGGGCCTTGAGGAGCGCGCGCAGGATGTGTGCTTCTTCCTCGGCCTTGCGCAGGCGGTACCGGGTACGGCGGGCAATGACGTCCATCTGGTGCGCAACCCAGTGCCGGATGAAGGCATCAAGGCTCAAGGTGCGCGGAACGCCGTCGACAATTGCCAGCATGTTCGCCGAGAAGTTGTCCTGCAACTGCGTGTGTTTGTAAAGGTTGTTCAGGACCACCTTGGCAACGGCATCGCGCTTGAGCACAATCACCAGTCGCTGGCCGGTACGGCCCGAGGTTTCATCACGAAGGTCCGCGATGCCTGAAATCTTGCCGTCCTTGACCAGTTCGGCAATCTTGATGGCCAGGTTGTCCGGGTTTGCCTGGTACGGAAGCTCGGTCACCACCAGGCAGGTACGGCCCTGGAGTTCCTCGACGTTCACCACGGCACGCATGGTGATGGATCCGCGGCCGGTGCGGTAAGCGTCCTCGATGCCCTTATGGCCCAGGATGGTGGCGCCGGTGGGGAAATCCGGGCCCTTGATCCGCAACAGCAGCGCTTCAAGGAGCTCTTCGCGCGTGGCCGTGGGATTCTCAAGTGCCCACTGGACACCCTCGGCGACCTCGCGAAGGTTGTGCGGCGGAATGTTGGTGGCCATGCCGACGGCGATGCCGGAGGAGCCGTTGACCAACAAGTTGGGGAAACGCGCCGGCAGGATGGTGGGTTCCTGGTTCTTGCCGTCGTAGTTGTCCTGGAAGTCGACGGTTTCCTCGTCGATGTCCCGGACCATCTCCATGGCCAGCTGTGCCATTTTGGTTTCGGTGTAACGCGGAGCAGCAGCGCCGTCGTTGCCGGGCGAACCGAAGTTGCCCTGGCCAAGAGCCAGCGGGTACCGCATGGTCCAGTCCTGGATCAGGCGCACCAAAGCGTCGTAGATCGCCATGTCACCGTGCGGGTGGTAGGTACCCATGACATCGCCCACCACGCGGGCACACTTGTTGAACGAGCGGTCCGGACGGTAACCGCCGTCGAACATAGCGTAGAGAACGCGGCGGTGCACCGGCTTCAAGCCGTCCCGGACATCCGGAAGGGCGCGGCCCACGATGACGGCCATGGCGTAGTCCAGGTAGGACCGCTGCATTTCGGTCTGCAGGTCCACCTGCTCGACGCGGTCGGTCAGCACATCACCCTCAAGAACTACATCCTCGGCGTCGTTCGATTCCGCCGGGACTTCGGGAGTTTCGTCACTCATAATCTAAAGTTTCCGTTTCAGGTATATGTCAGTTCTGGAATATTCAAAGCCCTTAGCGGAGCCCTAGATATCGAGGAACCTGACGTCCTTGGCGTTCTGCTGGATGAAGTTTCGGCGCGACTCAACGTCTTCGCCCATCAGGACGGAGAAGGTCTGGTCGGCAGCCAAGGCATCATCCATGGTGACCTGCAGCAGCGTGCGGCGATCCGGATCCATGGTGGTGTCCCATAGCTCGGTGTAGTCCATCTCGCCCAGACCCTTGTAGCGCTGGATGCCGTTGTCCTTGGGGAGTCGCTTGTTCATCGCGGCACCCTTGCGGATGGTTTCATCACGTTCGCGGTCGCTGTAGACGTAATCGTGGGCAGCGTTGGACCACTTGATCCTGTAGAGCGGCGGCTGGGCCAGGTAGACGTAGCCGTTCTCGATCAGTGGGCGCATGTAGCGGAACAACAGTGTCATCAAGAGGGTGGTGATGTGCTGGCCATCAACGTCAGCATCGGCCATCAACACAATCTTGTGATACCGGAGCTTGGCTATATCGAAGTCCTCGCCAATACCCGTGCCGAATGCCGTGATCATGGACTGGACTTCCGCGTTCCCCAAGGCCTTGTCCAAGCGGGCACGTTCCACGTTCAGGATCTTGCCACGCAGGGGCAGGATGGCCTGGGTTTCGGGGTTGCGGCCACGCTTGGCCGAGCCACCGGCGGAGTCACCCTCCACGAGGTAGACCTCGCAGCGCGACGGATCCTTGGAGGAGCAGTCGGAAAGCTTGCCGGGCATGCCGAAGGATTCCAACGGGCTCTTTCGGCGGGCGTTATCGCGTGCCTTGCGGGCAGCCATGCGTGCCTGGGCAGCCGAAATGGCCTTCCGGATGACATCGCGGGCAGGACCGGGGTTACGTTCCAGCCAGTCACCCAGCTGATCCGTGACGACGCGCTGGACAAAACCCTTGACCTCGGAGTTACCCAGCTTGGTCTTGGTCTGCCCTTCGAACTGCGGCTCGGAAAGCTTGACGGAAATAACAGCCGTCAGGCCTTCACGAATGTCATCACCGGTAAGGTTGTCTTCCTTTTCCTTGATGATGCTCTTCTCGCGCGCATAGCGGTTGATCAGGGAGGTCATCGCGGCGCGGAAGCCTTCTTCGTGCGTTCCACCCTCATGCGTGTTGATGGTGTTCGCGTAGGTGTGGACGCTTTCCGAGTACGCAGTGGTCCACTGCATGGCAACCTCGACGGCGATGTGCCGCTCGGTGTCTTCGGTTTCGAAAGCGATGACGTCCTCGTGGACGATCTCCACCTTCTTGTTCGAGTTCAGGTGCTTGACGTAGTCCAACAAGCCATCCGGGTACTGATACACCACGGTCCTGTGTTCGGCGGCTACTTCACCTTCAGTGGCCACGGCATCCAGGTCGAGGTCGCCATCGCCGTCGCGGGAGGCAGGACGCTCATCGGTCAGCGTGATCCGCAGGCCCTTGTTGAGGAAGGCCATCTGCTGGAAGCGGGCACGGAGGGTTTCGAAATCGAACTCGGTGGACTCGAAAATGGTGCCGTCCGGGTAGAACGTCTGGGACGTTCCGGTGACGTCTGTTTCTTCTCCCTTGACCAGCTCGCCCTGGGGCTTGCCGCCGTCGGCGAAGGTCATCCGCCATACGTGGCCCTGCCGGCGGACTTCCGTGTCCACACGGCGGGACAAAGCGTTCACCACGGAGATACCCACACCGTGGAGGCCGCCGGAGACTGCATAACCGCCGCCACCGAACTTGCCGCCTGCGTGGAGGATGGTCATGACCACTTCAACCGTCGGCTTGCCTTCGGTGGGGTGGATGTCCACGGGGATGCCGCGCCCATCATCAACAACGCGCACGCCGCCATCGGCACGGAGCGTGACCTCAATGTGGCTGCAGTAGCCGGCCAGCGCCTCATCAACCGAGTTGTCCACCACTTCATAAACCAGGTGGTGCAAGCCGCGGGGGCCGGTGGATCCGATATACATGCCGGGGCGTTTGCGCACCGCTTCGAGGCCCTCCAGCACGGTGATGTCGCTGGCACCGTACTCCCTGGGCGCCACCTCAGGCGTGTCAGGCTTGGGAACAGTCTCCTCTTCGGGCTCTACTGCCAAGGTCTCTGCATTGTCGTTAGCCACAGGCGCTTTCGACTCCTCTGTACTCGATGTCGGCCGTTCCCGGTGGTGTCCACGGCGAACCGCAGCCGTCAACGGGCACGTGACTGATTGCGCCGACTAGTCGGACGAAGGGGGTACCCTGCCACAAGAGTGGATCCAGGAACCCCAACGACGTTTCACCGGCGCTCAGTGATCTACACCAATTCTATCGTGGAAACGCACAAATCCTTGCAAATACGGGGGCAGCCCAGAGCTGAATATGGCCGTGGGAGGCCGCTGGCCCTATCTGCAATGGCCCTGCGGTGGTCCCGATGGGGGCCTATACGACTCCGGGGCGTTGAATCGCCCTGCACGCCGTTCAGCCGTAAGTGTCCCGCGGTCCGCGACCGTTCACGCTGCGCCCGCCCTTTCGCCAACTCGGAGCCGAAGGACCCAGCACTTGAATGCTGGTCACTACGCCTTCGCCCAGTTCGTTGCGGAACATCTCCAAAAGACTGCTGCTCAGCAGACGAAGCTGCGTAGCCCAGGCCGTGGAATCGCAGCGAACATGGAGCGTTGTGTCCGTGAAGCTCTCCGGCGTGCAGTGGGCGGAAATGTCCGGTCCAACCAAGGTTTCCCATTCGGCCATGACGGATCCCACGGCCACAGGCGACGTCCACCCCCGCTCGGCCACCAGGCGTCCCACCACATTGCCAAGGCCCAACGGATCACGGCCGCTTCCATGGAATTGCGCAAAACCCCTGGTGTCCCGGATGCCCTTCCGCTTAGGGGCCGATCCGGGCCTGGGTGCGCGCTGCCGGACTTCGCCGCGGGCGGCCGCAGCCTCCCGCATCCGGTTCAGCGCCGCCTGGGCGGCGTCGATTTCGTCCGGATCGCGGCCGGGTTGAAGTCCGTCGCGGCTATCCTTCGCCATCGATGCCTCCCGGAACAACGGTTACGCGCCGTCCGGCCAGCTCCTCGGGGATATCGGCGTCGACGGCGGCAGTCACCAGTACTTGCTCGGCACCGGCGACTATTGCAGCCAGTTTACGCCGGCGCTGTACATCAAGTTCGGCAAACACATCGTCCAGGATCAGGATCGGAGCGGTGCCCCCGGTGCGCGCGTCATCGAGCATCACATAGTAGGAAGCCAGGCGGAGGGACAAACACATGGACCAGGTTTCACCATGGGACGCGTAGCCCTTGGCCGGAGCTTGGCCCAACACCAGTTCCAGTTCATCGCGGTGCGGACCCACCAGGGAGATGCCGCGTTCCAGCTCTTTTTTTCGGGATGCTGCGAATGACTGGATGTAGCGTTCGGTGAGTTCGTCGATGGACAGCAGCCGGAGGTCATCAACCGACGCCGAAGGTTCCGTACCAGGATCGGCGGGACCGCCGTCGTCGTCCAGTACGCCCTGGATGGTCGAGCGGTAAACCGCACCTGCCTCTTTGGACCCATCAGTGAGCTGCGCGTATGCGCTGTTCAAGTGCGGACGTAAACGTTCCACCAGTTCCAGCCTGGCATGGAGCAGCTCGGCCCCGGCCCGGGCCATGTGCTGGTCCCAAACGTCCAGGGTTGCCTCATGGCCGGCAGTGAACTTACCCGCACGGGCAGATTTCAGGAGGGCGTTGCGTTGTTTCAGGACGCGATCGTAGTCGCTTCGCGTAGCTGCATGCCGTGGAACCAGGCTGACCAGCAGCTCGTCCAGGAATCGGCGGCGGTTCGAGGGATCGCCCTTGACCAGAGCCAAATCCTCCGGCGCGAACAACACCGTGTGGCAGATCCCCAGAATGTCCCTGGCACGCACCGGATTTCCGCGGTTGATACGGCCACGGTTGGCTCGCCCGGCATTGATTTCCAGCTCGAGCATCGTGGATTGTTCTCCACGAACGAGCCTGGCCCGGATCATTGCGCGCTCGGCACCGAAGCGCAGCAGCGGTGCGTCCGTGCTGACCCGGTGGGAGCTCAGGGTCGCCAGGTATCCGATTGCTTCCATCAGGTTGGTTTTGCCAATTCCGTTGGAACCAACCAGGACAGTCACACCAGGGCCGAGTTTGAGGTCGACTTGTGCGTAACTGCGGAAGTCCGTCAGCGAAAGATGTTCGAGGTACACGCCGTTTGCAGGACTCCTGCGGCCTAGTTGGCCGGACGGGTGGCGTGTCCGCCGAACTGGTGGCGCAGGGCAGAGACCATCTTCATGGCAGGCGAGTTGTCCTCACGGGAAGCAAACCGGGCGAAAAGCGCGGCAGTGATGGCCGGCGCCGGCACTGCGTTGGCGATTGCTTCCTCAACGGTCCACCGGCCCTCGCCGGAATCCTCAACGTAGTCGTCAATCGAAGCCAGGCCCGGATCTTCGTCAAGTGCCTTGACCATGAGGTCCAGCAGCCAGGACCGCACGACCGTGCCCTTTTGCCAGGCGCGGAAAGTCCCTGGAAGATCCTTCACGATGTCCTTGGCCGCCAGCAGTTCATAGCCTTCGGCGTAGGCCTGCATCAAGCCGTATTCGATGCCGTTGTGGACCATCTTCGCGTAGTGGCCGGCACCCACACCGCCAACGTGGACAAAGCTGTCGGCACGTTCGCCTTCGGGCCGGAGGGCATCAAAAACCGGCATTGCCAGTTCGATGTCTTCATCTGCGCCGCCTGCCATCAGGCCGTAACCATTCTCGAGGCCCCAAACGCCACCGGAGACACCGCAATCGGCAAAGCGGATGCCTTTTTCGGCAAGGGCAGCTGCGTGCTTCTGGTCCTCCGTGAAACGTGAGTTGCCGCCGTCGATGACCAGGTCGCCGGGGCTGAGCTTCTCGCCAAGTTCGCTGACCACGGCATCGGTGATCGCACCTGAGGGAACCATGACCCACACCAGCCGGGGGCTGGGAAGCGCTGCGATGAGTTCATCCACGGAAGCAACATCGGTGACGTCCGGATTGCGGTCGAAACCAGTAACTTCGACTCCACCGTTCCGCATGCGCTGCCGCATGTTGAAACCCATTTTTCCGAGGCCGATCAGACCGATGTGCACAGTGTGAACTCTTTTCTGCGAAGGTGGCGGGTACGTTTCGGTTAGTTGGGGAGGCGGACCGGCATGACGAGGTAGCGGTAATCGTCCTGGTCTTCTCCGTCAGCCTCAGCCTGGGCCGTAATCATGGCCGGCTTGGGAGCCGTGGTGAAGGAGAAGCGCACGTACTTGGTCTCGATAACGCTCAAGCCTTCAACAAGGTAGTGAGGATTGAAGGCAACAGTGATGTCTTCGCCGGAAAGTTGGGCCTCGAGCTCTTCGGACGCCTGGGCGTCCTCGCCGGTGCCGGCGTCGAGGTTCAGCAAGCCTTGGGTGAAGGCCAAACGCACGGGAGTGTTCCGCTCTGCGACGAGGGACACGCGGCGAACGGCTTCAACCAGTTCCTGGGTCTGGACTGTTGCGTGGATGGGTGTGGAATCCGGGAACAGTGATCGGATTTTCGGGTAATCACCATCCACCAGGAGCGATGTGGTGGTGCGTCCGCCGCTTTCAAAACCAATGAGCCGGCTGTCATCATCCGCCAAGGCCAAGTTGATGTCACCGCTGCCACCAAGGGTCTTGGCAACCTCGTTCAGTGTCTTGGATTTGACGAGGGCGCTTGTGGAAATTCCTGGTGTGACCGGCTTCCAGGGAACTTCGCGCATGGCGAGGCGGTAGCGGTCGGTGGCAAGGAGGGTGATGAGGTCATCCTCGATCTCCATGCGCACACCGGTGAGGATCGGGAGGGTGTCATCCTTGCTGGCCGCAATGATTACCTGGGAAACAGCCTGGGCAAATGCATCGCCGGGCAGGGTTCCACTGATGGTGGGCAGTGCCGGGAGTGCGGGGTATTCACCCTCAGGCATGGTGGCCAAGTGGAAGCTGCTTCGGCGGCAGGTCAATGTCACCTTGCTGCCATCGGTCTCCACTTCCACGGGAGCTGAAGGAAGGCTGCGGCAAATATCAGCCAGCAAGCGCCCGGACACCAGGATGGTTCCCTCGACAGCGATGTCAGCAGGAATTTCCAAGCGTGCCGAGGTCTCGTAGTCAAAGCTCGAGAGACTGACTGTTCCTGCCTCAGCTTTGAGGAGGAGGCCGGAAAGTACCGGTACGGGCGGCCGCGGAGACAACGACCGCGCGGTCCACGTAACGGCTTCTGCCAGGACGTCGCGGTCGACTCTGAACTTCACGGAGGGGTGCCGCCTTTCATTGCTGCTGCCATGTAGTACCTGCGGATTCCTGCTTGGAATCCGCTAAAACTTCGCAATCCGGCACCGGAACCTGCATGGTCCGCACTGAGCGAACTACAAACAGACCCAAGGATGGGAGCGCTGCTGACAGCTTAGCCGGAACATCCGCGATTAACCCATCCCCGCTTGGCCGGACCCCTCGTATGTGGACAGCCGGAAGCCGGCCTTGGGACCTCTGGTTGGTCTGCTTCCGTCGGGGCGGGGAGGTGGCAGAACGAGATTGTTATTTGAGGGATTTCAATTTTTTGGGATTCGTAGTGTTAATAACTGCTGTGGAAACTGTGGATAACCCCATCCCACCGCGTCGTTCCGCGGTTAAGGCCTGTTCACGGATTGTGCGTTAACTGGGTTTTAAACAGGGTGTGGATGGGGACAACTCCCAGGGCGGTTTTTAACGATCCACAGGCGCCTTAAGGGTTTTAAGCCCATTAACCGAGCTTGTCCCCTTAAGTATCCACAGGCTTATCCACATGCACCTGTTAATAAGGTATGTAGTGGCGCCTACGTTGTGGATGTCAGGAGTCGCGCTGCTGCTGTTTGATGCGGTTGGTGAGTTCAGTGACCTGGTTGTAAATCACACGACGCTCAGCCATCAGCTCGCGGATCTTGCGGTCAGCGTGGATGACCGTGGTGTGATCGCGTCCACCAAGTTCCTGGCCGATCTTCGGCAGGGACATGTCAGTGAGCTCACGGCACAGGTACATGGCGATTTGCCGGGCGGTCACCAACGTGCGGGTGCGGGACTTGCTGCAGAGCTCTTCCATGCTGAGCTTGAAGTAGTCCGCTGTCTGGTCCAGGATCTGCTTCGCGGTGATCTCCTGGGCTCCGTCATCAGTGATGAGGTCCTTGAGCACCATTTCCGCCAGGGCCACATCCACCGGCTGGCGGTTGAGGCTTGCGAAGGCCGTGACCCGGATGAGGGCACCTTCAAGTTCGCGGATGTTGCTCGAGATCTTGGACGCGATGTACTCCAAGGCGTCATCCGGTGCGGACAGGCCTTCGCTGAGGCCCTTCTTGCGGAGGATCGCAATGCGGGTCTCAAGCTCAGGGGGCTGGATGTCCGTCAGCAGGCCCCATTCGAAACGGGACGTCATGCGGTCCTCGAAGCCGGCGAGCATCTTGGGTGGCTGGTCCGAGGTGATGACAACCTGCTTGTTGGCATTGTGCAGGGCGTTGAACGTGTGGAAGAACTCCTCCTGGGTCCGGTCCTTGCCCGCCAGGAACTGGATGTCATCGATCAGCAGCACATCGACATTCCGGTACGTGGTCTTGAAGCTGGTGCCTTCGTCATCACGGATGGAGTTGATGAAGTCGTTGGTGAATTCCTCGGAGTTCACGTAGCGGACACGGATCCCGCTGTAGAGCCGGCGGGCATAATGACCGATCGCGTGCAGCAGGTGGGTCTTGCCCAGGCCGGAGTCGCCGTAGATGAACAACGGGTTGTACGCCTTGGCCGGCGCTTCGGCGACGGCGACGGCGGCCGCGTGCGCAAAGCGGTTGGAAGAGCCGATCACAAAGGTGTCGAAAATGTACTTGGGATTGAGCCGGCCAAACTCATGCGAGGTGCTGGGCGGAGTGGGCTGTGGCTTCGGCTCAGCGAAGTCGGACACAGCGGAAAGCTCGACGACGGGCTCCGGCTCTGCATGGACGGGCACCAGATCGGTGTCCACATCGATCGCGCAGCGGATGTCGTCGGAGAAGACGCTGCGGAGTGCATCGTCCAAGGCGTCCTTGACCTGGGTCTGCAGGACTTCGCGGGTGAGTTCGTTGGGAACGGCCACCAAGAGTGTGGAACCAATGAGTCCCTGCGCCTGGGCGAGGATGACGAAACCGCGCTGACGGGGTGAAACCCGGTCGTCCTGTTCCATGAGGCTCAGCACCCTGCGCCAGGAACTTCCGACAGTGTTGGCGTGGTTGGCTTCGTCTACTGTCAT